>JAFGSB010000160.1 GCA_016934825.1 Candidatus Zhuqueibacterota bacterium
AAATAAATTTATTTTTTCTCTGTTCTGCCTTCTCGATAATTCGTTGAAGGTATTTTTTTGAATTGTTAATCATTTGATACGGATTCTCCGGACAGCGGCATCTTTTATGGTCAATATATACCTGTCAAATAAAAAATCCGGTTAAATTTATCTATTATAAAGTAATAACATGAAAACAAAAATAAAAGCTAAAATTATCGACGCTGAAGGATTACAGCGGACCATTACACGATTGGTCCTGGAAATAATAGAGCGTAATAAAGGCGTTGACAAGCTTGCCATCGTCGGAGTGAGAACCCGGGGCGCGACAATTGCCGAAAGGCTGGTCAAAAAAATTCGTGAGATCGAGAACAAGAATGTTCCGCTGGGTCTATTAGACATCACATTGTATCGTGATGATTTTCGCAAAAGGCTGAAACAACCGGTGGTTCAGGTGACGAATATTCCCTTCGAAATCAATGACATGGATGTCGTTCTTGTTGATGATGTTTTATATACGGGCAGAACTTCAAGAGCGGCGCTTGACGCGCTGATGGACTTTGGCAGGCCTTCCAGTATTCAGCTTGCCGTGCTTGTGGACAGGGGACACCGCGAATTACCGATCCGGGCAGATTATGTCGGCAAAGAAATTCCCACATCTGTGGGAGAAGAAATTCAGGTTAAACTTGAAGAGGATGATGACGAAGATTGTGTATTGCTTATCGAATCGCCAAAGGAGGTCGGATAATGTCATTATCGAGCTCTCATTTGCTTGGTTTGGAAGGCGTACCCAGATCGGATATTCAATTGATACTTGATACGGCAGTTTCCTTTAAAGAAATATTAAGCCGCGACATTCCTAAAGTTCCCACTCTGCGGGGGAAAACCGTGGTTAATCTTTTTTATGAACCTTCAACCCGGACACGCATTTCCTTTGAGTTGGCTGAAAAACGTTTGTCCGCGGATACGGTCAACTTTTCCAGTTCCACCAGCTCGGCTAAAAAAGGGGAAACTCTTCGGGATACAATCCGTAATATCGAGGCCATGAATATAGATATGGTCGTTGTCCGGCATTCGGCGGCGGGCGTACCGTTGTTTTTAACAAAATGTGTTGACGCCGCGATTATCAATGCCGGGGACGGCATGCATGAACATCCGACCCAGGCCCTGCTGGATTTACTGTCCCTACGGGAAAAATTCGGTAAACTGGAAGGATTAAAAGTCGCTATTATCGGGGATATCACCCATGGCCGTGTTGCCACGTCAAATATTTTCGGGTTAAAAAGTATGGGGGCCGAAGTGATGGTATGCGGGCCGAAAACCCTTATTCCCAGGGATGTCGATCAATTTGGCGTCCAAGTTACTTATAATGTGGATGAGGCCATTGAATGGGCCGATGCCCTGAATGTTCTTCGTATACAACTGGAAAGACAGGATTCCGGTTTGTTTCCGTCAATCCGGGAATACCATGCGGAATTTGGAATAACACTCGAACGGCTAAACCGGGCAAAAAAAGAAATAACCATTATGCATCCCGGCCCAATTAATCGTGGAGTAGAATTAGACAGTAATGTTGCGGATTCCGATTTTTCAATCATATTACAACAGGTCACAAACGGTGTCGCCGTTCGTATGGCCGTTTTATTACTGTTAAGCGGCGTGGAAGCCTCGGGATTAAATTAAAGGTAAAGAATTGTGTTAAAAAAATTGGATAAATATCTCTTCAAAGGCGGAAAAATTATTGACCCTTTGGGCGGCAGCATGAAACAGCTCGATTTGGTCGTCGTTAACGGGATAATCGATAAAACAGGTCAGATCGAACAGACACAATTTGCGGGACAAATAATTGATATTACCGACCACATCGTCGCCCCCGGTTTGTTTGATATGCATGTACATCTCAGGGAACCCGGTCGGGAGGACCAGGAAACCATCAAAAGCGGCTGCGCGGCAGCAATGGCCGGCGGGTTCACGGAGATATGCTCTATGCCGGATACGGAACCTGCATGTGATAAGCAGGAAGTTGTTCGATTCATAAAAAAACATTCCGAATCTGAACTGGTTAATGTAAATCCGATCGCGGCTATAACAAAAAAAAGAGCCGGTAGTGAAATTACGGAAATGGCGGAATTGCGAAAAGCCGGCGCCGTGGCTTTTTCCGACGCTGAGAATCCGGTTGTCAATTCTGCGGTTATGCGGCGTGCTCTGGAATATTCGAGCATGTACGACATGACTATAATTGACCATTGTGAAGAACTCAAGCTCACCGCCAACGGGCAAATGAATGAAAGTATGATATCTACCCGACTGGGATTGTTGCCCATGCCCAACGCCGCCGAAGAAATTATAATTGCCAGGGATATATTTTTAGCCGAACTGACCGGAGGAAAAGTACATATTCCCCATATCAGCACCAGGAGGGGAGTTGATCTCGTTCGCCGCGCCAAAAACGAGGGGCTTAAAATTACCTGTGAGGTCGCTCCACATCAGCTTATTTTATCTGATGAATCAGTTGTGGGATATGATACCAATTTTAAGGTTAATCCTCCGTTCAGGCGGCCGGAAGATATTGACGCGCTAAAAGAAGGGCTCAAGGACGGTACTATTGACGTGATTGCCTCGGATCATTCCCCTTATTCAATCGAAGAAAAAGATGTTGAATTTAATGTTGCACCCTTTGGTATTATCGGCCTTGAAACAATGCTCGGCATCATTAATACTCACATTGTCAGGGAAGGTATTTTGTCGCTTGAAAAGGCTGTATCATTGATGTCCATACAACCGAGAAATATTTTGAATTTGCCGGTACCGGAAATCAGGGAAGGGGAAACCGCAAATATTACCATTTTTAATCCGGATAAAAAGGTGAAAATTGAACGGGCCAAATTACACTCCTTGTCAAAGAATACGCCTTTTGACGGCAGGACATTTTACGGCTCGGTCAAGTGTGTAATGAATAAAGGTTTGTTGTGGATGTTAGAGGAATAAATGTTTAACGTTGCACAAAATACCTGATTAACCGCACAAATTTCTTGCATATTTCATTTTTTTTATTTAATTTTTATGTCTATGTAATAATTTAATATGGGAGATGTAAACCGTGAAAACATATTCACCTAAACCCCAGGATATAGAGCGAAAATGGTATATCATTGACGCGAATGGGTTGATTTTGGGACGTTTAGCCAGTAAAATTGCACAGGTACTTTACGGCAAACATAAACCGATATGGGCGCCACATGCCGATGTAGGTGATTTTATTGTTGTTGTTAATGCTGATAAAGTACGTGTTACAGGAAGAAAAGCGGAGCAGAAATTATATTTTAGACATTCGGGTTATCCCGGCGGTCTGAAAAAAACCTCTTATACAACTGTACTGCAAACAAAACCGGAGTTTGTTCTTCGGCAGGCAGTCAGAGGGATGCTGCCGCATAATCGTTTGGGCCGCAAGATGTTGAAAAAATTAAAAATATATGCTTCTGAAGAGCATCCTCATCAAGCTCAGACGCCGGAACAACTGTCAATTTAAAATAAAAACCTATGTCAAGGTTTGAATTAAGGAGATAAAGAGTTGAAGGAGAATTCTTACTACGCTACCGGTCGCAGGAAAAATGCTGTTGCACGTGTATATTTAAAGCCGGGAAGCGGTAAAATTGAAGTAAACAATCAAGAGCTGTTTGATTATGTAAAGCGAGACACTCTTAAAATGATTGTTGAGCAGCCGCTTGTTGTTACGGACAGTATCGACAAATACGACATTAAAGCCTTTGTAAAAGGCGGCGGACTTACAGGTCAGTCAGGCGCATTATTATTGGGAATTGCCCGGGCGCTGGTCAAATCGAATGAAGAATTACGCCCCGCATTACGACAAAACGGTTTTCTGACAAGAGACCCCAGAATGGTCGAACGTAAGAAATACGGACAACCCGGCGCGCGAAAACGCTTCCAATTCTCGAAACGTTAATATTATTGTAATAATTATATAACAACGCACATTCTTCTTATGGGGTGCCCGCAGGGTTCTTAAAAGGAGAATGGAGGATTAACCCCAAAATAGAGAGGTATACTAATGGCAAATGTAACCATTCAGGATTTGCTCTTGGCCGGATGTCATTTTGGCCACCTGACACGCAGGTGGAATCCCAAAATGAAAGAATACATTTTTATGGAAAGAAATGGCATCCACATTATTGATCTTAAAAAAACATTAAATCTACTCGAAAAAGCGTGCCAGGCAATCACCGAAATTGTTCGCTCTGAGAGCGGAGATATTTTATTAGTCGGAACGAAAAAGCAAGCCAAAGATATTATTGAACTGGAAGCTGGTCGATGCGGCATGCCTTACGTTACCGAGCGATGGCTTGGCGGTACACTTACCAATTTTATCACCATTAAAAAGAGTATAAAACGATTAAAGAATCTTGAGAAAAAGGCAACGGACGGAACATACGACAAGTTGTCCAAAAAAGAAATTTTATCGATTGAACGTGAAAAAGAAAAATTGAACAAGATCCTGGGCGGCATTCGGGACATGAACCATATTCCCTCGGCGATTTTTATTGTTGACGCGAAAAAAGAGTCTATCGCTTTACAGGAAGCAAATAAACTGAATATTCCGGTTTTTGCTTTATTGGACACAAATTCAGATCCCGATTTGATCGATTATCCGATTCCCTGTAATGATGACGCATTTAAGGCTATTAACCTGATTACCCATACCCTTGTCGATGCGGTCATCGAAGGTAAAGCCGGAATGGAAGAAAAACGGGCAATCGAGGGTGATAATGTCTCTGAGGAAGAAGAACCTGTTGAAGCTTTTACTGCGGACAATGCCGAAGATGATGAAATGTTTGATGAATAACATTGATATGTTCAATTATTTATAATAGATAATAATAGAAGGAGATATACTTATGGCCATTTCGGCTTCGGAAGTAAAATCACTGAGAGAGAAGACGGGCGCAGGCATGATGGACTGTAAAAAAGCATTACAGGAATCTGGCGGTAATGTGGATAAAGCAATAGACTATTTACGGAAAAAAGGACTGCAAAAAGTAGAAAAAAAAGCCGGAAGATCAACACAGGAAGGAATTATTCAGTCTTATATACATCCCGGAAGCAGATTGGGTATTCTTGTTGAAATCAATTGTGAAACAGATTTTGTAGCCAGAACAGACGATTTTTTAAATTTCACCAAAGATGTGGCAATGCATATTGCGGCGGCAAAACCGGTGGTCGTGGACCGTGAGCAGATGTCCAAGGAAATTGTTGAAAAAGAACTCGAGATATACCGTGCACAGGCTCGTGAGCAGGGAAAGCCTGAAAATATTATTGAGAAAATGATAACAGGAAAACTGGACAAGTTTTACCAGGAAACCTGCTTATTGGAACAGGCATTTGTAAAAGACCCGGATAAAACGATTAGAGATTTGTTGAACGAAATAATTACAAAATTAGGTGAAAATATCGTAATAAAACGTTTTGTCCGGTTTCAGTTAGGCGAATAAATATTTATCAAGAGCAAAGATTTTTCTTTGCTCTTTTTTTATATAAAAAAGAAAAAAGTGAATGTTCCAGGAAGATAAACAAACAGAATTAAAACCAATATACAAGCGGATTCTGCTTAAATTGAGCGGTGAAGCTTTAATGGGCAATTCCAAAAAGTTGGGTATTGACCCGCAAACCGTCGATCAAATCAGCAGAGAAATCAGTGAAATTTATAACATGGGTGTGCAAATTGGTATTATTGTCGGCGGCGGCAATATTTTTCGCGGTTTATCTGCCAGCGCCCGGGGGATGGATCGGGTTACCGCCGATTATATGGGAATGCTGGCAACGGTTTTGAATGCTTTGGCTCTTCAGGATTATCTTGAACGGTATCAAATACCCACAAGAGTTATGACAGCCATCAAAATGGAAGAATTAGCCGAACCGTTTATTCGGCGACGCGCTATTTCTCACCTGGATAATAATAATGTTGTTATTTTTGGCGCCGGTACGGGAAATCCGTATTTTACAACAGACACGGCAGCCGCGCTTCGCGCCATTGAAATTGAGGCCGATGCCATATTTAAAGGCACACAGGTTGATGGAGTTTATGATAAAGATCCGCAGATTTATGATGATGCTGTAAAATTTGATGAATTAACCTATATGCAAGTCGTTGAAAAACGGTTAAAGGTTATGGATACAACCGCTGTTACTTTGTGTATGGAAAATAATTTACCCATTTTGGTATTTAAATTAAAAGTGGCGGGTAATTTAAAAAAAATAATTTCAGGTGAAAAAATCGGAACCAAAGTAATTGGTGAGTAATATGATTGAAGAAACTAAAACTGACGCAAAAAAAAAGATGGAGCTTGCGGTTGACAGTGTACGACACGAATTTACAAAACTGCGAACCGGTAAAGCTTCACCGGCTTTGCTTGACGGAATACAGGTGGAATATTACGGCAGTAAAATGCCGATAAAACAGGTGGCAAATATCAGCGCACCCGAACCGCGACTCCTTGTAGTACAGCCGTGGGAGAAAAGATTAATCGGTGACATTGAAAAAGCCATACTTAAATCGGATTTGGGTTTAAATCCGACAAATGATGGAATTGTTGTCCGAATTCCGATTCCCCAATTGACGGAGGAAAGAAGACAGGGTTTGGTCAAGATTGCAAAAAAAGTCGGAGAAGATGGTAAAATATCTGTTCGCAATATCAGACGCGACGCCAATGAGAAACTAAAAAAGGCGGAAAAAAGCCACGAAATTTCTGAGGACAATTTTCATGATGCCCAGAATGACATCCAAAAATTAACGGATGATTACGTGAAAAAAATCGACGACCTGTTATCCATTAAAGAAAAAGAAATAATGGAAATATAGTCTTTTTAGTTTCGACTTTCCAAACGCTGTTTATTCTCTAATAGCGAATTTTTATTTACCTTATGAAAAACTATGGCAGCTCTTTACGATAAATTTGCCCCGTTTTATGATCTCGAGTATGACCATAAAGATGATGATCTCGACTTTTATCTTGATTTAGCGCAGGAAACCGGTTCTCCGGTTTTGGAAATTGGCGCGGGTACGGGGCGGATTACTATTCCCCTCGCGGAAGAAGGTCATACTGTTTGGGGTGTGGATAATTCATCACAAATGCTGGACAGATGCGCCGGATATATCAGTCAAATCCCAAAGAAAATAGCAAAGAACATAAATTTAGTGCAAACGGATATGCGGGATTTTTTTTTGGATAAAAAATTTCCGTTGTGCATCATTCCGTTTCGCGCTTTTTTACATAATCTGACTTTAAAAGATCAAATAAGCACTTTAAATTGTATCAATCGACATTTACTTCCCGGAGGTATTCTTGCCTTGGATCTTTTTGTTCCCCTGTATCAGGTTTTGTCGAATCGGGAATGGAAAGATGAAATCCAGGAGGATGAATTAGCTTATGAAAAATCAGGCGTTTCAATTTTGTGTCGTATAAAGCACGATCCTGTAAAACAGCTTTTGAATATTTTTAACACCTACAAACAGAAAAATGCCAAAGATAAAACATTAAAAATGGTTTACAGGTATATTTTTCGATATGAAATGGAATTGCTGTTAAAGCTGACCGGTTTTCAACTTGAATATCTTTACGGGGATTTTCAAAAACAGCATTATGATTATTACAGCGGTTTGTCCATATTCATTGCCCGAAAAATAAATGAGTGAAAAATCCCTTTGTTTTTATTTTTTCTGCAATTTATATTTATATATCAATTCATTTTAATTTACCATATTATCCGGATTTGACCGGCGTCTTGCGTTAATTAAATAAAGGACAAAGTACAGATTGTGCAATTAAAAAAAGTAAAATTTATTCACAATCCAACATCCGGGCTCATTCGAAGTCCGCTGATAATACGTAAACTTGTCGAAAACGCTTTGAACGATCCCCCTTTTGTTTTTGATTTTGAGGAGACACAGTACAAAGGGCATGCGTATAAAATGGCAAAAGAGGCATCACGAAAAGGATATGACGCGGTTGTCGCCATAGGGGGAGACGGAACGGTGAATGAGGTCGCCACCGCTTTATTATATACCGACACGGCCGTCGGTATTATCCCGATTGGATCGGGTAACGGACTGGCTCGTAATATGAACATACCTCTTTCCATCAATAAAGCGATTAAATTATTAACGAACGGTCAAATAAAAACAATAGATGCCGGCAAGATTGAAGACCGCCATTTTTTTATTGTCACGGGGATGGGATTTGACGCGGTAATCGGCAAAATATTTGATGAGGGAAATATCCGCGGGCCGTTACCCTATTTTACCATTGGTTTTCGTGAATTCGTTTACTATAAACCCGAGGTATTTATTTTAAAATTCGACGGTAAACAGATTGCCGTTCCCGCACTGCTTGTTACGATTGCAAACCAGAAACAATGGGGGGTTGGCGCCATCATCGCACCCTATGCCGAGCCCGATGACGGCCTTTTGGATATTTGCATAATACACAGGGTAAAATTTTTATACGCCATTTTTCATTTGCCCAAAATATTTACCGGTAAAATTGATAAAGTTCGAAAATATGAGAGATATCGGGCAAAGTCCGTGCAAATAATAAGGGAAAACCCCGGGCCGTTTCATTATGACGGAGAACCTGTTGACGCCGGTACAGTTTTAAATATTTCCGTCGAACCGAAAGCGCTTAAAATTATTGTGCCGAAATAAAATTTTTAAAATTGGAACCCGGATAATAATTAAGCGTAATAATAGTATCAATATTACTATCCTTTTTGAGTAAAAGAATGAAATTTTTTAAAAGTCTCCTCATGGCTGTTTTTGTCTTGATCCTTTCATTCGGGATTTTTTTCCTGCTTGTAAAAGATCAGAAGATAAAAACCGATATTTTTAGATCAACACTTGAATTGTTCGGTGATGATCTAATGGCAATGGTTCCTGACGGCGAACAGAAAGAACTGTTAAAAAGAAAATATGATGAATTTTTGCAGCAAGCGGACAAAGAGGAAATTCCGCCGGAGGAAGTTGAACGGGTTGCGGCAACAATATTAAACCTGACTACCGGGGATACCGTAATACATGCTGAGGACGCTCTTACGGCGCTGAATTTTGACAACAAAGATTTGGTTTTGCCCCCCCAAAAACCTTTTGAAGCGCCTGAACCCGCCGCCGTGGGCAAAGGGAAAAAGGATAAGACAGGAAAATGGCCTGTTCCCGGTCCTCCAAAAGAATATTGGAACGATCTTGAAAGAAGGCAAATTGCAGAACGGTTAAGCAAAGTAAAAGAATTTCAGGAAGAAATGCATGAATTAATACAACATGATTCCAGTAAAAGGGCTTTACGGAAACAAATGATATTCAATGCCGACAGCGGATTAACTGTTGCGTTGAATGTTGATTTAAAAAACATTATGGATTTTACAAAAGATACGACTCTGCAAAATCAAATTGAAAGACTGGAGAAGGAAAAAATTCTGGTCTGGAAGGCTACTTTATCACATCAGGCGGAATTAGAAAAAGCAATAAATATTGTATTGGAACAAATCCCGAAAATTCCGGTTTACGTACCGGATGTTCAACATATTTTAGACAATGCGGGGTTACCGGATTCCCTGGAAAAAAACTGGAATTGGAATTTTAATGCCGATTCTCTGCAAAAAATAATTGAGGAAAAAATCAGAAAAGCTGAAGAGAATAGCTCCGATGCCTGGGAACAATGAACGTCCTCGCAACACGCTACAAAGTGGTTAGCGGACGTTTTTATGAGTATTCCGAAGCAAGCTTCGAAGAATAAAATCAATAGAGATTAAAGATTTTTTGCCAGTACAACCGTATCCTGCACCCTGTCAATTTTTTGCCGCTCATGATTTTCGGCTTCGAGTAATATAATGTAAATTCCCATCCGGCAGGTTAACCCTTCATCATCAAGCCCATCCCAAAATATTGTACCTTTTGATCCGCCCGGTTCATTATTTATTAAAAAACGGACCTGGCGACCCTGAATATCGAATATACGGATGTTGAGATATGCCGTATGAGTATCCAATGTGTATTGGATCGCGGTCAAATCATCATGCCCATCTCCGTCGGGAGAAAAGGGATCGGGAGATATTGTTAAAGACGTTTTCGCGGGTAACACGGTTGTGAAAATACTGTTCTGAAAACCGGCCGTGTGCCCGGAAGCCCCAACCGAGGTGCCCCAGTTATTTTTCCGGTTGCCGGCTATGCCGGGATTGATCCTTTCCAGCGATTTACCTTTGGCGCCGCCCCAGCCCTGTTCATATAAAAGTTGTTCAATTATTGTGTGGACGCCGTCAAATATCGTTACGCCGTCCATATCATTGTTTAAAGAAGGCAAATTTTTGTTTATAAAAACCATCGCCCCCGGATCAAGCTGACTATATATTGCCGAATCCCTGGTAATGATTATAAATTCATAAGGATTTATAAACACGGATGTGTCACATAAAATTACGGCATTTGCCGTATCCTTATCGGATATTTTCCAGTTTTTCAGATTGACAGTGAAGGTGCCCGGATTATACAACTCGACCCATTCCGGCATGTCCGGTAACGGATTATACATAATTTCATTTATTATCAACGCCCGTTCAGGATAACCGGTTATTATTTCATAAAGACAGAGATTATTATCCGGGTTCCGGTCCAGCGGGTGGAAGGCGGCAAGTTTCAATATAAAAACGCCGGAAGGAATATCAGGCCAGGTTATTTTGACCTGTTCACTTTTAAAAGCGTCAATGCAAGGGATTTTTATCGTATCCCCAATCAAACAAAAAAATTCCGCGCCCGCAGTCTGATAAGCACAAACTACGGACACATCGTATAAAACAGTCATCCCGGCATTTTTTACATTTATAGAGATGAAACCTGTATCTCCATAACCCGGATTCTCCGGTTCCATTCGAAAGGATTCATTGTTTATCGCAATATCGTATTCTTCAGGGGTAATGGAATTTTTATATCCGGGCGTTCCGCCTTCGACAAGCGAATGTCCCCAGTTCGATTCATCATCGCCCTGCCCGGGTATTCGTTTTTCTTCAGAAATTCCTTCCGGATTGGGCACGTTATATGTCCATGAGGCGACAATAGTGGAATCCGGTGTATATATCGAAACAGTTTCTTCCCTGTCGTTTGCCAGCCCATAAGAACCGAATAAAGAAGAATTTATCGTAAGTTTCAGCGCGGATTCGGGGATAGTATTTTCATATTCACTGCTGTTTTCATAATAATTCGGCACAAGAACTACAGCATATTGAAGGGGCTGCAGGACAGTACTGCCACTGGAAGGTAAGATGTTGTTATACTTTTCCCCGTCGCTTAAAAGCCAGTGGTCTAAATTGACAGAGTCACTGGCACTTGTATTATACAGTTCAATAAATTCGTTATATCTTTCATTGCCAAGCGGATTGAACATAATTTCTGATAAAATAATTTTCGCCGAGAGAGAGACCGGATATAGCAGTGATCCGCTAATTATAAGAATGATGTTAAAAATTTTCATTTTTCCCCTGTAATTTTGTAGGCATCCCCTTAAGAATTAATTTCTTCTTTGATCAGGTCAAGAATACTTGTTTGACCAAAAGACCTGTGTAATGTTTTGTTATATTTGTTCATTATTGATAATACTTTATCGTTCAAAATCTGCGGTTCTTTTTCATGTATTATATTAATCCCGGATGTCTGCACCTTATTAAATATTTCGTCCACGAATATTTTTTCCAGGCTTTTAGCGGGAACAAAGCCGGGCGGTTCGCGGTCGATAATATATAATATACCCTGGTCTACCAGCAAAGCAAGCATATCGTGTGTTAGCGGCAGTGGGCAGTTAAATGTGTCCGACAGTTCAGAAGCTGTCGGCGCCTGTTCATTATTATAAAATTTTTGTCCCGTATACAGAACTATTTTCAGGGCCAGTTCGTTTTTGACCGAATGACTATAATTGGTATCCCTGATCTCCCAGGAAATCTGATCGATGTTTTGATACACGTAGGACAGTTCCACTCCCAGGAGCATAATGGCCCAACTGATAAACATCCATAAAAGGAAAAGCGGCAGCGTTGCGAAACCGGCGTAGATGGCTGCCGACGTCCCGTATTGATACGCCGAAACTATAAAATGGGCAAAGAGATAATTCGCAATGACCCATAAAACCGCGGAAATTGCCGATCCCGTTAGGGCTGGTTTTAATTTTACTTTGGTGTTGGGCACATAAGTGAGAACAAAATAAAAAAACAGCCAGGTGATGATAAAAGGGACTGTTTTATTAAAGATATAAGGGATACCGGGAATTTTGCTGATGGTCTGTACAATGACGAAACTTTGCAGGGAAGCAACAACTCCAACAAAAACAAAAACCAGCAGCGGTCCAACAATCAATACGCTGATATAATCGGTAAAACGGCGGTGTATGCTTCTTACTTTTCGTATTTTCCATACATCGTTGAATGCGCGTTCAATATTGTTAACAATGGACCAGACGGATAAAAACAAAAGCAAAAAGCCGACTGTTCCTAATGCGCCGACTTTAACATTATTGACAAAATTGACTATGGTGGGCACAATTGTCTGGACGGCCTGCTGGCCTAACGGCTCGAAAAACTGGTTCAACGTCGGCTCAAGTTGATTATGGAAACCAAAGCCTTTTAATAAGGAGAACATTACCGCCAAAAGCGGAACGATAGACAAAAGAGTCGCGTAAACCAGCGCGGAAGCCCGTATCAACAAACGGTCGTGTACAAATGCCCTGCCGACCAGGTAAATGATTAGAATTTGCTGGTAAAAAATTGCCCGAGCGCGTGAGACCTTGCTGAAATCCAGTACCCAGATGTCGTGGGTAAAAAATATATGCAGGGATTTTAGAAAATTAATGGTGTTTTTTATTGCTGTTTTCATTTTTCAATGTGGATTAAAAGGGTGATTTTAATATCCATTTTTTTTATATTATTTCTTGAACTCTCTTGTTGCCGGTTAACGGACATTGGTGACCTTGGTTTTAAATGATAAATAATAATAATAATAGATTTGAGAAAAAGCAAGATAAAAGCTAACAATCAGGGTACGACAAAATGATTACAAAAAAACTTGGCTGGACCGATCTTGACTTTACCCGAATCGGTTTGGGTACCTGGGCGATGGGCGGTCCTGAATGGCAGTTTGGATGGGGTCCGCAGGATGACAAAAAATCTATCAAAACAATATATAAAGCCCTGGATAACGGCATAAACTGGATCGA
The DNA here is from genome assembly GCA_016934825.1 of Candidatus Zhuqueibacterota bacterium. Classification (GTDB taxonomy): domain Bacteria; phylum Zhuqueibacterota; class Zhuqueibacteria; order Residuimicrobiales; family Krinioviventaceae; genus Fontivivens. The sequence continues at coordinate 13,239 of JAFGSB010000160.1, forward strand.
TACGGCGGCCGTATACGGACTCGGTCATTCCGAAACCATTATCGGCAAGGCGCTGAAAGGAATGGGCCAAAAGCCGATTATCGCCAGCAAATGCTCGCGGGTTTGGAACGAGAAAAAGGAATTGGGTTCCAATCTGAAACGTGATAATATCCGCAAGGAGTGTGAATCAAGCCTGAAACGTTTGCAAATAGAAACCATTGATCTGTACCAGATACACTGGCCCAGACCCGAGGAAGATATTGAAGAAGGCTGGGGCGCTGTCGCCGAGTTGATCAGGGAGGGCAAGGTCCGATACGGCGGCGTATGTAATTTTAACGTTCGTCAGCTCGAACGTATTCTGCCGATCCATCCGGTCGCGTCGCTGCAGCCGCCTTACAGTATGCTGGTTCGTGGCATTGAAAACGAAATTTTACCTTTCTGCGGCGAAAATAATATCGGCGTGGTCGCTTACAGTCCGATGTACAAAGGTTTGCTGACCGGTAAATTCACCAGGGAACGCGCTGAAAATTTGCCGGAATCCGACCACCGCTGCCGCGACCCGCGTTTTATGGAACCTGAATTGACTCTTAACCTGCATCTGGTGGAGGAACTGGAAAAAATAGCCGGGGACAACGGTAAAACCGTATTGCAGTTGGCCATTGCCTGGGTGCTGCGCCACCCGGAAATGACTTCCGCGATTGTCGGCGCCAGAAAACCGGAACAACTTGATGATTTCTTCGGCGCGGCGGACTGGACACTTTCCGGGGATGACGTCAATAAAGTGGAAATGCTGCTGAAAGAACGTGAGGAAAAACTGGATAAAATAAAAAAGGAATGATTTGAATTATTCCAAACCATTCCTTTTCTAAAATATTAAGGATTTATTACAATCTTCCCTTTAATCCCGCCGTGAATGTTCGCATGGGCATCAGGTTGCTTTCCCGGGGCGCGTAATTGTAATTCAATAGATTAACCACGCCCAGTTGGATCGTAAAAAGACTGATGTCGTAGTCCAGGCGCATGTCTACAAATTTCATGGGAACCCTGTCGTTGATGGGATATATTTTGACTTCGGCTATTTCACTGGCGTAGCGGTAATCCGCCTGGAAATTGAAATTTTTCACTTTGACGGATGTTTTGACGGTCGCCAGCACATCGGGACGATAGGTCAGGGGTTCATGGTATTTCATGTCTTCATGGTCCATATATGTCAGGCTTGCCTGGATGCCCGGCGTCCAGTTCAATCCCAGTAAATAAACCGGGTAACTGAAATTGGTCGTCGCTTCCACACCCTGGATCCGGGCGCGGGGAATATTGCGGAACTGTATTTGTCCCCTTATCAGGTCCAGATGCGCCTCGATGAGTTCCCAGTAATCGTTCAGAAATACCGATACGTCCACATTCCAGTCCCTGTTGATGTACTGCCGGATTCCGACATCATACGCCCATGAGCTTTCGGATTTAAGCGCCGGGTTGGCTTTGATTTTGAAATTCATGATCGAGTGTTCGAGGAACCGCTCGATGATCGTTGCGGCGCGGAACCCACTGCCGACTGACATTCGTAAACTGGTCTTTTCCCACGGCTGCCAGTTTACGCCGAAACGCGGACTGAACAGGTCCTCTTTTAAACCGCCGATTAATTTGTAGCGGTCATAACGTAAGCCGGTCGTGATCCTGAGGTTATGACGGGTTTTCCATTCATCCTGAATAAAGGGACCGAGGAAATATCCTTCATGCTTGCCGAAATACTTTGTGCTGCCGGAATCATCCTGGTACTGCAATCCAAAAGTTACAACATGTCCGGGATATGGGATCCAGTCCGCCTGTATTTCGCCGCCTTGTCCGTATGCGGGATTAAAATCCGCTTCCCTGCCGAACTGGTTGCCAAGCAACGACCGGTTCATGGAGGCGCGCGCGTTTATCGCGAAACGAGAGGAGAACGGCACCGCCAGTTTGGTGTACAGGTTAAGCTGATTGACCTTGCCGCGGTTTTTTAGGTTGGTCACATCCACTTCGTAGGGATCGTTCTGGCCTTTCCACTGCACGAAAAATCCCTTGTTGATTTTGCTGTAAGCAGAATAAACCGTCCATTTGATGCCGTTATTAAAACGATAATCCGCTTTTGCGGTTAAATTGTATTTGCGGAAATCACCCAGGACGGTATAACCGGTGGAAAAAAACCGCCCGGCAGACACACGAAATCCCAAATTCCCTAACCGTTTACTGTAACTGATGTCCTCGCGGGTGTAATGCAGCCGGTTCGGGTCCGTCCATTCCCATTCGCTGTAATACGGTTTGTCGTATTTCCCTGCGGCAAAGGCAAACAACAATTCGCCTTCCGGTTTGGGGTCTTTGGTGATGATATTCACCACCCCGCCCAGCGCGGACGAGCCCCACAGGGTCGAACCGGCGCCTTTCAGCACCTCGATCTGTTCGATGTCCAGCGGCGGCAGCATGTCCCAGTTAAACGCGCCGGTATCGCTGGCGTATACCGGAACGCCGTCCAGCAGCAGCAGGGTTTTGTTCCCGGCGCCGAAGGTAAAGCCGGTCGAGCCGCGGATATTGATCTGCTCGCCGATAAAATTGACCCCCGGCGCGGTTTCCAGGGCTTCGATGATGCTGGTGGGATTCCGCTGTTCGATGTCCTTGGATGTAACGACGGACATGGAGACACTCGCTTCATCCAGTCTCTGCTCCATTTTCCCGGCCAATACGACAATCGGATCATATTCCAGGGTGGTTTCCTGCAGAGTGATTTTCAACTCTGTTTCACGATCGGCCAGAACTTTAACGTCGGCGATAGAGACCGTACGGTAGCCGATCATCGAAGCGCGCAGCGTATATGTACCCGGCGGCATTTTTTTGATCACAAAATGACCGTCCGCGTCCGCGCTGGCGCCTCGGACTGTACCCTGCACGACGATATTCACGGCCTGCAGCGGTTCGTTGCTGTCGGCGTCTGTTACCGAGCCTTTGATGGTGCCGGTAATGGCGGCCCATGCCGGAGGTGAAATAAAAATAAAAAGGTTAACAAGAAAAATTATAACGGACAAATTTTTAAATTGTATAGTCAAAGTCGCTGAATCATTTTTATTCATTGATATGACTCCAATCAGCATGAATTTCAATTCCGGAAATGGGTTTGTCGGGTTTTGGCTTTAATTCCACGGGAGTTCCCGGATTGTTGGGGTCTTCATAAAAGCCCAGGGTTTTAAAATCGTCCAGGCCGGAACGGTCCGACAACCAAAAGACAGCCAGGTATCGAACAGTACCTTTTCCATCGACGGGCAGTTTAAAATGATATGGATTTTCATCAATACTAAAATCCATGGATTTTAAATATATAAGATAATCGATTTTCATTTCCGGTTTTTTAACATAAGCGCCAATAGCCGTCGCCAGGGTATTCCCGGGAATCGGTCCGTTAAAATAGATCGTCCCTTCAATGTATGTGTTACGTTCCACCCTGTTCAGATCGGCCCACATATCCGTTGTATGAACAGGTTCTTCCGGTGTGATATCAAATTCGTAAGGTAAATAATTATTGCCGATTTTTAAGGAAAACACATCCGCCAGATTCGATTCCGTGGTTTTGTTATACCACCACAATCCGATCGCCTCATAATGACCGTAAGGCAGATCCATTTCGGTATGAATCGTGTCCGCCCCAAGCGGCAAACTGTTGGGACTGAGATATAATTCATTTATCGCGTGCGGGGGGAATTTCGGCGCGACAAACAGGTAAACACCTTCCGTGTTTTCAGGGATTTCCGGGTTGAAAAACATCACGTCCAGTTCCAGTTTGCCGGGAAGAGGAGCAATACCATGATCGTCGCCGCAAGACAAACACAGCAGAGCAAAACACATTATACCGACAGCAATTTTTCCAATTGTAAAAATTTTAACACCGGCGATCAGTCTGAATTTTTGTCGCAACTGATTTTTCATAAAGACCTTCATGTATTTAAACAGAAAATTTTAAAATGGATATTTATTGTTATTGGAAAATTCAGATGTTTTCACGTTAGCAAATGTGCGGCGTATCCTGACGATACGCCGCAGACATTTATTATCGTACTAAAATTAATTTTTTATGTAATGATTGTGCCCCGGCTTGTAACTGATAGAAATAAATTCCGGATGGTACTTCTTTACCCAGTTCATCTGTACCGTTCCAGTGGAATTTATGTATGCCCGAAGTGTAAAAACCCTGTGTTAAATTTTTAACCAGCCGGCCGTTGGTGTCATAAATTTTAAAACTAATGTTTTCAGCCCGGGGTAGAACAAAGCTGAATTGAGTCGAGTTGTTGAATGGATTCGGATAATTTTGCGCAAGGGCAAAAATCAGCGGTGCAACCGTATTATTTTCTCCCTCGACGTCGGTTATGATATTGCTGCCGATTTTTACCGGATTGGCAAGATTATATGCAAGGTTTTCGGCAAAAGATTTTGATTTATCTTTCTCCGGCATCATGTAAATGTTATAATCCAGTTCAAAGACGATAGTATCGCTAACCGATGCTTTGAATAAAACACCGTTATCGCTGTATGAAACTTTATCACCGGTATCATTTATATCAAAAATATGTTTATCGGCCGTTCCGCCATTTTTATTATCAAAATAATAGAGAAAAATTGAATCCCACTTGGTATTGGCAAATTCTCCATAGGTAAATAGAGTGCCCTGATTACCTGTAGCCATGCTCCACACATTAATCTTTTGGGACGGGTCTGCAGGAATATCAACTTTTTTATCAATCTGATCCTGATTTCCATCTACAGGTATATTATCATTGTGTTTTGTGAACATTTTCATACCGGACGATTTTTGATTCAGGTCCCATGAAAAACGCAAGTCCGTTAATTTAAGTTCAACACCTTCTCCCATATGTTTCTCCAGAGCATCCGGTGTCAGGGTGTCGCCCCCGGCAATTGTCCCGCTAAACGGATAGAATTTCGTGTCAACTTTGAAGAAATTAGCAACCTCGACGATTCCCGCTATTTCAAAATTAAAACTTGTTGACCGGATTATCCTGACAACCGGCTCCTGTGTATAATAGAGTCCCGCACTGACCAACACTTCTTCGTTTAAAGTTATGGGTAATACAAGAAATGTATTTATCACCCCTTTTATTCTTGCTTTCAAACGATCCAGTATGTCTTCTCCACTCCCTCCGGGTGTTTTTATTGTAATTCCTTCAACCAAGCCGGGACTGCTGAAAGTAAAATTATAATAAGCGGAAGAAACGGTGGAGGTTCCTGCATTATATGACATATTATAAGGCTTTGGGACATCTTCTTTTTTTAATGTAGATGAGCGGTATAAGTAGATATAGGCTTTTTTATCAGAATCATTCGGATCGGACAAAATAATTTCCAGTCTGTCGTTTTTCTTTGCCGCTTCGTCATCGATCCAACAGTTGTCCGGCGCCTTGTCGCCCATGTCTTTGATCATAAACACCAGTTCGTCGTGGTCATCAAATATACCGTTGTGTTTCAGGTGCTTTAACGAATCAATATTTGCCCATACTTCATCAAAATAATACCATTTTTTCTCTCCAGATCCACTCAGAGGGTCAGTGCCAAATGTTCTTTCGTCGATCTGGAACGGGATCATGCTCCAGGTTCCGGCTGGACTGTTGTAAGCGTAAGCGAAAATTTCATTAACAGGTACATCTATAAATCCTTTTACTTCCTGGGCGGTAAAAACCGCCGGTTCATATTTGCGGTCTTCCTGTAAAGTCCCGGCCGTCAATACAGACCGGCTCAATAAAATGACCATTATTATTGTTAACATTGTTATTAAATTTTTCATTTTTTATCCCTCGCATTTTAAAATGTTCATGTCTTTTACAACAATATATACTATTTCTTTGTTCCATTGCAACAAATTTATTTGACGATTAAAATTTTTCCGCTCAAAGAATCCTGCGCGTTGTACAACCGGTAAAAATACATTCCGGGCAGAACCAGCGCGCCGTTTTTGTCCCGGCCGTCCCACAGAACGGTTCTTTGAACTTCCATTAACGCGGTAATATTGTTAAATTTTCTGATTTCCTGCCCGAGGATATTATACACTGTCAGGCCGTAATCATCGCGAAGTTTTTCGCTTATAAACCGAAATTTCAGGGCTCCGCGTTCGTTATTATAGGGATTGGGAAACGGCTGCAACAACCGGAAAGTAGCCGGGATATAACTTTTCTGTTTTTTGACCAGTGTCGTGTTATAGTTTTGTAAGATCGCGGTCAATTGATACGGATTGCTTTCCCAGACCTGTAATTTATCTCCCCATTCCGCGGCGTCCTGACTCAGGTCCTTATTGATGAAATAGACGGTAAAATTGACATCCAATAGACTGGCTTTAATCGCATCGCTGGTGGACTGAATGTAAACACCCATATCGCTGAAGGATTTACCGTCTCCGGTATCTTTCGTTCCGTCGGCCGAACCTCCGGCGCTGTTATCGTGATAATACAGGTATACGTTTGCGTTTTCGACCTGCGGCATTTTGATGAATACGAGAATGGTTCCCTGCCGGCCTGTGGCCATAACCCAGTTCAAAGCATTGGGATTGTCGATATCCGATACCAGGCTGTCAGGGATGCCGTCGATATTTATACCGTCCCTGTTTTTTTGCGAGAAAAAAAGCATACCCTTGCTTTCCGGTGACAGATCGAAGGAAAGCCGGATCAGTTTCACGCCGATTAATCCGGCGGCAACACCTTCCACAGGCAGATTCACTTTGCCGGACACGGAATATGGAAAATATTGTAATTTCGGATCAAAACCTTTTTCCCCGACGATGGGCAGATCAATCTTTGTGCGCACGTCCCGGAATGTTCTGACCTGGCCCAAAAAAGGGGAAACCGGATTGGATTGCGGTGATATACTGTTTTCGTCAATATTATAAGACTGGCCTAAAAAAGTTTTACCCGCAAAACGGAGTTTTAACCGGTCCATCAAATCGGTTTTAACCTCGGGCGCAAAACCGACATGATTAAAAAAGCCGTTGTCGGCGTGGCCCAGTATAAAATCTTTAGTCTTGACCGTATCGGCGGCCGAATTAGTATTGGGCGGCGGAGAATAGCTGAAATAACTTTTTACGATCGGCGGATTGTTGACATTTTTGAACAGGTATATCCAGCCTTTTTTGGATTCATTTAGGGGATCACTGACAGTAAGTTCGATGCGGGGCGATTGTTCGGGATCGATAATGTCCACCCACGCGGATTCCGGGGCCCGGTCGCCGAGGTCTTCCGGCATGAAGACGATTTCATCATTGTTATCGATTTTGGGATCAAATTGATCATTGCTTTCATCATGTTCATAGTTGCCCGGAGTTTTTACCTCATCCACCTGGAACGGGACGGCTTTCCAGGTTTTTGTTTGCGCGTTATATGAATAAGCCAGCCAGTCGTTTTTATCCATCTTTAAAATAGGTTCATCAAGATTGCTCAGGATAATGGGTACATACTGACGGTCCAGGGTTTTGTCCTGTGAAAAGGCCTGTAAGGCAGCCAATAATAAAACGACTAAAATCAGATATATTTTTTTCATAGTTGTTTCCATTCAATAATCATACCAACAAGTTAAAAATTGCTGCTCACTGAAAATCCGTAATTGCGAATTTCTCCCAGAACTCTTTCGGATACCGTATAATTATAATTCAGTGCATTTTTAATCATAAATTGAAATTTAAACGACGACCAGTTGTAGCTCCAGCGTAAATCCCATACTTTGGTCGGCACCTGTTCGTCCAGCGGATAAATTGCCAGTTTTCTTAGTTTGCTCATGTAACGATAGTCCGCTTCAAATGTAAAGGCTCCGTAATAAAAAGCAGGTGAAAAGTAAGCGATAAATTTTGGCCGGTACGGCAGCGGCTCGTTTGATTCGAGTTCTCGCGGGTCCATCCAGGTGGCGGACGTTTGCAGCCGGATATGATCGCGCCATAAATCCCAGCGTAATTCGGATTCAATTCCCCGTATACGGCCTTTGGGATAATTTAAAAACAGCGCCGTCAAATCGGAGCGGAGTGTGGGTTCGATCAAATTTTTATAGCTGCTGGAAAACAGGGTCGCTTCCGCGTAAGCGGTTTCGCCGATGTTCTGACGCACGCCCAAATCGAACAATGTCGACCGTTCCGGCTGTAAATCCGGGTTGGGCAGCGCTTTAAAATCTTTTGAACCGGCGGTTATAAATCTTTCAACCACTGTCGCCGCGCGAAAACCCCTGCCAATCGAGAAATGGATTATCGTGCCGTACCACGGCTGGTAGCTGCCGCCGATTTTTGGACTTAACTGCATTTCAACCGAATCCCCTACCAGAGTATAGGTGTCAAGTCTTAAACCCGCGTTCAATTGCAGCAGTTCCGAAAATTTCCAGATTTCCTGCAGGTAAGGCGATATACCGTTTGCCCGTCGTTTACCGTAATATTTGGATTCGACCTGGTCATATTTATAATCCACACCCAATGACAGGCTGTGGTCCCGGTGCGGTTTCCAGTTTACCTGCATTTCGCCGCTCAGTCCTAACGCCGGAGTGAATGCGCCGGTTATATTGAACGGTATACCGACAAGCTGCTGGTTGTACGACACCCTGATCTTTGTCGACAGTGTCGGCGAGAACAGTTTATTGAATACCGCGTAACCCACATATCCGTCGATAGCATAAGAATTCCCCCGCTCGGTTGGCGGAACGTTCAGGGCCCTGTCCTGTTCCATCCATTGTAAAAACAGTTCCCTGTCCTCTTTGCTGTAAGTGGAGAACAGGGATAGTGTTGACTGCCCGGGCAGTTGAATATGGGTTTTACCGGTAAAATACCAGCGTTCAAAAAAGCCGTTTTCCCGGTCGCCTGTGGACCGGTGATGCGACACGGCCAGCCGCAGACCCACCGGGCCGAATGTGTCGGTCAGGCTCAGGTCGGTCCGGGTATAGTATAAAGTTTTGTCCGTCCATTTCCATTCCGGCACAGACGGGTTGTCATATATTCCTGAGCTTTGCCGGACTGACAGGCCCGGTTTACTTCCGGGCATTTTGGTAAATATATTGATCACGCCGCTTATCGCACCGGAACCGTACAGGGATGACGCGGCGCCTTTTAACACTTCTATATGCTCGATTTCGGTAACCGGCAGAATATTCCAGTTAGCGGCGCCAAGATCGCTGGTCAGGATGGGCACGCCATCCAGCAGAACCAGTGAACGGCTGCCGCCGAGCCGGTTATACCCGGACCCGCCGCGTATGTTAATATTTTCGCCGACAATAGCAACGCCGGGAACGCTGAGCAGCGCCTCATCGATGCGCATGTTGTTGCGGCGTTCGATTTCATTGTAACCCAGGATATTTATGCTTGAAGCAGCGGAACTCAGTGTCTCGGGCTGCCGCGAGCCGGTGATAATGATCTGTTCGGATTGTAGCGTGGTGGGTTCAAGATTAAAATTTACAGTAATCGTCCGGTTCTGTTTGACAAGAATCGGTTGCGCGGCGGCTTTATAACCGATGTAACTTGCTTTTAAAGAGTAGGTCCCGGGCGGTACGGAGATAATAAAATGGCCGTTTGCGTCGGTACTGGCGCCAATAAATGTGTTTTCGATGAACACATTGGCCCCCGGAAGCGACTCGTTATTGTCCCCGGATCGAACCACACCTTCGACAAGACCGGTTATTTTTGCCTGTGCGGTTACGATCAATAACAGTAATATGATTATTTTTAATTTGAGAATTCTGTACATATAAATTGAACCGTTATGCTTCAGTTATTCTGTTTTTCCGGCAATATCGACCAGTCGCAGTATATATCGATATTTTTTGCAACGGGCTGTTCTTTTGTTAAAACAACTTTGACGCTGTCGAAAGTAAAATTGACCGGATCAAATCCGTAAAAGCCTAAAATTTTCGAATAATTCCAGGCTTGCCCTTTTTCTTTCCAAACAGCGGCCACCAGTTGATAAGTTGCCAGCGGCGCCGGCACATAATAATCCGGTTCGTCCTTGCTTAAATTGACAGATGTATTTGTAAAGACCACATCTCCCAGACTTTGCGGCGGCAGATTAACGGCGGCGACAATACGTACGGATTCCACATAGTCCGGTTTTTTGTCCTGATTCAAAAAAATAACCCTGCCGGTTATTCTCGAATCCAGCGTCCCGAGTCCGTGATCGATTTCACATGCTGTGATTAAAAACAATATAAATAATAGGGCTAAAGTTTTTCTCATATTTGTCCTGATGAATTCTTATAAACATTTTTAAACAATACCAAATGGTTATTTTATTCACAATATATTAAACGTTAATTTACAAATTTAAAAATAGACCTGTATCACAAAATCAACATATTTTAAAATCACGTAAATAAAGTAATTTTATTATTTTTACGATTTAATATTTTACAAGTTGCTTAATAATTTAGCGGCATAGTGTAAATTGCGGAATAGTGAAAAAAATAAAAAACCGGGGCTAAAAAATACAATTGGTAAACATCAGGTGCGCGAAAAATTGACTTTGATTTGCGGTATCTTTTCACCGTTGGCATTTTCCAGGGATGACAGGATAAAGGGCCGTTTTTCTTTGGTATAACGTCTCATATTCGGATTGAACTCAATGTACCCCAAATATATAACATCGATCATTAAAAGTTGTTTCAATTTCCCTTTAAAAGCGCTGGATTCCCTTGCCTCCAATTTATTATAAACCATATTGGAAATTATTTTCGGTTTAAATCTCTGTATGACGGCCATAAATACGGCGCCGGCGCGGGGATCTTTCATTAATATTTTGTCAAAAATGGGTCTTAATGGTTTATCATATTTTACCCAGTCCCAGTTTTCAAATTCCTTGAGTTTTTTCATGGAATAATCACTGAAATTGAGCGACTTGTATAATTTTCTGAGCAGGCAACTGCGGATAAAGTTAAAAGAGTCCATAAAAGAAGTGGGTTCCGGAATGGTAATGACAATTCCCTCATCGCAGGAGATAAAGATATCCACAGTTTGATACGCCACTCCCGGGCTCAGATCAACAAAAACAAAATCAGAATCCAGGGTATGCAGTTGACGTAAAAATTTTAAACGTTTAAAGAATTTCGGGGTAGAAAATGCGATATTACCCACTTCACCGCTGATCAATTTAACATTTTTATATGGCGTGTCGATGAGTAAATGCTCAAAAGTAATATTACGGTAAGTAAAAAATGAATTCAAAGTGATAGACGGACGGCTTACGCCCATCCACTCATGCAGATCCGGTCCGCCGAAATCAGCATCCACAACCACGACTTTTTTACCTAACTTGCCGAGTTCGATAGCCATTGAGGCCGTTAAAGCGGTTTTCCCGACACCTCCCTTGCCGCTGGCGAAAGCGACGACTTTGGCCCTCTTCTTTTTGCTTTGTAATTCTTCGAAATACGGGCGAAATCTTTCGTAATTGCCCAGCCGGGTCCAGGTATTATCTTTCACATCCCATATCAAATCCTGGGCTGTTGATACACCATCCTGGATTAACCGTTTTGCGTCTTCGGGAGATAACGGCCCGTATTGAAATTGAGGTGTTTTTATATATATCTTATCCATAGGACACAATACTTCCTTCTGTTTGTACAAATATTTTATACAATAATTGTTCCACAGAATAAAATATTTTGTATGATATAAAATTATATATAAATTCTATCTAATACTAACGTTTTTTTCTAAAACAAGCAAATAAAATCGATAATTTATGTTGAATTAAACAAAATTTTATTTGAATTCGGGCATATTAAAATGTAAATTAAACGGTTAACAGATAATTTAATCCATTATTTTGTTTACTTTAGGGGACAATGAAAAAAACTTTACACAATTTTCCCGGTTATGAAAAAAGTTGACTTTATTTTTTAAAGTATGTATATTGAAAGGTTGTAGAAATAAAAAACTATGATGGCGCGTTCGTCTAGGGGTCTAGGACGCTGGCCTCTCACGCCGGTAACACGGGTTCGAATCCCGTACGCGCTGCTCTGATATATATGCAGGAATACGCGCCCGTAGCTCAATTGGATAGAGCGTCTGGCTACGGACCAGAAGGTTGGGGATTCGAGTTCCTCCGGGCGCGCAATAACTTACGGCACTAATGATTTATGGAAGACCACAAAAAGTGGATGCGAATTGCCCTCCAGGAAGCGAAAAAAGCTTTTAAAAAACTGGAAGTGCCGGTGGGTGCGGTGATAGTTCATGAAGGGGAAATAATCGGAAAAGGCTATAATCTTGTGGAAACTCTTCATGACCCGACCGCGCACGCAGAAATGATGGCAATAAGCGCCGCATCTCGATCACTGGCCTCGTGGAGACTGGACGATTCAATCCTGTATACAACCCTGGAACCGTGTTCGATGTGTACAGGCGCCATTTTATTGTCAAGAATTTCAACCGTTGTATACGGCGCTCCTGATCCCAGATACGGAGCATGCGGTTCAGTTCTGCAGATCGCTGATAATGAAAATCTGGATATTAAAGTTAAAGTGATCGGCGGAATACTGAAAGACGAATGCAGTACAATTTTAAAGGATTTTTTTTCACAAATCCGGCAAAAAAACGAAAAATTATTTGATTAATATGGAGAGATGCGAGAGCGGCTGAATCGGGCGGTCTCGAAAACCGTTGTACCTTAGGGTACCCAGGGTTCGAATCCCTGTCTCTCCGCTTTTATACATAAATGATAATGGAGAGGTGTCCGAGTGGCTGAAGGAGCACGCTTGGAAAGCGTGTGTAGGGTTATCTCTACCGCGGGTTCGAATCCCGCCCTCTCCGCTTGATATGTTTTTATAGGGATTGTTTTTTTATCAGGGGCCGTAGCTCAGTTGGGAGAGCGATACGTTCGCAACGTATAGGTCGTGGGTTCGACTCCCATCGGCTCCACAGGTCTTTATGTTTGTGTGTTTGACTTTGTTGAGACTTACCGTTTGATTTGTTGATGTGAATTTAATTATGTAACATCAAACCAGGAAGACTAATAAGCCAGGCCCTGCGCAACAGATGCGTACCCAACCCCGTCAGGATCGGAAGATAGCAGCGGTAAGTACTTAATCTGTGTGCCGCAGGATCACCTGGCTATTTAAACACATTTATAATTCATGTTACAATTAGTTTGAATTTTCTTTCTAAAATCCTGCAAAGATAAAAAATCCGTAGAGTGATAATATGTCTTATTTAGTATTGGCCAGAAAATATCGCCCCATGTTTTTCGAACAAGTCGTGGGACAGCAACATGTGACCAAAACATTGCAAAACGCCATTCAGCAGAATCGTATCGCCAACGCGTACCTTTTTTCGGGACCCCGTGGTGTGGGGAAAACTACAGTTGCAAGAATTCTGGCCAAAGCGTTAAATTGCGAAAAAGGCCCGACGATAACCCCCTGTGATAAATGTTCATATTGTGTTGAAATAAATGAAAGCCGCAGCCTGGATGTGTTTGAAATTGACGGCGCGTCCAATCGCGGTATCGATGAAGTCCGTAATCTTCGCGACAGTTTACGCTATTCTCCGAATCCGGGAAAGCACCGGATATATATAATTGATGAAGTCCACATGTTAACGAACGAAGCTTTTAACGCCTTGTTAAAAACTCTGGAAGAACCGCCAAAAAACGTTTTGTTTATCTTTGCAACCACAGAGTCCCACAAAGTTCCGGCCACTATTTTGTCCCGCTGTCAGCGATTTGATTTCAAAAGGATCACCAATAAAAAAATCAGTGAACAGTTAAAAATGCTGTGCGAAAAGGAAGAAATACAAATAGATGAAGAATCCTTACGCCATATTACCAATAAAGGCGACGGGAGTATGCGCGATTCGGAAAGTATTCTTGACCAGATCATCGCTTACGCCGGGAAAACCGTTACCGCCGGTGACGTTGAGAGCCTTCTGGGAATCATAAACCAGGATCTGTTTTTCCAGGTAACCGATTATATTATAAACGGCGATGTCAAGGGAGGGATTGATCTTTCAGGGCAAATTTTTATCGAAGGGTATGATTTTAGTGAATTTTTAACAGGCCTGTCCGAACATTTTCGTAATATTCTTGTTGTCAAAACCACAAAAGCGATCTCGGAACTGGACGTTTCCGAGGAAGTCGCGCAGCGGTATCTCTCTCTCTGCGACGCTTTTGAAGTCGAAGACCTGTTAAGATTAATAAAAATTTCTTCCGATACCGAATATATAGTCCGTCGCAGTTCCAGCGCCCGGCTGCATCTGGAAATGGCGCTGGTCAAGATGATAAATATGAATAAAAGTGTGATGTTATCGCAACTTTTGCAAAATGTTGAATTAAAAAAAAAAGCGGACACCCCAACACGAGTAAATGATTATCCAACTGCTTCTTTTTCAACGTTTAAGCCACAAACTGCCCCTCCGAAAACAAACGGATATCCAAAAAAAATCACAAACAGCCAGCCCGATCAGGAAATAGAGGAGAATGAAGAGTTACAGAATGATTTTAACGCCAAGGAGGAGACAGATCACCAACCAACACTTGATGAAATAGAGGAGAACTGGGAAAGGATCATTGAAAACGTGAAAAGCAAGAAAATTGCCGTGGGTTCCTGCCTGGCTGAAGGCTGGCCGGTTAGCATCAACGGTAAACTTGTTGAGATATCATTTGATCCTCAGAACAGTTTTCAAATGAGCAATGTGGAACGAAATCGTAAAGATGTTCAGGAAATTATGGCGGCGATACTGCATTGTCCGATAAGAATAAAATGTGTCAGGGATGAAAAAGGCGCATTAAAAAATGTGAAAAAAGTGGCTGTGGCGTATGATAAAAAAAGTCAGTTCAATCAACTGGTAACTGAAAATAAAGTGATAAAAAATATTGTTGATACATTTGATACGGAATTAATTGAATAACCAAATCAGGAGTGTAAAATGAATAAAGCGGCAATGGGAGGGTTATTAAAACAAGCCCAAAAAATGCAACGAGAAATGGAAAAGACCCAGGAAAATCTCGTAAATATTAAAGTGGAAGGCAGCGCGGGCGGAGGGATGGTCACAGTAACCGCGAATGCGGCCCAGGAAATACTGGAGATTAAAATCGATCCTGAAGTTGTGGACAAAGATGACATCGAAATGCTGGAGGACCTGGTATTGGCAGCCGTCAATCAGGCCATAACAAATGCCAAATCCAAAGCCGAAGAAGAAATGGGTAAAGTCACCGGCGGCATGATGCCCAATTTAGGAAATATGAAAATACCCGGGTTTTAATTTATTTCAGCATGATTTGTTGGGAGCTTTGAATGAAATATTCATCAGAAGCTGTGGAAAGAGCGATTCATGAACTGTGTAAATTACCGGGCATCGGCCGGAAATCCGCACAGCGGCATGTTTTTTACCTGCTAAAGTCACCCGATGAAGAGGTGAATAACCTGGCGAATGCATTAATGGAGCTCAAAACTAAAGTCCGTTATTGTTCCATATGCTTCAATATTACCGAACATGATCCCTGCCCGATATGCAAAAGTGAACGCCGTAATAAAAGTATTATTTGTGTCGTAGAAGAGGCGAATGACATTATTGCGTTTGAAAATACTGGCGAATATAAGGGCCTTTATCATGTGCTTGGAGGCGTTTTATCGCCGCTTGACGGGGTTGGCCCAGATGATTTGCGGATCAAAGAACTGCTTGCAAGATTAGGAGAAAATATCGATGAAGTTATTCTTGCCACAAATCCGAATACGGAAGGAGAGGCAACAGCTATTTATCTCGCAAAATTAATTAAACCCCTGAATATTAAATTGTCCCGTATTGCCCGGGGGATTCCTGTCGGAGCTGATTTGGAGTATGCAGATGAGTTGACCCTTGCTCGGGCCCTGGAAGGAAGAATGGACTTTTAATCTCGTCGGATTGATATCCCTATGTTTTTTAATTGTATAAAGTGAATAAACAGATTTATTATCGCAGCATACGGGAAAGTGATTAAAAGTATCTTTTTTTACGCATCCTTTTTAAAACTTGCCTTTATCAGATTGTTTTTTTAATATAACAGAATAAATACAGTTTTCTAATAATTTAATACACATAACACATTTGAGAAAATATGAAAAAAACAACAGCGCTTTTTATTGCGACCACTTTTTACTCCGGTTATTTTCCCATCGCGCCCGGTACGGTCGGTTCTTTTGTGGCAATTGTGGCTTTATGGCTATTACCTCCGCTTTCCTGGTTGTCATTAAGTATAATATCAATTGTCGGCTTTATTATCGGTGTTTGGGCCTCAAATATTGCTGAAGAGCACTGGGGTCATGACCCCGGCCGCGTAAACTGGGATGAAGTCGTCGGTATGATTATAACCATAATCGCTTTACCCAAAAACTGGATCATTTATGTGTGTGCTTTTTTTGTTTTTCGATTGTTCGACGTTGTAAAACCTTATCCGGTAAACAAAACGGAAAAACTGCCCGCCGGTCTGGGTATAATGAGTGATGATGTGGTTGCCGGAATCTTTGCGAACGTCGTATTACAAATTGTATTTCGTTTTATTGTTAAATTACCTTTTACTTTTTAATAGATATGTATGAAAGTTGAAATTATTTCTATCGGCGATGAACTGCTCATCGGGCAGACAATCAATACCAACGCCGGCTGGATCGGCGAACAGTTGCTCAATATTGGTATACAGGTGCACTGGATCACCACGATCGGGGATAATTATGAATATCTGACGAATGCGCTGCAACTGGCTGAATCACGCGCCGATATTGTTTTATTGACGGGAGGACTCGGTCCGACCCATGATGATATAACAAAAAAAGTGGTTTGTGAATATTTTGGTTCCAAATTGATTATGGATCGTAACGTTTTGGAGCAGGTCAGGGAACGTTTCCGAAAACGCGGCATCCCGATGGTTAAAATTAATGAAGAACAGGCATTGGTGCCTGACAAGGCCATTATTATTAAAAATAATCTGGGAACCGCCCCGGGTTTCGTTTTTAAAAGAAACAACAGGTACTTTTATGTTATGCCCGGTGTGCCGAGAGAAATGAAAGGCATGATGAACAATTTTATTTTGCCGGATATATCAGGCCGGTTAAGCGGCAATATTTTTATTCGTAAAACACTGGTAACAACCGGTATTCCGGAAAGCACGTTATATGAACGGATAAAAGACCTGCCCGCCATCGAAAAACTGGCGAAAATTTCATTTTTGCCCAATCTTGCCGGTGTCAAGATTCGTCTGACTGCGGAAGGGAAAAACCGGCAGGAGGCAGATACGCAGTTAGCAAAAGCAGAAAAACTAGTCCGTAAAAACATCGAATCTTTTATATTTGCGGAAAAAGATATTACAATCGAAGAGATCATTGCGGAATGGTTTATTAAGCACAACAAAACGCTGGCCGCCGCCGAATCCTGCACCGGCGGTCTTGTTGCCAATCAATTTACAAATATTCCGGGAAGTTCGGCATTTTTTCTGGGAGGTATAATTAGTTATAGTAACCAGGTTAAAATCGACACCCTGGGAGTACCGGAAGAATTAATCAACAAACACGGCGCCGTGAGTGATAAAGTAGCGGGCGCTATGGCAAAAGGTGTCCGGGAGCGATTGGGCGCGGATTACGCGATCTCGACCACGGGGATTGCCGGCCCGTCCGGAGCCACCCCGGGCAAACCCGTCGGATTGGTTTATGTCGGTTATGCCGACGCCGACGAAACAACAACCGCCCGATTTACTTTTGCCGACGACCGTCTGGGAAACAAGCAAAGATTTTCCCAGGCCGTAATGAATCTGTTACGTTCAAAAATCATGGAAAAGAAATTTTAAAATGCCGGATATTCGCACATTTATTTGTTTTGAAATTCCTGTTCCGATAAAGGAGCGGATTGTTAAATTACAAAACGAACTCAGGTCCTTAGGGAGAGGTGTACGCTGGGTCAATCCCGACGGCATTCATTTGACTTTGAAATTTTTGGGTGATGTGCAGGAAAAAGATATTGTTAAAATCGCGGAGGCCGTCAAAACGTCGGTGAATGGATTCATGCCCGTTAAGATAAAAATTGCTAATACCGGAGCATTTCCGAATTTCAAAAGACCCAGAGTAATCTGGATCGGCGTTGAGGAACCCACGGGACAATTGGTGGAAATTCATAGAGTCATTGAACAAGAACTGGAAAAACTGGAATATGAAAAGGAAAACAGGAATTTTTCACCGCACCTGACCCTGGGCAGGATCAAATCCAGCGACGGGATTGAAAAGATTACCAATAAATTATCAAATAGGGAAATAAATTTTGGTGAATTTACCGCAGTTGAAATAATTATTATGAAAAGCGAATTAAAACCGTCCGGCGCAGTCTATACACCGCTTTTCAAAATAGAACTTTAAAATTAGGGATATTAATATGGCAAACGATGTAAATGAACGAAGAAAAGTCATTGATATGGCAATGAGTCAAATTGACCGCCAGTTTGGCAAAGGGTCGATCATGTGGCTGGGTGAAAATAAAACAGTTGACATTGACAGTATTCCAACCGGGTCAATTTCCCTTGATGCGGCGCTGGGAATCGGCGGTATTCCCCGCGGCCGGATTGTTGAAATTTTCGGCCCGGAATCATCCGGTAAAACCACACTGGCTCTGCATATCATAGCCGAAGCGCAAAATAAAGGGGGCCTTGCCGCCTTTGTTGATGCCGAGCATGCCCTGGATGCCGTGTACGCGAAAAAATTAGGCGTGAATACCGATAATCTGCTAATTTCCCAGCCGGATACGGGTGAGCAGGCGCTGGAAATTACGGAAACCCTGGTACGCAGTAACGCTCTGGACGTAATTGTTGTGGATTCCGTGGCCGCCCTGGTGCCGCGCTCTGAAATAGAAGGTGAAATGGGTGACGCGCAGATGGGCCTGCAGGCAAGGCTGATGTCGCAGGCAATGCGGAAACTGACTGCCGCTATCAGTAAATCCAATTGTTCCGTTGTTTTTATCAACCAGATCCGCGAAAAGATCGGTGTGATGTTTGGCAGCCCGGAAACGACCACAGGCGGTCGGGCGCTTAAATTTTATTCGTCGGTTCGTATCGACATTCGCCGTATTGCCGCCATTAAAGAAGGTGAAAACGTCATTGGTAACCGCACAAAGGTCAAGGTCGTTAAAAACAAGGTTGCGCCGCCTTTCCGCGAAACACAGTTTGATATTATTTACGGTACCGGAATTTCCAAAACCGGAGATCTGCTTGATTGCGCGGTAACCCATAATATCATTGAAAAATCCGGGACCTGGTTTTCCTATGGAGAAGAGCGTCTGGGCCAGGGACGTGAGAACGTTAAAAGATATCTTTCTGAAAATGCACAATTGATAACCGAGATTGAAAAAAAGGTTCGTGAGGCGCTGGGACTGATTCAATCGGCTCCTGAAGAGGAAAAAACTGAAAAAAAAGAGGATAAGGAATAATTTTCAGGATTCATGTCTGAGTTGCATAAAGTAACGGATATCCAGGTTCAGGTAAAACGAAACAGCAGGTATTCCGTTTTTCTGGATGGTGAATTTGCCTTTGGCATCGATCAGGATGTTCTGCTCAGATCCGGGATTGCCAGGGGTGATGAACTATCCGAAGAACAGATCAACAAAATCCTGGAACTGGAGGAAAAGAAAAACGCAAAAGACAAGGCAATCCGGTTACTGGCCGTCAGGGCGCGCAGTAAAAAGGAGATTCGCGACAGACTGCAACAGGCAAACTTTAACGAGCAGGTTATCGAGTGGGTTATTGCGGAACTGGAAAGACTGGAATTGTTAAACGATTCTCTGTTCGCAGTCATGTACGCGCGAAACAGAATGGTAACCAAACCAGTCGGCGAGTTTTTATTAAAACAGGAACTCAAGGTAAAGGGCTTGTCCGAGGACGATATCCAAAAAGGGGTAAAGGAAGCATATTTGGAATTGTCCGAGGGTAAAATAGCCCGTAATTTAGCTGTAAAGACGAAAAAAAAATATCGTAACCTGAATGAAATCAAAGCCAGGCAAAAGACAAATGATTTTTTATTGAGAAGAGGTTTTTCCTGGGATATTGTAAACGATATTATGGATAACTGGGAAAATTTGACCGAGAATGAATAAAAACGATTTAAAATCTTTGAAACATGGTACTCGTATGATTCGGGCCGCGTCCGTAATAGACAGACCGGTTCGGTCTCATGTGCCGCCCATATATCAAACCGTAAATTTTGAATATCCCGACGTCGAAGAAGGGCTGGATATTTTTCAGGGTAAAAAATCAGGATATGTCTATACTCGCGACGGCAACCCCACAACCGACTTGTTCGCGAATATGGCGGCTTTGCTTGAAGAGGGAGAAGCGGGCATCGCGACCGCTTCCGGGATGGCGGCCATCAGCAATGCTGTGTTAACCTTTGTTAAACCCGGAGACCATATTGTTTCTTCGTCCGCTATTTACGGCGGAACAAGAACCTGGTTCAGGGACCATCTCAACCAATTTGATGTCCGGACCGATTTTGTGGATATTACTGACCCCGATGCGGTAAAAAGCGCCATAACCGAAAACACCCGGATTTTATATACCGAAGTGGTCGGTAATCCAAACCTGGTCGTCGCGAATATCAGGTTGCTGGCTCAAATTGCAAAACAACATCGTATTCTTCTGATAGTTGATAATACATTCACGCCGCCGCCTATTATCTTACCGTTAACCCTTGGCGCGGAGATAGTCATTCACAGCGCGACGAAATATTTCGGCGGGCATGGTGATATTATCGGCGGGGTTATCGTCAGTTCAATGCCACGTATAAAAGAAATAAGCGTAACCGTCAGTAAATTCGGCGGAGTTATGAGTCCTTTTAATGCCTGGCTTGCTATACGCGGATTGAAAACTTTAAATTTACGGCTGGAAAGGCATAATTCCAACGCTTTGCACATTGCGACATTTTTAAGCAAACATTCCGCGATTAATAAAGTGTTTTATCCCGGTCTGAAAAGTCATCCGTTTCATAAAATCGCCGTATCCCAGTTAAACGGTTTTGGCGGAATGCTGGCTTTTGAAGTAAAGGGCGGTCTTGACGCCGGTAAAAAAGTCTTGAGCGGTGTCCGCGTTTGCAGTTTTACTGTCAGTCTGGGTGAAATAGACACATTGATCATGCACCCCGCCTCCACCTCACATATCGGACTGTCACAGAAAGAACGAGAATCAATCGGCGTGACCGATGGCCTTATTCGTTTATCTGTCGGTATAGAAAATATTGAAGACCTGTTAGGCGACTTGGAAAACGCCTTGTCTTTGATTTAATCTCTTTTGGTTTAATTCTCCGAAGCTTGCTTCGGGATATTAATAAAATCGAACATTAGTGACATCGTATCTTGTTGCGAGGTAGTATATTTATTAAATTTTTAAATATTTTATGAAAAAATCACATGCAACAAGATTTCGAATTTTTGAAAACAACTGTAATAAAAACATAGATATTATAATATTATTTTGTTTTTTAATAGATTTATATTTATTAAATTCTTATCTTACAGATAGTGTATGAATTTTTTAAAAACGGAAGAGCTCGTAACCAGGTTTTTTTATGACATCGAATGAAATCAGACAATCATTTTTAGATTTTTTTAAAGGTAAAAGCCATCATGTTGTTCCCAGCGCGCCGGTCGTGCCGCAGGACGATCCGACATTATTGTTCACCAATGCGGGAATGAACCAGTTTAAAGATATTTTTATGGGAACCCGCCAAATTAAGTATCCGCGTATTGCCGATTCACAAAAGTGTATCCGGGTGTCCGGTAAACATAACGATCTGGAAGAAGTTGGCCGGGACACTTATCATCATACTTTTTTTGAAATGCTGGGTAACTGGTCGTTCGGAGATTATTTTAAGGCGGAAGCAATTCAATGGGCGTGGGAATTGTTGACCGATGTTTGGAAGTTACCCAAAGATAAATTATACGCAACCGTTTTTGCCGGTGATGAAGCAGATAAAGTGGAACCGGATATTGAAGCGGAAGAAGAATGGAAAAAGCAGACCGATATCAATCATTCGCATATATTACGTTTTGATAAAAAGGATAACTTTTGGGAAATGGGCGATACCGGTCCCTGCGGCCCCTGCTCCGAGATCCATATCGACCGCGGCCCGGAATTTTGTGACAACAGTGATCCGGACCACGTTTGCGCCGTAAACAGCGGCTGCGCGCGTTTTATCGAATTATGGAACCTGGTGTTCATACAATATAATCGCGATCAAAACGGCAAATTGCATTTATTGCCCGCCAAACATGTTGACACAGGAGCGGGTTTTGAAAGACTGGTGTCGGTTTTACAAAACACAAAATCAAATTACGATACGGACACTTTTACACCAGTAATACAGGCGATCTCCGATTTAACCGGAAAAACATATACGGACGGAGAAACCGGGGTGGCGTTCCAGGTATTGGCCGATCACATCAGGGCTTTGTCGTTCGCTATTGCCGACGGTGCCATTCCCGGAAATGAAGGAAGAGGTTATGTTTTAAGACGTATTCTCCGACGGGCGGCAAGATTCGGCCGAGTGCTGGACATGCACGAACCGTTTTTTTATAAACTGGTTTTCCCCCTCGTTACAGTGATGGGTAACGCTTACCCGGAAATAAAGGAACGACAGGATTATATATCACGTGTTATCCGGGCCGAGGAAGAAAGCTTTGGAAGGACTCTTGACCGCGGGATCGAGATTTTTGAACAAAAAGCGAAAAAAACTTTGGCCGGGGGCGGTAATATATTCCCGGGTAAAGATGCCTTTTTACTTCATGACACCTATGGTTTTCCACTGGATTTGACGCAGCTGATGGCGGAAGAAAAGGGATTATCTGTGGATGTAGCGGGTTTTAATCTGGAAATGGATCAACAGCGTGAAAGATCGGGTAAAGACCGCAAGGCTGTGTATGAAACGGTCAATTTAACGACGAACGACAAGTCGGAATTTGTCGGTTATGAAAAGGACGAGACGGAGACGGAAATTATTCTTTTTGAAAAAGACCGTATAATATTGAAAAAAACGCCGTTTTACGCGGAATCGGGAGGTCAGGTTGGTGATACCGGTATCATAACCAATGACAATTTCCAATTCAATGTAACCGGCACCAAATATGTCGGCGAGCATATCGTTCATTTTGGCGAAATGGTTTCCGGTAATCCGCCCAAAGCAGGCGACCGCGTGACCGCCAGAATAAATATTCAAAAACGGCGCGCAACGGAAAGAAATCACACGGTCACACATTTGCTACATAAAGCGTTACGGACCGTGCTGGGAGAGCATGTTCACCAGGCCGGTTCGCTGGTCCATCCCGATTATATGCGGTTTGATTTTTCTCATTTTGAGAAAATAAGCGATCGGGACCTGAGGAAAATTGAAGATATTGTCAATCAGCAAATACTTGAAAACCGTAAAACAACCTGGCAGGTTATGCCGCTTGAAGAAGCAAAGCAGAAAGGCGCAATGGCCCTTTTTGGTGAAAAATACGGCGAAAATGTCCGTATGGTTGAAATAGAGAATTACTCCCGGGAATTATGCGGCGGCACCCATGTTTCCGCAACCGGGGAAATCGGAGAGTTTGTTATTACCGGGGAGAGTGCGATAGCGGCCGGGACCCGGAGAATCGAATCGATAACCGGTTTAAAATCGCTGGAATATTTTCGGGGTTTTAAACAATTACTGGAAGACTCTTCCAAACTGCTTGCCTGTCCCCCTGAAGAAACCATAACGCATATCAAAGTATTACTTGATGAAAGAAAGGCCCTTGAGCAGGAGCTTAAAAAATATCGGGAGAAAAGCTCAAAAAAGGAAATCGAATCTCTGCTGGAGAATAAAAAGAATATAAATGGTATTAATATAATTGCCGGAGAAATACATGTAAACAATGTTGATGAATTACGAGTATCCGGCGATATCTTGAGAAAGGGGCTTGGTTCGGGAATCGGTGTTTTGGGGGCAGTTATAAATGAGAAAGTGAATTTTGTATGTATTGTCACAAAAGATGTGATCGAAAGCAAAAAGATTAAAGCCGGAGATATTGTGAAAGAAGTGGCCGCGATAGCCGGAGGCAGCGGCGGCGGGAGTCCGCACATGGCGGTTGCCGGAGCTAAAGACTTGTCAAAACTTGGATCAGCACTTTCTGAAACGGAAAAAATAATTAAACGTAAGTTAAATTAAAAACTGAAACATCCGAAAGGACTTGTTAAATACGTGAAGGTAATAGAAAAGCTTTTTCAGGCTAAAGAGACAAGAGGGGCGGGTTATTTTGTTTTGATTGATCCCGATAAACAGGATATTCCCAGGGCTGTTAAAATGGCAAAAAAATGTGAGAAAGCGGATGTAGATGCCTTGCTTGTGGGTGGCAGCCTTTTGTTCGCCCATTATTTTGATGAACTCATACAGGCGATAAAGGCCGAATGTGCTCTGCCGGTCATTATTTTCCCGGGAGGAACGAGACAAATTTCACCTTTTGCCGACGCCATTTTATTTATTTCTCTGATAAGCGGGCGAAATCCAAACACGCTTATCGGTGAACAGGTTACTTCCGCTCCCATTATCAAAGCCATGGGACTGGAAGCCATATCCACGGCGTATATGTTTATCGAATCGGGCAACATCACCACCGCCCAGTTTATGAGCGATACCAGGCCCATACCACGGGAGAAACCGGATATCGCAATTGCCCACGTGCTGGCCGCGGAATATCTTGGGATGAAATTTGCTTACCTTGAAGCCGGAAGCGGCGCGAAACATTCGGTCCCGGACAGCCTCATCAGCACTCTCCAGGAGTATGTTACCATACCCCTGATCGTGGGCGGCGGGATCCGAACGCCGGAAGAGGCCCGAAACAAAGTCCTTGCGGGCGCCAGTTTTATTGTAACGGGTAATGTTTTGGAAAAAAACAACGATTCGGAATTTATTAAAGCGTTTGCACAGGCTGTGCATATAAAAGATTAATCAGGTATTTTTAGAAATTATAAATAATAAATTAACAATTTAAATCACTAAAAACTGACTAAAAAAGAGGGCACATATCGCTCATTCAAAAATTCATAATGTTTAGAAGAAAAACAGAGTTTTTAAATTATATATGCAATTTATTGATACTCACTCTCATGTGTTAGCCTACTGCGACGACGGCGCTCCAAATTGGGAAATTTCTCTGGAAATGTTGAGGGATGCCGAGAATGATGGAATTGCTGAACTGGTCTGTACCCCTCATATCCTGTCCAGGGGTGAACTTGAAAATGAAACAGAGTTATGGTCTTTATACAAGGAGCTTTTGAAACTGGCTGAAAACGCCCAAATTGCAATAAAAATTCATATGGGCTCTGAGCTTTATGTCTACCCCGAATTAAAAATTGAAAAAAGAATATCCACCCTGGCACAAAACGGCAAATATTTTTTAGCGGAATTTCCGATGGCTCTGATACCGGAATTTGTTCCACAATTGTTCTTTGATCTGCTTATGGAAGGGAAAACGCCGGTTATAGCGCATCCTGAACGGAACGGCGGTTTTATTGAAAATCCTAAAAAGGCTTATGAATTTGTTGAAAGAGGATCATTGCTGCAATTAACTGCCGGAAGCCTGCTGGGGATTTTTGGCAGAACCATACAAACTGTGGCCGAACAATTGATTGATGCCAATCTGGTTCATATTATTGCAACCGATGCCCATAATCTTTCCTCCAGACCTTTAAGATTAAAAGAAGCATTTCTTTATGTTCAGGAAAAATGGGGGGATGAAAGGGCACGCGCCCTCTGTTATGAAAATCCTAAAAAACTCATTCAGGGACAACAGATTAATATTGGGGAGCCCGTTTCCATAAATTTTTCCAATAAAAAATCACTGACCGGGAAGATAAAGTCGCTTTTTTTACGTTAATAATAATAAACCTTTTCTTGTTATAAAAGATATACAGGAAGGTAAATTTGAATACTCTTTTAAAAGACATACAGGATCAGCTTCGCGACAGCGCAAGGATTAAAGACGTAATCCGGGAAAATTTCAGCAACGAAATTTTGACCACTGCGAATCAAATGATAAATTGTTTTAAAAACGGCGGTAAATTGCTTATTTGCGGAAATGGCGGAAGCGCCGCCGACGCCCAGCATTTTGCGGCCGAAATGGTGGGAAGGTTAAATTATGATCGCGGTGCTTTAGCGGCTGTCGCCCTGACAACAGACAGTTCCATCCTTACCGCCGTATCCAATGATTATTCATTCGATCATTTTTTTGCCAGGCAGGTTGAGGCGCTTGGAAACCGCGGCGATACGTTGATTGCGCTCAGTACGAGCGGGCATTCTCAAAATGTTTTGAATGCTGTTTATGCCGCGAAAGAGAAAAAAATACAAACAATCGCTTTATCGGGAAAAGACGGAGGAGCTTTGGCAGAATTAGCGGATTATAATATTACAATACCTTCCCATAATTCGCAGCGAATTCAGGAAGGCCATATAACAATCATTCATATCTGGTGTAACCTGATAGAAAAAACGCTTTTCCCGGTAAAATAAATCATTACGTTTTTATTAATTTAGTGTGTGAACTTGAACTTTTTAAATCCTGGAATCCTTTTCGGTTTATTTGCAGCTGCCATTCCTCTTTTAATTCATTTTTTAAACAGATCAAAATCAAAGAATATACCTTTCAGTACGCTTGTTTTCCTGAAAGAACTGCAGCAGCAAAAAATACGTCGGATTAAGATAAAGCAATTATTGTTGTTGATAATCCGCACTCTGATTATCATTTTTCTGGTACTGGCATTCGCGCGGCCTTCTATACGGGGGCCTTTATCAGGCGGGATGGGATCGAACGCGAATACCAGCGCGGTTCTTATTCTCGACAATTCCTACAGTATGGATTGTTTACAGGAGAACCGGACCCTGCTGTCCATTGCCAAATCGACAGCACAACGAATAACGGATCAGATGCGGCAGGGCGATGAAGTGTACCTGTTCACATCCACAGACTCTTCTCAGGATGTCTCCCGGCAAATATATCATGATTTTGATTTACTGAAGCAGGACATTCAAAAGAAATCAATCGATTTTCATCCGGCAAATTTGTCGGCGTCTATAAAAACTGCGCATGATATTTTGCAAAAATCCGCCAATATCAATAAAGAGATATATCTTTTATCGGATTTGCAGCAATCCGCATTCGGCAGGGATTCGAGTAAAATAATAAGCGATAATATAAAGGCCATTGCGTTTCCGCTGGTAAAAAAACCGGTCAATAACCTGTTAATTAAAGAAATCAATATAGTTTCTACAATTATCGAAAAGGGAAAGTTAGTCGAACTGGAAGGAGTTTTCGTCAATACCGGGGATGTACCATCGGGAAACAAACTGGCACAGTTATTTATCAATGAAGAAAAAACCGCGCAAACGACCATAAATCTCGAGCCCAAAACATCTACGACGGAAAGTTTTAAATTTCTGTTAAACAAAACGGGTTTTATTTCCGGTTATATTTTGCTCGAAGACGATGATTTAAATGACGACAACAAACGGTATTTTTCTCTTTTTGTGCCGGATCAGATTAAAATAGCGATTTCCGGAGTGGATGCTTTTGACACCCAGATCATTGAACTGGCTCTGAATCCCGGGACTATTCAAAAGTCAAATTTTTTAATTAAAGAAGTGTCCCTCCCTAAAATGAGTTTAATCGAGGCGGAGCAATACGATGTTATTGTATTGTCCAATAGTGCAGATATTTTACCGGAAACGGTTGAACAAATTAAAGAGTTTGTCGAATCGGGCGGCGGTTTTTTTCTGGTATTGGGAGATAAAATCGATGTGAATGTCTATAACAGGCTGCTGTCGCGTTTGGGATTACCCAAAATATTAAATGTGATCGGCGGATATTCGGTAGAAAACCCTGTTTTTTCTCTGAGCCGGGAAGATCTTACGCATCCGATATTTCATGGCATGTTTGAAAGTGAAACGGCAAATTACGCAAAACCCGGGTTCCGCTTTGCCTTTAAAATGGAAGAACAGCAAGGTGTAGATAAAATAATGTTATACAGCACCGGTGATCCTTTTTTGCTTGAAAAGAAATCAAAAAACGGAACAATGCTGGTAATGACGACCGGATTGAGACCCGAATTGTCGGATATTACCCGCCGTACTATTTTCGCCCCTCTCATGACGCGAATCGTCAGTTACGCCGGTTACGGGAAATATTCCAGGCCTCAAAATTTAAATATCGGTCAGTTTTTGAATTATAAACCAGGTCCCGATTTAATAAGCAGTGATCTTGAAATGAAACGTCCGGATTTACAATATGACCGGCTGGAACCTGATGTTCGCCCGAACGGCGCCTGGATTAATTATCCCGGAACGGACATACCGGGTATTTATTCCCTGGTAGCGAAAAATAATGTGAATATGCAGTGGGCGGTAAATGTTTATTCCATAGAATCGGACCTGACACAAATTGAACCAACCGTATTAAAAGATCGTTATAATATAACACTCGCAGATCCGAATTCCGATATGCAAAAACTGGTTACCCAAAACCGTTATGGTTTTGAATTGTGGAAATATTTTGTTTTTTTCGCTTTTTTACTGTTAATTATAGAGATGATATTATACAGGGCCGACAAATCTGTTGAAACGGAACAGGCGTAAAGATTTATTAAAGAGGTTTTATTGATATATACAGAACAAAAAAATAAAGAACGGGCCATAGTGGTCGGTTTAATCCGTGCCGGGCAAAGCAGAAAACAGGTGGAAGAATATCTGGATGAATTGGAACTGCTGGCGGACACTGCGGGAGCCGAAATTCTGGAACGTGTTGTCCAGGACAGGGACAGAATCGATCCGGCATTTATGATTGGCCGTGGAAAGGCCCGAGAACTGGCAGAGACGGCAAAATATCTGGATGCCGATCTCATTATATTTGACGACGATCTCTCACCCGCACAGGTCAAAAATATCGAGGAATTGTGTAAAATAAAAATAGTTGACCGAAGCGGTTTAATTCTTGATATTTTTGCAAGTCACGCCCGTACAAGGGAAGCGCGGACCCAGGTAGAACTGGCGCAATTAAAGTATTTTTTACCCCGTCTTACTCGGCAATGGACTCACCTTTCCAGGCAAGTTGGAGGTATCGGAGTAAGAGGTCCGGGCGAAACGCAGTTGGAGGTCGACCGGCGTATGATCCGCAAAAGGATCGCGCTGCTGGAGAGTGAACTTGAAAAGATCGCCAGGCAAAGAACGCTTCGCCGTAAAAACCGCAGGAATGTTTTTAAAGCGGCTCTTGTCGGTTATACAAACGTGGGGAAATCCACCATTTTAAATTCGTTGACCAATGCGGAAGCGCTGGTAAAAGATCAATTGTTCGCAACCCTTGATTCGACCATCCGTTCAATGGATCTGTCCAACCGGAATAAAGTGCTGTTGATCGACACGGTGGGCTTTATTCGTAAATTGCCGCATCACCTTGTCGCTTCATTTAAAAGTACTTTGGAAGAAGTTTCTGATGCGGACCTTTTATTGCATGTTATTGATATTTCCCTTCCGGAATTCCGTGAACAAATGAGTGTGGTTGATTCGGTTTTGTCGGAATTAAAAATAAATAACCGGCCGGTTTTAAAAGTTTTCAATAAAATCGATTTACTGGAAGATCCTTCCATAATGCCTTACATCAGGCAAACGGAACAGCCCTGTGTTTTTATTTCGGCTCAGCGTGGTATTTATTTGGACGAACTGGAAAAACATATTTTAACCTTAGCCGAACAGCATTCAAAACAAATCCGGATTATATTACCTTTGGATCAGACCAAAATTCTTTCCCAACTGCATAATATGGCTGAAATATCAACAATTGAATATCAGGATGACAAGACAATTGTTCATTTAACGGCGTCACCGGTTAACGCAAGTAAAATTAACAGGCTTGTTAATAATATAAAATTTAAAGATGAATATACTGGTAGCTGATGATGACAAAAACATCTGTACTTCTTTAAAATGGCTGTTGACCCGGGAAGGACACGATGTTAAAATATGTTCGAACGGCGAGGAGGCCGTAAAAATCGCCGGTACGGAACAATTTGATGTCGGTTTTATGGATGTGATGATGCCGGGAATAAGCGGTATTGAAGCCCTTGCGCAGATTATAAAATTGCAGTCCGGCATCAAAATTTTTATGATATCCGGGCAGGCCGATGTTGCAACCGCAGTAAAAGCCACAAAACTGGGCGCCTATGATTTTCTGGAAAAGCCGCTCAACCCGGAAAAAGTCATTCTGGAGATTAAAAAAATTCGTGAACAATTTGCGATTAAAACCCGTGTCAATGAGTTACAAAAACTGGTCGACATTGAGCATAAGATGGTCGGCGACTCCCCGGCCATGCAGAACCTTCGTGAAATTATAACCCGGGCGGCGCCAAGCGATGGACGGATTTTGATTTATGGTGAAAACGGGTCCGGGAAGGAACTGGTGGCGCGGGAAATACATTATAAAAGCCACCGGAAAAACGGACCGTTTATTCAGTTAAACTGCGCCGCAATTCCGAGAGATCTTATCGAAAGCGAATTGTTCGGTTATGAAAAAGGTTCGTTTACAGGCGCTCTTCGCAAAAAACAGGGACTTATTGAGCAGGCGGAAGGCGGTTCACTGTTGCTTGATGAAGTGGGAGACATGGCGCTGGAAACACAGGCAAAATTACTGCGCGTCCTGCAGGAAAACGAATTTTTTCGTCTTGGCGGTACGAAACCGCAAAAGTTTGATGTCAGAATTATATCGGCCACAAATAAAAATCTGCTGCGGGAGATATCGCTGGGCCATTTTCGTGAGGACCTGTACTTTCGATTAAATGTTATCCCGGTGACGGTTCCCCCGTTAAGGGAAAGAACGGAGGATATACCCATACTGGTAAAACATTTTGCTGATATTTATTCAAATAAAAACGGCAAGCGGCCGAAAATTTTTTCGGACAGCGCCATGGCGCTTCTTGTTAAGTATCATTGGCCCGGAAATATCCGGGAACTAAAAAATATTGTTGAGCGATTAGGCATTATGATAAACAATCAGGAGATCGGGGTGCAGGATGTGAATTCGGTGTTGAGCGGCGCGCTGCCTCAAAATTTAACGGAAGAAAAAGCCCTGTCTTTTGATGAATCAGTCCCGTTAAAAGAGCAAATCAATAATTTTGAAAAAGATATTATTCTGCAATTATATGATCGATATAATGGCAATGTCAGCCGAATAGCCAGTGTTTTACAAACAGACAGAGCAAATCTGCATAAAAAATTAAAAAAGTACGGAATCAGGCCTTGAGGGGATTTGAATGTATATTAAAATCAAATTACAAATTTTAATTATTCTTTTGGCGGGTGTATTGTTTTTTCTGTCGGTACCTCTGCAGGCTGTTTCTTATCGAATAAAGGGGACGAATAGAAATTATCAGCAGGGGGACTGGATAACCTATTCCTCAACCCGTTTTGTCAGAAATATTGCGATTGGCGACCGGTTCATATACTTTGCGACGACGGGGGGTATAACACGATATAATTTTTTCGGTGACAACTGGGATTTTCCGTGGACCATCAGTAACGGCCTTGCCGATAATAATATGTACCTGGTGGCTATGGATTTCGCCACCGGGTACCTGTGGTGCACGCATGAAGCCGGGATCAGTTATCTGGAACCCGCCTCCCAGTTGTGGAATAATTTTTATTATGATGAATTACCGCTGGGCGGGGATGAAACGATAACATCCATCGGATTCGGGGATTATAAAGTATACCTGGCAACCTCCTGGAATAATTATTATACAACGGAAAATAATGACGCTAATTTTTATTTTGCGGCAAGCGGGGAGGAGAATTATAAAAGATTAACCTCGGAACACAACATCAGGTGGTATGGAGAACTGGCGCCGTCCGAGCCGGTACTGATGAATATGTTCATGTCCGACGGCTATTTTTTTGATGAAGGAAATCGACGGATCAGCGATATGCAGTTCCGCCGCTATCCAATTACATGCTGGGCCTATGATAAATGGAAAAATCTGTGGATCGGGACATGGGGACTGGGCGCCGGCCGCGGTGATGTAAATACGATCCGGCTGAATTTGTTGGTTAACGGATTATGGGACCCGGTTGTCGATGCCATTTCCAAAGATGGGGACTCGTTTTGGCTTGGCGGTATTCAGGACAATGATGAAATGGCTTCCGGTGTAACGGAATGGTTCCCGGCAGTAAACACTTCAAAATATTACGAAGCTTATTTGTTAACGGGATTTGATAATGATCAGATTACTTCTATCGCGGTTGATGGAGATATCGTCTGGTTTGGCACCCAGGACGGATTGACACGGTTTGACCGGAACAGAAATAACTGGCGGACCCTGACGGTGGTGGATAATTTGGTCGATAATTTTGTTCATGATATCGTAATTGATGATTCATTTATATGGGCCGCGACGGAAAGGGGCGTTTCCAAACTCAATAAAGCACCCTGGGGCAGCGATTCCCTTAAAATACGCCATGTCCTTTATCCAAATTTAGGCAATATTGCGGTTTATGATCTTGAAAAACAGCACAATCTTTTATGGATGGCCACAGAATTCGGTATTTTTGTGTATGATACGGAAAAGAATACCGGAGGTTTTTATACCAGCACTGTAGGCCCCGCGGGATTGGCAACCTTTGCCGTTTCCGGTTATGAGGATGAAATATGGTTTGGTACGGATGAAGGGATAGCCGCGTTTAACACAGCAACCAAAGAATGGTTAAATCCACCGGCCCGGTTATATAAAACCGATTCCGGGATTAACAGAATTTTAGCCGCAAAAGATGCGGTATGGGTTGCCACCAACGAAGGAGTGTTAAAATTTGACCGCGAAAGGAACAGATGGGTCCATTACACGGTAATGGATGGCCTTTCTTCCGACAATGTCTATTCGCTTTGTCTTGACGGCGATTATATCTGGTTTGGAACCGCGGAGGGATTGACCCGTTTTTACTGGAATTCACCATATCGAATTGATTGATCGTTCTTTAGCAAATATCACCAGTGTCCGGTTTTTTAACCGGAAACGACACTCTTAATATATTATATTACTAAAATTATCAGATATTTAATCATTATTAGACTTTGTAAAAAGTAAATTGTTATAATTACATTAATTGATTTTATTGAATTTGTAAACCGAATCAGGTAGCGGTGTCCGTTAACCGGACACTAGTGTGAATATGTATAAAAAATTAAATGAAAACCAGGCAATTGAGTATTTATTCGGGCTGGAACGGTTTGGCTGGAAGTTAGGGCTGGAGAGAATTCATGAATTGCTGAAAACGTTTGACAATCCGCACCGGAAGGTTTCTTTTGTCCATGTTGCCGGAACAAACGGCAAGGGGTCCGTATCCGCCATGCTGGCTTCAATATGCCGCCAGGCCGGGTATCGGACGGGTTTATATACATCACCTCATCTGCAGGATGTCCGCGAAAGGATCCGGTTAAACGGACGTATGATCCCCCAAAAAACGTTTACAGAAATTGTCAATCAACTTTTTCCGGTAAGCGAAGAGTTGAAATGTACCTTTTTTGAATTTATCACCGCGCTTGCTTTTATTTATTTTACCGCTCAAAAAGCGGGAATAGTAATACTGGAAACCGGATTGGGAGGACGTTTTGACGCTACCAATGTTGTCGTTCCGTTATTGTCTGTTATCACCACTATTGATTATGAGCATACGGAACATCTGGGGATCGATCTTGTTTCCATTGCAAAAGAAAAGGCAGGAATTGTAAAAAAAACGATACCCTGTCTTATCGGCGAAATGCCGGAAGAGGCTGAAAAAGCCATTATCGATGTATGTAAAAATAACAACAGCGCGTTTTACCGCGCCGAAACATATTGTCAATGCCGGAATATAAATCAACAGATTACCGGCAATGAATTGGATATTTATATACAGAATGAACCGGTCGGCAGGGTAAAACTGCCGTTACCCGGTATTAAGCAGGTTGAAAATGCCAGGATAGCCGTTTATGCTGTAGAAATATTACGCCAAAACGGATTTAATATCGAGTATAATCATATAATTAAAGGATTGAATAAAGTAAACTGGCCCGGTCGTTTTCAAACAATCAGCAGGAATCCGTATATAATTATCGATGTTGCACATCATATCGCGTCTTTTCAGCAAATATCCGGTGTCTTGGAAAAATTGGCAGATAAATATAAAATTATTGTTATTTTCGGATTGTTAAACGACAAAAATCTGCATGAAATCGTAAAGTTCATTTCTGGATTTGCAGACCGGGTCGTTGCCGTTCAGGCGCAGTCGGATCGTTCGATTGCCGCAGAAAAGATAAAGAAAGAATTTCAGCAACAAAATATACCGGTGACAGCATTTAATTCCGTTAGCGAGGGTTTAAAATATTCTATTGATAACTATAAAAGAGGACAACTATTATTGATAACAGGATCGCATTATATTGCAGGAGAGGCATTAAAAAAAATAAAAAACTTGACAAACTGAAATATTTTTAATAACTTTTACCAAATAACCTGCGTTACCTCAAGGAAATTAACACACCAATTACTTCTCCTTTGATATTATAAATGTTCAATTTTTATTGAAATATGATAGTTTGTTATGTAATAAAATGATTGATGTGTTGGGGTAACATATGGCAAATCCTGATATATGTAATTTAACCAAAAAATTTGATTATAATATACAAACAGTAAATTCGTCATAGCAGAATAAGGAATGAATTTATTGTTCCTGTTGGACCATCGGGATATGGGAAAGCAACTTTAGTGCGAATGATTGCCGGACATGACGAAATATCAGCCGGCGTAATTTATATTGATGATAAAACCATAAATGACGTACCCCTAAAGACAGCGAAAAAGCAAATGTTTTTCATTATTGTTTCCCTGATTCCTATATGATGGTGTTCCAAAATACGGCCTTTGGGCGATATTCAAGAAAATTCGGCTATCTCAAAGTGAAAACAGGGAAACAGTGGAGGCGGATATTTTAGGGACCTCTCATTTACTAAACAGAAAACCGAAAGTTCTTTCAGTAAATCAACAATAAAGGATAACAGTCGGTCACGTAACTATACGAAAACCCAAATTATTATATGTGATGAACCATAATATTCTGTGTTTGCGAAACCGAGGATATTATAGAAGCAGTCTTTCAATGAATATTATGAAAGGGAAAATTGTTCAAGATGATGGGTTGTAGTAAAAAGTCAACAAATCAGGATTAAAATTCCGACAAGAGAATAAAACGGTACAATAATTGTTATCATTTCAATTGTATTATTGTTAGGGAACCGAAAGATTTATATGAGCAGTCTTTAAATATTGATAATTCATAACTGAATATGATCATCTCCAAAGCCGAGATTTATGCGCCGATGGAAAATAAATCATGAACATCGGCTCACAGAGTTTTGCTGTCGGGGAAAAGCCGGTAAAAATTCGAAGTTTTTTTTGTTTCAATAAAAGACAAATTTAATTTATAAACGGAGAAAGCCATTTAAAAACAGTTACAAAAGGTATAATAATTTGGGGAGGTTAAGTTACAAATACCATTAAATAACAGTTTAAAAGAACCAATGCCAGCCAAACCAGGTCCATTTTATACGAATAATAAAAGAATTCAATTAAATTAATAACTTCGTTTATTAAATAATATATAGTTACAATACTCATTTTTCGTAAAGCCGACATTTGATAAACAAAATAAGAGGAGATAAATGGATATAGCGGAACTCAAAAATCTTAAAATAGCCGAATTAACTCATATGGCACAGGAATTGGGCGTGACCGGTGTGACGGGTCTGAAAAAAGCGGAATTAATTTTTAAAATTTTGGAAGAACAAACCAAAAAGGAAGGTTTGATTTTTGCGGAAGGCGTACTGGAAGTTTTGCCGGACGGTTATGGCTTTCTGCGTTCACCGGATTTTAATTACCTGCCAGGGCCTGATGATATATATGTATCCCCGTCCCAGATCAAAAGATTTGGTATGAGGACAGGCGATACCGTATCCGGTCAAATTCGACCGCCAAAAGAGAATGAACGATTTTTTGCCCTTTTAAAGGTCGAGGCCATCAATTTTGAAAATCCCGAGGAAGCAAAATCCAAAATTTTATTTGATAATTTAACACCTCTTTATCCGAATGAACATATCAATCTTGAAACAACGGGCAGGGAGCTCTCCATGAGGGTTATGAACCTGTTGACGCCCATTGGAAAAGGACAGAGGGGTTTAATTGTCGCCCAGCCGAAAACCGGAAAAACCATATTACTGCAAAAAATTGCCAACGCCATCACCAAAAATCATCCCGAGATCACATTGATCGTGCTACTCATAGATGAAAGACCGGAGGAAGTGACCGACATGGAGAGATCTGTGAATGCGGAGGTGGTCAGTTCTACTTTTGATGAACCAGCGGAGCGGCATGTCCAGGTTGCCGATATGGTTTTGGAAAAGTCAAAAAGACTGACCGAATATGGGCAGGATGTCGTGATTTTATTGGATAGTATTACCCGTTTGGCCCGCGCGCATAATGCCGTTGTGCCGCATAGCGGCAAGATATTGTCCGGTGGTGTTGATGCAAACGCCCTGCATCGTCCGAAACGGTTTTTCGGTGCAGCCAGAAACATTGAGGAAGGCGGCAGCCTGACAATTATTGCCACGGCGCTCATCGATACCGGCAGCCGTATGGATGAAGTTATTTTTGAAGAATTCAAAGGCACCGGAAACATGGAACTGGTTCTTGACAGACGCCTGTCCGATCGAAGAGTTTTCCCGGCCATTGATGTGAACCGCTCCGGGACCAGAAAAGAAGAACTCCTGCTGGCAGCAAAAGAACTTAACCGGGTCTGGATTTTAAGAAAACTGTTAGCGGAACTTTCTACCGTGGAAGCCATGGAGTTCCTGCTCAGTAAAATTCAAGGGACCAAGTCAAATAAATCTTTTCTGGAATCTATGAGCATGTAAAGGTTTTTCTTGCAATCATAAATAAATTTTATTAAATTATTTGTTTGTAAAGAAGAAATTCGTTTATTTTTTAATAAAAGGAGGTAACCCCTTGAAAAAGGATATTCATCCTAAATATGAAGTGATAAATGTTACCTGCGCCTGCGGTAACACTTTTCAAACGCGGTCTACAATGGGTGATATACAGCTTGAAATTTGTTCGGAATGCCATCCATTTTTCACCGGGAAACAGAAACTGGTTGATACTGCCGGTAGAGTAGAGCAGTTCCGCCGCAAGTATGAAAAATTTCAAAAGAAATCCGCCCCCAAAGCTTAGCAAAATATTTTAAAGAAAAAGCGGAATATCTATTCCTGTTTTAGGGAGTTATTCCGCTTTTTTTTGTCCTTACGTCATAATTTTAAAAGACAGATAAAATCAATTATGTTATAAATTATCAATCATTAAGAATATAAGAATTTTTAATGCCAGGATAACACCATTTATTTTTTTGAGAGAATAACGTGTTAGAAAAACTTGAAAATGTTGAAAACCGATATAAGGAACTGGAACTTAAATTAAGTGATCCAAAAGTTATAAGCAATAATAAATTATATCGAGAGCTGGCCAAAGAGGAAAGCGATCTTGGGAATATTGTAAAACAATATCGTAAATATAAAAAAGTTTTGGCCGATACTCAAAGCGCAAAGCAGGTAATAAAAGAAACAAACGATCCCGAAATGCACGAGTTGGCCGAAACGGAACTTGAAGAGCTCGAGGAAAAAAAGCAGGATTTGGAGGAAGAACTAAAAATTTTATTAATTCCGAAAGACCCGCAGGATTCCAGAAACGCGGTGGTGGAAATTCGCGCGGGAACCGGGGGTGACGAGGCCGGTTTGTTTGCCGGGGATTTGTTCCGGATGTACCAGCATTATGCCGAAAATAACAAATGGAAGCTGGAAATTTTAAGTTCAAATCCGCAGGGGATCGGCGGTTTTCGGGAAATTATTTTTTTGTTGTCGGGAGAAGATGTATACGGCAACATGAAATATGAAGCCGGCGTTCACCGGGTACAGAGAGTACCAACGACCGAAACCAGCGGCAGGATTCACACCTCGGCGGCGACTGTGGCGGTACTTCCGGAAGCGGAAGAAATTGATGTTCAAATTGAACCAAATGATCTGCGTATTGATGTGTACCGCTCTTCAGGTCCGGGTGGTCAAAGTGTTAATACAACGGATTCGGCGGTTCGTATTACGCATATTCCGACAGGACTGGTTGTCACCTGTCAGGATGAGAAATCCCAGCATAAAAACAGGGCAAAAGCCCTCAAAGTTCTCCGCTCCAGGCTTTACGAAATGGCATTGGAAGATGAACAGGCAAAATTATCTCAGGAAAGACGTTCGATGGTGAGTACGGGAGATCGAAGCGCCAAAATCCGCACGTATAATTTCCCCCAGAGCCGTGTAACGGATCATCGAATATCGCTTACATTATACCGTCTGGAAGAAATTTTGCAGGGAGAAATTGACGAATTTATTGATGAACTCAAAATAGCTGACAGGGCGGAAAAGCTTAAATTAATGGATTAAATCGTATTGCCCGATCATGATAACACACAAAAGCGCTGGACGATTTTAGAACTATTAAATTGGACCACAAATTACCTGACGGAAAAGGGTTTTGAGAACAGCAGGCTGAATGCGGAAATTCTGTTGGCGCATGTGTTAAATTTTAACAGGGTTCATTTGTATCTGAATTTTGATCGGCCGCTGGATGTGAATGAACTGGCCGGATTTAAAGCTCTTTTGAAAAAAAGGCTGAATCATGAACCAATACAATATATCACCGGGGAAACGGAATTTATGTCGCTCCCTTTCAAAGTCGCCCCGGGAGTTCTCATCCCCCGGCCGGAAACCGAAATGCTGGTCGAAAAGACTATGGAATATTGTAATTCCATGAGTTCCGAAATAAAAAGTACGGAAATTCTTGATGTTGGTACAGGTTCCGGGAACATTGCGGTTTCCCTCGCAAAAAATATTTCGAATTGCAGGATCTATGCGGTTGATATTTCCGATGCCGCATTACAAATTGCTAAAGAAAACGCCCGGCTCAATCAGGTTGAAAAAAAAATCGAATTTAATCAGCTCAACGCTCTCGATTCCTGGCCGGAAGAGTATAAAAAATTTTTTGACGTCATTGTGGCAAATCCTCCTTATATCAGTCAATCCGAATATTCCAGGTTGCCGTTAGAAATTAAAAATTTTGAACCGAAAAAATCTTTGCTGGCGGGTAAAGATGGACTTGATTTTTATCGACAATTTACGCACATTTTACTTTATCTGTTAAACGACAAGGGAAAAGTTTTTTTTGAAATCGGCGAACAACAAGCGACTCTGTTGATGGAATTATATTCAAAAGCGGGTTTTAAAAATATTAATATTCATAAAGATTTGGCCGGTAAGGACAGGTTGTTGGAAATGAACAGAAATTAAAGGAGCAGTAATGAATTTAAGCATTTTCAGGGAATATGATATAAGGGGGATCGTAAAAACCGACCTGACGGATGATGTCGTACTCAATCTCGGCAAAGCTTTTGGTACTTTAATGGTCAGACGCCATTATAAAACACTGAACATCGGTTATGATTTACGGTTGTCCTCGCCCCATCTCGCCTCGGTTTATATCGAAGGGATTACATCTACCGGTTTGAATGTGACCAATATCGGCCAGGTTACAACACCAACGCTGTATTTTTCAATTGTACACCTGAAAGCCGACGGCGGCGTTATGATAACCGGAAGTCATAATCCGATAGAATTCAACGGTTTTAAAATGTGCGAGGGGATTGCCTCGGTATACGGTAAAGACATTCAGGAAATAAAAAGAATTATCCTTGAAAAAGATTTTATAACCGCCGAAAAAGGGGATATTAAAAATATTGATATTATGCCCGACTATATAAATATGCTGAAAGGCAAATTTGAATTTAAAAAGAAATTAAAAGTCGTTGTGGATGCAGGCAACGCAACAGCCGGACCCATCGCTCCGGGTCTGTGGAGCGGGCTGGGTATGGAGGTTATCCCGATGTATTGCGAACCCGACGGTAGTTTCCCCAATCATTTGCCCGATCCGGCCGTTCCCAAATATATGAAAGATTTGATCAATAAAGTTGTCGAGGAAAAAGCGGATTTGGGCCTGGCGTATGACGGCGATTCCGACCGCGTTGGCGCCGTAGACGAAAAGGGCAATCTGATATATGCCGATACCCTGCTGACCATTTTCAGCATGGATGTTTTGAAAAGGAAACCGGGCGCACAGATACTGTTTGATGTCAAATGTTCCCAGGCCGTTACAGAAGTTATAAAAAAACACGGCGGCAGGCCCCAAATGTGGAAAACCGGCCATTCCTTGCTCAAAGCGAAAATGAAAGAAACGCATGCGCCGTTTGCCGGCGAGATGTCCGGTCACATGTTTTTCGCGGACGATTACTATGGGTTTGATGACGGTATTTACGCTTCAGGTCGACTCCTGGAGATTCTTTCCAATTCGGATAAAAGCTTCTCCGAAATAGTAAGTGAAATACCGAAATACGAATCCACTCCTGAAATCCGGGTACACTGTGACGACAGTGAAAAATTTGACGTTGTAAAAAAGCTGGTTCAGGATTTCAGCACGGAATATCATACGATCACTATTGACGGAGCGCGTGTAGAATTTGGAGACGGCTGGGGACTGGTGAGGGCGTCGAACACGGAACCTACTCTTGTATTGAGATTTGAAGCCAAGACCAGGTCCAGGCTGCAGGAAATAGTAAATATATTTAAGGAAAAGCTTGCAAAATATCCGGCCGTTAAATTAACGGATACAGATTTTGAATTTTAATTAATCGAAAGGACATTAATATGAGAAACGCGATTATCCTTCTGTTGATTGCGGCAAGTGTTTTATCTTTGAGTTGCGCTTCAACTCTTGGCGGTTTCAAAGAGCCAACCAAAGAGAACACAATGCTGGTTGTCGGGCACATTCTTCTTGAAGATGATTATTACACGGATGAAATTAACACCTATACCAAAAATATTGAAGTCGCTGTAATTGGTAAAACCAGTGCCGGAAAAGAATTGGGATTGTGGACAAAAACTGATGAAAACGGCTATTTCGCTGTAGCCGATGTGCCAATGGGAGAGTATGCATTAAAAGGGATACGCACAATAATTGGACGAAGCAACGCAATTACGGTCACAAACCGGTTACGATTATCTACGGACCCCTACAGGGTAGAGTCCTCGGAAAAACCGATCACGTTTAACGCGCAATATTACCCATTGG
Source organism: Candidatus Zhuqueibacterota bacterium (assembly GCA_016934825.1). Lineage (GTDB taxonomy): Bacteria > Zhuqueibacterota > Zhuqueibacteria > Residuimicrobiales > Krinioviventaceae > Fontivivens. Next base: position 54,491 of record JAFGSB010000160.1, read on the forward strand.
AACCGGTCGGCCGGATCCAGAGTTTACAGCACAACCTGTTCAAGCTGGATCAAATGAGCGGCCAAACCAGCCAGGCCAACACAAATATGGTCTTTACAATTAAAGATTATAAAACAGTAACGGGTGAGGTCATGAATGCCGGTCCGGTTGAAGATTATTTTATGGAAAAGTATCCGGATTCCGCATGGAAACCGTTTCTTGAAAATAGCAGGGAAACCCTTCGGTTTAAAAGATAATTTGAATGATCTTGATAAAAAAGTACTGGAATTATTAAAATCCGAACCTTCACGTACTTATAAAACAAAGCAAATATCCCGGCTTCTTGGCCTGCCGCAAAGCAGTTATCACACACTGCGGGCGACCATTCGTCAACTGGCAAAAGATGGGCGGATATTAAAATTTACCAAAAACAAATATGGTCTGGCTTCAAAATCGGCCGATGTGACCGGGCAATTATTCGTAAACTCCCAGGGATACGGCTTTGTCAGCCGCGATGACGGCGAGGATATTTTTATCAGTCAAAAAAACATGGGTCTGGCTCTGCACAAAGATATTGTGCAGGTCAGGCTTTTTGCGACCTCGAGGGGAAAAAGTCCCGAAGGTATTATAACACAGGTCCTGGAAAGAACCCGAAAAAAAATCGTCGGTACATTTACACAAGGGAAACATTACAATTATCTTATTCCGGATGATTTAAAGATCAATCAGGATATCATCATCGCCCCGGGAGAAGAAAAAAATGCCCGCAACGGGGATAAAGTCGTCATAACGATCGATTCATGGGAACATAAACAGCTCAATCCGGTTGGAAAAGTCATCGAGTTGCTGGGCAGTCCCGAAAAACCAGGCATAGATATTTCTTCACTCATTCATCATTTCGAACTGCCGGCCGAGTTTCCAAACAAAATTTTGCGGGAAGCCGACAGCTATGATGATGTTATCCCGGAAGAAGAAAGTAAACGGCGGCTCGATCTGCGAGGGAAAACCGTTTTTACGATTGACCCGGAGGACGCCAAAGATTTTGACGACGCCGTTTCCCTGGAAAAACTCGGCAATGGTAATTTACGGCTGGGAGTACATATTGCGGATGTGAGTTATTATGTTAAAGAGAACAGTATCCCCGACCAGGAAGCGGCCGACAGAGGAACAAGTGTTTACATGGTAGACCGGGTTATCCCAATGCTGCCCGAGAGGATATCGAATATTTTATGCAGCCTTGTACAAGGCCGGGACAGGTTGTGCTACAGCGTATTGTTAGAGCTCACACCTTCCGCCGATGTCATTAATTACGATATAAAAGAGACGATCATAAACAGTAGTAAACGTCTGACCTACCGGGAAGCCCAGAACATTCTTGACGGGAAACGAGACAGCACATTAAAACCTGTTTTGCTCGAGATGCGGACGTTATCCAGAAAATTAATTGAAAAGCGAACAATGCGGGGGGGTGTTGATTTTGACAGTCTCGAAGTGGAAGTAGTATTAGACGATGAGGGTAAACCTGTCAGTCTCATCCGGAAGGAGAGACTGGATACAAACCGGCTAATTGAAGAATTTATGCTGTTGGCGAATGAAACCGTTGCAAAACATGTTGCTGTCAAAATACAAAATCAGTATGGTGAAAAAGTGCCGTTTGTTTACCGGGTGCATGAAAAGCCGGATCAACAGAAAATTAATGAATTTTTATTAACCGCCAAAGTGTTTGGATTTAAAGTTTTCCCGCCTAAACGGTTTACAACAAAGTTTTTTCAAAAGATCGCAAAACAATTTCAGGCCCACCCGGCGGCGGCCGTTTTGGAAGATACGCTGATCCGCACGATGATGAAAGCCAGGTATTCTACGGAAAATGTCGGTCATTTTGGCCTGGCTTATGAATATTATACCCATTTCACATCCCCTATTCGGCGTTACCCGGATTTAATGGTACACCGGTTGTTGAAAAAATATCTGAATGGAAATTTCGCGGGTATAAATAAAAAAGACCTGAAGAACAAGTGTAATATTTCAACGGACAGGGAAATTCGGGCGCAGGAAGCGGAACGGGCGAGTATTAAACTTAAAAAAGCGGAATATATGGAGCGTCATCTGGGTGATGAATTTACCGGTGTTATCGCCAGAATGGTTCCTTTCGGCTTTTTTGTCGAAATCCCGGAACTGCTTGTTGACGGGCTGGTGCACGTTACCAGTCTCGATGATTATTACATATGGGATGAAAAGAATTTCAGTTTTGTGGGTAAAAACAACAGGAAAAAGTATAAACTGGGGGATACGGTTCGCGTCCGCGTCAGTCATGTTGACCGGAATGAACGCATAATCGATTTTGTATTGGCATAGTATTTATTTCAGGGATATCAAGAAAAAGTATGCAAACTTTTAAAACAAAATTAGCCGCAATAAATGAAGTGGCGGAAAAAACCATGGAATTTGTGTTCGAAAAACCGGAACATATTGAATACAAAGCGGGCCAGCATGTCAATTTTAAACTGCCGGAATTATATTATGAAGATAAAAAAGGGCCCCGCAGGACCTTTACCCTTGTTTCCTCCCCGCGGGAAAGTTCACTGAAAATTGCCACGCGGTTAACGGGCAGCGGTTTTAAAAGAACATTGCTTGAAATGCCGGTAAAAACAGAACTGGAATTTATCGGGCCCATGGGAGAATTAGTTTTAAATATGCAGTACCCGGCAGTGTTTATTGCGGGGGGAATTGGTATAACCCCGTTTAAAAGTATGCTGACCGATATTGAAAATATCAATTTTAATAATAAAATCATGCTGTTATACACAAATAAGAGCATCAAACGGAGCGTTTATTTTAATTATTTTACTGAATACAAAAACAAAAAATTTACGTTCATTCCCATATTTACGGCGGAAAAATCCTGGACAGGCGAACAAAGAAGAATTGATACCAATTTAATAAAAGAATATATTGAAAATGTAAAACAATCCATTATTTATCTATGCGGCTCTACGCAAATGGTACGGCAATTAACGGAAGAGTTGATAAAGGAAAATATAAATCAGGATCAAATCCGTTCGGAATCGTTTTTTGGTTATTAAAATAAATTTTCTGCTTGATACATTCCTTCCTGTTTATTAATTTATTCTTTTTAAGGAAAATCCGGCAAAGGGATTCTTTCTTTAAATCTGTCAAAATCCTCAAAAAGTAAATATCGAATTTTTTCACTGATATTTATAAAATAAAAAACATTAATTATTTGTTCATATTTATACACTCAATTAATTCGGGATTAATAGATAACGCCTTTTTTAAAATAATAAAGTATTGGGATGAATAAAGATCAATATATACGAGCAGGACTTGATATCGGATCCGTAAGCGCAAAGTTAGCGGTGCTGGTGCCGGAAGCGTTGGCTGAAGAAAAATTTGGTCAAAACAATCATCCTGTGTTTGTTGAAAAGAAAATAGTTTCTGCGAAAGACAGATTGTATATTTGTAACCCTGTTAAAGTTTTGGGCGACCCCGTAAAGGCGGCCAAAAGACTTATCAGCTATCTGGAAATATTTACAAATGAAACTTTTTCGATCCAGGTCACCGGTTCACAGGGAAAGTTGATTGCAGAGCTGCTTCAATGTCCCTATGTCAATGAATTCAGAGCAATTGGCCGGGGAGTGGCGGAAATTGTTCCCGACGCGAAAACCATATTGGAAATCGGCGGGGACAAGTCACGATTTATCAGGATCAGTTATGACCGGGGAAATGACAAAATGTCGGTATTGGATTACAACCGAAACGGGGAATGTGCCGCAGGAACCGGTTCATTTATTGATCAACAGGCCGAAAGATTAAATTATACTATTTCGGATATCGGTCAGCTTGTATTGGGCGCGAATTCAACAGCCAACATAGCCGGCCGTTGTTCGGTTTTTGCCAAATCGGATATGATTCACGCACAACAGCGCGGATACTCGCCGCCGGCAATTTTCAAAGGCTTATGTGAGGCTGTCGTCAGAAATTACAAAGGAACGGTGCTGCATGGCAAGGAACTGGAACCGAAAATTGTATTTATTGGCGGAGTGGCGGCAAACGAGGGTGTGGTACAGGCCATATATGATATTTTTCAATTAACGGCAGACGAACTCATTGTTCCCGATTGTTATATGCACATGGGCGCTTTGGGAAGTCTTATGTTAAAAAACGGCCCCGCTTTTACACTTGCGCAGGTCATGAATTCACTTGAATTGAATGGTGATCACACCAAGGCATTCTCGGGTTCTCCCGCACTGAACACCTTAAAAGTAAGATTTGAAAACAAAAAAAAGCTTGTCAGCAAAAGAGGGGGGGACAGTTCGATACGCGCTTATTTGGGGCTTGATGTGGGTTCTGTCAGCACAAATCTTGTTTTGCTTGATGAAGATGGTTTTGTTTTGGATGAAATTTATACCCGGACAGAGGGAAAACCGGTTCAGGTTATAGAAAGAGAATTTAACAAATGGCGTGACAAATGGGGCGCCGCAGTTGAAATAATAGGGGTTGGTTCGACCGGTTCGGGACGGGAGTTGATCGGCGAACTTGTCGGTGCGGACGCCGTTCATGATGAAATCACCGCGCATAAAATCGGCGCCTGTACGCTTGCCGAAAGATTGTTTAACGAAAAAGTGGATACGATTTTCGAAATTGGCGGCCAGGATTCCAAATACATTTCAATTGAAGACGGTATCGTCGTGGATTTTACAATGAATGAAGCCTGCGCCGCGGGCACGGGTTCTTTTCTGGAAGAACAGGCATTAAAAATGGGGATTTCGATCAAAGACGAGTTTGCCGGTTTGGCATTCAGCTCCGCCCGTCCCATCAAAATGGGTGAAAGATGCACAGTTTTTATGGAAAAAGATGTCACCGCTTTATTACAGCAGGGCCACCGGAAAAGCGATATCGCCGCCGGACTGGCATACGCCGTTGTACATAATTATATTAACCGGGTTGTCCGGGGAAGAAAAATTGGCGACAAAATTTATTTTCAGGGGGGTACGGCATATAATCGGGCCGTCGCATCCGCTTTTGCCACTGTTCTTGGCAAAGAAATTATTGTGCCGCCGCATAACGGCGTCATCGGCGCGATAGGCGCGGCGCTGCTTGCCAAAGAAAAAATTGAACTTTTAAATGTGTCGACGCGTTTCCGCGGTTTTGATTTGTCCAAAGTCAAATTTTCCATGCGGAATATTACGTGCAATGGCTGTACGAACCGGTGTGATGTGCAGGAATGCACGGTCGACGGTGAAAAAACATACTGGGGCGATAAATGTTCCGAACGTTTCCGTAAAAAATTTAAGTTCCCCGGACGGGCTGAAATCCCCGATCTTGTTAAAATTTACAATGATCTCCTAATTAAAGAAACCACAGCCCCCAAAACGGGGGCAAAAATCGGCATCCCCCGCAGTATGACTTTTTATGACCGGTTTCCTTTCTGGCGGACTTTTTTCGAAACGCTCGGCGCGGAAATTATTCTTACGGAAAAAACAAACAAAGAGATCATCCGCAAGGGCAGGGAACTGAGTATTGCCGAACCCTGTTTCCCGATAATAGTGGCGCACGGTCATTTTGCCGAGTTGCTGCACAGTGATATTGATTTTATATTTACTCCCAACATTGTCAGTTCGGAAACGGAAATCCCGGAAAAGGAATCCTGGTATTGTCCCTGGGGGCAAACGGTTCCGTATGTCATTAAAAATACTCTTGTCGATCAGGTGGACAGGGATAAAATGCTGATCCCGGTGATCCGGTTCAGGAACGGAAAAGAATATATCAAAAAGTCACTCAGACCTGTTGCCCGAAAATTAGGGGCCCCGGCAAAATGGAGTGATAAAGCCGTTGACGCGGCTTATGACGCGCAGCAAAAATTCGGCAATGAATTAAAACGGTACGGCATAGAGACGCTCGCAAAATTAAACCGTGAAAAACAAAAAGCGGTTGTGCTTATCGGCAGGCCCTATAATTTATATGATTCAGGCGTAAACCTGAATATCCCGGCAAAATTGAGAAAATATTACGGTATCAATATTGTCCCGATGGATTTTCTACCGGACGATAATATAGATGTTCGCCCTTTTCATGAGAATATGTTCTGGAATTACGGGCGGCGGATTTTGCAGGCCGCCATATTTATCGGCCGGAATAAAAACCTATCGGCTATATATATTACCAATTTCAAATGCGGCCCCGATTCGTACATCAAACATTTTGTTTCCGATTGTATCGGTTCTCCATACCTGACCCTGCAATTTGACGACCATAGCAACGATGCCGGTATTATGACGCGTTGTGAAGCTTTCCTCGCCAGTAAAAACCTGTTATCCCTTGAAAATCTGCTGAAGGAGAAGAAAACGGCCCGGGCTTTTGTCTAAAAATTTCGCCTGATGTTGTGATTTAATTACAAAAAATTTTTATCACCGGAAAAGTTATGAATGATTTTAGAATGATTGTATTATAATGCAAAAGAACAAAAGCCTGAAAGGCAGAACACTGTATATTCCGCAAATGTCCTATGTTGGCGCCCGCTGTGTTGCCGCGGCATTCAACTCTTTGGGATTTGATGCCAGGCCTTCGCCCGACAGCGACTCGAGGACCCTGGAACTGGCTCGAAAATATCTGTCCGGCGATGAGTGCCTTCCCGAAGCCGTAACCCTGGGTAACTTTCTCAAGGTGACTGAAATGCCGGATTATGACCCGGACAAAACCGCATTTTTTATGCCCACGTCAAACGGACCGTGCCGGTTCGGACATTATTTACCGCTGGCGTGTAAAGTATTTCAACAACGCGGTGAAGACGTTTTGCTGTTTTCGCCGTCCAGTTCAAGCGGGTATGAAAATATCGGCGAAGAAGCGAACGACCTGCTGAGAACAACCTGGCGGGGTGTTCTCTGTTCCGATATATTACGAAAATTGCAGCTCAAAACCAGGCCGTATGAACGGGAAAAAGGTAGTACGGACCGGGTTTTTCACAAATCGCTTGATCGGGTATGCGAAGCTATTTCCATACAAAATGTTTCTCATAAAATACGTTTGAAAAAGATTTTAGCCGCATTGATGCACAGCCGGGATGAATTTCGTGCTGTTAAAGTTGACAAAACCAGAAAGAAATTGCTGATCGGTATTGTAGGAGAGATTTATTGCCGTTTGAATGATTTCAGCAATGATTTTATTATTAACAAGATCGAGCAACTGGGCGGAGAGGTCTGGATGTCGGATGTATCCGAGTGGGTGTTTTATACGAATGACGAGGAAAGGGTTCGGCTGATACGTCAGGGGAAAAGATTTTCCGGGCAAATGCTGAACTGCCTGGTACGGCAAAAAATCCTCAAAAAGGATGAAAAGGCACTGTTGTCATTATTTAAAGATGATTTTATCGGTTACGAAGAACCGCATCATGTGCTGGAAATTTTAGACAGGAGCCAGCCATACTTACCGCGGGACGGCTCGCATGGTGAGATGGTGATGAGTGCGGGTAAAACGGTATGGTATTATGAAAAGGGCGCCAGCGGTGTCATCGATATCAGCCCGTTTACATGTATGAACGGTATCATTACCGAAGCGGTTTATCCTAAACTGAGCAGAGAGCTTGGAGGTTTTCCGATCCGGGTTTTCTATTTTGACGGAAATATAGCCGACCTGGAAAGCGATCTGGAAATTTTTATGGAACTGGCGCGTAATTTTGCAGATCGAAACTCTTCGCTAAAAGTATCTGAGCAAGAACTTGTTTTATAACCGCATTTATGAATAATTTAAAATTCTGGAGACAATTAAATGTTCTCTCCACAACGGATTATGAAACAGCTATATCCTGCAGACTTTATATTTTCGCCTCAAAAAAACTTTTTATAAATTTATTTAAGAAACAAAATAGATTTTATTTGTTATTAACGTCCTGTAAGTTCTTTTAAAAAGCATAAAAACTGTATCAGGATTGTGCCCTGACCCGCGTTACGTTAGCTGCCTGGGGACCTTTATCTGTATCTTCAATTTCAAATTCTACTGTATCTCCTTCACGTAATGAACGAAAGCCGTCTCCGTTAATTCCGGAGTAGTGAACAAAAATATCTTCGCCGGATTCTTTCGTAATAAATCCGTAACCCTTAGAAGTGCTGAACCACTTTACTTTTCCCTTTTCCATCAGGTAATCCTTTCAAATTTGAATGCTCCAATCGTACTTTATGCCTTGTTAGAATCGCAAAAGGTACATTTTACATCAATTTTATTTGAGGCGATTATTGTATTGCAAATGAAGGTAATTTTTATGGCGTCCATGCAGCAAAACATTACAAGGGGATTCATTGGTGCACATAGTTAATTTTATGAAAAATAATCCTTTTGAAAATAAATGTCAAGAATTTTCCCAAAAAAAAGAGAAAAATTTTTTAACAAACCGCACCTGTTAGCAGGACCATGACGACTTAATTAAAACTCTTAAATCTTTGAAAAAAGGTTATTATGATTGAAATCCTTGACTAATTACAGAATTATTGTTAGTTTCAATTCCAATTATTTGAAAAATAATTTATCCCGTCAATGAATTATTTTTTTGATCTATAAAAAAGGAGGTAACATGATTGAAGGCAGAGAATCCGAGGGGGTCAGCCGTAAACTGCGCATGGGGATGGTAGGCGGCGGACCGGACGCTTTTATCGGCGAGGTGCATCGGAAGGCCGCCCGCATGGATGGGAAAATTGAGATTGTTGCCGGGGCGTTTTCCTCCAAACCGGAAAAATCACGGCAAACCGGCATGGAGTTAAATCTTGATCCAAAGCGGGTATACGGAAGTTACAAGGAAATGGCGGAAGCGGAAAAAGCGCTTCCGCAAGATGAACGTATTGATTTTATCACCATCGCCACTCCCAATGTAATACATTTTGATGTTGCCAAAACTTTTCTTGAAGCAGGATTTCATATTGTATGCGAAAAGCCGATGACGTTTAACCTGGAGCAGGCAAAAAAATTACAGCAAATTGTAAAACAAACAGGTAAAGTATTCGCCCTGTTTCACAATTATACCGGGTATCCCCTGGTCAAGCACGCCAAATACCTGGTCGATACGGGCCAGCTTGGCGAGATCCGTAAAATCATAACCGAATATCCGCAGGGCTGGCTGATCACAAGGCTGGAAGATACCGGGCAGAAACAGGCCGCATGGAGAACCGATCCCGAGGTTGCCGGCGCCGGCGGCTGTCTGGGTGATATTGCCACCCACGCCGAAAATCTTGCCAGGTATATCACCGGACTGGAACTGACCGAAATTTGCGCCGACCTGACCATATTTGTCGAAGGGCGCAAGCTGGATGATGACGTGAATATCCTGCTGCGTTATAACAACGGCGCCAAAGGAGTTCTGCATTCCTCACAAATTTGTACGGGCCGGGAAAATGATATCAACATCCGGGTATTCGGCTCCAAGGGCGGGTTGAAATGGGTGCAGGAAAATCCCAATGAATTGTTTTATTATCCGGCCAGCGGCCCGACTCAGGTGCTCACCCGCGCCAACGATTATTTATGCGACGCCGCGCAGCGCGGCACGCGCACCCCGACCGGTCACCCTGAAGCGTATATTGAAGCGTTTGCCAATATTTATAAAAACTTTGCGGATACGATCATCGCCAAAATGGAGGGGCGAGAACCGTCCGTTCTGGAGAATGATTTTCCGACGGTAAACGACGGTGTCAAGGGATTGTCATTTATCGAATCCGCGATCGAAAGCAGCAAAAGCGGACAAAAATGGACAAAAATGAAAAGCTGAACAGAAAATTGGATATAATATAAAAATATTGATAAATTTTGAATTTTATTAACAGGGAGAATGTTATGAACAATCCAATTACTCTTTTTACGGGACAATGGGCGGATTTGCCGTTTGAAACCATGTGTGAAAAAGCGAAAGCGTTTGGCTATGAAGGGCTGGAACTTGCCTGCTGGGGAGATCATTTTGACGTGTTCCGGGGAGCGGAGGACAAGGGATATTGCGACGAAAAGATTGCCACCCTGAAAAAATACGGCCTCAAAACCTGGGCGATCAGCAATCATCTGGCGGGCCAGTTGATCTGCGATCCGAACAATGACAGCCGTTCCGACGGATTCGCGCCTGCGGACTGCGCCGGCAACGCAGAAAAGAAAAGACAGTTTGGCGTGGATTCCATGAAAGCCGCCGCCCGCGCCGCGAAAAATTTGGGCGTCAAGGTGGTGAACGGTTTTACCGGCTCATCCATCTGGCACATGCTGTATTCTTTCCCGCCCTGCGACTGGAACGAAATTGATAAAGGGTACAAGTTTTTTGCCGACATGTTCAATCCCATTCTGGATGTGTTTGACGAATGCGGCGTGAAATTCGGACTCGAAGTCCATCCCACGGAAATTGCCTACGATATCCCGACCACTAAAAAGACCCTTGAAGCGATCAATCACCGGGACGCGTTCGGCTTTAATTTCGATCCGAGCCATCTGCAGTGGCAGGGGATCGATCCCGTGAAATTCCTGCAAACCTTCGGCGATAAAGTTTATCATGTGCACATGAAGGACTGTGTGGTTCTGCTGGACGGTTCCAACGGTATTCTGGGATCGCATCTCAATTTCGGCGAACCGGGCCGGGGATGGGAATTTTGCTCCGTCGGCCGCGGCGACGTGGATTTTGAGGCGATTGTCAGACAGCTCAACAAAATGGCTTACGAGGGACCCTATTCCGTTGAATGGGAAGACCCGTTCATGGACCGTGAGTTCGGCGCCGCCGACGCCTGCCAGTTCCTCAAAGACTACGTTTACCCGGTTCCCGCCGGCGTGTTCGACGAGGCTTTTACGAAGAAAAAGTGATTTTTCCCACGCCATGATTTACGCCCCGGAAGCTGTTCCCGCCCCGGGGCGTTTTTATTTAGAACATGTGTAATGTGAATAGCACAGGAATTGATCGGAACCACGCCCCGGGGTGTCGTATGGTTGGAGCAAATATATGTGAAAATATCAAAAGTTTTTGAAAGCTACACCCCGGGGCGTCTTATGCCTGGAGCGTGTGCAGTATAAAAAGGCCGGGAATTTATCGGAACCACGCCCCGGGGTGTCCTCTGTCCATCTCCACAGAAATATTCCAGGGGATTTCCGTGTTTAAGAGTGTTATTATCAATAGTGACACTGTTTACTGGATTGGAAAAATTAGTATCATGAATTTAGAACAAATTATACGATATAACCTGTTATGGACAGCAGACTGGTTACGCGGCAGTCCCTTCAGAAAACATTTGCGGGATATAGAATATGCTTTCAACCATCCTGAGAAATACGAAGCCGTGCGTCAGCAGCGCCTGGCGGAGCTGTTGAAACATGCCTGTTCCACCACGAAATATTACAGCCGGTTTTCGGATCACAAAAGTCTGTCCGACTTTCCGGTTTTAAACAAAACCACATTAAAGCAGTATTACGACGACTTTATATCCAATAAATATGATCAAACCTCCCTGCCGACAACACGAACAAGCGGTTCGTACGGTCTGCCGTTTACTTATTATATGAACAAAGAAAAATATCACAGGCGGTTCGCGGAAATTCTGTACTTTAACGGCTGGGCCGGGTATAGTCCGGGGATGCGATTTGCGCAGGTTCGTCCCAAAAGGTTCAACCGGCTGTATAAATTGTTAAATAATTCGATAACCATCAATCCATATGTCATTAATGAAGAATGGCTTTACCGGCAAAGAAATATCTTATTAACCCAAAAAGTTGAATTTTTAATTGCCTATCCCGGCGCGCTGCTGCAGATTGCCGCCTATTGTGAAAGCAAGGGTGATACACCGGAAGATTTTCGGCTTAAAGGGATCGTCTGCAGCGCGGAAGGATTGACGCCAGGGGCCAGGGATAAATTTAATTCGGTTTTCGGGTGTCCGGTGTTCGACCGTTACGCCGCCCAGGAACTGGGTGTGATCGCCCATGAAAGCGTTACCCATGACAACTATTATGTGAATTTTGCTTCCCATTATTTCGAATTGCTGGCTTTTGATAAAGACGAACCGGTCAAACCGGGTGAACCGGGCCGCGTTGTGGTGACGGACCTGTTCTCCCATGCCATGCCCCTGATCCGGTATGAAACGGGCGACAGCGCCGAACTGGACACGGATACAAACGGGGATCCGTATATTCCTAAAATTAAAAGTATACACGGCAGGATCCTTGAACTGATCTATAAAACAAACGGGGATTATGTTAACTGGGCCGCTTTATTCGACGTGATCGATCTGGACCCCGAGCTGACCGGCTCGATTTTTCAGTACCAGTTTATTCAAAACAGCCGGAATACCTATACGATAAAATTGTGCGTTAAACCGTCATTTGTCCAGGAAGAACACCTGCTGAATAAGTACCAGGAATTATTGGGGGATACCGCCAAAATAACGGTTGAATATGTGGATTCCATCCCGCCGCTTGCTTCGGGCAAACGACCGATTATTATCAATAATATGCATAACACAAAAATTTTTACAAAAGCACTTAATGCAAACGAATAAAAATATCGATTGTGATACTAATTTTCAACCGCAAGGAAGCAAGGTTCGCAAAACGAATAAGCAGGGTGAGCTTCAGCGCACCAATAACCTGTCATATCTTGTTAAAAATGTCCCTTCGATACGTTCCACTTGGTGGAACTACTCAGGGACCGTTGCGTCGTTAGGACAGACAGGATATTACAATTCCACAAGGGAGCCTGTTCTTACGGATGATTTTTTGGTTATATAGATTTGTCAACGCGTAAGCGGGAAAAGGTAGGGTGAGCTTCAGCGCACCTTTAGATAATTCGATTTGCACATGTAAAGGTGCGCCTCGGCGCACCCTGCATGCTACATATCGTTTACCCTAATAGTATAAAAAACCGTGCAACCTGGCCGTCGCTTTGTATTGGATACTCTTTTCATAGCTGCGATTTTAAATCCCTTCTAAAAATAACTTTACACCTAAAATAAAAAAATCTTGATTTGCTTGTCTGATCTTTTAAATTTATATTCTAAAAAACTGAATTTTCAAACAGTTAATGAGGTAAAAAATGCAAAAACCGACAGCCTTGATAACGGGCGCGGGCAGGGGCATCGGCAGGGGTATCGCCGAAAAGCTGGCGGAGCTGAATTATAATATCGTTATTGACGATATATTCAGTGAAAATGATATTGCGGAAACACTGGAATCCATAAAAGCCAAAGGCGCGGATGTACTGTACGTGCAGGCGGATATTTCAAAATCTGATGACCGAAAAAAATTAGTAAAGGCCGTAAAGAACAAATTTAACCACCTTGATGTGCTGGTCAATAACGCCGGTGTGGCCCCAAAAGTGCGTATGGACATATTGGAAGCAACCGAAGAAAGTTTTGACCGGGTACTGAACATTAATCTCAAAGGGCCCTATTTTCTCACCCAGCTTGTCGCCAACTGGATGATCGAGCAGAAAAAAGAGGACCCGGATCGGGATTTCAAGATTATTAATACGGCCTCCATGTCATCCTATGTGTCCTCACCTGCGCGGGGAGAGTACTGCGTGTCCAAAGCGGGCGTCAGCATGATGACCAAACTGTATGCCGACCGGCTCTCCGAATTCGGAATCCTGGTGTACGAAATTCGTCCGGGTATTATCTATTCGGATATGACGTCCGTCGTCAAGGAAAAATATGACAAGCTTATCGAAGACGGCCTGCTGCCGATAAAACGCTGGGGCTATCCTGAAGATATAGCCAGGGCGGTTGCCGGGATCGTACTGGGTTATTTCCCCTATTCAACCGGCGAAGTCATTAATGTGGACGGCGGATACCACCTGCAAAGATTATAATAATAATATTAATCAGTTTACGGACATATCATGAACAAAAAAACACTCGTAATTGATAATATAGAATTTCCCGTAGTGCGGCTTGATGTCGTTATTGTCGGCTCCGGTGCGGCGTCGTTAAACTGCGCGGACGCGCTGAATGCCATGGGAAAAAGAGATATTGCCATTGTAACGGAAAAGGTCGGCGGCGGCACTTCCAACAATACCGGTTCCGATAAACAAACCTATTATAAATTATCGGTCAGCGGCAAGGAACCCGATTCGCCGTATGATATGGCCAAATCCCTGTACGACGGCGGCGCCATGCACGGCGACCTGGCGCTGATCGAAGCGACATTATCCGCGCAGGGATTTTTCCACCTGGCGCAAATCGGCGTACAGTTCCCGCATAATGCCTATGGCGGCTATGTCGGTTACAAGACCGATCACGACCCGCGCCAGCGCGCTACGTCGGCCGGCCCCTGGACATCGCATCAGATGGTTCAGTGCCTGTTAAAGGAAGTTAAGGCTAAAAAGATAAAAATATTTGACGGGTATGACGTCGTCGCCCTGCTTGTGGATAACAACCGGGCCGTCGGATTGATCGCCATGGATAAATCCAATATCAATGATAAAGATTTCGGGCTGGTGTTTTTTATGGCCAATGATGTGGTCTTCGGCGTCGGCGGGCCGGGAGGGTTGTACAAAACATCCGTTTATCCAAAGGTGCATATCGGCGCCATCGGGCTGGCACTGGAAATCGGCGCCGTGGCCCGCAACCTGACCGAATCACAGTACGGTCTGGCGTCCACCACATTCAGGTGGAACGTTTCCGGCACCTATCAGCAGGTTTTGCCCCGCTATATCAGTACGAACGCCGACGGCACAGACGAAAAGGAATTCCTGAACGAGTATTTCCCGACTATGGGCAAACTGGCGACGGATATTTTTTTAAAGGGTTACCAGTGGCCGTTCGATCCCCGCAAAATTCCCGATTACGGTTCGTCTCTGATCGATGTGCTTGTATATATCGAAACCGTTGTTAAAGGCAGACGGGTGTATATGGACTTTCGACGGAACCCGTCCGGCGATGAGCGTATCGGTTCGTTCCGGTTTGACGATCTGGAACCGGAAGCGTATACTTATCTAAAAAATTCCGACGCCCTGTTCGGCACGCCCATTGAGCGGCTGCAAAAAATGAATCCGCTGGCAATTGAATTGTACGCCCAAAACGGCATAGATATAAAAACGGAACCCCTGGAAGTGGCTGTTTGCGCCCAGCATAATAACGGCGGTTTGGCCGGGGACATTTGGTGGGAATCGAACATCAAACACCTGTTCCCCATAGGCGAGGTGAACGGCAGTCACGGCGTGTATCGTCCCGGTGGTTCGGCGCTGAATTCCGGGCAGGTCGCGTCATTACGGGCCGCACAGAAAATTGCCAGGGGTCCGGCTGACCGGGCTGTTCCATTGTCTGTTTTTGAAAATGCGGCAAGCTTTAAAGGCAAAGAGCTTTTATCATTGATCAAACAATTCACCGCTTCCATGAATCCGACAAATACGGCCGTCGGTTACCGTGATGAATTCCAGCAGCGCATGACCAACTATGGGTCGCATATTCGGGACGCTGAAAAAGTGAAAGCGGCCCTTCAGGACGCTTATGACCAAATCCATCGGTTTGAAACGCAAAAGATCGCCAGCCTGAACGATTTACCCTATGTGCTGCAAAACCGTCACCTGGTGACCGCTCATGCCGCATATCTGGAAGCGATCCGCGCCTATCTTGACAAAGGCGGCGGCAGCAGGGGCTCCTATATGGTGATGGACACTAACGGAGAACCCGTGCTGGACAGTCTGGGTGATGAATGGCGTTACAAACCGGAAAATCCCGAGCTCAGGAACTGGGTGCTTGAAACTGTCCTGGACCAAAACGGCATCTTTGTTTCCATCTGGAAAAAACGCCGCGAATTGCCTGATGAAGAATCATGGTTTGAAAATGTCTGGGGGAAATACCTGCAGGGCGAAATTTTTAAACAGGAAAGCGATATATAAAATTTAAAAAAGGCTTGTTGAAATTTCAACAAGCCTTTTTCATTACAAAAAAAATATGTGATTATTTTAAGTACTTGAGATATTCAGAGTCTGTGCTCAATACGATTGTACTGGTTTTATCTACCGTTTCACGATACGTATTCAACGTCTCCAAAAAGGAATAAAATTCCGGGTCCCGGTTAAAAGCGCCGGCATATATCTCGGTAGCTTCCGCGTCCGCTCTACCTTTTATTTCCTGGGATGTGCGATAAGCTTCAGAAGATATTCGCTGCAATTCTTTTTGCATTTGACCTTCGATTTCAGCCTTTTTGCCCTGGCCCTCTGAACGATAAAGCTGGGCGATCCGGTTTCGTTCCGAGATCATCCGGTCAAAAACTTTAACTCGGACCTCTTCAATATAATTTACCTGCTTGATACGCATATCTTCAACTTCAATGCCATACTGAGGGACAATTTCCTGGACCTTAGCCAGAATGGCTTTTGTAATGGCCATTCGACCTTGTTCAATTTTGAGAGAATCTGCCTCTATCAGGGTTTCTTCCTCTGCTTCAGTGGAAATGGCCATAATGCGATTGGAATTTCTGACAACTTCTATTAACAGGTTTTCACTTATAAAATCCCTGGTTACACCGTCAATTATATCGTCCAAACGACCGAGAGCGTTCCGTTCGTTATTGACGGATTGAAAAAATTTCAACGGATCAACGATGCGCCATCGGGCGAACGTATCGACCAGTAAATACTTTTTATCTTTGGTTGGAATCTGGTTGGAATCCCCATCCCATTCCATTATTCGTTTTTCAAATAATGTCGCTTTTTGAATAAACGGGATTTTGATATGCAAACCGGCATTTATTATAGGTTCCCCTACCGGATCGCCAAATTGGGTGATAATAGCCTGTTTGGTTTCGTCAACAGTAAACAGGGCATTAGATAAAACAATCAAAGCAATTATGATAATTACTGCCCATAAATAAATTTTATTTTCCTTTTTCATTGTGCCGCCTCCTTACTGCCAAGTTGTAACAGAGGCAAAAAAGATTTCAGCTTATCATCAATGATGACTTTGTTGTCCACTTTTGGGAGAACTTCTCTCATCATTTCAATGTATAGTCGACGTTTGGTGACATCTTTGGCTTTTGAATATTCTTTCCAAACAGAAACAAACCTGTCGGCGTCTCCTTTCGCCCGGTTGATCCGGTTGGTCGCGTATCCTTCGGCTTCTAAAATGAGTTGTTCGGCTTCACCTTTTGCTTGCGGAATGACCTTGTTATAAGATTCCCGCGCTTCATTGATGATACGTTCTTTTTCCTGGCGGGCTTCATTGACTTCATTAAATGCGGGTTGTACGGGTACCGGGGGGTTCACATCCTGTAAATTGATCGTAACGATATCAACACCGGTTTCGTATTCATCAAGTAAATCCTGCATCAATTTGGTAGCTTCCAGGGCAATGTTTTTCCGGCTCAGGATGATCACTTCATCCACGCTGTTATCTCCGACGACTTGCCGCATGATGGATTCGGAGACATATCTTAGAGTTGCTTCCACACTCCGGACCTTAAACAGGTATTTGACCGGGTCTTTAATGCGATATTGAACGATCCATTCAACAAGAGCTGAATTCAGGTCTCCGGTTAACATCAGGGATTCTGATGTAAAATCAGATTTTGAGTATTCGGTACGGATTCCGGCTTGTACGGTTCGGAATCCAAATTCTTCCTTAAAAACCCGTTGAACCTTGACTTTTTTTACGGTTTCTATACCCCAGGGCAATTTGAAATGCAATCCGGGTTGTGTCGTGGTGATATATGCACCAAAACGCTGGATTACCCCAACTTCATCTGCAGCGACGGTATAAGCTGCGGAAATAATAAACCAGACCACTATGAGTCCAATTACTACATTGATAATCAATTTTTTCTCAAAAACAGGTACCGTAACCTGCTCACCTCCTATATTAATTACTTTTTTTTGCATACGGGAATCCTTTCATTTATGAATTTAAATTGTTTACTGATGGTACACTCTTTAAAAGAATATATTCATCTTTTATTCCCTAAATAGTTGTTCCGTCCGGAATTATTGCGTTTTTAGTAACGATGACAATTCCGTCCTTAATCCAGAATCCTTCCTTATCTCTTTCGGCCTCCTGTACATTTTCTTTGTTCAAAATTTTTACATTTTGCCCGATGCGTGCATTTTTATCGATTATGGCCCTTTTAATGTATGTATTTTTACCGATACCCAGCGGTATATTCCCGGATAACAATTTTAGAGATCTCAGTTCGTCGGATTCAAAATAATCGGCGCCCAGGATTAATGAATCTTCAATGGTTACATTTTCGGAAATATAGGAGCGGATACCAATTATCGATCTTCGAATTATCGCTTTTTCGATTATACATCCCTCGGATATCATGGATTCGGTCAGTTCCGTATTTAAGATTTTGCATGGGGGTAAAAATCGCTGCCTGGTAAATATTGGGCCTTTAACATCGTAAAAGCTGAAATTGGGTTTATCGTATTTAGTTAAATTCATATTGCATTGATAAAACGATTCGATAGTACCGATATCTTCCCAATAGTCATTATAAAGATACGCCTTGACATTGTAACGGCCGATGGCCGTTGGAATTATTTCCTTGCCAAAATCCTGTTGATTGACATAGTCCTTTAGTAATTCAATTAGTGTTTCTTTGTTAAATACATAAATACCCATCGATGCAATAAAAGGTTTACGCACAGCTTCTTCCGGGGCCAATCCCAGTATTGTTGTGTCCACTTTTATCGCCTGCAAGGCATCTCCAGTCGGTTTTTCAGAGAATTCCTTAATACTTCCGGTTTCATCAATTTTTAATAAACCAAAATCGGATGCTTTCTCTTCCTCAACGGGAATAACAGAAATAGTTAAATCCGCCTTTTTTTCACGATGATATTCAATAAAGGTCCGGTAATCCATTCTGTATAAATGATCACCCGATAATATTAAATATTCATTAACGTTGATTTCTTTAATCGAGTGAATATACTGACGAACGGCATCGGCGGTACCCTGGAACCAGTCCGATCGTTCCAGGGTTTTTTGCGCAGCAAGAATTTCCACAAAGCCTTCTGAAAATGGTGAAAACTGATAAGTCAGGTTAATATGCCGGTTCAGGGAAGCCGAATTAAACTGTGTTAATACATATATTTTTTGAATTCCGGAGTTTATACAATTGCTGATGGGAATATCAATCAATCGATATTTACCCGCCAGCGGCACGGCGGGTTTCGCGCGAAGTTTTGTGAGAGGGAATAACCGGGTCCCCTGCCCTCCCCCCAATATTATTGATAAAACATTTCGCATTAGCGGGCTCCCATTTGTTAATATTTCTTTAAAGAGTTGTTTACTATATTTTATTTGAAAAATTTGACCAACCGAAAACCTTGTTCATAAAATTTATAATGCAATAAATTCATTTCGTTCTGTAATCGCTACCCATCACTTTGAATATAGAAAGTAAATAAAAAAAATGCCATTCTTTTTTCCAAAGAAACAATCCCGAGTTATACTTTACTGAGTGCCAGCCGAAAATTTCGGCACATTGTTGATGTAATATATCGAACAAACAATCAAGTTCCGAAGATTCCATATCCGGCAAAGAAACAAGTCCTTTTTTAAGCGACATAAAAGCAGAAAAACCGATATTTAACAAATATGCCATTAAACAAAAGAGGACCTGTGATCAACTGATTACAGGTCCTCTTTAAACATCGGTTAATATACTTTATATTGAATATCGTCGTATAAAGTTGTATTCAATATTGAGACAAAACTTTATCACGGTTAAATATTAGTACCCGGAATAATCATAATCGGAAACACCGGTGGGACTGATCCATCGTGTCCAATCCTGATCGTATAATTCTCCACGTGCGGTAGAGTGAACAAGCTCCATATCACCCATATCCCGTCGATCAACAAAAATAAATACAACGCCGCCCTGTATAGAATAGTAATGCCAAATTTCGTATGGTTTGTTTTCTGTACTGAAAGGGAATCGATCAATTTCATCCGGTTTTCCATACACAAGTAATATACGTCCGCGGTCACTTTTCCAGCCGCTTCGAAACGTGCCTTTATAACTTCTGTTCGCGAGAGTTACCCTGCCCAAATAATCCTGCTTATATTCGTTAGCCGGGGTTCCGGCAGATTGATCGCGTTTAGCCCAAAATTCTTTGATAAAATTTCTTTTTCCATCCAGATTCAATTTTTTAAATGTGGAACGTTCTTCGCTTGAAGAAATATATGTTGCATATTCAAATTCCAGATCAATTTCTTTTTCGGACATCACATCATAACGATCCGCATCCAACCCCGGACTGCCTTCTTCTGCTATCTCTTCCCGGCTCTTATATAATGCGCCACCTTCGGCAAAATCCCCTTCACGATATACAAAGAATTTTCTTTGCGCATTGACTTTTTCACCGGTTTCTTTGTCCTCCACCTCCATAAGTAAAAAATAGGGCCCGGAAATTAAAGTAACAACATTAATTCCGTTCACTTCCACAGACGAAGTTCCCGGTTTGGTTCTTTCTTTTACCGGTAATGTTTTAACAAGTTTTCCGTCTTTGTCTAAAATCGAATAATTTACTATATATTTTGCTCCCGAATCGGTTGTCGCGGTTTTCAGGTTATATATTTCATTATAACAATATAAAATCGGCAGACCTATACCGTACAGCGTCATTGGATTCGGCATGATTCGATATCCGTTTTTGACAAAAATACTCTGTGAAGTGTCTTTTTGAATGGACGAAGCAAATTGCAAATCGCTTAACAATAATTCATTTTCCGGGAAATTCGTAATGGTAACGGGGAATATGCCGGCAGCTTCCCTGTCCTCGGCATTCGGATCAGAAATTGTAATTTTAAATTGATATTCTCCGGGACCAATTATAAAACTATTCGCGCAGTATAATCTTTGATTGTTGTCTATTTGTTCCAGACTATCAACCTTGTTTATATTTAACCATTGTTTTTTAGCAATCACGGAATCACCATCGATTAATTCCGCGTCAACCAAAAATTTTGCCGAAAAGGAACCGTCCTCTTCCGGCACATATTTTAATAACGTTCTATATAGTGTTGCTGTAAATTCAAAATAAGTTAGACTATCATTGTATCTGAATCTATTCCAGTCAACAGAAAAATTAAATTTAAATTCCGTATCTGCTGACACTTGATTCGCATCCGGCTCGTTTATTACCTCAGTTATTTCCTGTGAGAACGAACCGGACTGAAATAATAAAACACATAATAATCCCGTATATATTAAACGCACAAATATTTTAAATTTTGATAACATTGCGTTTCTCCTTTTTTTATTCATTCGCAGGAACAGGTTGCTCTTCATTGGTTAATTCCATTGCCCGATCAAACTTTACCGAAACAACTTTGGATACTCCTTTTTCCGCCATGGTTACTCCGTATAATTGATTGGCAGCCCGCATGGTTAATTTATTATGGGTTACAATTATAAATTGAGTGTTTTGCGAATATTCCTGTAATGCTTTGGCAAATCTTTCCACATTCACATCATCCAGGGGAGCATCCACCTCATCAAAAATACAAAAGGGGCTGGGCTTTACAAGATAGATTGCAAAAAGCAGTGACACAGCGGTTAAAGATTTTTCTCCACCTGATAATAATGCAAGGGAAGATAACCGTTTTCCCCCCGGTGTAGCAAATATATCAATATCCGCTTCGAGAGGATCTTCCCCTTCCCGTAAAACGAGACTCGCGCGTCCGCCTTCAAAAAATGTTTTAAAGACCTCGGAAAAATTTTTTTGAATTTCCTGAAATGTTCCTATAAATTTATCCCGGGCGGTTTTATTTATTATGTTAATTGTATCCTTTAGATCCTGTCTGGCTTTGATCAAATCTTCTCTTTGATCTTTTAAAAATTCGAGCCGTTTCCTTTCCTGTTCAAATTCTTTCAACGCGAGCAAATTAACCGGACCAAAGCTTTTTAATTTTTCCTTTATTGAATCAATTTCTTTTCGGGTTTCATCGAAATTAAAATTTTCTTCGACAGGTTTACGTTCAATCTTGTACTCATAATCGTCGTACAATCTTTTTTGTAAATTGTCGAGATTCATCTTTAATTCAGAGAAACGTAATTCGTTCTGATGTATTGTTTCGGAAAGCTGTTCGGTTTTTCCTCTGATTGAACGGATTCCTTTTTCGAATTCATCAATTTTGACATTTTTGTTATATTGTTCTTCTTTTAATTCTTCAAGTTTTTCATTAACTTTATTTCGTTCTTCTTTTAGTTTTTTTATCTTTTCCTGATATGTTTCGTTAATTTCTACAAGCTCTTCACTCTCTTCCAGGGCTCTTTTCGTTTCCTCATCACGAACTTCAATCATCTTTTTGGCTTCATATATCTGGTTTCGTAATGAATCGCTTTCGCGTTGTCTGGATTCGTATCTGCTTTGTAATTGTGCAACTTTGACCTGTACTTTTTGCACGGCCTCCGAGGATTCATTTAATTCCGCTTCGATCTTTGTAAGCTTTTCGTTGAGCACTTTGGTATGATCAACCAGACCTTGTCGTTTTTCCTTTAGCCCTTTCGTGTCGAAATTTTTTGTTTTTAAATTTTCATCCAGGGCTCCCATTTGTTCCATTAAACGCTGTTTTTCCTGATCTCGTTCCTTTACCGTTTCCCGGATGGACTGTTCTTCATATTGTTGTTGTCCCAGTTCAAGTTTCTTTGCAGAAATCAGATCCTCGAGATTCTGAATGGATACGATCAAAGCTTCACCCTCGGAATTCAAACTGCTTATCAGTTCGCTTCGTTGAACCATAATTTTTCGCCGCTGCTCGACAGCATTTTTGACCTGTTCTATCTCTTTAAGCAGTTCATCAAGCTGTTCCTGCCTCCCGACAAAATCCGTTTGTTTTTTACTAAAACTCCCGCCTTTAATGATTCCCCAATATACAAACATCTCGCCGGAGAGCGTCACTATATTTACTTTTTGGGTTTTCAGGTTTTCATACAACCGGTTCGCAGTTTCCAAATCCTGGACAATTAAAAAGGAACCTAATAAAATATCGGCGACCGGTTTATATTTTTTATCACATTGAACAAAGGTATTGGCCCAGCCTATAACGCCCAAATCATCAATTTTAGGCTGCTTGACAGTTAACGGTGTAATATGCTTAAGAGGTATAAACGACGCAACGCCCTTTTTATCCTGGTGTAATATTCCAATCCCGGAAAAAGCCGTTTTCGTGTCTTCTACAATTAAATGCGTGGCGGCATCCCCCAGTGCGGCAGCAATGGCGGGACGGTATTCGGCGTCCATATGAAATATATTGGCAATCGCGCCGTCTGTTTTAAAGTTTTCCGCTTCGTTTGTGGCCAGATATCTCACCCCGGAAGGATAATCCTGATAACTTTCCAGTAAACGTTTAACCATTTCGGCCTGGTTTTCCAGAACCTCGATGCGGTTACGGTCCTGCATTTCGGATTTTTGCAGACTTTCAAGGGAATTTTTTGCTTCCGCCCCTTTTTTGGTAATCTCTTCGAGCTTTTTTCTTTTTTTATCCAGTTCATCGGACAGGGTGTTTTTTTGCTTTTCAACCTCGGATATCTGAATTTCCAGTTCCTGCAAACGTTTATCCTGAGTGACCCGTTCTTCATTGATCTGATGAAGTCTGTTGCTTAAATTTTCCTCGGTTGCCTTTAACCTTTCGCCTTCATTCTGCTTGAGACTTAATTCTTCGGTGTATCTTAATATATGCGCTTCAGCATTTTTTAACTCTTCGCGGATATTGTCGTAATCCGTACGAAAATTCTGGTACTGTTCGTTTTGTACGGCGTAATTTTCCTGCTCGGTTAATAAATCCTTTTTGGCAGTTTTTAATTCATAATTTGCTTCATCTAAATTTTTTTCAAGATCTGCAACACGGATTAAAATACTTTTTCGTTCTTCGCTGTTGCGTTGCTGGGTTTCTTTAAGGCTTCGTACCCTCTCGCTGTTTACCAATACTCTTTCTTCAAATTTTTGTATTTCATGGGTTTTTGTATTAAAGTCCCGCTGACCCTCCGATAATTTTGTCTCCAATTCCAACAGTTCATGCCTTAATGATTCAAAAGCGGCCTCTTTTTGGGCAAGATCGGAGGAAACCGAGCCCTTTTCATCTTTGATCAAATTTAAAGCCGAATGCAGCGGTTCCATCTCATCCAATATTCTGGCATATTCGAACTCCGCCATTTGTATTTCGATCTCTTTGAGTTTATCGGAATGTTCCTGGTATTTTGATGCCTTTTTAACCTGCCTTCTGAGGGAGCGAACGCTTTTTTCAACCTCGGACATGATATCTTCGATTCTTATCAGGTCTTTTTCCGTACTTTCGAGTTTTCGAAAGGTCGCTTTTCGGCGTAATTTGTATCTGGTAATTCCGGCGGCTTCTTCGAATATTTTTCTGCGTTCTTCAGGCTTGCCGTTAAGTAACTGATCCACCTGTGGCAGTTCGATGACCGAATACGAGCCAAGCGCCATTCCCGTATCCATAAACATATCGGAAATATCTTTTAATCTGCATTGATTACCATTAATAAGATACTGGCTTTCTCCAGAGCGAAATAATCGCCGTGTAATCAACACCTCGGAATAATCAACCGGTAAAATGTTTTTGGAATTTTCAATTTTTAATGAAACTTCGGCCATACCGACCGGTTTTGCACTGGCTGATCCCGCAAAAATCACATTATCCATTTTTTCACTTCGCAGCACACCGCTTTTCTGTTCCCCCATAACCCAGCGAATCGAGTCAACTATATTGCTTTTCCCGCACCCGTTGGGGCCAACGATGACCGTCATGCCGTCGTGAAAAAGTATGTTTGTTTTTTTGGCAAATGATTTAAAACCAACCAGGTTTAATTCTGCTAACTTCAAATTTTTCCTACAGTTAAATAAATGTGTAATAATTGTAATATAATAAATCCTTACAAGTTACTATCCGCACGGTCAAAAATCAAGTATAATTTATTAAACCGAATTTTAAATACGGGAAATTGTTTTAATTATTATACTGTTAGGTTATTGAAAAATATTTACTAAATGACATTTTTTGATTATCTTTACAGATAAAAATTTAGTTACAAAGAGTTTTTCCTGTGACAAATAAAAATTCAAAATTAGTATATTCTACAAATCCGGACATAAAATCCGAACCAGACAAACAAAACTCTGCGGATCCGCAAAACAAGTCACAACCGCAAATTCTGCGAATATTTTTAGATAAAAAAGGACGCAAGGGTAAAAGCGTAACCGTTGTGGAAGGATTTTCCGTCAATCCGCAGCACTTGTCCGAGATTGCCAGAACACTGAAACAATCGTTAGGAACGGGCGGAACCGCGAAACAGGGCAGGATTGAAATTCAGGGGGATTTCCGTCACAAGATTTCCGAAAAATTAATCAGCATGGGATATAAAAACAAAATTACCGGCGGATAATTTTACTTGTCCGATAAAGGGGATAAATTAAAACCGGAAAAAAGTTATTTATTTATTGATATATCCTTTATAGATAAAAAGCCGTTTAATTTTCTGAGAACGGAAAAGGAATAGTCGCTTCTGATCTTAATTTTCACCAATTGATTGGTTCCATTGTCTCCAATCCAGCATTCACCTGTGTTTTCATCAATGGCCATAACCTGTGGTTTTATAAAACTATAATTGCCGGTAACCGGGTGCTTTTGTAAAGGATCGTTTTCTGCAAACAGTTCCATCCGGCCGGCGGTGTTTATTACAAACACCATGGTTTGCAGATTGATCGGTAATATTCCCGTCAGTAACGGCCCGGGAGATAAAAGATCGGCCGGGTCTTCCCGTTCGAATTTTTTATTTTGATAGACAAACCGCTCAATTTGATTATCAAAAGTATCAGCGACATAGACCCGACTGGCAAGAGATCCGTCCTGTGTGTGATGTATACATAAATTATGGGGGCCGTTAAAACCGGTGTCAAAAACAACGCCGATGGCGGATGATATACTGTCCGGCAGTGAGGCGATACCCTTGCCGGCAGCAATCTGGATTGTTCTGTTATTCCCCTCTTCAACAATCCACACATCCCCGGTCCATTGATTTATTTCTATCGAGGTGGGTTGATTGAGGCCCCTAATGGTTTTTTCGATGTTGCCGGTCCTTTCATCTATTACAGTCGCACTGTTGCTGCTGTAACTCAACGCCCATAATTTCCGGGTTGCCTGATGCAGGGCGATATCAATAACATGGGGTATATTCGAATAGGATGTCAGTTTTTCCCCGTTATAATCCAGTTTGTACACCAGGTCGGCATCCTGATCGGCAACAAAACAACCGCTTAATTCATCAATATTACTGACAACAGCAACCGGGTATTTAAAAGTCTGGGAGGATGTAAGTATTTTATATCCGTTACTGGTGTACTTTGAAACGGATTTAAAATCACTGTCAACAACCCATAGCGAACCGTAATTGGAGTATACCAGGACCTCCAATGTGTCCGCGGAGAAAAAATGAATGGGGTCCGTAACCCTGACAACAAGTTTAAAAATTTCAGCCTGACCGATATTGGAAGGCGAATCCCATGATGCGGTATTCGACGTTGGCCCGGAATGGGAAAAACTGCCGCCGCCGTTTATCTCATAAAACTGGTAGGTCAATTTACCGCCTTCCGGGTCTTCAGCGGTGCACGTCAGGTCTATTGTGTTCCCGGACACAACCTGTGAAGCGCTCGCCGTATACCCGCTTATCCTGGGACACGCATTACCGACAAATAATAAAACCTCTTTATGGGCAATTCCGTCGTTTTCGTCTGTTGCCGTGGCAACAATATGGGCCGTAGCTGTATCGGACGGCGCGGTCCAATCTACCGTTAACCCGGCTGATTGGGACAGCTCCCCGGTTGTGGCGGTCCAGGTAACCGTGACTTCATCGTCCTCATCCGGGTCAGTTACCTCAGCAGTCAATTTTTGAGTTGTATTAATATCCGGATTAGAGTTCTCAACTTTTATGATTATTGTCGGCCGGGTATTTTCTTTTACGTTTTTAATGTTATTGATAAATTCCTCACAACTCATAAGAGTTAACAGCGTGAAGAAAAAAACGATGTGCAATATTTTGCCTGAATATTTTTTCATAATTTTAACTTGTTTTATTTCCAACTTAATTTTAGCGATACAATACCGAAACAATTTGAATAATTTTGGATAAAACGGCTTCAAATGAAAAATAGGAAACATCGTCAACGACCCATGTTTCAGAGGCCTGCGGGTCAATATAATTATATTTTGTGGTTAGTTTTTTAATTTCCGTCCAGGCGTCTTTATATTTTTTCGTAAAATATAATGCCTGGGCTTTAATTAAGATTAAATCGCGCCAGTCAATTTTAGGCTGATAGCTAAAACTATAAGCCGGATTGTCTTTCAGGCAATAATTGACCAGCGCGGGTATTTCATCATATTTTGCCTGATTAAATTTTGCCACAATAATCCCTGTCCGGCAATCTGATACCCAATTGCCGTCGGTCAAGCCTTTCTCAAGACATAATATAACCAGTTGCAGATGGTTACTGTCCCGCAACAGTAATGCCCAGCCTTTACCGACATTCGCGGCAACGTTTTCAGGCTCCTGCGCCAGTACTTTATCAAACTTCTGTTGGGCCGAATCATATTGGCTGGCCGTAAAGTCCGCCCAACCTGAATCCAACAATTCTTCTATTGTAGGATCCCCGGTAACCTTTTTTTCCGGTTCCGTAGTAAATTTACCACAGTGAAGAAATATCAAGCTAAAGAATATAATCAGTATTTTTTTCATCGAATCAATAAAACCTTACTTGTGAGATTTGTTTTGTCACCTAATTTTATTTGTATAAAATAAACGCCGGTTGGAACGGTCAAATTATTTTGATTTATGCCATGCCAGTTAAAATCATGCAGTCCGGCCTCGAGTTCGTTTAATTCAAAAGTGTAAATAGTCTGTCCTAAAATATTGAAAATTTTAATTTCACCGTTTTTTTCATTTTGTACCAGGTACCTTATTTTTAAACTGCTGTTAAATGGATTAGGGTAGCACATGATTTTATTTTGGGGAACGTGCTCTTCCCGCGCGGGTGTACCCGCCGTTGCAAAGAAAAATGTCTCATCGGCTTTGATTTTGGCGTAATAATGCCCGTAATGATCCGTAGTAGTCTCAATCTGGGTTATGGTTTCTCCGTCCACAGTGAAAAATGAATAGTACGGATTTTCTCCAGCATGATTATAAACAAGGTTAAAACACGTATCCTCAAAGCCCGCGCTTTTAATGGTATATAGGGTATAATTTTCTTTTCCCGGATCTGAAAATCCGTTTAAGGCACGGTTGCTTTTTTCCATTAACGCCAGTACAGTATTGTTGTCTTTTTCTTCCCTTAAACGTACCTGTAATTTGTTATCACCGCTAAAAACAGATTTGTTTAAAAATTTACCCAATTGTAAAGTCAGCCACAGGCTGTCGTGCACCTCCAGACCGTTGGGGTATTTTAAATTGACGTTCAATTTGAATAATCCCGATTTGGTAAACACATAAGGGGCCATCCAGATTTTCTGCACGGCGGAAGAATCATTCAACTTGAAATTTAAATCGAGCGACTCCAAATCGACAACAAAATCATAATCGATACTGATGACCTGCGGTTCCGTATTGACAACAAAATTTACCCGATTGGGGAGGATTGAATTAAAGAAGCAGGACAAGCCCGACTGACTGATTAATGTTACGTTGACCAGGTTGGATGTGGAACTGGTATCGCCGTTTGATGCGGTAAAAACGACGGAAGTTTTTCCGCTGAATCCATTCAGGGGTGTAAAAGTAACCTGAGTCGTCGACTGATTGATTCGCACATCCAGATTTTGATCCTGGCATGTCGCGCTAAAGGTTAAAGGCATCCCGCCCGGATCGCTGCAAAATTTTTTCAAATACAGCGAATTGTATATCTGGCTGTTGGTAAATTCTATATCCGGGATAGGTTGCCAGACAGGCCGGTTTTGTTTGTCAATCCTGACCAAAATGGTGTCCGACGACGAATAACCCGTTTTATTTCTGGCGGTAAAAATGATATATTGTTTTCCGGTTTTGTCAAAGGAGGACATTTTGACGATATTATTTTCCGGGTCTCTGACGCAATTCACAAATGAATGATCATACTGAATATTCCAAACGATTAAAGAATCAGGGGTCTCCAGATCCCAAATATGATCATCAAGATCGGCATAAAACACTAAATTTGAATTTTTCCAGTTTAAAGTTATATCCGGTAGCCGCGGTGATATGATCGGAGCGGGATTATATTCTATACAGCGGACCTCCATTGAACCGGTATCATATTCACCCCTGGAATTGGTTACTTTAAATACAACATTGGTTGTTCCCAAAAATGTGGTGTTGGTCTCGATTGTAACGAGATGAGTTATTGAATCGATAGTGACCTTTTTTAACGAGTCGCTTCTCAGGACTTCCCACTTTAATTGACTTATGTCGTCATAAATATCAATGACATAATCGTCAAGATCGATCACTTCCCGGCTGGTACCCCTCATAGCCTGTACTATGGGTAATGGGAAAACAGATAATTTTTTAACATCGAATATTTTTAGATTGGCCTTTTTTGTGTCCGTAGAATTACCATCCGTGACGGTAAAATAAAGCTCGTCTAACGCCCGGTGACCGCTTGCGGCGGATATTTGAAGCCTTTGTGATAGCGGATCATAAGACAGACTGACATAATGATCCGGTTCTTTGGTTTGAGCATTCAATGCGACAAAAGTCCATGTCAGATCCGCTTTGGCAGCATCGGGATAATTAACCAAATTATTTAAATAAAGCGTTGCCGTTGAATCCGGAAAGACGAGGATATCGGGTATTTCTTTTAATGAAAGCGGCGGGGATTCAATTCTCACATTCACGGTTTCGGTGTCGGAAGCGTTGTGATTATCTTTCACGGTAATTGTGATCGGCACGATTCCTGTATAATTTTTATCGACCGATTCAAGGGTAAGGACATTATCATTAAATACCGCAATGAGATCGTTCGAATTGTTGTTAGATACACTCCAACTGAAATGATTATCATCAACATCGGTAACATGTGTGCCCGCAGTCATGGTTATTGTTTTTGCCACCTTGTTATACATAATAACGGGATCAAGCGATGACACATTCAGAACCGGCGGATCATTTACGGAAAGTACTTCAACTGTATTGTGAGTTTTTAATGTATCACCGGTTATTTGCGCCTGTACCGCATCCTGCAAAAAAAGCCGGACCGTTTCCTTGCCGTACCAGTTCGGGTCCGCATAAAAGGTTAAGGAATCACCTTTGTTATCAACATGCACAAAATTTGATAAAATCAATACCGATACATCGGCGACATTATCATCTGCATCGGTAAAGAAAGCATTTTTTGGCATTTTCAATTTTTCATCTTCATTAAATATTACAGAAGGTTGAGGAACTTTGAATGAAGGCGGAATATCCACGCCGATATTGACATCCTGATAATCCATAAAATTGATCGAGGTTTTTAATCCTATTACACGAAGTTTGATTACGCCGTGATCTTTTTTATTTGTGGACACAGTCAGGATGTTGTTTTCAATTTTAACGCTTGAATTCTCGAGGTTTTGCAAAACATCGACACTCCAGTCTATGTCCTGACTTGTTTCACCGCTGGCGACATGATCATCCAGATCAATTTGCAGAGTGGAACCGGGAGTAATCAGGGTGTCGGGAATGGGCGGAAAAATTCGAAAACCGGTGATTGAAATTTTATAATCTTTAACAGTTGAAAAGCGCTGTTCGTTTCCGGGCTCATCCAGCAAATAATAGGTAGATAACCTGTTGTCACCATTTTCAAAATCAAATTTGATCAAGGTGGAGTCCTGACGAATAACTGGCATATTAATGACTTTTAATTCGAATGTTGCGATTATCCCCATCCCTCTGGCGGACGGACGAACACCGCCAATCGTCGGCCCGGTTGATTGGTAATAATCAAGCTGATAGCCGTCAATGCCGTTTCCCCAGCCAGGGTTGTTATACAGATGTAAACTGTCGCCATGTGTGTTATTTATTACGGCCACACTGGTTTTTAGAAAAGTTCCCGGGTTAAAAGGTTCTCCAACCGGAGGGACTGGCTCAAATATTTCCGGATCGAATGTTAAATAAGCCGCAACACCGGTGATTTTTTCTCCGTGTGTGTCGGCTAAAATATTAAATTTAACTTTGTCGCCAATATAGGCAAATTTGTCTTCACTGTCCGCTCTTTCAATCCAGATATCGGTTTTGCCGCCGTAGACAAAAGAAATGTTTAAAATGACAAGTAATAATAAGGATAAAAAAAATTTTTTTTCAATTAATAATTTGGGCATTTCCACTCGTCTTTTCACAATCAAAAATTCAGTTGATTAATCATTTTCCAAATTAAAATTTTGAAATCAATGTTCGGCAACGCCCGCCCGGATCCATGCCGTAAAGATTATACGGGGCCGGTGTTATCCAAAGCCCGGCGATTTAAGCGTTTTTATTCATTGAAAACATATAATTTATCATGTGTAAATCAGCAAAGGTTATGCCAATACGGCTCACGAAGGCCCAGCTTAAATCGAATAAAAACAATGTATTCGACGATATATAATCAATTGTACGGTTACGGATTTCCAATTATGGAAAAAAAGGCATTAAATATGAACTTTTTTTCCCACATTAAATTTTTAATTTTAATAGAATAAAAAAGGGTTCAAAACAAATAACGAGGTAAAAAAAATGGCCCCGCGATTAAATCACGGAGCCATCACCATGAAGAGAAAGTAGCGGATAATTATTTCAGCAACAACATTTTTTGCGTACTGATATGCTTGTTATCCACTTCAAGTCTGTAGAAATACATTCCTGAACTGACGCGTTTTCCAAAATCATCGCAGCTATCCCAAATTGATTTATAGTAACCGGCGCTCATCGTTGTCGATACCAGAGTACGGACCTTTTGACCCAGGGTATTGAAAACAACGACCTTGACTTCACCGGCTTTGGGCAGAGCAAATTCTATGGTTGTTGTCGGGTTGAACGGATTCGGATAGTTTTTGCTCAGGCTGAATTCCATCGGTAATGCGTTTTCATCGGCAATCCCATTGGTAATCGTCGGAACATTGACCCTATGATAGATATCAACAAGCATAGCGTCATTAATTTTCGGTTGTTCGGGATTTTTAACAATCGCCCTTACTGTAAAATTGACAAGCATCGGATTGATATCTTTTGAACCGTTGTTACCGATAGAGGCGCAAACAAAATCATGGTTGTATCCGTTTTGTTTCTCAAAGAAGAGTTTACTGCCCCTGTGCAGTTGATCTTCAAAAGAGACCAGTTCCCATTGTTTGGCGTTGATGAATATTTTGGTTGAATAGGCCATCAATGCCGGGAAGTTTTCCGCTACAATACCATAAGTGGTATATTTGTCGGACTGTTTCAGCACAATCAGCTTGGCAAGAGTCTTTGCATCGTCTGCCGCAACCGGTCCCTTGTACAGGATACCTTCGCCGTTCGTGGAAGCATTTTCGGCGGCGTAGGCAATATCGCTGACCGTAATGACATCATCATTATCGACGTCACAATAAACGTTCCAGTTCGTATCCGCTGAAGTCGACTCGAATGCAGATTCAAATACCTGATGGTCGGTGCCGTTAATTTGATTGTCCGGCAATGAAGTTGTTGCCGAATTGCCGTCGTGATCGTAACCGGCGCAGTCGCCTGCCAGCAGTTTGTCGGCATTGTAAAAGTTTACGGATGTTGTCGAATAAGCCTGTACGGTCTGGTTTGAAGCTTTTTGAATCGTCCATCCGGCTTTTTCGCACAAAACATCATATTTACCGACTGGTACCGATCTCAGGGTATATGTTCCGTTCGGACCCAATGTAACCTGAATACCATCGGTAGCGCTCGCGTCGTTGTTTGCTGAAAGAAAAGTAGCGTCGGTAATGTTGTCGTAAGATCCGGTCGGGCATACCCATAATGTAACGACCTCGCCGGAATCAGTTCTGGCCTGAACATCGACCAAACCGCTGATTTTGCCTCTTGGCGCAAGGCTGACAACTGCGGCGGACGGAGGAACATTTGTTCCGAATTGGGTAAAATTAACGTCCAGCATGTGAGATATCCTGCTGCCGGTGTTGTTGATCGTCAGGTTTGAATTTTCCATCACATCGCCGGAGGCATCCGTTTTGGCAACAATCTGGAATGTCGCTACAGCCGTATTAGCCAGATTCTTTGTGGTTGTAAAGTTGGTATAATGACTGGCAAAGTCCAGTTGATTATCAGTACCGACAACCGTCGCCACATTTTTGGTAACGGAACCGTTAAATGTTGTTGTAACCGGGGTAAAGGCTTGTACTCCCGCCGTTGAACCGTTTTGGTCCACGATATTAAAATATTCAGCGGGTACATTCACATAAACCTCGATCCACATCGGGTCATTGGTTGCCGTATTGTCGGTCGCGTATACCGTTACTGTTAAAGTATCGCCCTTTTCCATCATCGCCCTGGTCGGCTCCAGTCTATAGTTATACTGGCCGTTTTTGTCGGTTGCACCGGAAAAGTATAGCTGACCGTCGGCTTTGATAATGGTCTGATTGGTTAAATCCGTCCAGTCATTGTCACTGTCATAATCATACAAATAATAGATATCATATGTGCCACTTGGTGCGGAACCGGCATCGCTAATATCATCAGTAATCACAGAGACATCAACCAGATATTTTCCGTCAGCATATGTCGGAGCGCTTGCATACGCAATTGGAGAAGTTCCGTCATCAGATGTGGTCAACCAGTAACACGCATTGGTCAACTCGTCATATTCAACGGCGCCGGAGACATCGGCATCCAGATTTGTTCCAGCAGTTACCATAAATGCGCCGACCGTTAAATTTGCCGGAGTTCCGTCTATATCAAAAGCGTCCCAGGTTAACAGATAGGTGTCGCCCAGTCCGAGACTGAGGACTTCGCCTTCAACCGGGGTTAACGGCAGAAAATAGGAACCATGAGAAATTTGTACGGTCCTTTGACCCGCGCTTCCCATATTTCCGTTACTATTCAGGGTAACAACCGCGGCATCGCCGTCGCTTGTCACAATGGCGTATAAATAATAGGCTACCCCGGCCGCAAGACCGGAATTTCTCACATCCCACATATAGCGGTTCGCCTGTTTGGTATCCGACGTATCGACGATTGTGGCAATATGAACCGTATGTGTCGGATCTGCAATAGCATCAAGTGGAAGCAATGTGGTATCAACGGACGAAGGCGTCAGACTCCCGCCTGCTGCCGCGTATCCAAGATCGCTGCAGTACAGGTTGATGATCATGTTGCCGTCCAGTTCGTTATCCATATCGACCAATCGGCCCCAGTTGATGGTAACATACTGAGTAGTCGCCGTATTAATAATAATGTTGCCGTTATAATACTGATCGTCAAACACAAAATAGGGGAATGTTTTGATATCAAGCT
This sequence comes from Candidatus Zhuqueibacterota bacterium, assembly GCA_016934825.1. Taxonomy (GTDB): domain Bacteria; phylum Zhuqueibacterota; class Zhuqueibacteria; order Residuimicrobiales; family Krinioviventaceae; genus Fontivivens. The sequence continues at coordinate 88,898 of JAFGSB010000160.1, forward strand.
GAAAATTTGCAGCGCCGGTATTGTTTTTAACGCGCTGCAGCGCCTGATGTCTGCCGTCGTTGGCTACAACCCAAACCTGGTACGAACCAACCGCGTCAAAATCAGAGTCACTTCTAATAGCTTCATAGTTGTAAAATGAATACGGTAAAAACGCTGTTTGTGCCGAGGTTGTAATCGCGGTCGCGCCGCCAAGCCCTGTGATAACGATATTCGGAGATGTACCTGATGTTTTAATACTGTCCGCTGTAATAGTAACGGTAGTCGGCGCGCGGAAAATCTGAAAAGTGGCTTCATCGTCATAATCGCGAACAGAGACAAAAAAGTCGATGTCATCTATGCTGGTGGAACCAATTGCGCCGTCGGCACCAAGACCGCCGCTGACATCCAGGGTTACCGAAGAGACATTGTCGTCGCCGATCGGTTCAACCAGACCGTCGTCGTCATAATCGACGCCGATCGCGTCATTGTCCGTGTCCGTAAAAGTCGGGTAGTGAAAAATATGGACCGCGTCGCTCATTCCAACAACCCAATCCGCCGTCAGGTTTGTTGTGAGGTAAAAATACCAATCACCTTCTTCCAGCAGGCTTGAATTTAAATTTTCGGCGGACATGGTGCCGTCTTCATTGTCCGTTATCTGCACCGCACTGGTTACATTATAAGCTTTTTGAACTCCGGCTGTTGCCGCGCTGATCTTTTTAATGGTATCCAGTTTGGACGCCCAGAGCGTAAAGGTGATTTCGTCCGTCGCATCGTCATTGTCAAGGGTAATGGATTCGAAATCCGCGTCCGTTCCGTTGACAACGTTTTCATTATTAACATCATCGTCCTGGTCGGTAACCCAATCCGGTAGGGCGGCGGTAATTGCAGCGGCAGCTCCGTTCGGCCATTTATCACCGTCGGTATCGGTTGTGTCGTTACCGCCGGAATAATTGGCGGCAAATGTAACCAGATTCAATGTTTCTTTTAAAGTAACCCGCGCTCTTGCCGTGTTTGTGGTTTCGTGTGACTGCTCCTGGGTTATCACATATGAAACGGTATCGCCATCCGAAAAGGAAGGTGACGTAATAACCGGAAACATAACGGTTATAATATCACCAGCTACGACTGCTCCCGTTACGCCAAAACTAAGCAAGATTTGTGACGCATTGGTGGAAGCTCCTACTACCGTAACGGCGCCGATATCATTTGTCGCGGCCCAGGAAACCGATACACCATCGTTATAATTGGCATCCGGGTCGTCCGCATTCGGATTGGCAAGACTTATTCCGGTTGGCATGGTGATTTTAATATCATCATCTGCTACCCAGACACCCCCGCCATCCAAAGTTATAACAAGTGTTTGTAAAAAGTGATGATCCCCGTCAAAATCATTGACCGACGCACCGATCGGTAATGAATCAACCGGCGCCGTCACACTCAAACCAAACGCGGTTTGAGAAAAGGCGAACAAGATCGCCATAACCAAAAACGTATTACCAAGATATTTTGATAAACGTTTAGTTTTTACAGCTGTTAAACATTTCATGTTAACACCTCCATGTGCAAAAAAGTATTTATGAATTAGTAAACTTTGCGTCAAATCCGTTTGTCGCATTTAAAATTTCAGGACCGAATCGGATTCCCCTAATTAAAGAAATTTTAAAATTCTCGTCATAAGCCTCTCCTCATGTTTTGGTTTTAAATGTCAAGTTTATATTTTAAAAATTTTTATATCAATAACATTATCCTTTATCGACAAAATCGAAAGAAACTTGAATTTTTTTTAATTTTATGACAAACTGCCTTCCTGCAGGTTAATTTTTTTGTATGATTTTTGTTTGATACTATTTGACAGCATGTTACCGGCAAAGTCTATGCCATGTTGATTTTTTATTATTGTATCATCAGTGACATAGATAGAACATCCATATGTAACACATTGAAATCCCCATAATACTACATATAGATAAATCAAACGTTTATACTACTACATTTGGAAATAATAATCGAAAAAGGAGAGAAAAAACGAATTTAAAAAATTTTGTATTTGTCGTAATTTTTAAACGGTAAAGATACTTTTGGGTAAAATGTGAACTTTTTTTCCCCTGAAAACATTATATATTTTCTCTTTCAATTTTTTTCTTTTTTTAATTTTACCCCGGAAGTATTAAAATTTACTTATTCATGGAATTTAGAGTATGTATCGACATAGTTTTGAAATAAATTATTTAAATCGATGTTGCGGGAATCCCCCCGATGGACAATTAGCCGGTAGCATAAAATGAGCGGTTTTTCTCTGTTCAAAAGTACGGGCGTTCTGCCGGGGAATACCGGATTCTGCATACTGTCTTTCTGACGTAAAATCCAGCGTTGCGGGAACAACGGATTTTCAGAGTTGCAAAAAATAGTAATACCGGATATTGATTTTTCCGAGAAAGAACCTGAAAAATCGAGCCACGGACCGGCACTTACGGATATATTCTCTGGAGTCACGGGACCTTCCCTGCCGGTGAATTGTATATCACCGGGTAACCGGAATCTGGCTGAAAACCCGCCGTAACCTTTTTCATCATCCGATCCGCCGATAGATATTTTTTGTTCCAGTGCGTACAGGTTCGTTTGTAAATCAATGATGCGACAATCTTTATTTTCAGGATAGACGCTCAGATAAAGTATTTCCTTTACCAGCGGCTTTTCATTCCCCAGGGAATCGGTCCACAACGGTGATTTCCAGAACACTTTAACCTTTAATGTTTTGATTTTCGCTGTGGAGTCAATCAGAGAGGATTCGACTATATCCAGGCGGAAATCTTTTAAACTCCAGGAATCGCCGATCAATTTGTCATCCGCCAGCACCTGGTGCCAGGCCCAGAATAAACCCCTGTGATGCGGATGATCCTGAGGGAAATCTTCCGTTAATATTTCACCGTCCAAACCGTACAGTGGGTGAATATAATGGCAACGTGTATATGCTCCATTCAAAGATTTGGGCTTTACTTGATAGAAAAGGATTCTTTTGCCGTTTTCAAGAAACGTATAACCGTTTTCTTCCTTTTCGACTTTAATGCCTGTAAAGGTATCGCCGTTATATGAATGAATATCTTTAGCGGATGTTGCCCCAAATAAAATAAATAGTAACAGATAAAAAATTTTTCGGACAAGAAAATTTGTTTTATATTTCATAATATTTACCGTCAGGGTTATTGAGATTTGGGTTTGTGCGGTTTCAGTAACGGAATGATTGAAACACCGGTCATAAAATCAGTTCCTGGTATTCTTTATATAATCTTTGAATTGCCTGCACAATTTCACCGCCTTCTTTTGATAATATCCCGGAGGCTTTATCATTTTTAAGCCATAATGCGCCGCGGCGCTGGCCGTCAGTAAATGCCGCAAGACCGCCTTCCACATCATATAATTCAATTAATGCGGATAGAAACCGGGAACCTATTCTGATATTATATATCGGGTTGAATAATACATCCTGCGCCGTACTCCAGTTTATATTTTCCTGCGAAGCGACAAACATGGCCGTGACGGGCATGATCTGCATCAGGCCCAGCGCGCCGCTGTCCGATGTGTGTTCGGGATCCCATGTTCCGCCTGTTTCGTAGGTTATGGTAGCGCAGATCAACTCAACATTTAAATTACTGTATTTAATTGCCATATTATAGATTTCTTCAGCAATTTCATACTTTTTATGTCGTGGCATTTTTACATTGTATAAATCAATAATCGATATGGCTTTTTTAATGTTATATTGACGAACGCTGTCAATATTTAACGCGGTTCTCATTTCAATTATCAGATTCTGCAATTCGGCAATTTTAACCTGGTTTTTTTTATTAAATATATATTTTATACCTGCCGTACAAATTATCAGTAATAAAATTATTAATAACAGTTTTAAAATTAAAGTTACAACGGCACTTGAATTTTTTATTTGATTTTCCATTTTAAATTACCTTTATTTCAGTTCACGTTTTGATCTGTTTAGGAAAGCACGGTAATTGAAGGAAAAATAAAGAACGTTGGTAATTAAAGACCTGTCGATTATATTATGATGTAAAATAATAACTGCTCCTGAAACCATCCCCGATTAAAGCAGGGGAATGAAAAAAGTATGTATAAAGATATAATTTACAAAAAAATTTACTAAATTATTCATGTCATGTCAACTTGTTTTAAATTAGTGGTTCATTTTTTATTATGATCATTTTTATCGGCGTCCTCTTTTCGGTTGTCTATTTGGTTGTCCCGGTATTGTTAATGTTGGGACTGATTGTACAATCCAATCCTCAAAAAACAGGGATTGAATCAACGCCGGCTATTACAATTATTGTAATAGCCCGCGATGAAGAAAAAAATATTGCGGATTGTATGAACGCGTTGCTTAATCAGGATTTTCCGAAACAGAAAATCCAAATATTGATTATCGATGACGATTCCCGCGATAACACATATAATATTGCTTCAAGTATCGCGTCTGAAAATCCATTGGTCAGGGTCATAAAGAATACCCGTTCCACAAACTGGAAGAGCCGCAAAAAAGAAGCCCTGCACCAGGCCCTGCACCAGGCTGCGGGAGAATTCCTGTTTTTAACGGACGCGGACTGCCGGCCGGGCAAATCGTGGATTAAGGATACGCTGGCCGAATTCGATAACACCACCGGACTGGTTGCGGGCTTTTCACCGCAGCAATCGACAGGGTCATCCATCTGGAACGGGTTCCTGTTTGCGGATAGTTTGTCGGCCGCCTTTGCTTCTGCAGCGACCATCGGATTAAAGCGCGGCGTGACCTGTACTGGACGCAATCTTGCAATCCGGACTCAGGCAGTCAAAGATATCGGCGGTTACCAATATTTACCCGATTCCGTTTCGGGAGACGACGATTTTATTTTGTTTCAAATCACCCGGCATCCGAACTGGAACGTCCGATATTCATTTCATAAAAGCACTCACGTCCCGGCTTTCGGCCCGGAAAATTTCAGCGAATTCCTCAGGCAAAAAAAACGGCATATTTCCGCCGGCAGATATTTCGATCCCGGACGGCAGGCCGGTTACGGCATCTACCATCTCACAAATTTCGGATTATGGTTTGCCGCACTAATGAGCTTTTGGACAAATCACTTTTTAATTGTCCCTCTGCTGTTCAAAATTTTAGTGGATTGGATCGGTCTCAGGCTGTTCACAAAAAAATTATCGCTTGGAATGGATATAATTCATTTTCTGATCTGGGAATTTTTATTTCCGGTTTATCATATTTTGGCCGCTCCCGGAGCCATGCGGGGCAAAATAAGCTGGAAAGAAGACCGGTAATATGATAAAAAATCCCAACAGAGCGTTATGGAACAATTACGATGAAAGCGCCGTTATCCGCGGAAGACTGGTGGCGCAAATTCTGTCTGCGCACCAGAATCTGCGGTCGGCGCGAATACTGGACATCGGCTGCGGTACGGGCGGTGCGGCCGTCGCGCTGGCCCGGGCCGGGGCGCGCGTTAAAGCCATTGATCCCGATCCGGATAAAATACGACAGGCCAGACAGCTCGCACAGGTGTATGATAATATCGAATTCCGCCAGGGAGATATATCAAACGAGACCGGTCCCTGTAACGACGGCATCATTCTCAATGACGTACTGGAACATGTGGATGACCCGGACACCACGCTGGGCTTTTGCGGGAACAACCTGAAAAAAGACGGCCTGCTTTACATCGCCACACCCAATAAATACGCTCCGCTCAATATTTTGTGCGATCCCCATTACAGTTTGCCGTTTGTGGCTTTGCTGTCACGGAAAAAAGTTAAAAGAATTGTCGTCGGACTTTTAAAATGGCAAAAGGGACAAAAGCGTGATTTCCCTCAATTGTTATCATTTAGACAAATAGAAAAACTTTTAGAGCAAAATAATTTTGACTGGGACCTGGTCAATACCACGGCGGCCTCGATGGCTTTCAGGGAACCTGAAATGCTGTGGAGCAGGCAGTCGCATTTATTTCTGATCAAAACAATTAAAATGTTTAAACTGGGAAAAATATTTCTTAAATTAATAAATAACAGAAAAGGCTTTTTCAATAAATACATCAATCCATCCTGGTTTATTCTGGCGAAAAGGATATGAACGGAAAATTGCTGAAAATTAAATCCGCGGCGCTGAATCATAAAAAATCGTTGTTATTTGGCATAAAGATATTCATTGCGATTATCATATTGTATTTATTGATACACAGGATCAGTATTGAACAGATTTTACAGGCGTTTCGTCTGGCGCAAATAAAATTTATTGTTTTTTCATTTTTATTATTATTTGTCAATGTGTTCCTTCAATTTAAAAAATGGAAGCTGCTTGTGGGTCTTGTCAAGCCGGATGTTCGAAATTATGAAATCCTGTCCTCCTTATTGGCCGGATTGACTTTGGGGTTGATAACCCCGGGCCGGGTCGGCGAGTTTGGCCGGGCGTTGTTTATTAAAGAATGTAAATGGACATCCCTGGTGGGTCTTGTGATGGTTGATAAAATATTTGCGCTGGTTGTTATTTACCTGTTCGGCCTGTTTGGGTTTTTTTATTTTATGCAGTTAAAATTTAATCTTCTGATATGGCTGCCGCTCAAGATCATTCTTTTTCTGGTTTTGATTGTTTTCCTGTTTTTTATTTTGCATCCGCAAAAGTCAAAAATGATGTTGATCCGGTTTTTCCCCTTTTTGCAAAAGAAAAATAAAATAAATCAGGTGATTTCCTCTCTGGATGGATTTCATAAAAAGGATGCACGTAAACTTTTATCGCTGGCCCTGCTGCATGTTATGGTGTATGTTTTTCAATTTTACCTGTTGATCCGCGCTTTTACAACCATTCAATTATACCGGGGACTGCTGGCTATCGGTTCGACCATTATGGCCAAAACCCTGCTTCCGATATCCTTTGGCGATCTGGGTATCCGGGAAAGTGCGGCCGTTTTTTTCTTTGGTCAGTTCAATGTGTCCCAGGCCGCCGCCTTTAACGCTTCATTTTTGCTTTTTTTGATCAATGTTTTTATACCCGGTCTGGCGGGGCTGGTATTGCTGATGGTAAACCGGCTTTATGATAATAATAAATAGAATTTGTTTATGACTGTTCTGTTCGTTTTTTATATATTGTCTACGGTTGTATATGGTTTTTTTATTGTATCCCTCGTTTTCGGATTAAACCGTCTTAAAACTCAAAAGTCAGGTCTTCAGCATACTTTTGTTTCCGTAATTATACCCGCCCGTAATGAGGAGAAAAATATTTCCAAATGCCTGAAAGCGCTTATCGGGCAATCTTACCCGAAAGAGTTGTTTGAAATACTCATTGTCGATGACTTTTCAACTGATCTTACCGGACAAATCGTGCGGGAGTTTGCGGCGCAGCACAATAACATCAGGCTCATTTCACTCACTGAAACCAACACCGGCGTATCACCCAAAAAACGAGCCATTGAAGCCGGTATTCAGCAGAGCAGGGGAGAGATCATATTCACGACCGATGCGGATAGTCTGGCGCCCCCGGGCTGGCTTGAAACTGTGCTGCGTTATTTTGATGAAGATACCGGACTGGTTGCTTCGTGGCTGCAGGTGAATCCCGGGAAAAAACTGTTGGGCAAGCTGGAATCTCTGGATTCTCTGAGCATGGTGATAACCGGCGCAGCGGCCTTTGGGCTTGGATTCCCCGTTCTGGCAAACGGCGCGAACCTTGCATACCGGAAATCCCTGTTTCAGGATATGAACGGGTTTCAGGGAAGCGAACAACTCGCGTCGGGCGATGACGATTTATTGCTGCAAAAGATTTTCAAACAGTCAAAATGGAAGGCGGTGTTTGCGCCGGATTTATCAGCAAGCGTATCGACCGAAGCAAACTTTTCGTTGCAGGATTTTTTCTCGCAACGCGTCCGCTGGGCATCCAAAAGCGGAACGTATCCCCTGTCTGTTTTGGCTTTTGAAATTTTTTTATATTGTTATTTTTTATTTATATTCCTGTCAATCCCGCTTTTATTTGTTTCATTCGTTTACCTGATTTTTCCCGCCGTAAAACTCCTGCTGGATTATGTAGTCATGAAACGCGGCTGTGATAAATTGAACAGGAATTTATCTCCGGTTTATTTTTTGCCGGCGATTTTTTTTCAAATGGGTTACATATTAATTGCCGGTATCGCGGGATTGACCGGAAAATTTACGTGGAAAAACCGGTTGTACCTGAAAGGGAAACCGGTCTCCTCAAAAAATTAAGTCATATATACATTATTCTACAAGATTTAAAAGATTATTTTTGGTTTGAAAAATAATCTTTAATCATTATATTTTTGCACTGATATCCGGTTACCGGACAACTCTGTCTGATCCGGTTAAAAGTTTTATAAAAATAATTAATAAATATGTAAAGAGTATCGTGTCCGGGTTTAACCGGACTCTGATGAAATTTTTTGCCAATATTAATAAGGAAATTAAAAGGCGGATCCGTTTTGAAAAAGTTCTTGTATGCCTGTCTGTTGTATATTTTTACCGCGACCGTTGTACAGGGTCAGTCCGTAAATCTTCCTCTGGATCACTGGGGATACCGTTTCCTGGAACGCTGCGAGGCAAAAGGGCTGATCAAATCATTTGATCTTGCTGTCAAACCGGTTTCCAGGGAAGTATTGGCTGAACTCCTCGTGAACATGGAAACCCGTCTGCAAAAGCAACCGGATCTCTTTTCGGAAACGGATTGGGCGTTGTTCAATCAGTTAAAAGGGGATTTTACCGATGAACTTTTGAATAAAGAGATTTCTTTAAAAAATATTAAAAGTGAAAGACATCTCACCCGGTTTACGGAGAACACCAGTCACGTTTATTTTGATTTGCAGGGAAGAGAATCGATCATATCCAACCGCGGCGATTTATACGATCCCGATGAACTGCTGTCCGAGACCACATTGGGAGGAATGTTACGCGGACAGCTTGGCGGCTCAATCGGTTTTTATGCGGACGCGCGGAATTCTCTGCTCAGGGGCAGCGATGTTGAGGGAGAAAGTTTTGATGTGTCCAAAGGATCGCCGGTCGTTATGTCCGGATCAAATGTTTACCGCGACCGCGCGACGGCTTATTTTATACTGGAAAAGCCATGGCTGCGGTTCGAGATCGGCCGGGATGAATTCGAGTGGGGTCCCGGCTCGCACGGCGGATTAAGCATTAACCGGAATATGCCGCCCTCCGATATGATCCGGCTGAGCACCTGTTTCAGTCGTTTTCGGTTCACCAGCGTTCATCTGTTCCTCAGCAGCAGCCTGGGACCGAAATATCTGGCCGGACACCGCCTTGATTTTAAACTTTTGCCGGGCTTTTACCTGGGGGCGACGGAAACCGTTGTTTACGGCAACCGGGATGTGGAACCGGCTTATATTAATCCGCTGATGTTTTATCATGTTGCCGAACATCATCTTGGCGATAAAGACAATAATACCATGAGTCTCGACATGACCTTAACGCTGTTACCGCATACAAGACTTTACGGTGAATTTTTTATCGATGATATGACATCCACCAAAAGTCTGACGGGATATTTCGGCAACAAGTTCGCGTTCCTCGCCGGCGGACTGTGGACGGATGTTTTCAGCATAAGCAATCTCGATATCAGCGCCGAATACGCGCGTATCGAGCCCTTTGTTTACGCGCATAAGGATTCGATCAATATTTATACCCATTATGATAAAATTATCGGCCACTGGCTGGGACCCAATTCCGATTCCGCGTATTTAAAAGCGGGGTATCAATTCAACCGGGATGTCCGGCTGGAGCTGTCTTTCGAACGCCTCCGTTCCGGTTCCGGAGAGGCCAATACGGTCGACCGTCCCGAAAACGGTACGGAGAAAAAATTCCTGGACGGGTTTGTCGAATCAAAAAAACTGTATGGTTTTCAATTGATCGACCAGCTTTATCGTGATATATTCGTTTCCCTTTCTTATACCTATTCGAACGGGGAAAATCTTTTTTTGCAGCCGAATAAAAATTCGAACGATCATCTTGCACGATTCGAAGTTTATTTTAATTATTAATCCAGGACATTGTTTTGACAGATATTTTAATTACTTTTTTATTTGCTCTGACCTCTGTTTATGTCCTGCTTATTTTATGGATAATTGCCGGAATAAACAGACTGTTCCCGAAAAAGAATTCCGACCAACCTTTTGTTTCCATTGTTGTCGCGGCAAGAAACGAAGAAAAGAACATAGGGGACTTGATGACCGCCCTGGTCCGGCAGGATTATCCGAACGAAAAATATGAAATAATTATTGTAGACGACGGGTCCACCGATAATACGGCGGAGATCGTTAAAAAATACCAGTCCGGCAGTTCTTGTCGAATTCATCTGTTAACAACGACCAATCGGGCGCAGGTGATATCCCCGAAAAAGAACGCGGTTACCATGGGAGTAAATCATGCGGCAGGCGAAATTATATTTCTAACGGACGCGGATTGTGTTCCGCCTCCCGGCTGGGTATCGGGTACGGTTCAATATTTTTCGTCCGAAACCGGGATGGTTATCGGATTCTCGCCCAATGAACTGCCGTCGTTAAATTCGATAACGGCCAAACTTCTGGCGCTGGACTCTTTGTCTCTGGCGGCGGTCGCGGCCGGCACTACGGGATGGTGCGTTCCGGCCACCTGTAACGGCCGTAACCTGGCCTATCGAAAAATTGTTTTTAAGCAGGTGGGAGGTTTTGAAAAAATCAAACAGTATGCCTCCGGCGATGACGACCTTTTCCTGAAGCTGGTTTTAACCGGCACAAAGTGGAAAATTCAATACGCGCTTGAGGAACAGCTTGCCGTACCGACAAAGAAACTTACAAATTTCAGGCAGTTTTTTAATCAAAGACTGCGGCACGCATCCAAAGGATTCCATTACGAGCCGATAAAAATTATTATTCTTTTTTTTGTTTATATTTTTAATTTTATATTATTATTTAATCTCTTTTATTTAATAAATTATTTTTCATATATTCCGCTGGTCTGCTTTGCCATGAAATCGCTGGCGGAATTGTTGATCCTGTATATTTTCGCGGTCCGCATTAAGAGACGGCATTACTTAAGCATTTTTCCGCTGGCATCCGTTCTGCATTTGTTTTATGTGGTTTTTTTCGGCGCCCTCGGTCAGTTGAAAAAATTTAAATGGAAAGACAATTAATATTTAAGGTCTGTCCTGGTGTTAACATTTGTTTTAATTTTTCTTTCTTTCATTTACGTATTCACAGTAATAGTTTTTTTCATCGGCCTGTTTTTCAAAAGATCCGGGTCAAATACCGTACAGTACCGGGTTACTGTGGTCATTGCGGCGCGAAACGAAGAAAAGAACATCTCCAACATCCTCGACGATCTGGTTCACCAGACATATCCCAAAACCCTGTATGAGGTCATCATAGTTAATGACAGCTCGACCGACAACACACAGCAGATTATCGACTCGTATGCAAAGAAATATTCATTTTTTCGGTCCTACCTGATCGAGAAGGTTCCCGCGGGATTCAGTCCGAAAAAGTACGCGTTACAATGCGCAGTCAATCAAACCGGCGGCGATATTTTACTTGGCACGGACGCCGATTGCCGCGTTTCCTCCCGGTGGATCGAATCCATGGTATCTTTTTTCGAGCCGAATGTTGGATTTGTCATCGGCTTTTCACAATTCGGCCGAAAAAAAAGCAAACAAAATTTTATCGAGCGGCTGCAGGCATTCGATTTTATGCAAATGATGGGTGTGGCAGCAGGCACATGCAATATGAGATTACCCATGGCGGCTTCGGGGCAAAACCTGGGTTACCGGCGAAAAGTTTTTGAACAGATCGGCGGTTTTTCAAAAATCGCGCACCGTGTGTCCGGCGATGATGTACTGCTGATGCAGCTGGTAAAAAAGCACACAAAATATAAGATCGTTTACGCGTCCACTTCGTCCAGCTTTGTCACATCCAAACCGCAGCCGGACCTGGCGTCGTTTATTAATCAAAGAATTCGCTGGGCCTCTAACGGCTCTTATCAAATTTATCTTAATATTCCGTTTTTTGCTTACCTGCTGCAGTTCTATCTTTATTCATTCTTTTTGTTTTTCGGTCTGTTGTTCGCGCTGTCCTGCGGACATTATATATCCTTATTCCTTACGGGTTTGCTTTTGAAATTTATTGCCGATTTTATTATTACGGCAAAAAGCGCCTCTTATTTTAATCGTATGGATCTGTTGAAATATTTCCCGGTGTGGTTTTTGTTGCAACTGCCCTATGTTCTCTATGTGGGATTATTGGGGACTTTTGGTAATTTTAAATGGAAAGAACGCAGTCACTCCCCTGTTTTTAATAAAAATCCAAAAAAATATGACAACGATTAGTCACAACAATTTGTCCGGAATATTTTCTATCCGGTTTTTTATCGTTATGCTGTATTGTTTTTTTTCTTTTATAATTCCGGTTCAATCCGATGAACAGGATAAAGGCAACACATGTTATTTTTGTAACGGGGAAACATTAAAATACAATATGAAATTTAATGGAATGTCCACAGCGCAATCTATACTATATGCCGAATCGGAGGATCCGCCGTTTCTTGAAATCAACTGGGATTTGCATTCAAAAACTGTCTATAAACTTTTATTTTATGTCGACAATCATTATTATGCAAAAGTCGATATGAACATCTGGCTGCCGGTAAAACTGGCCAAAAAAGTAAAACAGAAAAATATCAAACAATCCTTCGAAACCGTTTATGACCGTAAAAGATTGATTGCCCAAACGGATAACGGCTTGCAGTGGCCCATAAAAAACAACTGTATGGATTTGTTTTCCATGTTGTACCATCTCAGGACCAGGGAACTGGCGCCGGGCGACAGCCTGATTTATATATTGGACATCGAGAGCCATGTCTGGAAACTGACGGGAAAAGTCAGGGAAGGCGAAAAAGTAAAAGGTCCTTTTCAGGATTTGAACATCCGGCAAGTCGATTTTTCTTTTACGCCGGAACTGCCGGTAAAAGACCGGACATGGAAAACGGACCTGTTCACGAACCGTATTTCACAACCGGACACAAAATTAACTGTTTGTTTGGGGCCGCCGCCGGAAAAATTGCCGGTTTTTTTAAAATTTGAGACAAAAAAGACATCCGTAGAGATGCTGCTTGATGAATATTCCTTAAAAAAGTGACGTTGCCATGCCGGATTTTACAATTGTATTATTTTTTATTTACGCCATGTATTTATTATTGGGGCTTTTAATCCTTTTCGGATTGAAAAATCCGGGGCAAACCGAATACAGTGGTCAACCATTCGTTTCGGTAATTATCGCGGCGCGAAACGAGGAAGAAAATCTGCCGAATTGTTTAACATCTTTAATTGCACTGGATTACCCCAGTGACAAACTGGAAATTATTGTCGTGGACGACCATTCTTCCGATTCAACGGCGCGGATTATCTCCAGGTTCGCTGAAACATATCCGTTTATAAAACCATATCCGTTAGAGGCCGGACAAAATTCTACCCCGGGGAAAGCCGGGGCCCTCAATTATGGTATTCGTAAAAGTAAAGGCGAATTCATTTTTGTCACGGACGCCGATTGCCGTGTACCGTCAACATGGGTCAAAAGCCTGTTATCTTTATTTTCGGATTCTGTCGGCGTTGTCGGCGGAGTAACCCTGCTGGATAAACGTCACGATTCATCACCGCTTTTCGGCAAAATTCAATCCTGTGACTGGTTATTTTTGCTCAGCGTCGCCGCGTCCGCCAACAATTATGGATTGCCGCTAAGCTGGTTCGGCAATAATATGGCATTCCGGCGTAAAACCTACAATGATGTCGGCGGCTTTGAAAAGATCAGCAACAACCTGGTTGAAGATATTGCCCTGCTGTTGGAAATACATAAATCCTCCCAATGGGGGATAAAATTTTCTTTTTCCCCTCATTCGTTATTACACAGTATACCCGCACCGAATCTGAAAGAATACTATAACCAGCGAAAAAGATGGGCAAGCGGCATCCGGATTGTTCATTCATTCGGGATCCTCCTGTTAACCGTTTCCGTGCTGGCACATATCCTGACAGTTTTGGTTTTGTTATGGTCGCACAGTATTACCGCACTGGCCGGTATTATATTGCTGTCTGTAACCGATTTTGCTGTACTGAACCGGGCATCCCGGCTGCTGGGGCGTACGGATCTTTTACGTTATGTTTTTATTTTTGAAATATATTATTTTATTTATACAATATTACTGCCGATATTTCTTTTGTTTGACAAAAAAACAAGCTGGAAGGACCGGCAATATTCTTTGAAAAAAAATAAAATCGTTTAATTTAAAATTAAGATCCTCATAAAACAAACCAGATCGCGCATTATGACTCTACTACGGCCCTTACTGCTGCATTATTTTATTACTTTCCGCTGTAATTGCAGGTGCTCATTTTGCGATATCTGGAATGCCGATCGATATGATCAGACAATTTTTGCCGATATAAAGGACGTTGAACAAAACCTTATAGAGGCAAAAAAGCTGGGCGTCAAATTTGTCGATTTTACCGGCGGCGAACCGCTTTTGCATCCGCACATCCGCACATTTCTTAAATTGGCCAGGAAACTGGGTTACCGGACATCCGTTACCACAAACTGTTTATTATACCCGCAAATTGCCGAATCCATAAAAGGACAGGTTGATTTTTTGCATTTTTCTCTGGATTCGTTGATCGAATCACAGCATGATGAAATCAGGAATAAAAAAGCATTCGTCTCTGTATTGACAAGTATTGATACCGCACGCGCACTGGGCGAAAAGCCAGACCTGTTATTCACGGTGACGGATATTAACGTTAAACAAACAGGCCCGTTATCTGAATTAGCGAAACGGCTCGGACTTTTATTGCTTGTCAATCCTGTTTTTACCAACAGCAGGGGGCTGGAAATCTCTTTGCAAAATTTAAAATTTCTTGAGAGATTTCAGTACAAACCCTATGTATATATCAACAAGGCGTTTCACCGGCTGCGGGGAAACGGGGGCAATTCCATCCAAAAACCGAGGTGCCGGGCGGTTGATTCCACCCTCGTAATTTCGCCGGACAACCATCTGCTGCTGCCCTGTTTCCATTTTTGTCAAATAAAAAAGGCGATTAATGGAGACTTGTCGGGAATTTATAACAGCGAAAAGTTGAGGGAATATAAAAACAGGCAGGGTCGTTTTGATTTTTGCGAGAGATGTATGTTAAATTGTTATTTCGATCCCTCATTTGTTTACAAATGCGACGTTTATTTTTTGGAAAGCCTCTTTGCGAAAGCGCGTTATGTTTATTATAAGCATATCAGAAGAATGGCGGATAGTCTGTTCGGCAGGCTTGAAAACAGGCCGGCGCTGCAGATTGTTAAAGAAATCAACAGCAAATATTTCCCGGAAAACAGTTAATGACAATAGATCTGCCCGAAAATTATTTATGGCTTGCCCCGGTCTTTTTCTTTCTTTACGCGGAAATCCATTTCCGTATACCCGGATTATACAGCCGTTATTATAAAAAAGAACCGGAAATAATCGCCGATGTTCCTTTTCGGCTTGATCCTGGTCAGCCTTTGCCTGTATTGATCCTGATCAAAGACGCCCACATGTTCCCGGTCAGGTTATTACACATATCCGCGGATATTTCCCGGAACGGTCAAAAGTATGAGCTGTTGAATGAACAGCCGGGAAAACTTTTGGTTGAAAAGCCCCTCTGGTCGAAATTGTATTTTATCCGTTTACCGGAAGAGATTGACGGGCGGGTTCGTATGGACGTTGCCATAACTTTTGAGATAAACGGAAAAGTGAAAACAATCCATAACGACAATTACGCGTTGACCTCGCATTCGCCGTTTGAAATTTTGATCGACCAGTATCCCCTTCCCAAAAAAGAAAAGTGGTACCTTGGCGATCTGCATTATCACAGCATTTACTCCAGCGACCAGGTAGAATTCGGCGCTCCGCTTGATGTTTCAAAACAGATCGCCAAAGCAATGGGAATAGATTTTTTTGCCGTTACCGACCACTCTTATGATCTGGACGATCTCCCGGATAATTACCTGCAAAACGATCCGTTATTATCCAAATGGATTGACATGCTGGATTCCACAGCCGCACTTAACAAGGAAGACAAATCATTTATCATCATCCCGGGAGAAGAAATGTCCGTAGGCAATGAGAAAAAACAAAATGTACATTTTCTGCTGCTGAACAACCGGGATTTTTTCCACGGCAGCGGCGACGGTGCCGAAAAATGGTTTCGCACCAAACCGGAATGGCTCATCCGGCAAATTTTGCCGAAACTGGAACCGACCGCCCTGGCCGTCGCGGCCCATCCGGAAACGAAACCGCCGCTGCTGCAAAAACTGCTTATTAACAGGGGGAAATGGAGGAACAAGGATTATATGGCGGAAGGATTGCATGGCGTGCAGATGTGGAATGGTATAAAAAGCCACTTTTTACAACACGGAATTCAAAAATGGGTCTCTTTGCTTCTAAAGGGGAAAAAGTTGTCACTTTTAGCGGGAAATGACGCACACGGAAATTTTAACCGGTTCCGGCAGCTCGGCACACCGTTTTTAACTATGCGGGAAAATAAAAATGACGTATTCACAACCGTCAGAACGGGCGTTTATATTGAAAAAGAATTTTCACTAAACAGTCTCATCGAAGCCATCAGAAAGGGAGGAACGATTGTAACGGACGGGCCCTTTGCGGAAATATCCATAAAAAATAATAATGGTAAAATTTGTAAAATGGGGGATACCTTTACCGACAACGCAGGAACTCTGCAGGTAACGGTGCTTTCGTCACCGACTTTTGGTTTTATAAAATCGGTTGAGCTGTATGCCGGCGATGTTGACCGTGGAGAGGAAACAATTGTTTTTTGTTTAACACCCGAAACCGGCTGCTATGAATATTTTAATGAACAGGAAATAAACAGACTCCCCGGAAATGGATATATACGATTAATGGCCATAAGTGAAAATCAGGAAAATACATACCACTGTTTTACCAATCCTGTTTATATAAAGCAGGATGAAGATTTTTACATGACCTGAAATCGGAAACCGGTTTTTAATTACATAGTATGGTGAAAAACGGGTGTCCGTGATAACCCGAACACCATTATAAAACCTATATTAATTTAATTTTTTTGATAATACGTTTTAAACCCCTGCCGAAAGCATCGGGAGAAATTTCGATATGTCTTTTTTCACCCTCACCAAAACTTTCCGCTTTGATCGAATCCATATTTTTTAAAGCATCATGAATTACAAATCTTTCATAATTGCTCATATGGGGGAGTGTAACTTTTTTCCTGGTTTGCAGGGCTTCCTCTGCTTTTCCCTCGGCATATTTACGTAAATTTCCTACAGGATAGATTTTCAAGTCAAACTCTTCACCGTTCCGATATGTTTTGGTAACAACATCCGGATTATGATCGAAATGGCGGTGTACCAGCTTTCTTTCAAAAGAATTCAAGTTTGATAATGTAATGGGTTCAATGGAGTCGATGATGTTGCTTTGTATTTCGGATAAGATCTTTTTTATTTTCCCATTATCATGTCGTATATGTTGTTCTCTCCTCAACATAGATATAACCTCATTTTCTATTAATAAACCTTGAATATTCGTACATTATGTAAAAATTTAATTATTTTTATTTATAATTGCATCAATTAATTTATCATGAATATGATCAAACGGACCGTTACTAAATGTGACGACTTTATCGCCGGACTGCAAGTGTTGTAAGAGATATTGTACGATCTCTTTGGTTGATTTCAAATGTACGGCGTTTTTACCTTTATTCTGTAAATCAAGGGCCAGTTGTTCACAGGAGAACAGCTCCTCTGCCGGGACCTTGTCCGGGCGGTTGACGGGAGCGATGATGATGTGATCCGCCTTTTCGAACACATCCACAAATACTTTTTGAAAAATATTACGGCGGGTCGTTGCCGAACGGGGTTCATATAAAACGAAAATTCGTTCTTTCGGATAAAGACTCCGAAACGCGGCAATGGTTTCTTTAATGGCGGTCGGATGATGACCGAAATCATCATAGATCTCAATCCCCTTTGCCGTTCCTTTCAACTCCAGGCGCCTTTTAATGCCTTTGAACTGCTGCAGGGCGGCGGTAATCGTCTGGAAATTTATTCCGGCATGGTGCGCGGCCGCAATAGCCGCCAGCGCGTTTCTTATATTGTGTTCTCCGGATAGCGGCAGGGCGATATTTCCCATAAAATCGCCGTTAAAAAAAACATCGAAATGTAATGAATGCTGGTTCATGGCAATATTTTTCCCCTGCCAGTTTGATGTGGGAGACAGCCCGAATGTTTCAACGGGACAAAAAGCCCCGCCGCTGATTTCCATTGCGGCGTCATTATCCCGGCATACGATCAGCAGGCCGTTGTTCGGAATTAAATTCACAAATCTCTTAAAGGCCAGTTTGATTTCGTCCAGCGATTTGTAGATGTCGGCATGATCGTATTCGATGTTGTTGACGATGCCGATGTCCGGCATATACCGCAGGAATTTTGCGGCTTTATCAAAAAAAGCGGAATCATATTCGTCGCCTTCGATAATGAAATCCTTTCCGTCTCCCACCTGGAACCCCCGGCCGAAATTGAGCGGTATCCCGCCGATCATAAAACCGGGATGCCTGCCGGCAAAGTCAAATATCCAGGCGGTCAGGGCTGTCGTAGTTGTTTTACCATGCGTGCCGGTCACTACGATTGACCGTTTACCGCGTATTATAAATTCACGAAGCGCGTCGGGTAATGATATATATAGCATGTGACGCGTCAGAATTTCTTCGATTTCAACGTTGCCTCGGGATATCACATTACCGACAACAACCATGTCCGGCTCCGGATCGAGATGTCCCACATCAAAGCCCTGGTAAACGGGAATCTGTTGTTCCTCCAGGAAGGTGCTCATCGGCGGATACAGGTTCTCATCCGAACCGTAAACATCATACCCTTTTTTCTTCAGCATTGCCGCCAGTGATGCCATAGCCGTCCCGCATATCGCGAGAAAATATATTTTTTTTATTTCCTTATGGTCCTTCAATACTCATCCCGATTATTGAGTTGTTCCGCCAACACCCATTGCCTGAGGAAATTCAGTTTTTAGGATATTTTTAAAGCCCTGCTCGTCCACTATGATGTTTGTGATCCGTCCTGGTCTGCCGGGGCTGCCGAGGTCTTTACCGTCAAGGGTTAATTGAACTCCGCTGGCGTTTCCTATTCTTAAATAAAAAGGCTCTTTACTTTGCCATGTTTTTTCGTCGCCGGGAACGTAAATGGCTTCTTCGGCGATACTGTCATCGTATACGATCCGGATCCAGTTTGTATCGGTTACGGTTATTTTTAACTCCATGTTCTTAATGTCCGGTTCCAGTTGAAGGGAATCCGCTATAGGAACTGTTGTCTGCATAACCAGAGAATCCGGTTGTACAGGCGTTACAGGTAAATTCTGTGCTTTTTTGTCTTTTAATCCGGGTAGCACCCAAAAAACGATAATTAGCGCAACAACAACAAATAAAGCGCCAAAAATAAACACACTGTAAAACCGGATGATCAGCCAGAATTCTTCAAACCAATTTGTGGACGTGTCGCTCTCTTGTTTGATTTTATCCGGTTCTTTTGGCTTTTTGGGTTCCTTTGGTTTTTTAGGTTCCTTAACTTTTAACGGAGCTGACTGCTTTTCGACATGTTTTTTATTTTTTTCTGCGGGTTTTAATTCTTCAAATGAGGATGTGTCCACATCCCGCACGTACGACGCTTTATATTTGCGCAATATAACCCCGGGATCGAGGCCCAATTCCACCGATATTGCGGAAAGATATGCTTTAACATAGGCGCTTGGTAAAAAGTCAAAAATACCGTTTTCTATATTTTCAATATTTTTAACGGCAATTTTTGTCATTTCGGATAATTGCTGAACACTCAATTCCTTGGTTTCTCTCTGTTCAGCTATTTCACGGCCCAGTTCGAGTTTTTTGTTTTTCCCATTCATTTATTTATATATCACCGATTTTCAGATTTGAATGAATATTAATAATTTAACATTTTTAATAATCTTGTATAAAATTTTGTTACCGGGAAACCGACAACATTGTAAAAACACCCGTCAATCCGGTCGGCAAAAACGGCGCTTTGGTCCTGTATCCCATACCCCCCGGCTTTGTCAAACGGGTTTTGAGTGTTTACATAGCCCTCAATTTCCCAGTCATACAGATCCCGGAAATGCACATTTGTTACTTCATAATCGAACATGTCGTTTCCACCCGGATTTTCCAACACGGTAAAACCGGTATAAACCTGGTGCGTTCTTCCGCTGAGCCGGGACAACATATCGGCGGCTTCTTTTTTGTCGGCCGGTTTTCCAAGTATTTGGCCATCCAGGACTACTATGGTGTCCGCACCGATCACAAGTCCGAATTCCAGAGAATCGGCCACTTCTTTTGCTTTTGCACGGGACAGTTCCAGAACATGACTTACGGGATCTTTTATTTGTATCGAATCCTCATCCACATGACTGGGACAAATTTGAAAATTTAAACCCAAAAGTTTTAGCAGTTGCGCCCGTCGAGGCGATTGAGATGCCAAAACAATATTTTTAGAGTTGATCGAATTTATGATCGTTTTATATTTATCGTTTTTCATCGCTGTCCAGCATGATTGTTACCGGTCCGTCGTTATGGATCTCCACCAGCATATGTGCTCCGAATTGTCCTGTCTCGACCTTTAATCCGGATGTTTTTAATAATTGTATAAACTGATTGTACAATGGTTCGGATATATCCGGATGGGCGGCCTCTGTAAAACCCGGTCTTCTGCCCCTGCGGCAGTCCGCATACAAGGTGAATTGAGATATCGCTAAAATTTCGGCTCCCAAATCCATAGCGGAAAGATTAAATTTGCCGGATTCATCCTCGAAAATTCTTAAATTAATAATTTTATTGGCAAGGAATCCGGCCGTGTCGTTATTGTCGTTGTTATTTACACCAAGCAGAACAACCAGACCTTTGTTTATTTCACCGATAATTTTTCCGTCCACTTTTACCGAGGCTTTGGAAACACGTTGTATTAAAGCACGCATAACTCACCTTACCAGCGCCCGGCAATAATAGCCAGCAACCCGATTATCATATCCGCTTTTAATAATACACTTAATTGTGAAAATATTTCTTTACTTGAATGACGCCACATTCGTATGATCGTATAAACCAGGATCGAATTGACTCCAAGCAGAACAATTAAAAAATACCATATACCGTAGATATTGGTCAGAAACGGAATAATGGTTAAAATAAACAATAAGAAAAAGATAACCGTTGCGGACCATTTTGCGGGAATCAAACCGAACCGTACCGGCAGAGTGATGGCCCGGTTTTTTTTGTCGCCTTCAATATCTTCCATATCTTTAATGATTTCACGGCCAAAATGCATCATAAAAGCGAAAACCGCCGGTATCACAGCATTTTTCACCCGTCCGACCGCCACACCTCCGTAAATAAAAGCGAGCGCCGTTGACAGGCTCACGGCAACGTTGCCCAGCAAAACAGTGCGTTTGAGCTTTACGCTGTAAAAAAGGAGTAACAGCGAAGTGCTCAAAGCTATGACAAAGGCGGTTAAATTGATCAATAATCCAAGTAAAACGCCCGCCGTATACAAAAACAACGAGAAAGTGAGGGCATCTTTTCTTTTAACCATCCCGGCGGGTATTGGGCGATTCGGTTTATTGATCCGATCAATTTCTACATCATAATAATCATTGATCGTATTCGAAGCAGCCGTAATCAGACCGCCTGAGAAACATGCCGCCAGTACCTTAATTATCCATGCCAGATTGCCGCAAATCACTATGGCGATGAATATAGAGAGCATTGATATTAAAACATTAAGCGGCCGGGATAATATAATGTATCCACGTAATTTCACATATAAATTGAGTATAGTGCTTGTTCCATTTCTAAATCGTTAATATAGTATTATTCTTTTCTAAAATCAAGTTTAATTACTGTAATATTTTTAATAATTTATTTAGATTTAGCAGACAAGAAAAAGAATTCCAAACAGACACTTTTTTAGACAGGATTCGGGATATCAATAAATTTTACATCCAGGCCAAACGTATCGGCGATAATTCCGCCAAGGGCTTTGATACCGAACTTTTCAGTTGCATAGTGACCCGCGGAAAAAAAATGAATTTGACCTTCTCTGGCAAGATGCATGATCGATTCGGATACTTCGCCGGTAACAAAAACATCCAGGCCCTGTTCGACCGCTAATGTTATGTCTCGCTGCGCAGCCCCTGAGCATATCCCCACGCTGGTTATCCTGTCCGGGCCATAAGAAAAGACCAGCGGATCAACCTTGTAAACGGAATGTACCAATTTAGAAAAAACGTCAAAGGAGCATTCGTCGATCCGACCCATAATCCCGACTTCACCGAATTCCGATATATCTTTTAATCCGAATTCCTTTGCCGCCAGCGCGTTATTACCGATAACCGGGTGTTTATCAAGGGGCAGATGATAAGCCAGCAAATTTATATCATTTTGTAATAACAATTTCAGCCGTTTTTTATAACTTCCCCTGACAATTTGACTCTCCTTGTTCCAAAGAATACCGTGATGCACAATGATCATGTCGGCATTTTCTTCAATTGCCCGTTCAAACAATTGCACGCTGACCGATACCGCGGTAACGACTTTGTTCACTTTGGTTTTGCCCTCAACCTGTAAACCCTGCGGGCAATAGTCATTAAAATCCCTGATATTCAAATAATCATTAACAAAAGTTTCCAGTTCATTACATTTCATTATTATCCTTACCCGGATTTAATTCAGATACACTGGCTGGTTTTTTTTCGAAGATTCATAAATTGCCAGAACAAGCTGTAACGCCCGTCGTGCTTCATTTCCATTTATTATGGGTTCTCTTTTTTCCCTGATTGCCGAAACAATATCCTCAAATTCCCTGACAAACGGTTTTAAATCAATATCCATCGGTTTTGCCGCTCCGCCTTCCGCGACTTTATAATCACGAAACGGTTCTTCACCTTTTATATGCACAAAGGCGAGCTTTTCACCCTCGATAACAACAGTCCCCTCGGTACCATGAATATCCAGCCTTGCCGGGAGCCCGGGGAAAGTCGCTGTGGACGCCTGTATGACACCGGTGGTACCGTTTGTAAACTCCAGCATGGCCATACCGATATCCTCGACTTGAATATCATGCGAAACATTTCTTGTTTTGCCATATACCCATTTCACCGGTCCCATAACCGACAGCAGCAGATCGATAAAATGTATTCCCTGGTTAATAAACGGACCGCCGCCGTCCAGTTCCCAGGTTCCGCGCCAGTCGCCGCTGTTATAATATTCCATAGACCGATACCACTTTATGCTCGCTTCTCCATGTATCAAAGCACCCAGTTTGTTTTGCTTCAGAATGTCGTATAATTTTTGCGAGGCATCCAGAAACCTGTACTGGCTCATCACGCCCAGTGTGACACCGGTTTTTTTACATTCGTTAATAAGCCGATCAGCCTTTTCAAGTGTTACATCAATCGGTTTTTCGACAATTACATTCTTGCCCGCCTTTGCCGCGGCAATACCCGTTTCCGCGTGCAAACCCGACGGCACAGCGATATCGATTACATCCACATCGGGATTGGCTAAAATTTCCCGGTAATCGGTCGTCCAGGGAATATCAAACCCGGCGGCAAATTCGAGGGTTTTGTCCCGGATGTTACCGCAGATACTTAAAATTTCAACATCCCCGAGTTGACGTAACGCTTTGACGTGATGCGACGCGACGGCGCCGGCGCCGATAATTGCGAATCCCAGTTTTTTATTGTTTTTCATAGTTTTCTTCTGCGTTTACGTCCCGCATCAGGCCGCCAGGGAAAATTTTTTCGTTGTTAATTTATTTTCTCAAAGCGGTCTTGCGGGAATTAACAAAAAATTAAAATATATTTCGATGCAGGATGTCATACAATTCACGTTTTGGAACATGCAGGCGGCCGGTTTCATCCCGGTAATATGCTGTCGTATCCTTAATGGGTTCCATAACAGGGTGTTCATCGGGATATCCGAGAGCAATAACCGAATCAACTCTATAATTTTCAGGGACATCCAGCAGGGAAGCAATCTTTTTCCTGTTTATTGAAGCAAGCCAGCAGGTTCCGACATCATATTGCATTGCGGTTAATATAATGTTTTCCGAAGCCGCGCCCACATCATGGCCGATCCACGCCGTTTCGTGGTCCTTGTTCACCAGAATGACAATAAAAGCAACGGGTTGCTGCCCGGCCTGCGGCCTCCCCGTTTTATTGGGCAGTAAACGCGCCCATTCCGTGTGATCAAATATGGTGTCGACCGTATCCGGTTCGTCAACGATGATGAATTCCAGCGGCTGCATATTGGATGCGGACGGCGCGATACGACCCGCATCGGCAAATTTTTTTAACAATTCATAATCGACCGCTTTTTGTTTGAATCTTCTTATCGAACGTCGTAAATAAATCAATTCAAAAACGGACATCTTTTTCTCCCATTTTTTTGTCCTATGTTTTATAATTTATATTCTTGGGCGCTAAATTTCAAGTAAAATCATAAAATAAATTGCATGGGACCGGAAATGGATTTCTTTTAAAATTAATAAAAGAAAATTTAATAACAATGATTTCGTGTAACCACCTTAAAGATTTTTCGTATTAGAATATAGATAATATCACTGTTGTCCGGTTAACTGGCACCGCTGCCTGATCCGGCTTACAAGTTAATTAAAATCAGGTTATTTAATAATAAAAATTTATTTTACCTAAACAAATCAATTAATGATGTTTTATCCGAAAATTTAAATAAAATAAATATGTTACGAGTGTCGCGTTCGGGTTTACCTGACACGGGTGAGATAATATAAAGAATATAAGAAAGAGGTTTGGTCATGGACGCAAATAATATACAAACAAAACAATCACGCTATAATAAAAGAGCGACAAGGAGCGGAGACCCGTTAAGCGGAATCATCACGGGCATCATATTTATACTGGCCGGTTCATTTATATATGCTGATAATCAGGGGTATTTATATTCTGGTTGGTTCTGGTGGTTAATATTTTCCATGGGACTCGTTTTTCTGATCGAATCTGTTATTCGGGCAACTGTTGAAAAGTATAAAAAATCATTTCACGCTTCCGTAATCTGGGGCGCAATTCTGACGACGATTGGCGCAAACCATTTGTTTGATATTGGCAATTGGTGGCCTCTTATTTTAGTTTTTATTGGTATCATCTTAATTTTGAGTTCTCAAAAAAACCATATAAGGCAAAGCGCATAATTAATGAAACAGTAAAAACCCCGCACACGGTATTATCGGTGCGGGGTTTTTTGTTTTAGGATCACAATTGTGATTCACAGAACTTTTTCCCGGGACAGGTGTAGTAAACTCAAGATTCATAATTTACATTGCCAAAAATGTTTTGGAAATAATAATATTTATTATATATTAGTCTGTTAATTTTTTAGGAGTCGATATGAACCTGAGTGATCTTCTTAACAAAGAAGTTATCCGTATACCGTTAAAAAATACTGAAAAAAACAAAATCATTGAAGAAATGGTCGATATCCTTGCGCAGAACAATAAGCTTAAAGATCGACAGACAGTATTGGATGACGTATTGGAACGCGAAAGGGTCATGAGCACCGGAATGGGCGACGGCGTAGCTATTCCACACGCCAAAAGTGAAGGTGTAGATAAGCTGGTCAGCGCTTTTGGAATAACAGATAAAGATGTGGATTTTAAATCAATAGACGAAAAGCCGGTGAGATTAATATTCCTGTTGGTCGGTCCTGTTGACCAAACCGGACCGCATTTAAAAGCCTTGAGCAGAATTTCCCGTTTAATGCATCGAAAAGAATTCCGTGACCGCCTGGCTTCCGCGCATAGCAGTGAAAAAGTTATCGAAGCCATCGCAAAGGAAGAACAAAAATACTTTTCCTTATAAAAATAATTCCATTACATGTTTTTATTTTCTTTAAACGGGTCTCTCATAGAGGCCCTTTATTTTTTAGCGAAGGTAATATTATGGACGAGCAGAAAAATAACCAGAATGACGAAGAATTAATTGGGTTAAGTAATTTACCCGGTATTGTCTATGCGGAGATGGTAAAAGAAGCCCTTGAAAGGCAGGGAATCAAAAGTATTATTAAACCTGATGTAATGAGTTCCGGTTTACAGGCAAAAGGCGCCCATATCACCGGAGATTCATGCCGGATTTTTGTTTTTAAAAAAGATGCTGAAAAAGCACAGGAAATTCTTGAAACCATGATGGATCATATATAGTTTAAACTGAAAGGGTGTTATGAAATACAAATCCGTTACCGGAATGCGCGATGTTCTGCCGGACGAACAACCGTACTGGCGGTTGATAGAACAGAAAATTTATGAAATTACGTATTTGTATGGTTACAAACGAATAGACCCGCCGATCCTGGAAGAGACCGCTTTATTTATCAGAGGTGTTGGGGAGACGACAGATATTGTCGAAAAAGAAATGTATACTTTTTCAGATAAGGGCGGCAATTCGGTTACGATGCGGCCCGAATTCACGGCCGGCGTTTTACGCACATACCTGCAAAACGGTCTGTTTACCCAGGCGAAACCGGTTAAATTATTTTCAATCGGACCGGTGTTTCGGTACGAACGGCCCCAGGCCGGCCGCTTTCGCCAGCACACCCAATTCAATGTCGAAGCGCTGGGGGAAATGGACCCCGCACTGGATGTGGAAGTCATGTCCATTGCCTGGCAGCTCTATGCCGAACTGGGTTTTACCGGATTAAAATTCCAGTTGAACAGCACCGGCTGCCCCCAATGCAGACCCAACTATATTCAAAAATTAAAAGAATATTATGAAAGCAATTATGACGTAATTTGCAATGACTGTAAACGTCGTCTTGATAAAAATCCTCTCAGATTACTGGACTGTAAAAACAAAACCTGTCAGCCGGTAATCGCCAAAGCACCCGTTATCAGTGATTACCTGTGTGAAGAATGCCGGGGGCACTTTTCCAGCTTGAGGAACTATCTGGAACTGTCGGGAAGGGATTACTCCATCAATCATAAACTGGTTCGGGGGCTGGATTATTATACAAAGACTGTTTTTGAAGTCTGGGCGCAGGGAATCGGCGCGCAAAATGCCATGTGCGGCGGCGGCCGATACGACGGTCTGATCGAACAGCTTGGCGGACAACCGACACCGGGAATCGGATTTGGCTCCGGGTTCGAGAGAATTATCCTCAGCATGAAGGAACAGGGCCTGGTTCCCGCGGAATCGAGAACACCGGACATTTTTATCGCCCATATGGGAGATAATGCGAAAAAGGAAGCCATCCAGTTGGCTTTTCATTTACGCCGGGAAAATTTCTCCACCCTGCTTGCCTTTGGCGACAGAAGCATAAAATCCCAGATGAAAGAAGCAAACCGGCTTGGCGCTTCTTTCGCCCTGATACTGGGCGACCGGGAAATCGATGAGCAGATTGCCACGGTTAAGGACCTTGAAGAAGGTTCACAGTCTGAAATCAGTCTGGATCAACTCGTTCCGTTTTTCAGGGAAAAAATTTTATAAATATATAATCAACATTTTGAATTTTATGATCCCTTTATCGCAAAACCAGTATAAATACATTCGCTCTTTACAGTTTAAAAAAGGACGCGACCGGGAGAACCGTTTTCTGGTGGAAGGGATACGATTATGTGAAGAGGCTATAAACTCGGATTATCAAATCAATAGTTTGATCATAGCCGAAAATCTCCGTGAATCGGAACGAATTTTACAATACGTTGATAAAATTAAAAAACAACAACTGCCCATCTATATTACGGATGAAAAAAAGTTTAAAACCCTGGCCGATACGCAAACGCCACAGGGTATTGCCTGTATCGTAACAAAAAAAGAGCGGCCGATTGATTTGAGTTCAAGTTCGCTGCTGCTGGCGCTGGATGCCATACGGGATCCGGGGAATTTGGGAACAATTATCAGAACGGCGGAATGGTTCGGTATTGACGGTATATTCTCCGGCGTCGACACCGTTGACATATATAATCCCAAAGTCATTCGCAGCACGATGGGGGCGTTTTTTCATGTTCCGGTTAAAGAAAATGTGATATTACCGGATGAACTGAACGTGCTCAAAAAAAATAATTATAAAATAATAGGAACAGTGAGAGAGGGCGGTATTCCGCTTGAACAATTTAAAAAAAAGGAAAAAACCGTACTCTTGATCGGCAGCGAGGCGCAGGGATTAAATCCCGGGCTAAAAAAAATCATCGACATGAACATTACCATTTCCGGAAAAGGTAAAAGCGAATCGTTAAACGCCGCTATTGCTGCGGGAATTACATTATATCATTTTACTAAAGACTATTAAGATCATGGAAGATTTAAACAAAAACGGACTTTTTTCACCTATTCAAATTTTTATTTTATTTTTGGTCACCATTGCACTGGTTACCGTTACGGGGGTGATCATCATTTTACTGGGCGGTTCCACTCTGAGCCTGCTTACGGAAATACTGATTGTTTTACCGGCGTTGATTGCGTGTCTGCAATTTAAAATGCCTTTTACAAAAACATTTCGTTTACATAAAATCAATCTGCCGATTATTTTTTATTCAATAGTGATATCCCTGGCAGTGTTTATAATCGGCGATGAAATTGACCGTATTATTTATTTAATCTTCCCCATGCCGGAAGAGTTGTACGAATCCATGATTAGGCTTTTACAGATCGATTCTGTAAAGGACGCCGTCATATTAATCATGTCTGGTGTTATTTTTGCCGCATTTGCCGAAGAAATGTTGTTCCGGGGAGTATTGCAAAAATCGCTCGAACATTTCCGGGAACCGGCAACGGCTATCGTTTTATCATCGGTTTTTTTCGCGATAATTCATTTTAATCCCTGGGCCGCATTACAAATTATGATATTGGGCCTTTTTCTGGGATATATGGCCTGGCGGGCAAACAGTATTTTCCCGGCGATTATATTGCATGGTATAAATAATTTGCTGTCCATGATTCTTATGAACCTCCCTGAGGAAAAATTAAAGTGGTATTCGGAAACAACAATACATGTCAACGTGTATCTGATTGTTTTCGCTATAGTTGTCCTTGTGCCTGCTATTGTCTCGTTCAACCGGGCATGTGATGAGAAATAATTCTATTATTAATTTGAATTGATCATTAATTGTCCGCAAAAAACTTTTATTGTCTCTATTTAAATTTTAAAAAAGCTCATCTCGACACAAAAAGAAAAAAACAGTTTATGAAGATTATCATTCTGAACGGGGAACTGCGTTCCGGTATGCAAATATATCTGGCCTTAAGTAATTTTTATGAAGTAGAAGTCGCTCTTGATGTGAACGATTTAATGCGGTTATTGGAATCGGAAAATACGGATTATACTTTTCTTGATCTGGATGAAGAGGACTCGAATTGTGTGGATCCGGGGAATTATAAGATCGTCGATAAAATTCTAAAAAAGTACCCCAAAACAAAAGTCGTTGGCATTTGTGACCATGTCAATCCGAATATGAAAGAACAAATATCTCTTCACGGAATCAATAAAGTATTGACAAAACCGATAAAAAACCGGGAATTGTACGAGACGATTAAAGCCGGTTAATGTTTAGTTTAAAAATGTTTCGATTATTCTTTTATAAGGTTGATATCAAAAGATATTGACCTTTTTTGTTATGTAAAATTATTGACTTTGATTTAATATTAACGTAAGTTAGTCTCAAAAAAATTAACCCGGACAAGAAAATATAGAAATGTCAGTTAAAACAGATTTTTTAATAATAGGCAGTGGAATTGCCGGATTATATTCAGCGCTTAAACTTGCCAAACACGGTACGGTAGCAATCGTTACCAAAAAACACAAAGCGGAATCGAACACGAATTACGCCCAGGGAGGTATTGCATCAGTTTTTGATCCGAAGGATTCATTTGACCGGCATATCAAAGATACCCTGGATGCGAGCGCCGGGTTATGCAAGCTTGAAGCGGTAAAACTGGTTGTTGAAGAAGGCCCGGCTCATATCAAAGAATTATTTAAAATTGGCGTACCTTTTACGCTCGATAAAAACGGAAATTTTGATCTGGGGCGCGAAGGAGGTCATCATTTTCACAGAATCGTTCATGTCAAAGACCACACCGGACGGGATGTGGAATCAAACCTTTTGAATAAAGTTAAAGATGAACCCAATATTACTATTTTCGAGGACCATGCGGCCATCGACCTGATTACGGAACATCACACATTTTCACCCGGTCCGGCTAACGATTCGTTGCTGCATTGCTGGGGCGCCTATGTGCTGGATTCGAACAGCGATAAAGTGGTAAAATTTACTTCAAAGGCGACAATACTGGCATCAGGCGGTTGCGGCCAGGTCTATTTGCATACCACGAACCCGGGAATCGCAACCGGAGACGGTGTGGCCATGTGTTACAGGGCCGGCGCTTCCATTGCGAATATGGAATTCATGCAGTTTCACCCGACAACTTTATATCACCCCGATGCCGGTTCATTTCTGATCTCCGAGGCGGTCAGGGGTTTTGGCGGCACGCTCATTACGCAGGACGGATTAGAATTCATGCAAAATTATCATCCCATGAAATCTCTGGCGCCGCGTGATATTGTCGCCCGGGCAATCGACAATGAGCTAAAAAAACGAGGCGACCGCTGCGTCTTTCTGGATGTCACGCACCTCGATGCGGACAAGATTCGAAACCGTTTTCCGCAGATATATGAAAAATGTGCAAGTTTCAAGATCGATATCACAAAAGAACCCATTCCGGTGGTCCCGGCAGCACATTACTCTTGCGGCGGCGTTGTAACGGATTTGAATGCCAAAACCATTATATCGGGTCTTTTTGCTTGTGGTGAAGTTGCCTGTACCGGCGTGCATGGCGCAAATCGTCTTGCCTCAAATTCGCTGCTGGAAGCCCTGGTATTTGCAAACAGAGCCTGTCAATCCGCCGTGCAGTTCGTTAAAGCGCAAAAAAACCAAATGCCCCGCATTCCTCATTGGGATGACGCCGGAACGTTTAACAGCGAAGAGTGGGTGCTCATATCTCACGATAAAATGGAAATAAAAAACCTGATGTGGGATTACGTTGGCATAGTACGGTCCAATCTTCGGCTGGAACGCGCGTTAAGCCGGATCAGACTGATACGTCAGGAAATCGAGAATTTTTATCGCCGTACCAAAGTAACCGACGGACTGGTGGAATTGCGGAACCTGGCAACCGTTGCGCAGCTTATCATCCAATCCGCGCTTTTAAGAAAAGAAAGCAGGGGTCTGCATTATACAACGGATTACCCCAAAACAAATGACGAGGATTTTCTAAAGGACACGATCGTACAACATAAAACATATCCGTTTTAAAATATTTTGTAATCTATATCAATATTTATATTTTTTTATTTTGGTATACTGTTACAAATGTTTTTCTTGATTTTAATATCATCATTTTCTATAATAAAATGTTTTTGATAAACCAAGGAGATACTTTAATGAAAAAAAACAGTATTTTTTTGTACGTTTTAATGATAATGCTATCAGCCACTATTGTGACCGCACAAACCGGGAATGTTTTTACTATCAACGCCGGTTATATGAATCCGAAAAATATTAAAGGCGGAATGTTTTTCGGTTTTATGTTCGGAACCGCAATTGATGAAGCGGTTGACATCGGTATTGGCGCCGACATTTTTCATAAATCTTATTCTGAAAGAACGAATGTGGCCAATGAAGAAAAAGAAGGTCTGACAACCAATACTTATGAAACGGAAGTGGAATATGCCAGAACAATGGTACCGCTGACCCTTGCCGTAAATGTCAAGATCCCGACCAGCGCCTATTACGGATATTTTATCAGGGGAAGCCTGAATTATGAATTGTTGTTTAGTAAAGAAAAGAATTATGAGCTTGATAAATCTCAAACCCACAGGTATGGCGGCTTTGGCTGGCAGGCTGCGGCCGGTCTTTTTTATCATGTTGGTTCGCGGTCGACTTTGATTGCCGATGTTTGTTACAACAGTTGTGAAGTCGGCAGAAATGTAGACAGCAGTACAAAAGGATTGCCGACTACGGAACGGGTCGATTTGTCAGGTTTTGGTTATCGTTTAGGAGTAAGTTTGGATTTAAAATAATATGAATGTTTATAACCAGCGAGTAAGATTTGGATTCGGCGGCGGGTTGACGCCCGTCGTAAAATATCTGTTATTAATAAATATTTTTGTTTACTTTATTCAGGTGGTTGTTTACCTGCGCACGCATGTTTCACTTGCTCTGTTTTTTGGATTACAACCATACGATATTATACATTCTTTTAAAATATGGCAGTTCATTTCGTATTTGTTTCTTCACAGTGAACAGAGTATTTTTCATATCTTTTTTAATATGTTCACACTATGGATTTTCGGCTGTGAAGTTGAAAGATGGATGGGCGCCAAAAAGTTTCTTAGATATTATTTGATTACCGGAGTCGGCGCCGGGATTTTTCATATATTGTTTAACTGGGGATCACAAACCCCGGTTATCGGGGCGTCAGGGGCTATTTATGGCGTGCTGGTCGCTTTTGCCGTAATTTTCCCGGATAGAATTGTTACCCTGTTGCTGTTTTTTATTTTACCTGTCAGTTTAAAAGCGAAACATTTGGTGGCTATATTTGTCGGCATATCGTTATTTTCGGGAATAGTCGGAATTTTTGGAAAATCTGACAGCATTGCTCATTTCGCGCATTTGGGGGGCGCTTTGGTTGGTTATTTAATGCTGCGCGGTAATGTTTTTCTGGGGATGCTTTTACGAAAAATACGACTGTATCAGCAACAACAAAAAGTTGCCACCGAACAAAAAAGATTAAAAAATATCCAGGAAAAACGTGAAGAGGTTGACAGGATTCTTGACCGGATTAATGAAGTTGGATACGAAGGTATTACAGAGCAAGAAAAACAAGATCTTAAAAAGGCAAGTGAATTTTTGTCCAAGGAAGATAAGATTTGGTGATTTGTTCAGGGGGTATCGAACCGTTATGAAAAAATATTGTTCGTTACTGCTTTTTGTTTTCCTCTTTGGTTTTATTAGACATGATGCCGTTGCCGAAAACATATCGGTAATTGACAAATCACTGGGAAAATCTATGGGGACAATTGAATCCGTCCGGGTTGGTCATTATGATTTTGTATCCGCTACCGGTTTTGCGGAAAAATTCAACTTTCCATATGAATTAAATTTTTTTTTAAAAAAAATAACAATACAAACTCCTCAAAATCTTATTACGATAAACGCGTTGATCCCTTATATTTTAATAGACAATGCCGTTTACCAGATGCCCGTTAACACGCTTTATAAAGATAAAGAGTTTTATATACCCATTAAGTTTTTTATTGAAATATTAAACGGTCAATTCCAGTATGAAATGGAATATAATGAAACGGAAAATGCCCTGCTGGTTACGACCAATTTACCCAACATAGCGGACGTTTCTATTGAAGAAATGGATAACGGCGTACTAATCCAGATTAACAGTCTGAAAAAATTTTCAACTTCCAACATATTTACAAGCGAAAGTAACGGCTGGTTCTATGTTGATTTTTTTGGCGGACGAGTTGACACGCTGCGCTCTTTTATTGTCGAGAATAATATAAAAAGGATCAAACAAATAATTCCCATACAATTATCGGAAGAAACAGCCAGGCTGTCCTTCCGGGTTTTACCCGAAATTAAAGAAAAGAATGTTTATCTAAAAACTCCCAATGAAGTAATTATAACCCTTCGCACAAAAAAGAAATTATCAAATGATATTTTAGCGGACCTGGAAAAAGAAAGAGAAAAATGGAATATAGATGTCATTATCATTGACGCCGGACATGGCGGGAGGGATCCCGGAGCCATCGGCCCGAATGATTTTTTAGAGAAAAGAATTACCTTTGCCATTGCCAAAGAATTAAAAGCCGAACTGCAAAAAAAACTGGATGTGAAAGTTTTAATGACCCGGGAGAGTGACAATTTTATTCCCCTGATTCAGCGAACCAGGTTTGCCAATAATAACCAGGGAAAACTATTTCTCAGTATACATGTGGACTCGAATCCAAGTTCGAGAATTCACGGCCATACGGTTTATATACTTGGCCCGGCAAAAACGGAAGAAGCGCGTCGCGTTGCCCAATATGAAAATTCGGTTATAAGACTGGAAGAGGATCAAAATCAATACGCAGACCTGTCGGAAGCGACATTTATTCTCGCCGCGAACGCGCAAAGTTCGTTCCTTAAAGAAAGCGAGGATTTTGCCTCCATTTTGGATAATGAGATAAAAAACAAATGTGAATCATTTAGTCATGGGGTGAAACAAGCGGGGTTCCAGGTTTTATATGGGGCGTCTATGCCCAGCATTTTACTGGAAACGGCATTTCTGACCAACCGTTATGATATACAAAAATTAAAAACAAAAACTTTTCAAAAATCCATGGCCCGCGCCTTATGCGACGGTATTGTTAAATTCAAGGAACGGTATGAAACTTATAATCATTAACGTTCGATCCGGTTACACAATCACAGGTTTTTAAACCGGCTTCCCTGGAATGATCCTCTTCTTTTAAGCTCCTGTTCGATATATCTCAAAACGGCCATTTTATTTTTTATCCAGTCGGGGGCTAATAACATATCCAGTGGTGATTCCGCCGTTAATCTTTGAACCACCATTGTGGGCGGTATCCGTTCCAGGAAATCACAAACCAGTTGAACATATTCATTTAGTTTTAATTCCTGTATTTCTCCTTTTAAAAAAGTGTTCTCGAGTTGAGTGTCCTTTAAAATCAATAAAGGATGTATTTTTACTTCCTGCGTTCCGGTTAAGGCTATTTTGTCGGCCGTTTCGATTATATGACGACGGCTTTCCCCGGGTAATCCGATCATGATGTGGGTACATATTCTGAGGTTTAAGACGGACAGCTTTTGCACCGCGTTCAAATAATCCTGAAATGTATGCCCACGGTTAATGATTTTTAAAGTTGTATCAAAACTGCTCTGCAAGCCCAATTCAAGCCATAGATCTGTTTTTCGCGACAAATCATCCAACAGTTCGATTACGTTATCCGACAAACAATCCGGCCGCGTGGCGATAGACAATCCGACAACGCCTTCAACCGCTATCGATTCCATAAAGTATCGTCGTAAAACATCAACCGGCGCATACGTATTTGTTGAGGATTGAAAATAAATAATATATTTATTGACGCCCTTCCTCTGTTTCGCTGTTTGAATTCCCTTTTCTATTTGTTCTTTTGTACTGATATTCTGAAGTGACTGCATGAGCGAAAAACTGTCGTTACGGCAAAATATACACCCTCCTTCGCCGGTCAGCGGGTCTTTATTAGGACAGGTAAAACCCGCATCGATCGAGATTTTTCTTACTTTTTCACCATATTTTTCTTTTAAAAATCTTGAAAATTTATAATATCTGTCGTTCATTCGGAACCTGTTATCAACAAAAAAAGCGAGGGGTAACCGCCTCGCCTTAATCATTCATGCCATAGGAAAATTACCAGACATGAATTTCACCAAAAGTAACATTGCAATATAAAATTAACTTTGCTTTTGCCTGGGCGTAATTGTCCGACTGGTACACCAGTCTTTGATTCAAACCGTCACGTCTTTCCCCAAAGACATTTATGTCCCCGCCAAGATTCGTGGCAATCACCTTTACCGCCAAGTTTTTGGCCGTCTTGACCCTGATTTCTCCGAATACCGTATTCAGGTAGAGATGATTTTCTCCATCGGCAATATTTATATCCGTTAAATCGGCCATTACTTTGCCGAAAACCGTGCGAACTGTTCCCTTTTGAAAGTTTTCGCTTTTTATATTTACGTTGATATCACCAAAGACATTGGATTCGTCAATATCCTCTTTATCTGCGGTTATATCAAGTCCGGTTTTGATTTTCATTTCTTCATCATCGGGCGCCGTTCGCCGGTAATTTTTGAATATGACATATATTCCGATCAGGATCAGAATTACAGGCCAGAAATCACGGATCACATCGTGAATACTCATAATATCCAGATTGTTAAACAGGAAAAGCAATCCTAAAATAATCAGGATAATACCCCCCACTGGCGTATGTCGATTTGAATGATGATGCATGAAACCTCCTCAAAGATAAATTATTTTTTACCCGGGTATGCGGTTCCTTCAAGTTCCGCGACATATTTTTCCACTTCCATGGCCGATTGGCAGCCGGTTCCGGCCGACGTGATTGCCTGCCTGTATATCGGGTCCTGAACATCTCCACAGGCAAAGACGCCTTTTATATTTGTTTTGGTATATCTGTCTGTAATAATATAATTGTTCTCATCTAACTTGATCTGACCTTTGACCAGATCGACATTCGGATAATGGCCAATAAAAATAAAAATTCCGTCCACCGCAAATTCGGATGTTTTGTCGGTCTTAACATTTTTCAGCGTCAAGGTTTTAACCGCATCTTCGCCATTAATTTTTTCTACTACAGTATCCCAGAGGAATTCGATTTTTTCATTTTTTTTGGCGCGTTCCTGTAATATTGCATCGGCGCGAAGGCGGTCACGCCGGTGTATGATGGTGACTTTTTTAGCGAAACGGGTTAAAAACAATCCTTCATCCAAAGCGCTGTTGCCGCCGCCCACAACAACGACTTTTTTATCCTTAAAGAAAAAACCATCGCAGGTGGCGCAATATGAAACGCCCCGGCCAATCAATTTTTCTTCACCCGGGATACCCAATCTTTTGGGTGTCGAACCAGTTGCAATAATAACAGATTTTGCCTGGTATTCCTTGTCAGCAGTTTTTACAATTTTAACATCACCGGTTAAATCTACTTCAGTAACAACATCATATATAATTTCCGAACCGAACCGATTGGCCTGTTTTTCAAATAATTGGTACATGTCCAGACCGCCTATACCGTCGGGGAAACCGGGAAAATTTTCCAGATCATCGGTCAACGTAATTTGGCCGCCGCGTTCCATACCGGCAAAAACAAGCGGATTTAAATTCGCCCTCGCTGCGTATATTGCCGCTGTTAATCCGGCGGGGCCGGAACCGATAATGATTACATTTCTCATTCTGTCCTCCACTATGTAAATTATTTCATAATTTCTGTCTGTTAATAAGATGAAGACAAAACAGATATTATTCAATAAATTTGTTTAAATTTAAAAAATATTAATCCAAATAACAAATACAACAAACAAATAAATTTTATTTGTTATTGTACTCACATTCGGTTCGAGATATAAAATACAAATTATTTAAAATATCTAAATCGTTTTAATGTTCACGTAAAGCGGTAAACAGGCGTGATATGAATTCATCCGTATCTGCCCGAATTCAGTAAAAAGGATACGGATGTGTCCTGATTTTCCTCTTGTTAACAAGTTGAATTTTGTTAACAATGAACACTTTTTATATTATGTAAAAAATAATGATTACAGGGATGATGACAATACAAAAAGTTGTTTTTTTCAAATAAAATTATAACTTTATTCATCTGCGGTCTGTTCACGTGCACCAACGCATGAATTGGATTTCAGGTGTAATTCATTTAATATAATTATGTAATTATTATTCTGCAAAATTGATCAAATAACGATAGTATACTGCAAAACATATAAAGTAAAAGGAAATTACAGAATGTCCGGTTGAAACCGTACCCGATTGATTTGATATTCAGCAAAACAGAAAAGATTCTTATTCAAAGATGCGTTATTAAAGGCGGAAGTATAAATGGAATTGAAGAAAAAACGACAGGTTTTATATCCTGATGATCTTTTGGAATATAAATCCAAAGTTAAATTATGGTTCGGCGGATTGTTCGCCCCGGAGCGGGAGATTTTTATCGCCCGCGCACCCGCCCGTCTTGATGTGATGGGCGGTATTGCGGATTATTCCGGTTCCGTCGTTTTGCAGGGTACGTTAAATGAAGCGGCCATAGTCGGGATCCAGCGCCGTCGTGATAAACGCCTTTTGGTTAAATCGACCGGCATTGAAAAGGAGGGCCTTCAGACTATAATCAATTATCATCTTGATGAATTTTATGAATCCGGGAAATTAAAATCATTTGAGACAATTAAAAATGATTTCAAAAAGGACCCCCAGTGTAGTTGGGTGGCTTATGTCCTGGGAGCCTTTCCGGTATTATTGAAGGAAAAAATCATCAACAACTTTGCTTCAGGCGCGACCATTTGTATAAAAAGTAATATCCCTATCGGCGCCGGTGTTGCTTCCTCCGCGGCCCTGGAAGTTGCGACCATGCTGGCGTTAAAATTCGCTTATGACCTGAGTTTTGACGCATTTCAAATGTCGAAATATTGCCAGATGGTTGAGAACTTTATTGTCGGAGCGCCATGCGGAATTATGGATCAAATGGCATCCTCCATGGGCAAACAAAACAGGCTGCTGGCTTTACGCTGTCAGCCGCATGAATTGCTGAAAATGGTGGTCATACCTTCCAATATTCAACTTATCGGTATACATTCAAGAGTAAAACATCATATCGGCGGCTCACTTTATTCTCAAACCCGCGTTGCGACTTTTATGGGCAAAAAAATTATTTTTTCTTATTTAAAAGAAAAATCCATTCATAATCCCTATAACGATTATTTATGCAACGTTTCAACGGAAGAGTGGACGGAAAAATATAAAAGTGTCGTTCCCGAACAAATTCGCGGCGACGAGTTTATCGAAAAATATGAAACCCATGAAGATCCGGCCACTAAAATCGAACCCGGTAAAACATATTACCCGCAAAAGACCGCCGAGCACCCGGTGTTTGAAAATTTCAGAAACCAAAAATTTATTAAACTTTTGGAAACATATTTTCCGGGGGACAGCAAAGAAAATCTGATACAGGCCGGGAACCTTATGTACGAATCTCATGACAGTTACAGCGACAATTGCGGACTGGGCGCAAAAGAAACGGATATCATTGTAAATTTAGTAAAGAAACTGGGGCCTGAAAAAGGATTTTACGGCGCCAAAATCACCGGCGGGGGCAGCGGAGGCACGGTTGCCATACTGGCCGATAAAAATGTTGACGATACGTTAAAAAATATTGCCACCCGTTACCATGATATGACCAAATTAAAGCCCTATATTTTTTGGGGTTCGTCGCCGGGGGCCCTGGAATTAGGAACTATTGTAACAAAATTCGAATAACATATATGAATACTGATTTTCCCTCTAAGATTTATAAACGTAGGGGAAATATATTTTATGATTCCGAAAGATACAGGCAAAAGATCTATTTATTGTTTTAACTGAGGGCTTTGGTGAAGCAGGCGAGACCGAATTCCCTGGACCCAGCCGACCCGGAAGTAACCTCAAATGTTTTCTCATTGATATAGGCGAACAAAACATGACTGGTACAGAACGGATCTGTTCTGCGGAAAAGTATAAGAGATATAACCTGTTATAAAGTATTTGTCGGAACAAAAATGATCAAAAAAGCAGTTATACCAGCGGCGGGAATCGGAACGCGCCAGTTTCCCGCAACCAATACGGTCCAGAAAGAATTGTTCCCGCTGGTTGACCGGGACGGGATTGCCAAGCCGACCATCCAGATTATCGCTGAAGAAGCAGTTAACGCGGGTATTGAGGACATCGCCCTGATCGTTCAGCCCGGTATGGAGGAACAATTTAAAAGACATTTTCAGGGATTATCGGCAGACGATATGAAATCTTTTGAAAATAAAAAAAGGGGGATTAATCAATCTGCCCTTCTGGAAAAATTGAAAAATTCAATTACCTATCTGCATCAAACCGTCCAGGATGGTTACGGCCATGCCGTTTACTGCGCCAGGGACTGGGCGGGCGGCGAACCTTTTTTGCTAATGCTTGGCGATCATATTTATATATCCGAAAATGATATTTCCTGCGCCGCACAGGTTTTAGCCGGTTATGAACTATTCGAAAAATCAATTTTCGCGTTAAAGCGAACCCCCGCAGAATTGATTTATTTGTACGGCACGGTAACCGGTCCGCTTTTGCGGGAAAATCCTCCGGCATATCATTTAACCGACATCGTAGAAAAGCCGTCGGTCGCTTACGCCAGGGAAAACCTGCATCATCCGGCTTTACCTGCGGATACTTTTTTATGTTTTTTTGGTATGCATATATTGACGCCGGCCATTTTTCAGATACTGGAAGAACATATTAAAAATAACATTCGGGGAAACGGCGAAATCCAGTTAACCACGGCGCAGGCGGAATTGAGTAAAAGAGAAGGAGCAATTGGTCTTGAAGTGGAAGGGCAGCGCCTGGATATGGGAACACCCCTGGGATATATTGAAACACAATTGGCGCTGGCATTAAACGGTCCGTTTGCCCGTGATGTTGATGTGATATTTAAAAAATTAAAAAACTAAAAAATACTACAAACAAAAAGGGCTCGGAATGTTAAGTATTATTTTAATTGTCGTTATAGGCTATCTGGTCGGATCTTTTCCAACCAGTATTATCACCGGAAAGATTTTACGTGGAATAGATATTCGCGAACACGGCAGCGGAAACGCCGGGGCAACAAATGTATTCAGAGTTTTGGGGTGGAAGCCCGGCATTTTCGTAATGGCTTTTGATATCTTTAAAGGATTTGCCGTCACGTACTGGATTTCAAGAATAACAATTGGTACTGTACCGTTGGACTTTGAACTGATGCAAATTATAGCCGGATGTTCCGCTATTTTCGGGCATATCTGGACCGTTTTTGCGAATTTCCATGGCGGGAAAGGAGTCGGTACGGCCGCAGGTATGCTGATCGCGCTTTATCCAACTGCGCTTTTGATCTGTCTAGGCGTATTTATTATCGTTTTCCTGCTTTCCAGGATTGTGTCCTTAAGTTCCATCTCCGCCGCTATTACTTTACCCGTCGTTTTGACGATATTCCGTTATGGAATCAACAAACCGGTGCCCCTGTCTTTGTATATTTTTGGCTTTTTCGTTTCCGTATTGATTATATATACCCATCGTTCGAATATAAAGCGTTTATTGAACGGTACAGAAAACCGGTTCGGCCGTAAAAAGTCCGCATGATCCTGAACGATAATTTGACAGATGACCGATGAATTGAAAATCCAATTTTTAGGTACCGGCGCGGCTGTGCCGTCAATGCGCCGCGGTCTGCCGTCGTTGACAATTAAGCATGACGGGGGAATTATTTTATGTGATATCGGGGAGGGCACGCAGATGAATATTCTGCGCGCCGGAATTTCTCCGTCAAAGATCCATACGATTTTCATCTCTCATCTGCACGGCGACCATATATTCGGATTGCCCGGATTTCTCACCTCACAGCAAATGATGGACAGAATGAATCCCCTGACCGTTATCGGTCCGGCCGGTATCCGGCAGTTTTATGAAAGTATCCGGGAGATTTCCGGTTTTGATATCCAATACCCGCTCTATTTTAAAGAATTGACCGAAAATGCTCCCGAACCATTTCAGGCCGGCCCGTTTCAGGTCACCGCGAAAATCCTGGAACACCGGACTGCCTGTTATGGTTACCGTTTCAGCGAAGCGGAAAAACCAGGCAAGTTTGACGTACAAAAAGCGGAACAGTTTGGAATTCCTCCCGGACCGTTACGTTCCGATTTACAGCAGGGAAAAATCATTAACATCCGCGGGAAAAATATCAATCCGGGGGAAGTACTTGGCCCGCCATATCCAGGGCGAACCATTGTTTTCTGCACCGATACGCGTCCCTGTGAAAACACCGTTAAACTGGCGAAAAACGCCTCGTTATTGATTCATGACAGCACTTTTTCAAAAAAGCTCACAGAGAGGGCGCAAAAAACATTTCACAGCACATCCGTTCAGGCGGCGGAAATAGCTGTACAAGCCGGGGTGGAAAAATTATTTCTCTGGCATCTGAGTATCCGTCATGATGAGAACGATGAGCAGGAAATGTTAAAGGAAGCCAGGGAGATTTTTCCGCAAACATATTTACCCTGTGATTTTGAAACACTCGAACTCAAACGGCCGGAACAGACGTGATAAAATCCGTTTTCTTTAAATACAAAGTGTTTATCATCCTGTTTGTCGGGATTCTGTCCATTTCTTCCGCAT
Organism: Candidatus Zhuqueibacterota bacterium; assembly: GCA_016934825.1. Classification (GTDB taxonomy): domain Bacteria; phylum Zhuqueibacterota; class Zhuqueibacteria; order Residuimicrobiales; family Krinioviventaceae; genus Fontivivens. Next base: position 131,054 of record JAFGSB010000160.1, read on the forward strand.
CGATATTGATAAAAATATGCGCCGCCCCGGCGCTGGTCATCGCTTTTTACCGAATGACAATTGCTTCCCTTTTTTATTGGGGGACAACAATGGCAAAAGGACCCGGCCTTAAATCCATAAGCCGAAAAGAACTGAAATACACAATATTATCCGGAGCTTTTTTAGCTCTTCACTTTGCAACCTGGATTTCATCCCTCAATTATACCTCCGTTGCCAGTTCTGTGGTGCTGGTGCAGACATCTCCGATTTTCGTTGCCCTGGGCAGTTACATTTTTCTTAAGGAACGTCTCTCATTAAAATGTATTACTGGCGTGGTTATCACTGTTGCCGGCGGGATTATCATCGGGAAATTTGATACAAGCAATAATTCTTCTGCGTTTACCGGCAACCTGCTGGCGCTGTTAGGTGCGGTCGGCGCTTCCGGTTATTTTTTAGTCGGACGCCATATTCGAAAAACAATGGATATATTTAAATATGTAACCCTGGTCTATTCTTCCGCGGCCCTGTTTTTATTTATAATGGTTTTTATTCAAAGCCCTTTGTTGTTTTTTGGATATGATCGGCATGTTTATTTATTACTTGTTGCCATCGCTTTGATTCCACAGGTGATCGGCCATACCAGTTTAAACTGGGCTTTGAAATATTTTTCGGCGACGGCCGTTGCAATCTTTACTCTCGGCGAGTCCGTTTGCGCATCAATTATGGCATGGATACTGTTGGATGAAGCGCTTCCTTTTTACAAAATTTCCGGGGGAATAATCCTGTTAACCGGGGTCATCATTGTGTTAATAGCTGAAAACACCCAAAATCGGGGGTGGAAAAGTGAAAAATGTTGACATTGTATGTTATTAATCTTATATTTTCTGTGTAACGCGGAATCAGGAACAAACGTTCAGAATTATGCAATAAGCTGCATTTTTTTAAATAAAGATATTATATAAATATATATTAGAAAAATACAAGTACGATTCTGCTAACGGTTGATTCCGTGTGGTCTATTCTTTTCGTTTTTAAAATAAAAAAGAAACCGTTGTCAGTCAAAAGCTTCAACGGTATTTTTTTTATATGCTGAAGGAGAGTCCCCTTATGAAAAAATGTGCTAATCCCCTGACTTCCCTTGAAAATCTTTCCCGAAATATTGCCGGATTTACCGGGTACAAGCAACCGGAACAAAGAGAACGATCGGACAGGCTGTATCGGGAATTTTTGATTAAACAAATGAAATCGCTCATAAAATCGCTCGGGCATAAAATTGATGTCGATACAGCCGATTTAAAAAAAAATGTGGATGAAAACGTCAACAGCACAAAACGTAAACTCCTGACCATCAGTGAAAGTTTAAAGAATCCTACTTATGAGGGAACTCCCTTCTTTAAGAAAATCAGGTTATCCGATGAATTAATCACCAGTATTTATGAAAATGAATGCCGTATGCTGGAAGCGATAAAAAATATAAGCGATGAAATAAAGGCGATCATTTCCCCTGGAATTGACCAGTATGTTTTAGAGGATAGTTACTTACATATTCATGATTATCTTGATGCCCTTAACCAGTATTTGTTTGAACGTGAGTCTTTAATTTTGGGTGAATATTAATTATTTCAGATATTTTAACGCGGAGAAAAAATGAAATCATATACACATTATTTGTGGTTTAATACAAAAAAGCACCGTGAATATATCAATATCACTCGTGATGTCAACGATGTTCTGCGTAACAGCGGCATCAAGGAAGGTATGATACTGGTTTCCGCAATGCATATTACCGCCGCAATTTATGTGAATGACGCAGAGTCGGGTCTCATTCAGGATATTGATGAATGGCTGCAAAAGCTGGCGCCCGAAGGACCGGATTATAATCATCACAGAACAGGGGAAGTGAACGGTGATGCGCATCTAAAAAATTTGCTTATGCATCACCAGGTTATTATCCCGGTTACGAAAGGTCAAATGGATTTTGGCCCGTGGCAGCAGGTCTATTACGCGGAATTTGACGGTCAGAGGAGAAAAAGGATTATCATTAAAGTTATGGGTGAATAATATATTAGCCCGGTTTTTTTTGATCAATCCCCAAATAGCTCATTTTTCTGTAGAGTGTAGCCTCCCCGATACCCAGGGATTGTGCGGTTTTCCCCCGGTGATAATTATTTTTTAATAATTGATCGAGAATAAACTCTCTCTCGAACTCTTCAGTCGCGATTTTCAAATTGTCGGAAGAAAATTCAAATTTTTTTGTCTTTTTTGTCTCCAGCAAATCATCCGGCAGATCATGAAATGACAAAACATTTCCTTTGGCAAATATCATCAGTCTTTCCACGAAATTTTCCAATTCTCTCACTTCCCCCTGCCATTCCCGCCTGGTCAGCGCCGTCAACAATTCAGGCTCGATATGATCTACTTTTTTGTTCATCTGCTTGTTATATTTTTGGATAAAATGGTTCAGGAGCAGGGGAATGTCACTCCGGCGTTCGCTTAGCGAGGGAAGGACGATTTCAATGATATTCAGACGGTAATACAAATCTTCACGGAAAGCGCCTTTTTCGATTTCCTGCCGTAAATCACGATTTGTCGCCGCGATTATTCTGACATGGATCGTTTCCGGAATATTGGAACCGACCGATAATATCGTTTTTGTTTCAATCGCCCGAAGCAGTTTTACCTGTGATGTCAGTGACATTTCACTGATCTCATCCAAAAAAAGTGTGCCGCGATGTGCCGCCTTGAATAATCCTTCCTTGTCCGTATATGCCCCTGTAAATGCGCCTTTTTTATAGCCGAAAAGTTCGCTTTCTATGAGTGTTTCCGTAATGGCGCCGCAGTTTACGGCGACAAATCGTCCCAGTTTGTGCCGACTGTTAAAATGGATCGCTTTTGCGACAAGTTCTTTTCCCGTTCCGCTTTTACCGCCAATCAATACATTGCTTTCGCTTTCGGAGACACCTTTTATCGTTTCAAAAACTTTTTTTATTGCCGCGCTTTCCCCAATGATATTGGTAAAATCATATTGCGAATTGACTTCCTGTCTCAGCGCCTGATTTTCGTAAACCAGTTCTTTGTGTTCAACCAGCTTTTGAACTCTGTGAGCAACATCCTCAAAATTTAACGGTTTGAGTAAATAATCAAAAGCCCCTTTTCGCAGGGCTTCAATTGCTGTTTCAATGGATGCGTATGCAGTGATAATAATAAAAGACACTCGGGATTTCAACTCGGCCGTTTTTTCCAATAATTCAATTCCATTCATTTTCGGCATTTCCAGGTCTGTTATCACAACATCGAATTCATTGGTTTTGATCAACTCCAGGGCTTCCTGTCCGTTCGCGGCCTGACGACAGTTAAACCCCTGGTTGTTCAATACGGTCATTAAACTTTCACGGGTTATATCGTCATCATCGACTATCAGTACATGTATAGCCATTTATATATCCTTACCGCTTTGCGGCAATACAATCGTAAAAGTGGTATGTTCCCCTTGCCGGCTTTCCACAGACATAGTGCCTGAAAAACTGGAAATGATGTTGTAACTGACCCATAAACCCAGGCCTGTGCCCTTGTCCTTTGCTTTAGTTGTATAAAAGGGCTCGAAAATATGCGGTATGTTTTCCTCGGGGATGCCGATGCCGTTGTCGGTAATCGAGGTGTACACATTGTTGTGATCGAACCATGTTTTAATTAAAAGTGTACCGTTTTTAACATTTTCCATGGCGTCGGCGGCGTTCAGGCAAATGTTAATAAACACCTGTAATACCTGGTCAAAACTTGCCGTAACTACCGGGATTTTTGCTTCAAGATCTGTTTCTATATTTTGATGTTTCAGCCGTTTGTCATATTTTATAATTCGTATAACGTGTTCAATGACATTATTTAAATAAATTTTTTCAACTTTGTGGGGAATGGGTTTTGAGAAATCGACCAGTGTTTTTACGGTTCTCGATATACGGTCAATATTTTGCCGGATAAGGGTAATTTTATCTTTAAACTCCGGGTCGTCAATTTTAAAACTAAGCAGTTGGGTGAGTGATGAAATTGAATTTAAAGGCGACCCGACTTCATGCGCTATACCGGCGGCCAATGTTCCAACGGCCGATAATTTTTCCGACTGGATAAGCTGCTGGCGCATTTGTTCCTGCTGGGTGATGTCACGCGCTATGACACTGCTGCCGATAAACTGACCTTTCTCATTAATGATCGCTGTACGCGTCACATCGATGAGAATTCGCCTGCCGTCCCGCGTCAAACGATTCGTTTGCAGATTTTTGACGAACCCTTTTTCTTTAACGATCTGGTTAATCCGTTCAATTTCCTGCTGGGATTTTTGATCGTCCGGGAAAATTAAACTGATGGATTTTCCCACCACATCTTCTTCCGGCCAGCCGTATATTGCTTCGGCCGCTTTGTTCCACATGACAATCCGGTCATTTTCGTTTAAAATAATTATCGCGTCGGCCGCATCGTTTAATATATTCTCGAAATACTGTTCATAACGCTTGAGTTCAATTTGCCCTTTTATGTGATCCGTAACATCATGACAGAGAACAGATACGCCAATACTCTTCCTGTTATTATCGCGAAGCGGCGCAACCTGATAATTAATAATTCTCTCGCCCTTTTTGGCAATTTTGTGTCTGACTTCAAATAAATCCGATTCTTTGTTTTCGTCAACAGCCTGCAGTATTGCATTATAAAGTTTTTGTTCCTTTTTTAAATCCGGGAATATTTGCAGAATATTCTGGCCCAGAACTTCCTGGGAGCGCATTTCATATATTCTTGTCGATCCCGAACTCCACTGAATAAAATTAAGATTTCTGTCCAGCAGGAAAAGGCCGATCCCGGCAAAATCTATGGCCATTAGTCCAATTTCGTAGGCATGGGTATAATCTTTTGTTAATTGTTCAACCTTGCCCCTGGTTTTCGACATGAACTGGACATGGATATTTGTAATCAAGGGATCGAACAGGTCATTGATCTGGCCGAAAGTTTCAAGACTGTTGAAGGATTTATCACCGGCTTTGGCAATAAAGGAAAGAATGATATAACGGCTGACAAGTAAAGACTTGATAATCAGTTTTGGCGCTTCACTCAATGACAAATAAAAGGTGTTTATTATTTTTTCAACATGTTGAACAATAACATCAACATTAGAATTCTGAAGATATGCAACCAGAAACTCTTTCAGACTCAATACAAGGCGTTTAAGGCGCGTTTCCTCCCAATTGGGAAACTGTACGGCGACTCGCTCCTGCCATTCTTTTAATATATCATCGTTTCTTTTTTCAAGAACATTTAATATCGTGTCAATCAAATTTATTCCTGTAGATAATGTTGTATTATACTAAAATAATATTAGCCGGTTCCGGGATATTGATTGTCCTTTTAACAAACAGGATAACGCATCCATTGAAAAGTATGAAAAAAAGCCGACCATAGTTTATGAATAATCAACAGTAACCGGCTTTTTAATTTTGTAACCTTTTTATAATACTGCTTTTATAAAATTGCTTTGGCCTTTTTCACTATTGCTTCAGCCGTAAAACCAAAATGTTCAAATACTTTTTTATACGGCCCGCTTTCACCAAACCGGTCGATTGTAATCGTATCGCCGTTGTCTCCGACCCATTCCTTCCAGCCGAATGAAACGCCGGCTTCTACGGCAAGGCGGGCTTTGACATCCGGCGGCAGGACGCTGTTTTGATATTCAATACTCTGTTCGCGTAACAATTCCCAGCACGGCATACTGACGACACGGGCATCGATGTTTTCTTTTGCCAGCATTTCCTGTGCCTCCAGGGCCAGATACACTTCCGAACCGGTGCCGATGAGAACCACATCCGGTTTGTCTCCTTTTTCTTTGGATAGAACATAGGCGCCCTTTAATACGCCTTTGGCGCTGCCGAATGTTGTCTGATCGTATACCGGGATGTTCTGCCGTGTTAAAAGCAGCATTGTCGGACCATCCTTGCGAAGCATAGCCGCGCGCCAGGCATAACTAACTTCATTGGCATCGCCGGGACGAATAACGTGAACATTCGGCATCAGCCGGAATGAAGCCATTTGTTCGACCGGCTGGTGGGTCGGGCCGTCTTCGCCGACGCCAATGGAATCATGCGTCATCACGTAAATGACCGGCAGTTTCATGATCGCCGCCAGCCGGATAGCGGGACGTGCGTAATCGGTAAATACGAAAAAGGTGCTGGTAAACGGACGAAGTCCGCCGTGCAGAATCAATCCGTTTGCGGCGCCGCACATGCCGAATTCACGAACACCCCACGGAATATTCCTGTTGCCGAAATTTCCTTTGCCGAAATAACCTGAACTTTTCAGCAATGTTTTGGTGGAGGGAGACAGATCTGCGCTGCCGCCGATAAGGTACGGCACTTTTTCCGCGATGGCGTTGATCACTTTACCCGAAATATTTCGTGTCGCGGCCGGGCCGTCTTCCGGTTTGAATTCCGGTACAAGAGAATCCCACCCGTCCGGGAGTTTGCCGGCGATCGCTTCTTTTAACTGTTTTGCCAGATGCGGATATTCTTTTTCATAAGCGGTAAAATTTTCATTCCACTTTTTCTCTTCCGTTTTTCCTTTGTCGCCGAATTGTTTCATGTGCTCGTAGACCCGTCCGGGCACCAAAAATTTTTCGTCTTCGGGCCAGCCGTAGGCTTTTTTGGTCAGTTTGACCTCTTCTTCACCTAACGGCGCGCCGTGCGCCTTGGAAGTGTCCACCATATTCGGCGATCCAAAACCGATATGTGACCGGATAATAATCAATGAAGGCTTGTCCGTTACTTTTTTGGCGTCGGCTATGGCTTTTGTTATGGCATCCGGATTGTTGGCGTTTTCGCCGATATTTATCACATGCCAGCCGTAACCCTCGAATCTTTTTTGCACGTTATCCGAATAAGCCAGGTCCGTTTTCCCCTCAATCGTGATATGATTGTCATCATAAAACCACACGAGTTTGCCGAGTCCGAAATGACCCGCCAGCGACGCGGCTTCATGCGAAACGCCTTCCATTAAATCGCCGTCGCCGCACACCGCGTAGGTATAATGATCTATAATATTATATTTTTCTTTATTATATACCGAGGCCAGATGCGCCTCGGCAATGGCCATGCCGACCGAGTTTGAAATTCCCTGACCCAGCGGGCCGGTCGTGGTTTCAACTCCCGGAGTTAATCCGAATTCCGGGTGTCCCGGTGTTTTACTGCCCAGTTGGCGGAATTTTTTCAGCTCGTCAAGCGGCAGGTCATATCCGGCTATATGCAGAATGGAATAGATCAGCATGGACGCATGCCCGGCGGACAGGACAAACCTGTCCCGGTTAAACCAGTTGGGATTTTGCGGATTATAAGACAGATATTTGGTCCATAGGGTATAAACTAACGGGGCCAGGGCCATCGGTGTGCCCGGATGACCCGAATTTGCCTGCTGTACGCCGTCCATTGATAGGGTTCGAATCGTGTTTATACAAAGCTCATCAATCGACATTTGGTCAAGATTTTGCATATGATCCTCTCTTTTTCTATTTCCCGATACAATTTTTTTCATATAAATATCACTGGTTTCCGGTTAACGGACACCTCTGTGTGATCCGGCTTATTATTTCAATAAATTAATTATCACAATTTAATTATTACAAACAAACAAATAGTGATTTTATATCTGAATACTTGATAATATAATATGTCAAGGGTGTCGTGTCCGGGTTTAACCGGACTCTGGTGTATAATTATATCAAATTATAAAAAAATTACCAAGAATCAAAGAATTTTAAGACGGATGTTATATAAAGCTCAGGCACCATCTTGTCCCTTGTGCGGACATCGGTGCCGGGAAATAAACCGAAATATCACAATGTTGAATATATGTTAAATTAAACTTTTAAAAATAATAAATTATGGTTATATTTTTATTCTATAAATAAATTATCCGCACGTTATTCAAAACATATAGAGGACAAGATGACGTTAAAGTTGAACAGGAACGAAAAATTTTCAGGCCGTAAAGGGCCTTTATTATTGATTATTATGGACGGAGTCGGACTTGGCAAGGAATATGAAGGGAATGCCGTATACATGGCAAAGACGCCGGTCCTGGATAAATTGTTAGCGGGCAAACTGGTTACAAAATTAAAGGCGCACGGTCCGGCCGTGGGTTTGCCCTCCGATGACGATATGGGCAACAGCGAGGTGGGGCACAACGCGATCGGCGCGGGTCGGATATTCGCGCAGGGCGCCAAACTGGTTGAAAATTCAATTCAATCCGGCGAAATTTTTAAATCACAGACCTGGCAAAAGATACTGGAGCGCGGTAAAAAAGGCGGCGCGGTGCATTTTATCGGCCTGCTGTCCGACGGAAATGTGCATTCGCATATCAATCATTTGTTTGCGTTGATCCGGAATTGCGCCGAGAACGGCATTCGTAAAGTACGAGTTCATCCTTTGCTGGACGGACGCGATGTCGGCGAACGTTCCGCGTTGGATTACATCATTCCGACCCAGGAGCTTTTGGATAAAATTTCAAAAGAAAAGACTTTCGATTACAAAATCGCGTCCGGCGGCGGCCGTATGGTGACAACGATGGACCGCTACAACGCCGACTGGGACGTGGTCAAACGCGGCTGGGACGCGCATGTTCACGGCATCGGCAGAAAATTCAAATCCGCGGCGGAAGCCGTACAGACATATTATGATGAGGATCCCAAGAGCACCGATCAGTATCTTGGCCAGTTTGTGATCGTCGACGATAACGGTCAACCCGTCGGTAAAATTTCGGACGGCGACAGCGTATTGAATTTTAATTTCCGCGGCGACCGGGCCATAGAAATTTCCCGCGCTTTTGACGAAAAAGGCCTGGACACCTTTGAACGCGGCGAAATCCCCGATGTCTTTTACGCCGGGATGATGGAGTATGACGGCGATTTGCATATCCCGAAAAACTATGTCGTCGAACCGCCGAAAATCGACCGCACCATGTCGGAATATTTATGCGCGGAAAAAGTGCCCATGTTCGCCATTTCCGAGACCCAGAAATTCGGCCATGTGACCTACTTTTGGAACGGCAACCGTTCCGGGTATATCGACAAATCGCTGGAAACCTATGTCGAAATTCCGTCCGACCGAATCGAGTTCGACAAGGCGCCGAAAATGAAAGCGCTGGAAATTACCGATAAATCCATCGAGTTGTTAAAATCGGGCAAATACAAATTCGGGCGCATCAATTTTGCCAACGGCGATATGGTCGGTCATACCGGCGTAATGGAGGCCGCCATCATTGCCATGCAAACAGTGGACGAATGCGTGGGCCGGCTGCTCGAAGTCGTGAAGGAACTGGACGGAATCGCCGTCGTCACCGCGGACCACGGCAACTCGGACGAAATGTTCACCGAAAAAAACGGCATCAGGACTCCGAAAACCGCGCACACCCTGAATCCGGTGCCGTTTATTATTTACGATCCGTCATACAACGGTGAGTACCAGATGGCGGACGTGAAGAATGCCGGGCTGGGTAATATTGCGGCGACATTATTGAACCTGCTGGGCTTTGAAAAAGTTAAAGATTATGACGATTCTTTAATTTCGTTTAAATAAACTGGATAAACACCCCCGGTAAGTCCCTGTGTCGCGGGAACCGGGGGTGTGGTTTCGGGTTTTTATCATGAAAAATGTAACGTTTTTAGATCATACCGCCGATACGGGAATTCTCGTCCGCGCGGATTCCCTGGAAGCCCTGTTTTCCACCTCCGCGGGCGCCATGTTCCACATCATCTGTCCACGGAAAAACCATAACAAAACCATCAACCACAGCATATCGATAACCGCTCCGGATATTGAGCAATTACTGGTCGACTGGCTGTCCGAGCTCAATTTTCTGTTTCAGACAAAGCAGTTTCTATTGTCCGATATACCGAAGATCAAAATTGATTATTTGTCCCTGTGGGCGCAGGTCAGCGGCGAAAGAGTCGATTTCGGTGTACATGATATTCACGTGGAAATAAAGGCGGTGACGTATCACAAACTCTATGTCAGAAAAATAAATCATCACTGGGGGGCGCAAATTATATTTGATATTTAAAGAGTTGTTATGAAAGAAAATTTAATCAAAATAAATGATTTCCTGTACGAGATCCCGAAAACGGGGAAAATGAAAGTCCCTGCCCGTATTTACGCGACGGAGAACATGCTGGCGGACATATTGAGCGACAACGCTCCGGAACAGGCTAAGAATGTCGCCTGCCTGCCGGGGATCGTCGGTTATTCATTCGCCATGCCGGATATGCACTGGGGTTACGGTTTTCCCATCGGCGGGGTGGCCGCGTTCGACATGGACGACGGCGTCATTTCGCCCGGCGGCGTGGGATACGACATTAACTGCGGTGTGCGGCTGCTGCGCACCGATTTGTCTCGTAAGGACGTTCAGGGCAAAATAACCCATATCGTGGACGCTTTGTTCGCCAGCATTCCCAGCGGCGTCGGCTCAACCGGACCGGTCAGGCTGTCCGCCGCCGACGAGAAAAAAGTATTGACGGAAGGTGCGCACTGGGCGGTGGCGAACGGTTACGGCGACAGAGAGGACCTGGACAAGATCGAGGAGACCGGCCGGATGCCGGGCGCGGTCCCGGACTATGTCAGCGACCACGCGCTCAAACGCGGCAAGGCGCAGTTGGGCACGCTGGGCTCCGGCAACCATTTTGTCGAAGTGGGATATGTGGAACAGGTGTTTGACGAAAAGATCGCGGCGCGGCTGGGACTGTTCAAAAACCAGGTGACGGTGATCGTGCATACCGGTTCGCGGGGACTGGGTCACCAGATCTGCGACGATTTTATCAAAGTCATGCTGGGGGCGGCGGACAAATACGGCATTTATCTGCCGGACCGGCAGTTGTGTTGCGCGCCGGTCAGGTCGCCGGAGGGGCAGCGTTACCTGGGAGCCATGGCCGCCGGCGTGAACTTTGCCTTTTGCAACCGCCAGCTCATCACCCACTGGACGCGCGAGGCGTTTATGCGGGCGCTGTGCGCGGGCCCGAAAACCGTGAATATGCGCGTGGTTTACGAAGTGGCGCACAATATCGCCAAAATCGAGGAGCACAAAGTCAACGGCAAAAACAAAAAATTGTGTGTGCACCGCAAGGGCGCGACGCGGGCGTTCGGGCCGGGCCATCCCGCGGTGCCGGAATCGTACCGGGACATCGGCCAGCCGGTGCTCATCCCCGGCGACATGGGACGCTACTCGTATGTGCTGGTCGGCACCGAGAACGCCATGCGCGAGACCTTCGGTTCCACCTGTCACGGCGCGGGCCGTGTGCTGAGCCGTAAAAAAGCCTTAAAGAGAGCGCAGGGCCGCTCGTTGTACAGGGAACTGCTGGACAAAGGTATTTACGTCAAAGCCTCCTCCAAAGCCACCATGGCGGAGGAAATGCCGGAGGCGTATAAAAACGTTTCCAATGTTGTGGACGCCGTCGCCGGGGCGGGGATATCCAAAATCGTGGCGCGGTTAAAGCCGATGGGGGTGATTAAGGGGTAGGAACTTTGGATTGATGTGTAGTCCACTTTTAAAGTGGACTACACGTAAAAACACCTCGTTTTTCAATTCCAGAGTAGGAACGGTATTGTCAGGGAATCTCTGATTCCCGTTTGGTATTGTAGATTGTTTATTTGATTTTAATTGATTCCCAAATAAGAGATTTGATCCAATCGGGTTCTTAATTAAGAGATAGGGAAAAAGAATTAAATCGAATCACTTTGTAAGAATTATATCAATTTCACCAGTATTTTTTGTCGAGTTGCCACATATTTCTGTTTGGGTTTTTTTATTAAAAGGACTCTCAGATATTTTTGTTTTATGTTCTGGAAAATATTTTTGAAGAATAGTAAGAGTTGTATTAAAAGTGAAATCTCTTTTATCGGTTCGAACATAAATGGTGCTTTTTTTATCCATCAAGAATGAACAATTATAAAAGACACTATCTAAAAGATTATAATATGTTTCTTTTGACACAAAACGTCCTTTATATTTTTCTTTTGTTGCTTTTGGTATAACTGGGCCTCCAAGTAACCACAACCGCAACCATTGATCAGCGTAATAGTCAGTTACAGAACAATATGGTGGTGAAGTTAAAAGAAGAGAAAATTTAATATTTGCGGTTTTTGCCCTTTCGACAATATCAACCAATTTAAGGGTACAATCACCAAATAAAATCTTGCTATCAAAAACTTCAGGTTTACCTTTTTCATATCTCCAATTTAATTTTTTTATAATAAATTCCGCTGGATTGATTTTTGGTGGTTTTTCAAGATTATTTCTTTTCCACCATTCAATTGAATAATTTATACCTAATGCCCTTGTCATTTTCATTTGATTTGACAAACCTTCTCCTAATCTCCCATGCAAATAAACTAATAAAACAGACATTAAGGTTGCATCTACATTATTTCTCTTCCAATCTAAATGTCTACGTGCGGCTAGTAAAAATTTTAAAACTTCATCACAATAACACATTCTATAAAAATTTGGCAACTCGGTGATAGTTTTATTAAAATAATTTTTTATATAATATATTTCCAGAAGACGATCTATAACATCTTTTTTATCAGCTGGACATAATTTTACAGATCCATATAGCCAACCGACAGGATTAATTTCAATGCCTAAACTATGTCTGCCTAATACACCCCCAGCATATATACTGGAACCCCGACCAGCAAAAGGATCAATAATAAAGTCACCAGCTTTTGAATAATTTTCGATTACGCCAAAAGCAAATTCAACAGGAAACATGGCATAATATGGGCCGAATCTTGCCCAACGAGATTCAGCAGTTTTAAAACCTTTTAATATTTTAGCTGTTTGAATCATGTTATAATGATTTTTCCTTAATTTCCCTTGCAATATCATCGAAAATTCTCTTACCTAAGTTTAAAGGTATTGCCGCTTCAGCATGAGCTGAAACTAGAGGAGAGACAGAATTAGGATATCTACTGGAAACTAGCTCGTTTAATAAATTCATTAAATCATTCAATCTTGGAAATTGATCTGGTGATGCTGTAGATATATCTTGTTGGTATTCATTGAAAAAAGCTAACACGGGTACAATACGATAACCCGTATTTGTTTTGTAAAATAGTTTTCTTCCAAAATATGTATCTTGACCATATGGCTTTTTACTATCTGAAAAGATAATGTTATTTTTTATATAAAAATCAGTCAATAAAAAAGCTGTTTGTATTGGAAATTTATCGGTCGACCCATCAGCTTGAGTATCGATTTCTTCAAAATGATTATAAAAGGTACCTGATTTTTCTACACCAAACAATAATAAATTTTTTTTAGTATAATTTTTTTGTAGCTCATTTATTCTTCTTAATTCTGTTATAATAGATTTATTCATCCAAGACCATGTACTAAAACAAGCAAGTGGGCCATCTAGGATAAATACAACTCTATCCATAATGTTTAGCCAGCCTTTTTTTTCAAATGATCTTAAAATATGAATTAACCACAATTTTTCAAGCATCTGCATTATTTGTCCATACATTTCACCGTTTGTTCCGCCCGGATTAAACAACTCATGTAAACGCATTGCGTCTGTTGAATATAACATTTCACTGGAAGTGTCAGATTTATATGGTCCAAAACCATAAGTCATATCTTCATCAACGTCATCAATAGGGCTTTTGGGTTTTCGCCTTTCTCCAATTTTATGATCACCATCAAGTTTAATCTGAAATAAGTGTTCATATGTATCAAGTAATGTTTCACCTTCTTCAAATACTCGTGTATTCTTCAATTCTTCAAATAATGCTTTTCGCATTGAAGCTTTTGCGGTTTTTTCCCCCTTAATAATAACATTGCATCCTGGAATCACAGTGTCAATTGTAGAAGCTTTCTCTGTTTCACGGAATTTTTTGGGGTCAATAAATTCAAATTTAGCATAATCCCTTACATCCTTTTCAATTATTAATACTGCAGATATTGTTATATAACCAAATTCTGCACCAGGGAAACCATTTTCGGCTTTTGCGGTATGATAACTTCCATCTATTGCAATAATATAATCAGGTGTAAAACCACTATTCGATAAATCATTTATATTTATAAGGTTTTTTTTAATAAATTTATTATTTTCACCATTATCCTTTTGATGTCTTATTATTAATTTATCCTGTAGTTTTTGTACCTTAGGACTATCTAAAATCCTTCTTAACGGCTCATAGCTTGCGAATTCTTTTTCAAAACCCATAATTGACCCATATTAAATGTTTACATCAAATTTATCAACTTGAACTGGAATTACAAATGGATTGCTCAATGTTTTCACCCTTAAAAAACCTTTGTCTTGTGCGCGCCGAATGGATGGTTCAAAATCAGCAAAATCGTAATATTTACTTAGTTCTTTTGTTTCATCGGTATTATTTAGATGTGCAATAAACCAATTAGCCGTGTTTCGTAAAATGTTTTTTTGAATACTACTCACTTCCTGGGTGGCATATACCATTCCAATCCTATATTTTGCACCTTCTTTAGCAGTTCTTACCCAAATATCTTTCAAGTCGAGATCACTACCTGCAGGTAAAATATTATGTGCTTCTTCAATATAAACTATTACTTCAGGAATATTCAATTCACCTTGAACAAATCTTTTTTGATTTTCAAGAAATATTTTTGTCATAATTCTATTTGCAGAAGATTTATTCAATTCGGGTTCACCACTAGATTGATCAATAATTACCAATTTGCCGGAAATTATATGGTTGTATATTTCCTCAGCATAATCATGAGTTGTATCAGCACTATGTTGTTCTATTGCTTTACCAATTTTTCTAGTTCCATTAGGGTATTGAAGTATCCCGATAATTTTTTTCAAATTTTCATCTGCCCAACTATCCCCCGAACCATTTGCTCGATTAACATACCAATTTTCAAAAGCTAGATAACCACTTTTTTTATCTCTTATGAATTTATCCAATGCCTCAAAAGCATTTGCTAACTGATCCCAGGAAGGGTTTTGCGTGGAAAAAACTTTTGCAGCAACTTGATACTCGGGAGCGTTATCACCTTGACTATTTCTCATTGCATCAAGTAATTTTTGGTTAAATAAATTTGTTGTATTAGCCCTCATAGTACCTGGCACTTGGAAACCAGCTCTAGTGTCATGTCAAGTTAATAAAGTTGGATAAAGTCGTTTCAATTTAATCCGTGCATCATTAGTAGTAAACCGCCAGTCAACTT
>JAFGSB010000161.1 GCA_016934825.1 Candidatus Zhuqueibacterota bacterium
ATAAATAAATGTATATCTCTTTCCAGGTTCTTTTTCCTGATTCCTGCGGATTCACGGAAATCATTCACGATCATCTCATAAAGTTCCCAGCGACTATCGGGATCAATGTGCCCGATATAATTTTGTATAATGTCATTATTCAGTAATAAAAAGGTGTATTTGAAAAAGCGGAGAATATACTGTTTCGCGGTCCTGTCACTGATTGTGCAAAGATAGGCCGTAAACAGGTTTTCATTATTTCCGGATCTATACCTTTTTAACAGTCTATAATCTTTATTGATTAAATTTAAAAAAACTTTTGAGGTAATATCATTTACAGCATCGGATAATTGCTTGTCCAACCGCTCTACTTTCCAGGCTTTGCATCTTTCTGTTACTATTTTATAGACAAGTAATTTATAGCGTTCGTTAAATATTTGCCAGGCATGGTTCCAGTGTGGTGACTGCGGATTGGTGCAATAAGCCAATAGTTCAGTAAGGGGAACTGATTTGTGAAGAGTAGGTTTTTCAGTCAATTTTTTACCCAATGCTTATATTATGAAAGTCATTTGCATTCGATTGAATCCGAAAAAAACCCCCTTCAGTTAAAAAATAATTTTATGCAGAAATTTTATTACATATATAATTATTTATCCGTAATGGGTTACATAGGAATGGCAATTTTCTAAATATTAGAATAAAGTTAGGGTATACGCAATAATATTCAAAAAAATCTAAAGTATTGGAATAAGTAATAATCCACTCTCTGATTCGTATATTAAGCGTGATTCTGTTTTGAAAATTATAATCGGTAATCGTAAATCTTTATGAATTGAATGAGCTACCTGGATGAAGAATCTTATTATCGGTAAAAGTCAAATAAATATACAAAAAATAAATTCACATTTCAATGTTTATTTTTTTTAATAAAATAGAACGAAAAAATAATCATGTTTGTTACATCCGGCTACTCATTTGTTAGTCTATATGTGTAAAATTTAACGAATTTTGTATTAATTTTTTTTGAATAATAACAGTACTCGTAATCATAACAATTTATTATCCAACATATATGGATCAAGCAGATATAATTATGACAGGAAATTCATGACGAAAAAGAATAAAAAAATAATTTGAAATGAAAGATTTTTCATTTTCAATTGCACTATATATATACGGTTGGTTGTGGTTTTACTATAATCAACTGTTTGACGCGGTTTTCCAGAGGGGGTATGTTCGGTGGGAAATGCGTAGGTTTGACAAAGGGGGATTATTCTAACTGATTTTTGACAGGCATTTTATGATGCCTGTCATATTTTTTTCAATACTTTTAGGGGGGAAAGTGGTGTTTTTTCCACTTTTAGTATTGAAAAAAGTCAGTGTGAATTAAAGTACGATTTTTTACTCAAAAGTTTGTGTTCCGGCTCGACACGTACAAAAGGCCGCCTTAGGGGGGTCCGCTTTTTATCCTACCATGAACGAGGTCTACATTTCATTTTCAGCATTCGATATTCAGATAATCCTGTACTATTTTTTATTTTTTTGACTTTTTTTTGTTGTGAAGGACCGTTATTTTGATAGTCTGCTTTAAATTCATTGTGGCTGATAATACCACAGATAAATCTGGTCCCGTAAACCTCATGCTTAATTGACACTTGGATTTTTGTGAAAAGTTATTTATTTTTTTCATTATATTATATATATTTACTCATCGTGCCCGGTTTTAGGACATCACCGGTAAATCGGAATTGTAAGTTCAGAATGTAAAAAATGATTTCAATATGAAATTATCATATTGCGGAAATATTAAATTTCAAAGGATTACGGTATTATATCAACAACATAAAAAGTAGTGGTATGTCCGGGTAATACAGGACTGAGGTGATAAAAATCGAATTTTAACAAAGGAGTAATAGTGAGGATTGCATTTGTAACAGGCGGAGGAGATTGCGCAGGTATTAATTCGGCAATAGCGCGGGCGATTTTACAGGGGGAAACAAAATACAAAAATACATTTATCGGTGTAAAAAAAGCATTCGAGGGACTCGCGGCCGATAATGTTGAAGAGTATGTCATGGAACTGAATTCTTCGGATGCCCTGAGAATATTCGATACGCCCAGTACAATACTGGGTTCATCCCGGTTCGCCCCATTCAGCGATAAAAATAAAGCATGGGCCCCCGATAAAATATTGAGTAATTTGAAAAAACTTGGTATTGATGCTATAATCGCGACCGGCGGAAACGATACGGTCAATACCGCGCTGGGTGTACATAATATCAATTTTCCTGTTATTGCCATCCCGAAGAGTATAGATAACGATATAAGCGGAACCGACTGGATGCTGGGGGCCCATACAGCCATTGATTACGCTGTTAAATCCTTTAAAAGCACCTCGGTTTCGGCGGAAACACATGCAAGGATTTCGATAAATGAGGTGATGGGCAGGAAAGCCGGCTGGCTTGCTTTTTACGCCGGAACAGGCAGCGGAGCGGATATAATTCTGGTCCCGGAAAAGAAATTCAGCCTGACCGGTCTGGTGCAAAAAGTGAAGGAATTGAACGATAAAAAGGGATATGTTAACCTTGTTGTTTCCGAAGGGATCAATTTTAATCAAAATGATCCCCTGTTCAGGGAAGCCGTGGCCGAAAATGCCGGTGATAAAATTTTGAAATCCATGTTGACCGAACAGCCGGAAATCGATCCGCACGGTAACATGAAATTAGGAGGCGCGGGAATTATTATTCAACGATTCCTTGCGCAGGGTCTGGGGGTCGGGTTAAGCCGGGTGCGGCAGTCGAATACCGGATTCGCTTTAAGGGGACTACCGCCGAACGGGTTTGATATTAATTTGGGCCAGCGGTTTGGTCGTAAAGCGGTGAATCTGCTGCAGGAAAATAAATCCGGCTTGATGGTCGGAATCAGGGGGATGGAGATCGTAACCGTGCCCATGAAGGACGCGCTGCCGCAGTATACCCTTAATGCAATGAATGAGGATGAATTAAGGGATCTGGGTGTGTTTTTTAATGTATCAGGTTGAATATTTCCTGATGTTATAAACTGTATTTATAGACATTGGAGGAATGTTTTGGACCAACAACAAAGCAAATTAAAGCCCGCAGTGTGGGGCGGTCTTTTCATCGGTGTTATTACCGGTGTGCCAATTTTGAATTTAATCAATTGTTTTTGTTGTGTGGGCGTGATTGGCGGGGGAATATTATCTGTTTACCTGTATCGCAACAGTCTTAAAGAGGATCAAATTATGAGTATGAGTGATGGGGTTGCGATCGGGTTGTTGGCCGGGGTCCTGGGAGCTTTTAGCGGCGCCATATTGAACGGAATTTTCGGGGCGATGACCAGAGATATATTGGAATTTGCCTCAAAATACATCGATAATCCGCAAATTGATGAAATTCTGTATAATATAACAGCCGCCCAGATCGCAAAGGGATTTTTCCTGTTGAATATTCTTGGTAATTTGCTGATTGACTGTGTGTTCGGCCTCATCGGCGGTATGATTGGTTTTGCGATTTATGGAAAAGCGAAAATGGTTTAGTTGAATCAAGGAAACCGAAACCTTGTACGAACATATTGTAAAATATTTGCGGGAAAAAGCTGCTCCGGCTTCGGCTTCTGAAATCGTCAACCAGGTTTTAAAAATTAAAGGTGGGGACGAACAAACCGCTGAACAGATACTCAGACCCATACTTAAAGACGCTGAAAATATATATTATACCAAAAACGGATTAATCGAGTTGAAACAGGGCGGGGCTGAATCTGTACAAGAAGACGAACATATAGTATTTTGTAAAATAATACCCGCCTCATCCCGATCCATTTCACAATGGAACAGTTTACAGCTTGTATTCTACCGTCGAAATAAGGAATTAGAAAGGTATAATTTTTTTGAACATGCACCCGCAACACAGTTAAATCCCCTTCAACTAAGGAGTCATTTTGAACAAATCAGAAATTTGATCAAAAATTTCCCCATCGTTTTTGATGGCTTCGGCAACCAGATATCGTTATTCAAATGTACCATGCTTAAACTTACCGGTAAAGACCTGGAAAATCCTGTAATTTCCCTGTACCGGGTGGCAAAACGAATATTCCCGGATATTAAAATTCAGGATCCCGCCCACCTCTCTTTTTTACTTGGCGGCAGAGGGTATAAGGACGCTGTTATGGAAATTCAAATGAATTCACTGATCGAACAGTTTTTCAGTTTACGTCAGTTCTGTTATGATAAAGAGGTTACGAGTCTGACAGAATTAATTGAATTTCAGGAAATAAAAAAAACAAAAGTTGATTTTGGCGGTTATGCCTTTAACGATGCATTTTTGGAGAATTTACCCTCTGATCCAGGTGTTTATATAATGAAAAATGAAGCTGAGCAGGTTATTTACGTCGGCAAGTCAAAAAATTTATACAACAGGTTAAATTCTTATTTTACCGGATTGGAAAAGGTAGAAAAAAAACTGGAAAAGATAAGATTTGAAATTCATGATATCGAAATTATTCTGACCGGTTCCGAGCTGGAGGCATTATTGTTGGAACAGGAATTGATTGATCAGTATAAACCTCCCATCAACAGGCAACTGGAGGTACATGAAAGGATCAGAAAGGAACGTTATATTTACAAAAGAATTTTATTCCTGCCTTCCGCAACAATGGATAAAATTAAGTTATATTTCATCGATCCGCAGACCGGACTGAGAAGCATGGAAGTACAGGCCGATGGTTCCAATATAGATGAAATTGCGGAGGAAGCAACACTTTTTTTAAATTCGGATAAAAAGAATCATTATGATAAAAGACTTGATCTTGTGGCAAGCTGGTTGTATCATAATGAAGATCATGTTAATAGTATTGATATACGTAAATATGCCGATTTCGGTGAAGTTATCCGGTTGATAAAGGATTTTACAAAGACTTTGAAAGAAGACTTTAGCCGTGTTGTACACTATTAATAAAAATGTTATAAAAAAGAAATACCATTTAGCAGGTATTTGGAATGATAAATTATCATTATGTGTTTAATAATAATTTAAAAGGTAACGAAATGTCCGAAAAAGTGAGTCCGTTTGTTGTCACCAACAAATCGTGGGTTATCCGAAAAGTTTTGGCGGATTATTTTTATGCGAAAAATTTATTTACAAAGTTATCGCAAGAGTTTCACGACGGCAAGGAGATATCTTTTGAAAAGGTAAAAAAATTTTCCGAATTACTTTACACCGCCAAGGAGGATTTACATCTTATCTTCAAACGGCTTAAGGACCCGCAGAAAAGCCGGTTCGAAAATTCTTCAAAATATACACCTAATGCAGATGAAATAGATTTTATGAATAATGTAGGCCTCCTGTTTCACAAAGCAACCGTCGCCAGAGAATTGAAATATATGTTAGAAGTTTATACAACGGACAGTGATGATTACGTACAATTAAAAAGTTTGCTGGGTAATTATGTGGAAAAGATGGAAATCCTGTTTGAAGACGGTATTGAACTTGTGAAACATTTATTAAAGGATTATAATGACAATCTTGTCGTGATTTTGTACCTGGTAGAAAATGAAAAGTATGTCATGTCTGCACTTGGTGAAAACCTGGAGAGTTTGTTGGAAAGAATTGAAGGAAACAAAAATATTGACAAAAAATTGGTCAAGGTCGGTAAATATTGTCTGCAAAGTGGGTGGCCGGACCGAGCCTACAGTATATTTAGTAAAGCGCTTTCTTTTAATAATAAAAATACTGAAGCCAAAAAGTATCTCGTAACGAGTTTCATGGAATGATTATATCCGATTGTTTTATAAGACAATTATTGTAGATTATATATATTGTTTCATTAATACTAAATTCAGGTTGATTTAAAGGCAAAAATTATTTATCTTAAATTTTAGGACATAAATATTAAACTGTGGAGGAATAAAGATGTCATTTAAAGAACAAATGCATGGTGATGTGGCAGTAATTGAATTAAAAGGTAAATTAATGGGCGGCCCTGAAACAACTGGAATTCATACAAAAGTAAAAGAATTGGTTAATAATAATATTAATAAAGTTGTTATTGATCTTGGCAAAGTCACCTGGATGAACAGTACCGGCCTGGGCGCATTGATGGGTTCAATGACAACTTTGAGAAACGCGAATGGTGATTTGAAACTCGTCAGGGTTACGGAAAAAGTTAAAAGTTTGTTCATGATCACAAAATTAATTACGATTTTCGATACATTAGATAGCGTGGAAGAAGCTATAGAATCGTTCAAATCATAGTTTACATAGCTGTAATTTCCTTCCGCGATGAATAATATATGGGAAGGAGCTTTTATGAAAAATTTTATTTTATATAGAATCTCGAAAATTATTATTTTCGCCATATTATATTTAATTATAAACGATCCTGTATATGCGGTAACCAACCGGGCTTATGAACCGATAGTGATAAGCGGTAATTTACTGCCGGATTTTTACAATGCGGATTTAACACATCTAATCGTTTATAAATATAATACGTCTTCGAAAACATGGACCAGGATTTCGTCTCAAATCGATGAACGGGGATCCGATGGTAAATATTTGTTCGATACCCCGGATAACCAGTTTAGCGCAAATGACGAACTCGTGGTCCTGGCAAAAGATTGCGGTGACAAAGCTCCTTCCAATATGTGGCTTGATGAAACGACGGCACAGAATTATGATCGATATGAAATTAAAATTACCGATCCTTATTACAGTAAAATCGGATACGTTTATGTTTTCAGGACCGATAATCCCGGTTCACATCCGGATACAGGGGATATGATCGATGCCGTCCCCGCAGATGACCGGATTGTCACCAACTTTTATGATCTTGATTTTGAAAGCAGGGTCGGTTTAATGACGAACCTCAAGATTACAAATACCGGCGGAGGAACCGATATTGATATTCTGGACCGTATGAAACTGCGTATTAATGGCACTGTTGACCTGAGTCAGTTTGGCGGAATAGGCACATTAGACCTTAAGATTAATGAAAATGATCATCTTAAAAAAGACACTGCTCCCGGATTTATTGACGGTAAAGTCCGGGTAATTAGGAACTGGAAATTCAGCCTGGAATATGCTTTTGAAATTTTAGGGCAAAAGATAACATATACTTTCCCGCTTGAATTTCTATTCAAATTATATCCCAATAGCTGTGACTTTGGTAACGCCTCCTTTGTAGTACCCCAGGGTTTGAGTGTGGATTTGTTCCGGTTTTCATTTGATCTGAATACCAACGCCAATCTGATGAGATTATTCGCATCAACAGAAGGTTTTTTTGATAATTACCCGGATGGCGAGATAATCGACGCAAATGGTTATGACGGCGTTCCGAGGCTTTTTCTGCCAAGATATGGATGGAACTGGTGGATGCAAACCGGAACGCAGGGTACCTTATTAGCAAATGCAATAGTATCTGATGTAGGGTCATACCAATATTTATATTATATTGATTTTATGACGGGTACCAATGACGGAACTCCAGATACGGGAACCAGCGGATCATGGGGAGATACCGGCGTAAAATATGTAAATAATATTGTTTCCGGTGATACGGTCAAGTTGGGCGCCAAACTGTATTTTTTAGGTGCAAACCTGCCCCCGGACAGCGCCGAGGTTTATCGTCAGTTCAACGCAAACCCGGTTACCATTGAGACGGCTTCCCAGAATTATGATATTATCGCACCGGCAATGATTAGCGATTTAGATGTCACAATGTCCGATAATTCAGCAGTATTAACCTGGACGGCTCCCGGGGACAACGGTACCACGGGCGGACCGGCAGATTATTATATTTTAAAATACAGCTCCGGCAATCCTTTACCTATACCGGATTACTGGTGGATGAATACGGCCTCAGCCCAGGGTCTCCCGGAACCTGCCGAGCCGGGTACAATACAAAGTTTCACGGTTGAAGGACTGGTAAAGGAAAGAATATATTATTTCGTCATGCGTAGTGTAGATGAAGCGGGCAACGAGTCACCCCTGTCTTCGATTGCGAACGGCACAACAACACCTGTTGAATTGGCAGGTTTTACCGCAGCACAGCAGAACCGGTTCGTAAATTTGTACTGGACCACCGAGAGTGAAACAAATAACCTGGGTTTTGCGGTTGAACGTAAATTTGCTGATGAGGATACCTGGACTGAATTAACTTTTATCAAAGGAAACGGCACGACAACTTTGAAAAATTCATATTCGTACCAGGATGAACCTCAGTATGTCGGTAAAACGAGTTACCGTTTAAAACAGATAGACACCGACGGCACTTTTACCTACAGCCGGGAAATTTCGTTAAATATAAATGCACCGGACCGTTTTATTTTGTTGCAGAATTATCCAAATCCGTTTAATCCCGATACGATGATTGAATTTGAAATCCCGGATAATGTTTCCGGCCAAATGGAATTAATCATATATGATCTGCTTGGCCGTAAAGTACGGGAATTAATGAATAAACCCGGACAGGCCGGTTATTATAAATTGGTATGGGACGGTAATGATGATTTTGGCCGTGAAGTGGTTTCCGGTAATTATTTTTATATGTTAAAAGTTGGTGATGAAAAACAAATTAGAAGAATGATCAAATTAAAATAATTTTGTCAAAGAAACAGTTATGAATAAATAAGTGCAGCCGCCGATTCTATATGATCTTTTTCGACATTATGGTTTATGGAGTGGCTTGTTCAAAGAATAGAGGGGAATAATAAGATGCCATCATCTTCTATTATCGGATCCTCAAGTAACTATAAATCTGAAGTGGACCTTGCGTGTTTTCTTGTTATCGCATCTGAGAAGAAAGTATACCTGAATTGGATAACGACAAAGGAAATTGGTAATGTCGGTTTTTCTATTGAAAGAAAAATTATGAACAGCACCAATTGGAAGCAAGTCGGATTTGTGGCCGGAAAGGGCGAATTTTATACAAAACATGAATATGATTATGAAGATGAGCCCGGTGTAACAGGATTATTATCATACCGGTTAAAACAAAATGGTGCCGATGGATCTGATTATTACAGCAGCGTTGTAAATATTACTATAAAGAATTATAATAATATTGTTTTGCATCAGAATTATCCGAATCCATTTGTTGATTCGACAAATATAATATTTCAGTTACCGAATAATATATCCGGTAAAGTGGTTGTGAAAATATTGGATGTTCATGGGCAAGATGTCCGGCTGTTATATGATAAACCTGCGTTACTGGGTTATTATAACATCGAATGGAACAGTTGTGATGATAAGGGCAAACGGGTAAAGCCGGGAATTTATACATGTATTTTAGAAACCCAAAGTCAACAATTCATAAAAAAAATGATGAAATTAAGTTACAAGCCCCAATTTGACTAATTTGGATGCCTGACGCCTTTCATTTTTTTATAATTTATCCCCAAAATCGACTGTATTTCCCAAAAAATTAATATTCGAAATTCGTGTATGATAAAAATGAGGGTATAAAAGTTGCGTTTATTATATTAATTTTTATTTGAATTACCTTTGCTGTCGTAAATTATTAAAAAACAACTGTTAGTGTGCCAAAGGCAAATATATGTTTAAAAAAGTTTGTTTTATTTTGATACAAATTGTTGTTATTGTTTCACAGAGTATACAAGCGCGTACTGTGGTTAAAGAAAATCATTCTTCTGTCTTTTCCGTTTACGAGATAGTTGAAATATCATTATCCGTATCGGAACCGTCAGTGCAGAATCCCTTTACGGAGGTGTCGGTCTCGGCTGTTTTTACTGCACCGTCCGCGGATGAAATTCAAATCAAAGGATTTTGTGATTCAAACAACGGCTCATTATACCGGCTCCGGTTTACTCCCGCATTAACCGGCACTTATTCGTATGAGATCACCTACCAGGATCCTCTTGGAAGCGAACATTTTTCAGGGCAATTTAACGTCAATTCCGGCGGTGCGCGAAACGGTTTCATTACTGCCGATCCGGAATATCCCACGCGTTTTAAATTTACCAGCGGCGGACATCCGTTTATTTGTTCGAAAACGGCGTGGCTCATTGCCGGTATCCCGGAAAATACTTATAAAGGTTTTCTTGACAAAATGGTGCCGCGCAAGGAAAATTGTATTCGATTTGGTTTTGAATTTGATTACTCAACAGAGTCTCCCTATATTGATGTCTGGCCGTGGGCAGGCACCCGCAGTAATCCGGATTATTCCCGGTTTGACGTCAGTTTCTGGAGAAATGTAGATAATATTATTGAATACGCGGCGCAAAGAGATATTTATTCGGAATGTGTTATTTTTACCAGCCAGAGAACGACACTTGAATGGACCCACGCCCAGCGTTATCTTGATTATATATTAGCGAGGCTGGCCTGTTATCCTTCTATCATATTATTTCAGACAAACAATGAATACAATTCCACGATTGACAGCAAGAGCTATTTAATCCAGGTAGCGGATTATATTCATCAAAACGATCCGTATGATCATCTTGTCGCACCCGCCCATCGCAGTACAACCGATGCGGCCTGGGCGGATGAAGACTGGGTTGATGTGGCAATCAACCATTGGGCAAAATATAACAAGAACAGTCTTTTGACAATATACGACATTGCCACCAGAATAACCAAATACGGCAAACCGGCCTGGTGTGACGAAACGGCGCGGGAAGACCGGCACAGTAATAACAGCAGCGTTCACAGAAGAAAACAGTACTGGACCTGGAACATGGCCGGCGTTTACTGGTCATTTCATTCCTGGGAAGGCAGCGAGGGGATACTAGACCTGACATACAACGGTCCCGGATATGAATACGAACCGTTTATCCGGCCGTTCTGGGAAAAAACAGAATTCTGGAAAATGCTGCCCAATAATAACCTGATCAGGAATGATCCGCCTTCACTTTACGAACGGTGTATTGCCTCGGATGAAGAGATTGTGATTTACATGTGTAACGGACCAGATAATCCCCTGACGCTTGCGGACCTGCCGGATAATTATACCGATTCCGGGCCGATCCGTGTTGAACTGCCCGATGGAATATTCAATGCCGAATTTTATAATCCGTCCAACGGGCAATATTATACCGACTATAAAAAAGTAGAAATCGCAGGTGGACAGAATGTTACACTTACTTTTCCGACTTTTAATCATGATCTGGTGATATATATTTCCAAAACCGGTGAATTCCCGGTGACGACGGCGGATTTTTCCGCGCAGCCATTGACCGGTTACGCTCCTCTGGCGGTTCAGTTCACCAACCTGTCCTCGGAAGCACATACATACGAATGGAATTTCGGCGACGGCTCGCCGCATACATCCCTGAAAGACCCGGAGCATGTTTATCCATCCGAGGGTACTTATTCTGTTACTTTAACGGCTACAGGTACATACGGAGCGGACACTGAAGTTAAAACCGGGTATATTGAGGTCAAGGAAAAGACTGTCGGATTTACCGATATTACAACGTCTTCCAATACGGCCGGGTTTTCATCGTCCGGGTACGGACACGGGGTTTCGTTTACCGATATTGACCTTGACCGTTTGGTCGATCTGTTTGTCAGCAATGCAGGAGGGTCCGTCAAGCCGGTGGACCTGCTTTATAAAAACCAGGGGTCGGGTGAATTCCTGAGCGAGTCCGTAATACGCGGTATCGGCGACGAAGGATTCACGCATAGTATTGTAAACGCCGATTTTGATTCTGACGGCGATCCTGACGCATTTTTTGCCAACCAGCCTGTCGGGGCGGATATCAACGCCGGAAGAAACCGGTTATACCGTAACGACGGCGCCGGGTATTATACGGATATCACGGAGTTGGCCGGACTGCCGGAGGAATATAACTATACACGCGGCGCCGTTGCCTGTGATATAAATAATGACGGCTATCCGGATATTTACGCCGTTAACTGGGCAGCCGCTAACGAGATGTATATAAATGACGGCTCCGGAAGATTGAAGCGGGAGGACCGCGGTGCCAACGGAGCGCCGGGTAATAACGCAATCGAGACAGGCGTGACGGCCGCGGATTTTGACCGTGACGGAGATGTTGATATTTACGTCTGCCGGCACGACGCCGGTAACCTGTTATATGTCAATGACGGAACGGGATATTTTAACGAGGACGCGCAAAGCCGGGGCGTGGACATCGGCGGCCGATCCAACGGCGCAACATTTGCCGATATCGATAATGACGGCGACCTGGATCTGTTTGTCGTAAATGAATGTTTGTCCGGCAGTACGGTTTTACCTTTGTTGAATATCCTGATCAACAATGGAGACGGGACATTTCAAAATAAAAGCGATCTTTATGGCATCAATGTCAGCGGATACTCCGTACTGTTTGGTGATGTGGACAATGATGCAGACCCGGATATGGCGCTGGTCAGAAATAATTTTATTGTTTCGGATGAAAAGCCCGCTTTATACCTAAACGACGGGTCCGGCGGTTTTGAATTGATACCTGGATCGGGGATTGAAGGGAATGCGCAGGATGCCCGCGGGGGCGGTTTTGCCGATATCGACAATGACGGTGATATGGATCTCTATATCGCCTGTGCGGCGGGGCAGAATTTTATGCTGCGCAATGATCTGGTGAACGGAAATCATTATATCGATATTTTGTGTGAAGGGCCAAAGGGAGATTACGGCGGCGTGGGCACCAAAGTGTCGGTGTATGAACCGGGTCATATCGGTGATAATGAATATCTTTTAGGTTACCAGGAAGTGGTTTCCAATTATGGATATCTGAGCCAAAATCAGCCTGCGTTACATTTCGGACTGGGTCAGTTCAGCAATTGCGATATCAGGATCGAATTGATCAAAACGGACGGTACGGAGAACAGTGTGCTGGACACCACTAATATTGGCGCAGACCAGGTTTTTATTATGGATGTTTTTAAAGAATTTTATCCGCCCGTTATATTTGATATACAGGATTCCGGTGATCGTAATTTAACGTTTACCTGGTCCCGGGTTAACGGCGCCACCGGGTACCATGTTTACCGTGATACAAGCCCTGATTTTGTTCCCGACACACAGGGCGGCAGCAACAGGGTCGGCGAGAATGTTAATGACCAGGATCCCGGTTTAACGGATATACAATGGACGGATACGGATATAGTGACCGGCGATATTGAAAACAATTATTATTATAAAATTACATCTGTGAAAGGTTCGGAAGAAAGTGCGGCGTCAGTCACATTCGGTGAATTTGATTATGAGCTTGTCACAACCGATAAAACGGATTTTAATGAAATCGCATTACCCCTGTATGTAAAGAATGTTTTCAAGGCTAACGATTTAATGGATTTAATATTGGACTGCAATTCAGTCGCAAGGTGGAATTCCGGTCTGCAGGATTACGAGATGTATGTGCCGGGTTATGAAATAAGTAATTTTTCCGTCGAACCGGGTTACCCCTATTATGTGAATATCACCACAAACAGTATCCTGACGATAACAGGGGAAATACAGTTCCCTGTCTTTCAGTTGGATACGACCCGAACCACGGATTTTAATGAAATAATATTAACATTTGATAAAACACATATCAAAAACGCCTCCGCCCTGATGGCCGACATACCACATTGTAACAGCGTGGCGAGATGGAATGCGGCCGCGCAGGGATACGAACAATATATACCGGGCCTGGTATTCACAGATTTTAGTACAACAATGGGTTATCCATATTATGTCAATGTAACGGAAAATACAACCTGGCCGGAAAAGTTGTTTTCGAAACCGGCGGTTACCGCAAAAAAAACGCATTGTCCCGTTACTTCAAAAGCGCCGCACGTAGTTTACGGTGAAATTAAACACGCCGGATTTTTCAGGTTTGTCGCGTTTTTGAAAAAGAATCCTTCGGATCTGTTGACAGATGAATCACCCGGCTGTATCAAAAATGAATATTACTGGATTGTGCAGACGGCAAATTTCAAAAGCGGATGGAATGCCGGAGATATAATCAGTATAGAGTTTTACGACGATCAAGATCAATTATTGGGGAAAACGGAATGGCCCCTGACCCATAATGCTTATGATTATACCGGAACTTTTGATTTAGGAACGGTCCCGCAAGCCTATTCCCTCGAACAAAATTATCCGAATCCGTTTAATGCGGAAACCACGATCGGCTTCAGTTTACCGGGGAATTCCGATATATCATTAAAAATATATAATACAAAAGGCCAGTTGATCCGGACTCTTGTGGACCATAACAAACCTCCGGGGAATTATAAGGTCGTCTGGGATGGAAAAAACGAATCCGGATTACCTGCCGCCAGCGGCACGTATTTATATGTTATGAAATCAAATTTCTTCAAAAAAGTGCTCAAGGCTGTATTATTAAAGTAATGTGAATTTATAGCAATTTCCGACATGAATTAATTCATTTATAAATAACAATAGCTTATGGAGGAGTGAAGTTTCATAATAAAAATTATTCAGATGAGTTTGAAAGAAAAGATGTTGAGTAATCCACCGGATCACAATGTACGTTTATAGGAAATTTTGTATATCAGGAGATAAAATGTTCAAGAGTTCAATATATTATAATAAAATACACGCTGAAATTATCTTTATACTCATATTTATTATATTATCAACCGTAGGGTCTTCTTTTGCCACAACAATTAATGATATCGAGATCATTCCCAAAGTGACAATAGAATCTACGAACGAAGGTTACAGTCCTTTTGTAGCTGTAAATCCGGTCGACAAGTTTCCGCATGTTTTTTGGTGTAAAAACGGCGATATTTACCACTCTTATCGAAAGGCGGACGGGGCCTGGAAGGCGTATGAGATTTTTCCTGATGGCGGATATAATGTATACAGCGTCGATGAAGATGAGGACAGCGTGCTTTTCCGTAAGCCCATTCGGAATGTCGCCGTGGAATTTGATACGCTGGGTGTCATGCATCTCGTCTTCGCGGAAGAAAACGGCGGTATTTATCACATGAAAAGAAGCGGCGGAACATGGACCCAGCCGCAGCTTGTCTGTAAAAATACAATAACCAAAGTCAATCTGGATATTGCCCTTTTTGAAAACCGGATTTACATCTGCTATGAAGAGGGCAGGGACGATAAACTCTACACGGTGGAGTTTGACGGCACACAATGGAAAAAACCTTTATTCATGACTGGGGGAGAATTTTGTTATCTGGCAACCAGTGATAACGGTTATTTATATTTCAGCTCGCGCACAAGCGTCAATCCCCGGAACGCTTATTTCGCGTATATTGCACCGGGCGGCACTTCATGGCAAAGAGTGAATAATGTCACCAATGCAACCATTAAAGTGGGGGCCGGGCCGCATTTGACGGTATCCAACGGACGGATTTTTCTGGCATGGCCGGGATTGACCAATCTGGGTGATAATGATAAACAAACGGCCCTGTTTTGCGCGTCCGCGCTGGAACCGGGTAACAGTTGGACGCCTCAATTCGGCGCGGATACATTATTTTATGAAAATACCGGAGACCCGTTTCCCCGTGTTGCCGCCTATGAAGACGGTACGGTTGTGTATTTGAATTCCCGGCGCCTGATATCCCGTTTTATGATCTGGAACGGCACGGCCTGGAGCGGGTACCGACAGGCGCCATGGGGTGAAACGTTGTCGGAGGTGGCCAGCGATGGACTTACGGTATGGGTAATATCGTTAAGTCTCAGCAAAAGCCGTCCGTGGTGGAAAGGACCGATATCGATTACCGGATTAAAAAATATCGCCCCTTACCTGAACGTGACGCCGCCGGAATTGACGGCCGCCAATAAAGTCAACGGCAATAATTTACAGTTAACGTTTACCGAAGTTTTGGGTGCAACCTCATACAGGGTGTATCGTGGAACAACTGCCGTTTTTACCCCGGATTTACAGAATGGAACGAACAGGATTGCTGCGGATGTTGTCGACCAGGACACAGGAACTCCCGGCATTCAGTGGACCGATACCGATAACGTAACCGGCAACCCGGCCGTAAATTATTTTTATGCCGTGACAGCCGTCGGTGCAAAGGAAAGTGATCCCTCGAATAAAATCGGCGAGTTTGATTATCAGCTTGTCACAACCACTTCCACGGATTTTAATGAAATTGCCCTGCCGCTTGAATTGACCGGTATAACTAAAGCAAATGAACTGATGAATGTTATCCCGTACTGCAATTCAATTGCCAGGTGGGACGCCGCCTCTCAGGGATATGTGCAATATATTCCGGAACTGACATTTACGGATTTTGATATACAGGCGGGACGTCCCTATTACGTCAATATAACCGCGAATTCGGTTTTTACCCTGACCGGCAGCGTCATTTCCCCGGTGTTCAATTTACTGACAACGGAATCGACCAGTTTTAATGAGATTGTGCTGCCTCTGGATAAAACATCCATAACCAAAGCTTCGGAGTTGTTGACTGATGTACAGGATTGCGACGCGGTTGCGCAGTGGAATGCCGTTTTACAAAATTATGATATGTACATCCCCGCTCAGTCGTTTTCCGATTTCCAGACCAAAGTCGGTTATCCTTATTATATTCATGTGACATCGGGCAGTACATGGCCCGGGAGCGGACTACTGAAAAACAATTTGACGGCCATACAATCGACACGATCGCTGTCAAAGGTTCCTCACGCGGTTTATGGAAACCTGAATTCCGCCATGCCTGATATTCATTTTACGGCAAGTATAGAGGGCAGGCCCGATGATATATTGACTGAAAAATCACCCGGATGTTTTTTGCAGGACTCGAAATTTGTTGTACAGACAGGCAGTTTTATCCACGGCTGGCAGATAGGCGACAAACTGAAAATTCAATTTCATGATGTTAACGGAAATACGGTCGGGCAGGCGCGGGCAATTTTAAGCGCAAATGCTTTTGACAAGACTGCCGATACAGAGTTGACAATAAGGAATATCCCCGCAGATTACCATTTGATGCAGAATTTCCCGAATCCGTTCAACCCGGAAACTTTGATCAGTTTTAGTATTCCGAAAGATGGTCATGTCGGTCTGCTGGTGTTTAATACGATGGGACAAAAAATACGTACCCTTGTCAATGAGTACAAAAATGCCGGTACATTTAACGTGACCTGGGACGGAAGGAATGACGCGGGTTTGAATGTATCGTCCGGAACATATATCTATGTATTGAAAAGCGGCGATATGAACATTAAACGAAAAGCGGTACTGCTTCGTTAACCCCTTAAAAAATTTTTTTGGATAAATAAAATGTTTAAAAGAATAAATTTTTTTGTTTATATTTTATCAATTTGTTTTTCAACGGTCCTGTACAGTGGAGGGGTTCCGCACGCGGTTGTCGGAACTCTACAGTATTCCGACGGACGATTCCCTTCAACGGTCGACTGGAAAGCATTTATAACGGCAAGATCAACGGATGTACTTGAATTCGAAAAGCCCTCCTTATATGACAGCCTGTCCGGAGGATTTTTAATTCAGTGCGCCGGGTTTTTGTCCTGGACTGCGGGGGAAACCCTGCATGTTGATTTTACGGACAATCAAAATGCCGCCGGTTCGGCGGATGTGGTTCTGACTTTCAATCCTGTGGATGACGCCGGCGTCATCATTTTAAAAGAACCCGCCGGCGTGGAACATTCAGATAACGAAAAACCGGTAAAGTTTGAGTTATATCAAAATTATCCCAATCCTTTTAATCCGGAAACGGTAATCGCTTTTATGATTGACACGCCCCAATATGTCACGTTAAATATTTATAATTCTTCGGGTCAGTTGATCAAAACGTTATTTTCAGGATTTAAGGGCAGCGGGGAACATCATGTGATATGGAATGGAAAAGACAGGACGGGATGTCCGGCCGCAAGCGGATTATATTTATATGTTTTAAACGGAGAGAATTTTACCCGACAATTAAAAGCACATTTATTACGATGAGACTGTTTTGATCATGAAATTTATTAACAGAAGGAATTTAACGTGAAGATCAGGCATGTATCTTTTTTATTTATCGCGACAATATTATTTATTATAAATTTGTTCAGTTTTGTTGATGTATTCGCACAAGCTCCGCATTCAGTCGGCGGCAGGCTTGAATATTCTGACGGAACACATCCGGCAAGTGTCACCTGGAGTGCTTATTTGACCAAAAATCCCGGTAAAACAATCAACCAGGATGCGCCGGGTTCCGAATATTATGGTGCATCCTCGGGTGAATTCATTATCCAGATAAGCGGCGTGAATGCTTTGCCGGAATGGTCAGCCGGAGATGTGCTGCATATTGATTTTAATGACGGAGACGGTTACACCGCTTCATTAGATGTTACGCTAACGACGGAACCTTACGAGTACGTTGGTACAGTAACACTGATACGGTATCCGCGCCAGATCACTATTACCACGAATCCGTCGGGATTGCAATTTATCGCCGACGGCAGTACGTATACCGCGCCGCATACATTTACATGGGAACAGGGTTCCGGGCATACCTTGGATGTCACGTCCCCGCAATCATTGGGGGTAACCGGTGTTCAATATACTTTTGCCTCCTGGAGCGACGGCGGTTCCAAACTGCATAGTTATACGGTTCCCCTCGGCGATGAAATCCTGACCGCCGCGTTTAATACGCAGTATCAATTGAATATTATTTCCCCTCACGGAAATCCGCAGGGCGGGGGCTGGTACAATGCGGGTACCGGGGCACAATTCAGTATTACCTCGCCGGAGTCGGGCGGAACCGGCAAACAATTCGTGTTCACCGGTTG
Organism: Candidatus Zhuqueibacterota bacterium; assembly: GCA_016934825.1. Lineage (GTDB taxonomy): Bacteria > Zhuqueibacterota > Zhuqueibacteria > Residuimicrobiales > Krinioviventaceae > Fontivivens. Next base: position 18,697 of record JAFGSB010000161.1, read on the forward strand.
GACCGGAAGCGGCAGCGGCTCATATACCGGTACGCAGACCACATACACCGTAGTCATGAACAATCCAATTACCGAGACCGCCGGCTGGAAAACCCAGTTCCGGCTTACAACCGGCGTAAGCCCCGCGGGAAGCGGGACCGTAACGGCTAATCCATCCGGGACCTGGTTTGACAGCAGCGCAGTAGTCGGTTTGTCCGCGACAGCCAATTCCGGATTTATGTGGAGCAAATGGTCGGGTGACCTGAGCGGTACGACAAATCCGGTTAATATCACGATGAATGCTCCCAAAAACGTAACCGCGAATTTTGGCAAACCTGTGCAGATTACCATAAATACCAGTCCGGCAAACCGGCGTTTTTCTGTCGACGGCAGCAATTATACGACACCGCAGACTTTTACATGGGCGGAAAACAGCCTGCATAATATTTCCGTAACCACACCGCAGGCCGGAACAACGGGAATACAATATACGTTCACGGCATGGAGCCCGGGCGGCAGTACGGCCCCGGTCCTGACATATACGGTCCCCGGAACCAACCAGACCATAACAGCGAATTTTAAAACCCAATATGAATTGTCGGTAATTTCGGAAAGAGGGGAGCCATCGGGGGCCGGATGGTATGACGCCGGTTCAAACGCGCAGTTCAGTGTAACGACGCCGGTTTCCGGCGGAACGGGTACGCAATATGTATTTACGGGCTGGACCGGCAGCGGCAACGGTTCCTATACCGGCACACAGACCACATACACCGTTATTATGAACAATCCGATGACGGAAACGGCAAGCTGGAAAAAGCAATATTATTTGACCGTGAATTCCGGGTTCGGCAATCCGCAGGGTCAGGGGTGGTACGATTCCGGCGCAACGGCGGCGTTCTCCGTGACCTCGCCGGATGTTCGGGGAAACACAAAATACATTTTTTTAAACTGGTCAGGAGCATATAACGGCAGTGAAACCGGTCATTCGATTTCAATGAATGCGCCCAAAACTGTGACCGCCGCCTGGAAAACGCAGCATTATCTGACAACCGCGGAAAATCCGGATGCCGGCGGAGATATGACACCCGTTCCCCCAGGTGGCTGGTATGACGAAAACGAGGTTGTGAATTTGAACGCGACAGTGAATACGGGTTATGCATGGGGCGGATGGTCCGGTTCGTTGAGCGGTACCATAAGACCAACTTTAATAACCATGGACACGTCAAAGAGCGTTACGGCCAATTTTAACAAAGTTTCTCAAATTACCGTAAAAACGAATATCGACGGTTTTGAGTTTTCAGTGGATGAGGCAAATTATTATTCCGCCAGAACCTTTTCGTGGATAGTGGGCAGTACCCACACCCTGGCGACGGCGTCTCCGCAGGATTATAACGCCACCCCTTACATTTTTACATCCTGGAGCGACGGCGGGACCATCAATCACACATATACGGTTGCCGATAAAAAGGATACCGTAACGGCCTTTTTTGAACCGAGGGAATTTAAACTGACAATGGCGGTTGAACCCCTGAATACCGGTTCGACCACACCCGCTGTCGGTGTTCATGTCTACAATCCCGGGCAGGTCGTATCTATTTCGGCCGTTCCGATTTCCGGATACAGGTTTATCAAATGGATCGGAGATGTGGACAGCCCGGATTCTCCCGCAACAACCGTTACCATGGATGACAACAAGGCGGTCATTGCCAAATTTATCCGGATCGGAGATGTCCGGGTCACGACAGACCCGGAAGGTCTTCGTATTGTTGTCGATCAGACAGCCTATACATCGCCGCAGGATTTTCACTGGACACCCGGTACAAACCATACGATCAGTATCGATTCTACGACGCAAAACCGCGGGAGCGGCACCCGTTTTATATTTCAGCGCTGGAGTGACGACGGAGCCGCGGCCCACCAGATAACCGTTAATGAGGAATATATTTATACGGCGGAATTTCTGACCCGCTACAAACTGACTACCGCTGACGACCCGGCAGCGGGCGGTTCAATGACACCCGCGCCTCCCGGCAATTGGTACGATATGGGTACACGTGTTGAAGTAAAAGCCAGGCCGGATACACTGAACGGTTATATTTTTTCAGGCTGGAGCGGCGATTTAAGCGGTAAAACCAATCCGGATTCCGTTTTGATGGACGGCCCCAAAATCATAACGGCAAAATATACCCGCATGTTAAATGTCCGTATCAATACCGTACCTGATAGTATGTCCGTAATTGTTGATGAAATAAAGTATACATCGCCTTGCGATTTTACCTGGGAGGACGGTTCCACACATAGCCTGGGTGCGGATACACTCAAGAGCGACGGTCCCGGAAAGAGATATATCTTTGATAACTGGAGTGATGCAAAGCCTTTATTGCACACGGTAACTGTAATGTCGGATACTGTTTTCACTGCAAGTTATAACCGGCAGTATTATCTGTCCACATTTGTCGATCCGGCTGACGGCGGCAGTATAACCCCAGCAGCGCCCGGGGCGTGGTTCGATCGGGACAGCAGGGTAGAGCTGCTGGCGAAAGCAAATACGAATTTGGATTATATTTTTTCCGAGTGGACGGGCGCCCTCACCGGAAACCAGAACCCGGACACACTGACACTGGATGCGCCCAAATCGGTTACGGCTCATTTTCGTTCCAGTGATGACCAGGCGCCGATCCTGTCTTATGTATACCCGGCCGACGGTTCCAAACAGATCCCCCGGAACGAATCCATTCAATTCAAAGTTACGGATACCGGAACGGGAATCAAATTAAATTCCCTGCAATTCTATGTGAACAATAAAACGATTGTCAAAAACGGATTGGATTTCACCGGCGGTTTGGCCACGGTCAAGTATACAGGTAAAAGTTGTTCCGTATTTTATGATCCCCCGGAATATTTTATGCCAGACAGCACGATAACCTTAAATATTCAGTGCCAGGATCTTTCCAGGCTGAATAACATGATGGACAGTACAGCCGGTTTTGTTGTCGGCGCGGCAACAGTAGCCTGCACAAAAACGGACACATTGGATCAGAATGGCGGCGTCGTATTTGATGATTCAACCGGAATCGTTATGTTCGTGCCCGACAGCGCATTAACGGATACGACAATTTTAACAATCGGCCGTGTAAACTCTTATCCGGAATTACCGGCGGATGATAAGGAATACCAGACAGCGGTCCATTTCGGGCCGTCCGGACTCCGGTTCGCCGACTCTGTGACCGTAACCATACCGTATGATCAATCCGTACTCGATAACGCCGGCGTCGCCAGACCGGAAGATCTGACAGTATATTATTATTCGGTTTTCGAAGGTAGTTGGCATACTTTAAAAATCATTAATTCCAATGCGCAGAATATTTATGTTAAAATAAAAGAGTTATGTTACCTGGTATACGGAGAAAAAAATTCTACCTATTCCGAACCCGGGAAATTTTTCGGCCCGACAACATTTGAGTTGTCACAGAATTACCCGAATCCATTTAATCCGCAGACGACGATTAAATACCAGGTGCCGCAGAATGTATATGTTACACTGGAAATATTTAATATTAATGGTCAAAAGATTAAAACCCTCATCCGCGAAGACAGGATGGCGGGGTATTATACCGTCGTTTGGGACGGTACAAATGATTATAATATGGCTGTCTCTACCGGTATGTACTTTTTAAAAATGAAAGCCGGAGAATATGTTAAAATCATCAAGATGTCATTTCTAAAATGAGGAAAATGTAGACTATCAGGTCGGTAAACCAGATTCGTATGAGCTTGCAGGTAGATAAAAATTGCTTAATTGAGTGAAAATGGTAATGGTATAGACGATTGTCGGAAGTAATATATTTATCTCCGTCTGACGGTTATACCGGTTGAATGGCGACGTCCCTTAAAACTCAGGGGTCAGGCCTATCATCCCTATTAACAAGTAGTTGTTAAAATAATAAATCGGCTATTATCAATGGCATATTTATTGTAAAGTCATTTGGGATATGTGGATTTTGGACCGGTTTTATATATAACCGTTTGATTTTAAATGTATTGCAGAATTATATTACAGTTAGTTTCCGAATTCTTTCTCTGACCAGAGTATAACTTGATTGTCCCGTATAAAATATTCAAGTGGGATAAATTTATATTAAAGTAATTAAATTAAAGGAGAAAAGCAGTATCAGAGACGAATAGAACAATTTAGAAAACGGCAATATAGTCACAATTTTAAGTAACATTATTTTAAAACACAATAAAGAATGTTAGAATTAATATTGATTTTGACAAATACACTATGGAGGATCAGAAAGTGTTTAAATATAAATATAATGTATGGATATTATTCACGCTGTTGTTTATTTTCGGAATCTGTGAAAATATTTTCGCGGCCGACGATCATTGGGTAAAAGGGACTATCCGGTACAGCGACGGCACCTTTCCCAGCGATATAACCTTCAGGGCTTATATCAGCAGCCCTGACCGGCATACCGATGTGATAACAGATGACGGCCCGGATCACAAATATCATCATGATACCGGCGGCGTCGAAATTCAATTGAAATATTTTCATAATAACTGGTCTCCCGGTGAAACACTGTGCATTAATTTTGTGGATACTCACGGGAACCCTTTAACTGTATATGTTGTATTGACCAGCAATCCCGAGGATAATTTCGGCACATATACGATGTCGAGAACCAAGGCGAAATTGACCATTAAACATTATATGGAGTCCTGGGGTAGGATTGAGCCTGTTGACGGCGAACATATATATAACATAGGCGAGGTGGTTCAATTAAGGGCCTATCCGGCAAAAGGATACCGATTCAAATACTGGACCACCAATGTGGCCGATCCTTACGCTGCCTTTACAACGGTCACCATGAACGGGGACCAAAAGGTGGACGGCGTTTTTTCAAAATTATATTATACCGTAACAATGGTTTCCGATCCGCCGGAAGGCGGCGTTACCGATCCTCCTACAGGTGTATACACCGATGTTTATAACAGCGGGGACGTTATACAACTTACAGCGACGCCGAATCCAGGTTACCGTTTTGTTTCCTGGAGCGGAAATGTGGTTGATTCTACAAGCCAGACGACATCCATTACGATTCTTCAGCATGAAACCATAACCGCCAGGTTCGAGCAGGCGTCCTGCACTTTGAATATGCACGTTAATCCGGGCAACGGCGGAACGGTCACTCCCGCTGTCGGCGAGCATACATATGACGCCGGTACGGTTGTGCCCATCTCCGCCGTACCGCAGACAGGATATTTGTTCGTTAACTGGACCGGCGATGTGGCGGAACCCGACAATCCCAACACGACCGTCACCATGAACGGCGACAAGGATGTCACCGCCAATTTTTCGAAACCGCAGGTCACCCTTAATTTATCCGTTTCACCCGCGGGATCGGGTACGACCGTACCGGCCGCAGGGCAGTATTCTGTGGATGAGGATTCCGTGGTAACGCTTCAGGCCGTTGCCGGACCGGGGTACCAGTTTGTGAACTGGACGGGAGCAGTGGCCGATCCGAACAATCCCAACACAACGGTAACCATGAGCGAAAATAAAACGGTAACGGCAAATTTCGCAAGAATAAAAGTAACTCTTACCATGTCCGTATCACCGGCAGGATGGGGTACAACCGCGCCGGCTGTCGGGCAGTATGCGGTAAATATGGATTCCGTGGTCTCGATCCAGGCCGTTGCCGGCGAGGGTTACCAGTTTGTGAACTGGACGGGAGAAGTGGCCGATCCCAACAATCCCGTTACTACGGTGACCATGACCGGTAATAAAACCGTAACCGCGAATTTTTCAAGACCGCGGGTCACCCTTAACGTATCCGTTTCACCCGCGGGATCAGGTACAACCGTACCTGCAGCCGGTCAGTATTCGGTGGAAATGGATTCGGTTGTAACACTTCAGGCTGTTGCCGGACAGGGCTACCAGTTTGTTAACTGGACCGGTGACGTTGCGGACCCGAATAGTCCCAATACGACGGTAACCATAACCGGCCCCAAAACCGTGACCGCCAATTTTGAAAAGATTCAGGTTACTCTGGGCCTGGCCGTTTCTCCCGCAGGTTCGGGGACGACCTTGCCTGCTGCCGGGCTGTATTCTGTGGATATGGATTCGGTTGTTACAATACAGGCCGTTGCCGGACCGGGGTACCAGTTTGTGAACTGGACGGGAGAAGTGGCCGATCCTAACAATCCTGTTACAACGGTAACAATGACCGGTAATAAAGCTGTAACAGCCAAATTCGAAAAATTAAAAGTTACCCTGACATTATCCGTATTGCCCGAAGGCTGGGGTACGTCCATACCGACAGCGGGACAATATACTGTGGAAATGGATTCGGTTGTTGCGATCCAGGCCGTTGCCGGCGAGGGCTACCAGTTTGTGAACTGGACGGGAGAAGTGGCCGACCCCAACAATCCCGTTACAACGGTGACCATGACCGGCCATAAAACCGTAATTGCCAATTTTGAAAAGGCAAAAATTAGCCTGACCATATCCGTTTCACCTTCCGGTTCGGGTACGACAGTGCCCGCCGCCGGACAATATACAGTGGAAAAAGATTCTGTGCTTGCGCTGCAGGCCATTGCCAATGAGGGATACTTTTTTGTAAACTGGACGGGTGATGTGGCGGACCCCAACAATCCCGTTACGACGGTGACTATAACCGGCAATATGGAAGTAAAAGCGAATTTTGCCAAGCCCAAAGTTTCACTGACTTTATCCGTTCTGCCGGAAGACGCCGGAACGACCGTGCCGCCGGTCGGTCAATATTCCGTGGACACGGATTCTGTTGTTATGATTGAAGCCAGGGCGGCCGCGGGTTTCCAGTTTGTGAACTGGACGGGCAAAGTAGCGGAGCCGGATTCCGCGCGAACGACAGTTACAATGGATTCAAGTAGAAATATTACTGCAAATTTTATAGCTTTAACGGACGTTGTTGTTACGACAAACCCGGTCGGACTGCGTATCGTCGTAGACGGAAATCCTTACTACTCGCCTCAGGTGTTCAGTTGGGTTGGCGGTTCGGAACATACAATCGGTATCGATTCGACGGAACAAAACGGCAGTAAAGGAATAAGATACCTGTATGAGGGCTGGAGCGATGAGGGAGAGCAAATACATAATATAATTACGGGCGATAAATTTCTGTATACCGCGAATTTTAAAACCCAATATTATCTTTTTACTCTTGTGGAACCGGAAAACGCCGGCATAATAACGCCTGCCGCCCCGGGCGCCTGGTTTGACAGTGGTACTGAGGTCCCCGTCACGGTGACGGAAAACCCGGAAACCGGGTATGTATTCTGGGAGTGGAGCGGTAATCTGAACGGCTCCGCGAATCCGGATACGGTCGTCATGGATACGACCAAATCCGTAACCGCACGTTTTATTGCCAGTGATTCTGAAGCGCCTGTTTTGACGAATGTCTATCCGGTTAAAGAGGCCCTGGAAATACCACGAAACACATCAATACAATTTAAACTGTCTGACGAGGTGAGCGGTATAAATCCGTCAACTCTACAATTTACTGTGGAAGCTTTTACTGTAATATCAAACGGAGTAGACCAGACTGAAGGAAGAACAAATATCGTTTTTAACGGGCATGGCTGTTCCGTATTTTATCAGCCTGAACAATCGTTTGATGAGGGTGAATCCATTGTTGTCAATATCGAATGTGAAGACCAGTCGTTGTTCAAAAACAGGCTGGACAGCACTTTTTCGTTTAAAATCGGTTCATCTCAGATTGTTTACACAAAAAGAGATACCGTCAATCAAACCGGCGGAGTGGTATTTGATGATACAACCGGGATAACGGTGACCATTCCGGCAAATGCGCTTGCCGATACGACTGAAATTACCATCAATGTTGTCAAAGATTACCCGGAATTACCGCCCGGCAGGAAAGGTCTGTCGTTGGGCGCTTATTTCGGGCCATCGGGACTGCAATTCGCCGATTCGGTAACCATTTCCATACCCTATGATCAGGCGGTACTGGACAGTGCGGGCGTAACGAATCCGATGGACCTGAAGGTATATTATTTTTCCGTATTGTCGGGCCAATGGATTACATTAAAAGTGATCGGCGCCGATGCTAAGAATATCTTTGTAAAAGTAAAGGAATTCTGCTACCTGGTCTATGGTGTTAAATATACGACTTTGAGTAAACCCAATACGCCGGTCGGACAAACAAAATTGTTGGTCAATACGCTGTATGGATTTGAAACTTCAAAGGTTAGTTCACTCCTCGGTCATGCCGTGGAATATAGATTTGATTGGGGCGACGGCTATATGTCAAGCTGGTCGCAGGACACAACCGCTGCCCATAAATGGACGGATATGGGAAGATTCGGCGTTGTGGCCTTTGCCAGGTCCATTACCGATTCGACGCAGACCAATCAATCCGATACACTGTTTGTGACGGTAACAGACCTGTCCTCCATCGACCCGGACGGCGCTGCTCCGAAATCGTTCAGGTTATCACAGAATTTTCCGAATCCCTTTAATCCGCAGACAACGATCAAATATCAGGTACCGAAGAATATAAATGTTACCCTGGAGATCTATAATGTCAACGGACAAAAGATCAAAACGCTGGTAAATGAAGAAAAGGTGACGGGGTCTTATACGGTCATCTGGGACGGAAGAGATGATTATAATGTGGCCGTTTCATCCGGATTGTACTTTTTAAAGATGAAGGCCGGTGATTATACCAAAGTGGTCAAAATGTCGTTTTTGAAGTAAAACAAACCTCTGTGATCTCAGAGCTCTCCGTGGTTTGATGAATATTTTAATAAACCACCGAGGACACTGAGGTCACAGAGTTTTTAATTTTTACATGGTAATTAAAAATTAAATCATTTTTACGATTACACGTCCCGGGTTACATTCTGTTCAGAATTTTTATCGCATTTGACTCTTGATTTTTATTTAATTATAATATATATTCACCAGTATCCGGTTAAATCCGGAGACGGGTTTTATAAATTGAAATTTTATATATGGGGAAATATAATACAAAAATACCGGATTGGCCGGAGGACGAACGTCCGCGTGAGCGGATGTTGAATCACGGACCGGAAGCCCTGTCCGAAGCGGAATTGCTGGGTATTCTGCTCAGAACGGGGAATGGTAAAAATACCTCCGTTGATCTGGCGCGGCTTTTATTAAAGAAATTCGAAGGTTTGCGCGGGCTGGATCAAAAACCGGTTAATGTTCTTTGTGAAGAAAAAGGCATCGGCCTGGCCAAAGCCTGCCAGATAAAAGCCGCTTTGGAAATTGCAAAAAGACTGGTACAGCAGCAGTCGCGGGTCCGCGAACGGATCAGCAGTTCCGAAGACGTTTACAAACTGGTGCATTTGCGCATGCGGGATTTGGGACGCGAAGAATTCAGGGTTGTTTTTTTGTCCCGGCGTAACGAAATCATTGCGGATAAGGTGCTGTTTGAAGGAAGTTTGGTGGAGAGTGTGGCTTCTCCCCGAGAAATTATTTTAAATGCCGTGCAATTGGCGGCAGCCAACGTCATATTACTGCATAATCATCCCAGCGGCAATCCGTATCCGTCAAATGAGGATAAAAATATCACTCAAAAAATTGTCAAAGCCTGCAAATTTGTTGAAATCGCTGTCCTGGATCATATCATTATCGGCAAAGATTCATATTTCAGTTTTGCCGATAAGGGATTAATATCGTCATAAATATAGATTTAAAGGAGATAAATTGGAAATTGGTAAAATAGTCGGTACAGTTGTGTCCACGGTAAAAGATAAAAAATTATCGGGCAGCAAATTACTTATTGTCAACATAACTTCCGCGGACGGGAAACCGACGTCAAATCATGTTATTGCCGTCGACACGGTTGGCGCCGGCACCGGGGAACTGGTTATCATTGTGCGGGGCAGTTCCGCGCGGCAGGCCCAAAACATGGAGACCGTACCCACGGACACAAGTATTATCGGCATTATCGACACGCTGGAATATGAAGGTAAAGTGGTTTTTCAAAAATACCCGACCTGATATTTAGAGATCTCGGAATGTTAACTTTTTTTAATAGAGGATTCTTGTCGTGGATGAAAAACAAATAAGTGTAATTGTTCAAAAGGTACTGAACGAACTAGGGAAAAACGGCGAAAAAAAATCCGATGTCCCATGTAATACATGCCAGAGCGGTGTTTTTGACCGCATTGAGGATGCAATTGAGGCGGCATACCAGGCACAACTCCAGCTTGTCAACCAGACAATTGAAAAGCGGAAAGAGATCATCGAAGCCATCCGCCGGGTCGGACAGGATAATGCCGTTGAGTTTGCACGAAGAACCATAGATGAGACCCGGATGGGTCGATATGAACATAAAGTATTAAAATGCCAGTTGGCTTCCAAACACACACTTGGCGTTGAAGACCTTGAGACCATAGCGTGGTCCGGTGATCATGGCCTGACTATAGAAGAACTCGCGCCGTTCGGTGTCATTGGCGCTATTTTACCGTCAACACACCCGGTGCCGACGATGATCAATAATTCGATCAGTATGATATCGGCCGGCAACTCGGTTGTTGTCAACGCGCACCCCGGCGCGAAAAACGTGTCGAATTTTGCAGTTCAGTTGTTAAATCAGGGGATCATAGCCGCGGGAGGACCGGCGAACCTGATTGCATGCGCCAAAAGTCCCACCATGGAAACCGGACAAGTATTGTTCACGCATCCCAAAATCGCCATACTGACCATTACCGGCGGTCCCGGTGTGGTCAAAGCCGCGATGAAGGCCGGGAAACGCGCTATTTGCGCCGGTCCCGGTAATCCGCCCGTTGTGGTCGATGAAACGGCGGATCTGGCAAACGCCGCGAAATGTATCGTGGCGGGCGCCACATTTGATAATAACCTGTTATGTATCGGTGAAAAGATCATCATAGCCGTCGAATCCATCGCCGATGAGCTGAAACGGCAGCTAACGGCGCATAATTCTTTTGAAATATCCACAAAGCAAATGGATGATCTGGCCAATATCGTGTTCAAGAACGGCGGCTGGGGCGAAGAGGAACCTTTTCTGAATCGTGAATGGGTCGGAAAAGACGCCCAAACGCTGGCGCAGGCGCTTGGTATCAGCGTACCCCCGGACACGGAAATGTTGTTCGGCGAAACGCCGGATGATCATCCGTTTGTCAACGGGGAACAGATGATGTGTTGTCTGCCGTTTTTGAGATCACCCAATGTAGACGCGGCGATATTACTGGCGCAAAAAGTTGAACACTCTTTCCGGCATTCGGCGATGATGCATTCCAAGAATGTCGAAAATATGACCAAAATGGGTAAAATAATGAATTGTACGCTTTTTGTGAAGAACGGCCCCTCCTCGGCCGGACTGGGAATCGGCGGCGAGGGATATTTTACCCATAGTATCGCCAGCCCGACAGGCGAAGGTATCACGTCGACGCGGACATTCACCCGCCGGCGCCGCTGCGCAATGGTAGATTATTTAAATATTTTATAAGGTACGAATGGTATGAAACTCGGAATAATCGTCGGCAAAGTCTGGGCAACGCAAAAGGACCCCCAGTTAAAAGGGGTGAAATTATATGTCCTTCAGCCCGTGAATGAAAAAAGAGAAAAAATGGGCAAACCGATCTTGGCGGCCGATACTGTAGGCGCGGGTCAGGGCGAACTGGTATACTGGGTTGGCGCGCGGGAGGCGACTTTTGCCATGCCCGGCAGAAAAATACCCAGTGACGCGTCGATAGTCGGCATTGTAGATCATACATATTCTGAAAATAAAGATATTCTAAAACAGCGTCTGTCGGACTGGAAAAACAAAAATACATCAATCAGCCGGGATTAAAAAATGGAATTAGCGGTCGTCATCGGAAATATAACTTCAACAATTTACCATCCGGCTTATAAAAGCTGTAAATTAATGCTGGTTGAGAATATTAATCCCGATATGGAACAGAACGGCAATATCACGGTGGCGGTCGATTCCGTTGACGCCGGAATCGGCGATGTCGTGCTGGTTGCCCGCGAAGGGAAAACAGCCGGCGATGTGCTGGGACAAAAACAGGTACCGGTGCGGAGTGTGATTGTCGGAGTGGTCGATCACCTGAGTGTGACAAAAAGCAGGTAAATTTTACTTTAAAAAGAACAGGAATTATGGCTATATCAATATTCAGTTTAAAAAAGGAAATGGTCGAAATGTGCCGCCGCATCTACGAACGCGGGTATGTCGCGGCCAACGATGGTAATGTCAGCGCGCGTATTGGAAACGGCCATTTTTTAATGACGCCAACCGGCATGAGCAAGGGATTTCTGCAGCCGGGCGATCTGGTTGTTGTCGATGAGGACGGTAATAAAGTTGCCGGAACCAGAACGGCGTCTTCGGAAGCAAAAATGCATTTGACTGTTTATAAACAAAGACCGGACATCAACGCCGTGGTGCACGCGCATCCGCCGACGGCAACGGGATTTGCCGTGGCCGGGATCCCCTTGACCAAATGTGTCCTGCCCGAGGTCATTATTTCGATCGGTTCGATCCCGATCGCCGAATACGCCGCGCCGGGTACGCAGCAGCTTGCCGATGTCGTGACCAGTTATTTAAGCCGCTATGACGCCGTTTTACTGGAAAATCATGGTGCCATAACAGTGGGCGACAGTATTACAAACGCCCACTTTAAAATGGAAACCATAGAACATTTCGCCAAAATCATGTTCGTCGCGCACCAGTTGGGCAATGTCAAGTCGCTGAAAGGGCAGGATGTGGTCGACCTGGTGGAACAGCGAAAAAAGTACGGCGTCCGTCCCGACGCGCCGGTATGCGAATCCGATGAATGCCAGGTATCTACGGCGGCAACCGAAAAAGATCAGGTAAAGGACGTTTCACCCGATTTCGTCGAACAGATCACCAAACAGGTCATTCACAAGTTAAAATAAAAATTACAGGAAGCGTGCGCGCCCTGAATCAAAAGAACCATAGTTTTTATGTGATTAATATTTACAGCTATGTGAATTTCCGGATACACATTTTTCCTCCCAGATATAATAAATAGAAACGTCAAAATTTAAATCGTTTGTTTCCCTTGCCTGCAAAATAAAGTCTAATGAAACAAAAAAACAGTTACAAAACAGCCGAAGGCATCCTTTTTACCGATCAATACCAGTTAACCATGGCGCAACTGTATTACCGGTACGGACTTTACGATAACAAAGTCCGGTTTGATTATTTTTTCAGGGATTATCCCGATTACGGACAACACAAAGCGGGTTATTGTATTCATGCAGGTTTGGAATGGCTGCTGAACTGGATGTCGAATGTCAGATTTACGGACAAAGATGTTGAGTACCTGCAAAATCATAAAGACCGGACGGGGAACGCCGTATTTTCTGAGGATTTTATTAAATGGTTGAGAGAAAACGGTCATTTCGGAACCATAAGCATGCAGGCGATCCCGGAAGGACGCGTGGTGCACCCAAATGAACCGCTGGTGGTCGTCAGCGGTCCCCTGGCGATATGCCAGATCCTGGAAACGGCCCTGTTGAACGAGTTGAATTATCAGACGCTTATAGCCACCAAAGCGTCCCGTATCCGGGAAATCGTGGAAAACGGTTTGGTATTGGAATTTGGGGCCAGGCGCGGCGCTGAACGCGGTGCAATCGCCGCGGCGAGGGCAGCCCTGATCGGCGGCGCTGATTTTTCTTCCAATGTGGGCATTTCGCATGAGCTGGGTTATCCTCCCAAAGGCACGCATGCGCACAGCATGGTGCAGGTATTTATCACCATGGGCATGACCGAACTGGACGCGTTTCGCGCTTACGCCGATGTCTATCCCGACGAATGCCTGCTGCTCGTGGATACGATCAATACCCTGGAGAGCGGCGTGCCCAACGCGATAAAGGTTTTCGAGGAGTTATCGAAAAAAGGACATAAACCTATGGGTATCCGTCTCGATTCGGGCGATCTGGCATGGCTTGCCATACAGGCGGCAAAAATGCTGAACGACGCCGGTTTCAGGGACACGGTCATTGTGTTGTCCAACGAACTGGATGAACTGATTATTTGGCAGATTCTGTCGCAGATCAAAAATGAAGCGCCCAAATTCGGGGTGGACGCCGATGACCTGATAAACCGTCTGGTTTACGGAGTGGGGACAAGGTTGATCACTTCGGCGGGCGCCGGGGCGTTAAACGGGGTGTATAAACTTGTCGCCGTATATCATGAAAAAGAATGGAAATCCGCGATCAAGATATCCGAGACCGACGCCAAAATACCCAATCCCGGCACCAAACAGGTCTGGAGGATTTATGACCGGCGCGAAAAGGCAACAGCCGACTTGTTGAGTTTGAGTAACGAAGACCCGCAAGACATGCAACAGATTATTTTAAGACACCCGACAGACCGCTTAAAATACCGAAAACTGACCCCGGAAGAAATGATAAAGTGTGAACCGTTGTTAATTGATATATTGAAAAACGGAAAACGAGTTGCCGCGACGCCCACGATCGAAGAGATCAGGGCATTGCGCCGCGGGGATGTCAAAGCCCTGGACGACGGTGTGAAGCGGCTGATGAATCCCCATGTTTATCACGTTTCTTTGACGGAAAAATTATGGGCCGAAAAACAAAAAGCCATAGAATCCGCAAAAGAAAATGGATAAAGATTAATGGGACCGCCAATTGAAAAGACATTGCCGGAATTGATCCGGATCTTACTGCTGGAACAGATTGACATCGCGCGGTCGATGCTGCTGAATAAAAGTCTGGATTTTAATGACGTGATACATGACGTTCGCACCAGTTTCAAAAAAATCCGCGCTTTTATATTATTGTTAAAGACTGAATTAGGCGAGGATGTCTATAAAAACGAGACCCGTTGTTTTCGCGCCGAAGGAAAAGGAATTGCTGAATTGCGGGACAGTTATGTTGTTTTGATGACACTGGAACTGCTTGCCGTCAAATACCCGGATCAACTGCGGAACAACACCGTCAACGCCGTACAAAACAAGCTAACGGCAGGTTACGAAGCAAAGAAAAATTTTGTCCTGGAACAGGATGAGTTAACGAAACAGGCCGGGCGGCTGCTGACTGTCAAAAACCGGGTAACCGGATGGAGCCTGCCTGAAAACGGCGGTGATCTGATTTTCGATCGGTTAAAAGAGTGTTATGAAAAAGGCCGCTCGCAAATGACGGACGCAAAGACGGACAAAACCGATAAAAGACTGCATAACTGGCGGAAAATTGTGAAACATCTCTGGTACCAGGTCAGGGTGTTTGAGCCGTTCAACCCGGAAATATTGATCCCTTTTGACGAATCGCTGCACTCGCTTTCCGATTTTTTGGGGGAAGATCACGATCTTGCTGTGCTTAACAATATAATACCGGCTCCGGAAGACATTGAAAACAAAAACGAATTAAATATTTTGCGGAATTGTATTTATGCGGAACGTAACAAACTACAGACCGGCGCTTTTTCTCTTGCCGATTCCATTTACGCAGAGTCTTCCGGGCAGTTCGCGGACAGGATTGCCGGTTACTGGCGGAACGGAACCATTAAACCGGATTAAATTTTTAACGTTTTTTTAAACGTAAAGCTGTAAAGAAACTGCAG
>JAFGSB010000162.1 GCA_016934825.1 Candidatus Zhuqueibacterota bacterium
AAGCAGATTAAAAAGTTTTTTCACGCAGAATTTGCGGGATGACGGTTTCAATGACCGGGAGATCAGGGATTTTATACAGTACTGGATGCCCCTTTTAACAACAAGGGGCTACAGCCCCTTGTTGAAGAAAGACTACCTACTCATTGTATAACAAGGGGTAGCTATACTTTGCTAAAATTTCACGAATTCCCCACTTCATCTACGGACAATTTACGAACCACCCTTCATACCCATCTGCCCCAAGAGATTTTTTCGCCCTGATCCACCGCCAGTCAATTTTCTTTAACTTTCCGTAATCATCCGTCCCCGTGGAAAAAACTACTTTTGGCTTTTCGGTTTGTTATTTAATAAGCAATAAATAATTTCAAATTTTTCTTGCATGTTTTTTCGATAATATTTATATATAATTAATCACATCAGCAATGACTTGATGATTCCAGGGCGGGAAGGCTTCTGAATAAATTATTTACAGGCTATAAACAATAGAAATAAAACAAGCTTTGTAATATAAGATGAAGTTGCTCTGGGTAGCAATATTTGCTGTTTTTTTTAGTACACCTAATTTTATGTTAGCGATAGAGATTGTATAATAGAAATAAATTGAGGAAAATATGAACTTGAAAATAAAAACAGGAATTTATGCTATTATTTTGCTGATAGAATTTATTCTATTAAACCAATTTTTTTTCGTTGAAGAAATTATACTTATTTTTATTTTAATCCCGATTCTTGTAAACAGTCTATCAATCCTGATTAAAAAATTATTAAAGAAGCCAATAATTATAAAAAAGATAATCAACAGAGAATTAAGAACTAAAATAATAGTTGATTCTGTTCTTTTGTGCCTAATCATATTCTCAATATTCCCTAGATATTATACTAAACAAGAGATAGTAAATGATTTAGATTATTTAATCGAAACCATTGAGGATGTCCACCCCAATCTATATGATTACATAACAAGGGAGGAATTTTATTCAAAAGTTTCATATTTGAAGAATAGTTTAAATGACAAAGTTTCTGAAATAGAATTCTATAGAGGTATATCCAAATTATTAGCTCTTTTTAAGGATGGTCATACTCGACCAGCTTACGGTTTTTATGGCCAAAGAATGCGTCTGGTATTTCTAAAAATATTTCCGTACAAAATTAAAATAGAAAATAATAGAATATTTGTCATAGATAATTACAATTATAAAAACAGAATTCCTGCTGGATCGGAAATATTAAAAATTAATGATCTCAAACCCGATCAATTTATTCGTAAAGTGAGCGAATATTGTAGTTATGAAAACAATCCATTTAGAAACCGTCTAATTACTGATGATAAAAAAATTGGTTTATGGAACAGCTTTAAAGATTATGAAATTGTTTATAAAAATCCTCAAAACAATAAAATAGTTACAATACATTCATCCAGCGGATTTATATCCAAGTTTTTAATGCTGAAAGATATGACTGCAGATTATGCATTTACAACGATTGATGAAAATATTGGCTATTTAGTTTTCAATAGATTTGAAAAACCAAATAAAAGTAATCAATTTATTAACAATACTTTCGATATAATTAAAAAGAGAGGAATTAAGGATTTAATAATTGACATGCGTAATAATGAAGGTGGGCGTTCGATTATTGGCGATGAATTACTGCAATATATTGCAAAAGAACCATTTTCTGTGATGAATAGTATGGAGACTAAAATAAGCAAGGAATTGGTGAAAAAAAAATATAAAAGTTGGCTTGAATCAAAAAAAGAATCTATTGGCACCATTGAAAAATACACGGATATGGAAAAGAAAGCATTAAAAGACATTCCTCTCAGATTTAATGGTCATTGTTTTTTATTAATTAGCGGTCGTACATATTCAGCGGGAAGTGGTTTTGCTTCGGCATATCAATGCGCCAATATAGGAAAAGTAATTGGGTCGGAAACAGGTGGATTGACGGTTACCTATGGTGATGTATACAGCTTTAGATTACCAAAAACAAAGTGTCGAATTGATGTTTCCTGGAAAAAATTTTATTACCCTTGTGGGGAAGAAAACCGCCATGGCGTAATGCCAGACATTGACATCGAGAACTCAATTGAAGATGAGATTAAAAGCAGGGATAGAGTGCTTGAATATGTAATTAAATTAATAAATGGCTAACATTGCATTTGCAACTGACAACAGGGTGGCTTTTCCTCTGGAATCAAGTAATTTTATTTTTATCAAGTTTTCCCCTTGTTCCTATCTCCGGGTTGGAACACAATTGCCCGTGAAACTCTGTTTCGTATTTATTTCTGCGTCCCGGGTTGGTCCTGACGCAAATAAGCGGTTTAAGGAGCTATTTCGTACTCTGAGCCCTTGGGGTGATCTGGTTTTCCTAATCTCCAAACTACAATTTTGAAATTCAATTGACCGCGGAACTTTGTTTCGCTTTATCTGCGTACTATATGATCAATCTTAACTCCTTCCAACACTCCCAAAATCCTTTAACAATCTCAAATAAAATGCTTGACAAACTATTATAAATATTTTATACTATATTAATATCATTTCTCTTATATTTCATCCAAAATTTATTTAAGGGTCACATCATGGGTAAAAATTTATTTTGTTATAAAATTGTTTTAATATCTTTCATTATTCTTTCATTGCTGGCCTGTAATAAAAAATTGCGGAAACCTGAAATAATAACTGAAACAATTAAAACTGGCACAGTTAAAACTGGAATAGTTACAGATATAAACGGTAATATATATAAAACCATAAAAATTGGTAACCAATGGTGGATGGCGGAGAACTTAAAAGTAACCAGCTACCGTAATGGAGATGCCATACCCAACGTAACCGATAATACAGAGTGGATAATTTTAGAAAATGGCGCTTATTGTTATTTTAAAAATGACAGCAGTAATGGTTCTGAATTTGGTGTGCTTTATAACTGGGATGCAGTTAATGATAGCCGAAATATAGCTCCTGCCGGTTGGCATGTACCGACAGATGAAGAATGGAAACAACTGGAAATTCACCTTGGTATGAGCCAATTGGAAGCTGATAGAGAAGGTCGTCGAGGGGAAAACGAAGGAGGCGTACTAAAAGAAACCGGTACTGTATTCTGGAAAAATCCAAATAAAGGTGCTACCAATGGAAGCGGTTTTAATGCTCGACCGGGTGGGAGTCTCGGCGGTTACGACGGGCGTTTCAGCATTTTTGGTTGTTTTGCCTTTTTTTGGTCTGCTTCAGAGTATGGAAATTACAGTGCCTGGTGCCGTTGTTTATACTATGAATCAGATAAAGTTGAACGTAATGTTAGAAATAGGCGCTACGGGTTTTCAGTTCGTTGTGTGAGGGATTGACTTTATCTATTTGTCGGCTAGCCCTTAGTATACCGACTAAAAATATTTTTCTTCTCCTTCCCAATCTCCAGTTTGTAAGTACAATTCATGAATTTCCCTCCTCACACCCCATCCGCCCAAACAGGCCGCCGCGCCCTGATCCGCCGCCAGTCTATTGATTTCAATTCACCATAACCATCCGTCCCGGCCCCTTCTTCCCATACCCCGGTTTGTGAAGGTCATTGTAAGCAAAACTCTCTTTCGCATTCCCTGCGACCCATCCCGTAGACGGGATGGGAAACAGGTGAAATTTGGGATGGTGAAAGAACGAGTGAACGATCCACCATTCTCTTCTCCGTGTCCTCCGAGAGCTCTGTGGTTTAATAATGTAAATCCCCCCAAAAAAAATCTTGAATTTGTAAAAAAAATTGATTAGAGTGTGTTATATAATTTTTATATCACAAGCGAGAGGGATAAATGAAAAAATATATTTCCCTGTTCGTGATGTTAAGCTTGGTAGTCGCCTGCTCCACCAATAAAGATCCGCTGAAAACACAACTCAATGAAAATGGGAGGGTAATTGATGATACCCTGAATGTATATAAACCCAATATATACCTGTACCCGGAAACCGCGCAACGGGTGACGGTACGGCTTGACGTGCCCCGGGGCGGCGCGATTGTGGAATCCGACCCTGAATACGATAACGGCTGGAACGTTTGGGTGGAACCATCCGGATTGATCGATAGAAAATACAGCTATTTGTTTTACGAATGCCGCCTGCCGATGACACAAAAATTATCGGCAGGGTGGAAGATACCCCAAAGCAGATTAAAAAGTTTTTTCACGCAGAATTTACGGGATAACGGTTTCAATGATCGGGAGATCAGGGACTTTATACAATACTGGATGCCCCTTTTAAACGATTTCCCGTATTATACCATTTATCCGCTGTACACCCGCAGGGTCGATGTTCTGTTGCCGCTGCACATATCTCCGTCTCCTGACAATTTGTTGCGCCTCTGGTATGTGGTGGAGGGTGCGGACAGGAACGCTGAACAGCCGTCTACTCCCGCCGGCATTCCACAATTCGTCCGGCGTGGATTTTGTGCCGCCGAATGGGGTGTGATTTATATTAAATAACAATTTAGCTATAATATTTTCAGGAGATATCAAAATGAAAATATCAAGTCCGGCATTTACGGAAGGGGGGATGATCCCTAAAAAACATACCTGTGACGATGCGAATGCCTCGCCGCCGTTAATATTCGAGGGCGTTCCATCCGGCGCGAAAAGTCTGGCGCTCATCGCCGATGATCCGGATGCCCCCGCGGGAACATGGGTGCACTGGGTGATGTTTAATATACTACCCGCAACCAAAAGTATAGCGGAGAATGTACCGCCGGATAAACTCCTGTCCAGCGGCGCCAGGCAGGGGATCAATGATTTCCGCAGGATCGGTTACGGTGGCCCCTGTCCCCCGGGCGGAACGCACCGGTATTTTTTCAAGTTATACGCCCTGGATACAGAACTCAAGCTGAATGCCGGTATCAGCAAAAAGGAACTGATCAACGCCATGCGTGGGCATATCCTGGCCGAAGCGCAATTGATGGGAAAATACAAAAGACAACGTTAATTCAGTTGCTGTTGAATAAAATATTTATCCGGGAAAGAACATGCTCGAAAAAGATTATTTGATGCGAATGATACAACAACTGACCGTCGCGCTGGCCAAAATTCTTTTCAATAAGGATATCCGGAACTACGATCTGGCGTTGAAAGAAATTGATGATGCGTTTAAATCCATGCTGGGATGGGACCATGATTATGCATCGTCCCTGACCTCGCTGGAATTATTTGACAAACTGGAGTTGATCGACGGCAAATATTGGGAAAAATGCCTGGTCGCGGCGGAGCTGATTAACCAGGAAGCGCAGGTTTATGAATTAAAAAGAGGCCGGTCACCTTTGATTACCGATCTGTATATTAAAGCTTTTTTATTCTATCTGCAGGTTGTCGAAAACGCGCAAAATTATAACATTGATAACTGTTTTTTTAATCTTGAATATATTGCCAATATTTTAGTCAATGAGGAATTATCGCCTGATTTTAAATACCGGTTGTGCAGATATTTTGAATTATCAAACCAGTTCGACCGTGCGGAGAATATTTATTACGAATTAATGGAGGAACAGGAAAAGGACGCAAAGAAAAAAATAAATGATTTTTATAAAAGGTTGTTGTCCAGAACCGACGCCGAGCTGGAATCGGGTAACCTGCCCCGGCATGAAATTGAGGAGGGCCAGCGTTATTTGAACAAAATGTAAAAGTATTTGTGACAATTAATTTTACCATGGAGGAGTAATGTATCCTCATATTAATGACACGAGCTTTGGCTCGATAACCATAAACAATGAAAAATACAAATATGACGTTTATATTTTATCGGACAGTCATGTTGAGAAACGACGTAAAAAACTCTCCAAACAAATTTACGGCACATCGCATAAAATATCCAAAGATGAAGTGAAATATATTTATCGTGAGGGCGTTAACGCCCTGATTATCGGTACGGGGCAATATGGTTGTGCAGACTTGTCGGAAGACGCGGCCCGGTTTCTTAAACAAAAAAAGTGCAGTGCGAATTTATTTCCCACACCCAAGGCCGTTCAGGCGTGGAACACCGCCGAGGGAAAGGTGATCGGCCTGTTTCATGTGACCTGTTGATTTTTATGGGTTTTACAACAAGAGGCAGCTGCCCCTTGTTGTAAGGTTTGTGTTCTTTACATATTCGGCGGTAAAAAACAATCGAAAAATTATTGTAACTTCCACCAGCTAAGGAATCTGCTATGAAAATTCTACGCACTACTACTGTTCTGTTAAGTCTAATATCGTTATCATTCTCTCACCCCGGACAGGTCGTCACTGAATTTGATTCGCCGTCTTCTTTCACTGTCGGATTGACGTTCGACGGTAAAAATCTGTGGATGTCGGACTACAAGTCGGACGTCCTGATCTGTCTCGATCCGTCAACGGGTAAAAAAATACGCGAGATCCCGTCTCCGGGATTCTGGCCTGCCGGCCTGGCCTGGGACGGTTCGTATCTGTGGAACGTCGACAGTAAACAGCAGAAAATATTCAAAGTCGACCCGAAGGATGGCGGTATTCTGTTTGCCGTTGACTCGCCCACCGGTAATCCTGAAGGATTGACGTGGGACGGACAAACGCTTTGGGTGAGTGATTCCCGGGACAAAAAAATTTTCAAGATCGATCTCAGCGACGGGACGGCCGTAAAAATCCTGACCGCCCCGGCGCAGGCCGCAAACGGACTGACCTTTGACGGTACATATCTCTGGTGTGCCGACCGCCTGGAAGACGAAATTTATATGCTCGATCTGGAAACCGGGGAAGTCCTTATTATTTTCAAATCCCCCGGACCTTATCCGCGCGGCCTGGCATTTGACGGCGAATATATCCGGAATCTCGATTTTCAAAATAAAAAGATTTACACACTTGTCCGCGAGGATGACGAATTGTTCAGTCTGGAAGACACCCGCCATGCCAGAGTGACGTTGACCCATGAAGTGAAAACCTCCGGTAAAGGCCTGCTCCGCGATCTGAACGTCTATTGCGCCATCCCGGAAAGCTTGCCGCAGCAGGACATTCTGAAAATCGAATATTCTCCTCAATCCTTTCAAACCGTAACGGATCGCTGGGATCAGCGGTTCGCTTATTTTCACTACAAGAACATTAAATCCGCCGCACCGCAACAAACGATTTTGAACGTGGAGACTAAAATTTCCGCTATTACTTATTATATCTTTCCGGATAAAGTCGGACCCCTGAGCGACATACCGGCGGATCTGCGTGAAAAATATACCGCCAACGGCAGTAAATACTGTATTGACGACTCGTACATCCAAAAACTCGCAAAGGATATAGTGGACGATGAGCGGAATCCGTATTGGATCGCCCGCCGGATATTCGATTACATCCGCACCACTCTGGAATACAAACTGGAGGGCGGCTGGAATGTCGCACCGGTGGTACTGCAGCGGGGCACCGGCTCGTGTTCAGAATATTCGTTCAGTTTTATCGCTTTGTGCCGCGCCGCGGGATTGCCGGCGCGCTATGTCGGCGCTGTTGTTGTCCGCGGCGACGACGCCAGTCTGGATGAATATTTCCACCGCTGGCCCGAAGTGTATCTGCCAAATTACGGCTGGGTTCCGGTCGATCCGCAGGGAGGCGACAAGGACCTGTCACGCGACCGGGCCAACAGTATCGGAAGGCTTTCCAACCGTTTTTTGATCACCACCCAGGGAGGCGGAGAATCGCAATATATCGGCTGGTTTTATAATTCATACGAAACCTGGACCGCCGATCCGCAGGTGCAGGTCAACATCGAAACTTTCGGCGAGTGGGAACCGGTCGAAAACGAGACCGTGAAATAAACCAATTCTGTTGTCCCTGGTGAATAGAATTATTTTAATATTAATAATTCTTTTTTATAGACTAGGGAGCGGAATGTCTTGCCAAGAAAATCCGTGATAACCATTGACAGTTTCAATTTGTTAACGGGTATTTTTTAATATTCACACCGGTACGAATATTTTTCGTATTCATGTTTTTTTTTCAGTTCTTGTTTGAATAGTTAATAGCATCTAATTTATTAAAAATCAGCATATTAGGAACTAATTGACGGCTGGCATTGTATTTGAATGTATAATTAATATAATTTTAAATCTATTCAATATCAAAAGGGGATAAATTTATAAAAAAAATAATTTTAAAAATTATTATTTTCATGTTTATATTTCAATTTTCCTGCAATTTTTTTAATGAGACAGAAAATTTTTACAATCTCTGTGGTCAGGTTTATAAATCGGAGAATGGTAATAATGTACCAGTATACGAACTGGAATTGAATCTTAAAGATCATAATGTAAGGATTGACACTACAGATATTGATGGTAAATTTTGTTTCGAAAATATCAAAGAGGGAACATACCACCTGCTTGTAAATGATACACTTTTTGTTACATTGGACACAACTATTGTTTTAAACAAAAATCTTGATGTAAAGCTTTATGCCAGTTATGTTGAATTATCGGACTATTTTCCTTTAAAATTAAATAATTCATGGTTATATCATTATACATATAGTATTCATGATGTTAATAATTGTGTTGGGATAGACTATAAACAAATCGAAGGTTCAAAAAAGTGGCAAGTCACAAATATCAAATCAGAATTCCCATATATGATATATGAAATTACCGAGACCTTGAATACATATAAATTAAAACCTGAATTTGATGATTGTGGATGTGTAATAAAGTATGATTCTGTGGAAGTAATAAATGATAATGTGAAATTCTATTTAAAAGAAGATAATAAATTCAATTTAAATGCCCTCGATTCTGCCGATTTATTTTTTGGGGTAAAGATAAAAAGATTTTATACACAAAATACACCCGATACACTTAAAGTTCACGGATTTGTAGGGGACGATGTAAAAGATAAAAATTTAAAAATTGTTAAAGATCTGGGGATGATTCTTTATAATTGCCGAATAGGTCCCTCTAATCATTATTTTGAAATTGAAACATTAGAATTAATAGAGGCCAGATTATTTTGACTTTTTATTATTTTCCCAAAGGTGCCGGTCAACATCGAAACTTTTTCCGAGTGGGAACTGCTGAAGTAGAAGATGGTATAGAAATAAACATGATAAGATGTTCCTGTCTCGCAAAATATATTGATTAACATTAATGAGCAAAACATAAGAAACTCAACAGGTAAAGGTTGGGTTTCATTTTGTCAGTAAAATCCGGACATGGTCTGAGATTGTCTCAGATTGCTGGGGATTATTCACACCGGTACGAATATTTTTCGTATTCATGATTTTTTTTCGGTTTTTGTTTGAATAGTTATTTATATCTAATCTATTAAAAATCAGTATATTAGTAGCTGGTTGACAACTGGCATTGTATTTGAATGTATAATTTCGGCACGTCTGCTGATGGACTATTTATAATTGTGCATGTTTTTTCAGTAATACAAGTTTATATGATTATTTTCTGTGTGAAATTATGACGACCGACGCCGGGATTTAATTGTTTTCGATTTCAGCCGCGTTGTAAAAAATAACCGGCCATAACGGAGGAAAAGCATGTTTTTCCAAAGTCAACAAAGTCTTCAACGCAATAGATGTATCAGTTTTATTTTACTACTTTTATTTCTTGTTTTTAACCAGGTAAAACCGGCCTGGTTTGAACAGAATGAAACACCTTCTCTGCAGCCCACCGGCCGGATTTTCTGGGGCCAGTATAATGTGATGTGCTCGTCGGAAGATTATGTGTTCGTCGGAGCGGGCGGGTCCGTGCTTGTGTGCCGGGTTTTGGCTGAAAATTATTTTCCTGTTATTCATTATATCAACACCCCCACTTTGGTCAAAAGTCTTTATGTTAGAGATAATACTTTGTTCGTGCTGGACCAGTATTGTGGTTTGTTTGTATATGATATTTCCAGTATCTATCACCCGTGTTTACTGTCTACGCTGGAGATGAGTAAAGAATCGATGAGTTTCGTTGCCGGTAATAACAATCTGTTTATTCGCCACCGGACTGAAGGGATCAGCAAAATAGATATAAGCCATATTAATGAACCGGTTGTAACAATGAGCGACACGCTGAATAGTTATGACCTTTATTTGCACGGGGATCATCTTTACTCACATTATATTGGACAGGAAGAAAGCGTTTTTCGTATTTTGAAATGTGAGACCCTTGAGCAGGTCGGGCAGTTGAATTATACAAATTGGGCGACATTGTGGGAATATGTTAATTTATTATTTTTTAAAAATACAGCCTATTTTGTGGAAAATCATGGCGGCGTATTGAGTAAAAAAAGTTCGCCATCTTCCTCCTGGGGTGAAATTAGGACGTGGGATATAAAGGACCCAACGCATCCCGAATATTTAAAAACATACGATTTGGCTTTACCGATATCCGCAGCCATAAATGATGGTGATACATTATATGTTGCTTATGAAAACAAAATCGGGATTTTTGATTTATCAAATCCTGAACAAATGGAATTTGTGGCAGAACAATACCAGGTGCTTAATAACAAAAATGCCGGGCAATTATTGATTAAACAGCCTTTTTTATTTGCCGGTTTTACCGGCGCCGGCGTTCAGGTCGCCAGAATCAAAAATAATTTCAAGCTGGTATCCGGTTATTACCTGGATACTAAAGCCGATTACGGAAGCCTGTGCACCATTGATTCAATTCTTATTAGCGGGCACGAAAGTTCGGACGGACTTGTCGTGACAAACATTGCCGACCTGCATAAATTCAAGATCAAACAGAAATATTCGTTCAAAACCGTTTATATTCGCGACATGGTTTTGCGGGAGAATTTTATATATGCCGCAACCGGCAAGGGCATGAGTGTGTTCAGTGTAGATCATAACGGGAATATAGATTCACTGGCAACTATCGATATCGGCAAAACCTGCACAAGTCTGGCGCTGAACGATTCACTCGCGGTGTTCGGCGGTTCTTATTCAAACGTGCATCTGGCGGATATAAGCGATCCGGTTATGCCCCGCAACATTACCGAAATTAATATGCCTAACGGCATGGCTGTTGATGAAATTCTGCTGCGTAATCACCTGCTGATCGTCGGCGGCGATTACAACGGACCCCTGATTTTTGACATAACCACTCCGGAGCTTCCGGTCCTGGTAAATCATCAGCATAGTTACAGAAACGCGGTGAATTGTTCCGGGGACGGCCGGTATCTTTTTGTCGCTGAAAACAATGAACTGATTGTATATGATCTGTCAAATCCGGAAAACCCGGCTGCGGTTAAAAGTGTGACTATTCCCGAAGACGTTCGACGGATGTACATTAAGGATAACTATCTTGTTGCCGTATTTTTCGACCAGTACAAATATGAGAGTGATATTTATTTTTTTGATATTTCAAATCTGCCCGATTTAAGACTATTAAAAACAGCTTTTATTCCGGCGTCTATAAATTACGTTTATATGAATGATCATAATATTTTTATATCGAATAATAAAAACGGTATTTATGTCTATAATATAAAAGATCTTTTAACGTCTGTTTCCTTTAACAAATATAACCCGAAAAAAGCACAATCACATGTTCTCTATCAGAATTATCCCAATCCGTTTAAAGCCGGTACAACTATTCATTTTGAACTCGATAATCCCGGAAATGCAGCAGTAAAGATTTTTGATCTTCATGGACGGCTGGTGCGGACGTTCGAAAAAAATATTTTATCAGCGGGTAGATTTTCGGTAATGTGGAACGGATGTAATAATTCGGAACGCCAGGTGGCAAGCGGTTTGTATTTTTACACGTTATATGTAAATGAAAATCCGATTGTAACAAGAAATATGGTTTTGATTAAATAATAATTTAATGATAAGGAGGACATGATGAAAGTATTAAAATATCTTTTATTAATGTTGTTAATTGTGCCCCTGCTAAATGGGTGCCAGAAGGACGATTCCGTCATCGGGACAAAAGATGAGGAAACAAAAATAGAATTTCTGCGTTTTATAAATTACGGGTGCGCCTCTGAAAAAGGACTTGAGAAAACTTTACAGAACGATTATTATTTAACAGGATACCGCTTAAACAAAGATACGTTGACGCTGACGATCCATTTCCCGGCAAACTGTTGTCCTGATTTTTCGGATAGTATTTACGTGAGTAATAATAACGTAAATATCACACTGGCGGATAAAAGTCCGGGCTGCTTTTGTATCTGCGAATACAATAATGATTTTACTTTTCTTTATACCGGCGGCAATAAAATACATATCATATTCCGGTTCATGGATTTCGGAGACGAAGGCTACACGACCAGAATTGATACGCTTGTTGTTTTAAACACAGGTTATGAGCCTCGTGTTGTTTCAGACATAACTTATTGATGACGTGGAGGTTTTATGCAGAAATACGGATTTTCGGTTTTATCAATAATATTGTGCTGTTTTGTTTTATTTTGTAACGTGAATAAAGACCCGATAAAATCGGAACAACCGGCGGATGCGTCCGTTTTTTATCTGGAATTCACCGATTTTGGCTGTCAGGGGAATGAATTGAATCTTGATAAGGTCATGAATTCCGATACATATCTGAAAAACTACTATTTTAAAAATGACACCCTGACCTTACGGATTCATTACTCCGCCAATTGCTGCCCTGAATTTGTTGATAGTGTTGCCGTTAAGGATAATGTTGTCGAAATCGCGCTGGCCGATACACTGCGCGGCTGTCGCTGTATCTGTGATTATGATAATGATTTTTCGTTTCTTTTTTCAAAAGAAGGCACATTGAGGATAATATTCAAAGAGTGGGATATACCCGGGAATTTGTTCACAACTTTACTGGATACAACAGTTACTATTATAAAATGAAAGGCAACGACGGTACCGGATATAAAATTTGTCAATTAATCAACCGTTTATTTATATTAATTATTTATATAAATGGACTGAGGTATTTCAGTATATCATTAATTGAGGGGAAGATTTATGAAAAAAGTTTTTTATTTTATGTTCGGTTTGTTTATATTTTCACTGATAGTATTCTGTAATTTAAACAAGGACCCTTTGAATACGAAATATGATGGTTTCCCTTTCGGCAACCACTTTGTTTTTACCGACAATCACTGTATTGATAACGGAGATGCGCTGTTTAAGCTAAATTCCCGGATTTACCTGCGGGCTTACCGGTTCATCCAGGACACGCTGACACTGCAAATCCATTATACCGCCAACTGCTGTCCCGCTTTTGTTGTTGATGTTGATATCAATGATAATGTTGTCGAGATCGCAATAGCCGACACATTACGCGCTTGTCTTTGTATCTGTGAATATAATAATGATTTTACGTTTCTCTATGATAAAGAAGGTGTATTGCGGGTCCTTTTTAAATGGTGGGATATCACCCATACCCAGTTGTCTACGGAAATGGACACCACAGTTATTGTAACCAGACAGGATTCCTGATGCGAATACCGCAATTATTAGTTTTACTGCTTTTGTTGATAACATGTCTGCCGTACGACGCGGTCAACAGGCCTTCCGGACACCCCGTAACAGCGCAAAAACAAACCGTCACCGCAAATGACATCCTCAGGGAATTGAACCTGGCGCGGCAGAACCCGGCCCAGTATGCCGCCGTTCTGGAACAACTTCGTCCCTTATATAAGGGTAAATATCTGGCAAAACCGGGGCAGGTGATGCTGGTGACAAAGGAGGGCGTAAAAGCGTTGGAAGAAGCGATCCGTTTTTTGAAAAAAGCCGAACCGCTACCGGCATTGAGATTGTCAAAAGGTATGTCGCTTGCCGCGCTCGATCATGTGCACGAACAGGGCTGGAACGGCAACACAGGCCACCGCGGTACGGACGGCAGTACTCCGGATAAACGGTTGGCCCGTTACGGCACATGGTTGTATACTATGGGAGAGAATATCTCCTATGGCGGCGACAACGCCAGGGATGTTGTCATCGATCTGATCGTCGATGACGGCGTACCGGACAGGGGGCATCGCAAAAATATATTCAATCCGAATTTTCGAGTTGTCGGCGCAGCATACGGTCCGCATGCCCAATACGGCACCATTTGTGTGATGACCTTTGCCGGGGAGTTTAAAGAGAACTAATATTTTTGAAGATAAATTTCCTCATAATG
Source organism: Candidatus Zhuqueibacterota bacterium (assembly GCA_016934825.1). Classification (GTDB taxonomy): domain Bacteria; phylum Zhuqueibacterota; class Zhuqueibacteria; order Residuimicrobiales; family Krinioviventaceae; genus Fontivivens. Next base: position 14,065 of record JAFGSB010000162.1, read on the forward strand.
GAGGGAATATGAAAATAAGAGCTGTTTTTTTAATAATCGTATTATTGTCAGGCTGCACATCCCGTCAACTGACAGTTCCCGAAAAAAAAGACACGCTCGATTTTTTACTGGATTTGACGGAAAAAATTCAATCGGATACTACACTTCATCAATCCGGGGCAGCGGACAGGTATTCGGCAATTTTTGACAGTTTGCGTGACAACGATTTTACTCTCGCCCATAAATACGATATAGAAACCCTGTTAAACAAAATCAATAATACTTTTGTCCTGGATACAGTATTAACCGGATTGGCAGAAAAGGAACAAAACAATTTACTTTCCGTGTCCCTGAACGAGACGAGATTCCGTTTACTCATTCCCGTACAGGAAAGACTCGATTTGTTATATAATAATGAAGAAACTGTCGATGAACCGAAACAACCGGAAAACAGCAATGCAAAAGAAACAACAAAAACCGATAAATTTGAAACGCATGGCAAATGGGTGTTTAAGGAAAATGTGTCCTGGATGCTGGTATTGATCCGGGAAAATGATAAATTCAGCCGGTTGAAAACAGATTGCCTGTATCGTGTTATGAACATTCTTCACCAACTTGAAAATCCTGCCCAAAAGATCCGTGCATGGCGGGCAATAGGTCGCATGATCGATTTGATCGATCTGCAAAAATCAACCAGCGGTTATGGGCCGTTTCAACGAAGCGCTCACGGACTTTATACGGACAAAGGCGTCGTGATCAATACTCTGCTGGCCCGGCGGGACGGGGAGACGAATAAAGATGTATTGGCCATTGCGGATCAGGTTATTCAGCACGTTGAAAAACAATTGAGCGCGAAAAAAGATATGGAATTCTGGACAAAGGTATACGAATCCCGTGAAATGAAGAATATCGCACGGCAGCAAAGAAAAGGTATTCAAATTGATTCGAATTCAAGGGTTTATGATTCCGATAGTTTGAACGCGCTGTACTGGTTTGAAAAAGGGTACAAAACGCAGGACCCCAGGCAAAAGATTTATTTTTACTCAAAGGCTATCGCGCTCGATCCGGAGATGACCGAAGCTTACAACAATCGCGGTAATGTTTATCAGAATACCGGTAACGATACAAACGCCCTGAAAGATTATGACAAAGCGGTCAGTATCGATCCGTATTATGCACCTGTTTATTTGAATCGGGCTAACAATTATCAGAACCGCGGCGACTATGATAAAGCGATTCAGGACTTTCATTCCGCCGTGATGTTTGCTCCCGATAACGCGCAGGCCTGGTTTTACCGGGGGCAATGTTATAAAAATATGGAACAATATTCAAAAGCCATACAGGATTTCGATAAAGTACAACAAATGGGCTCGTCGCCCGAATATCTTCAAAAAGCCATTTATTACAGCGCAATATGTTATTTGAAAATGAATGAATTAGAACCGGCGCTGAGTGATTTTTACAGGGTGCTGGAGTTTGACCCGGAAAATGTCTCCGTTTATATCCAATGCGGCGATATACACAGGAAAATGAAAGAATATCACAAAGCGCTGAACAATTACGACGCCGTTTTGCAAATCGATTCACTGAATGCGCTTGCTTATAATAATCGGGGACTGTGTTATCAAAAACAGGGTGAATTCGATCTGGCTGTTAAAAGTTTGGAAAAAGCTGTAAATATTCAGCCGGAGTACGTTTCCGCGTATTATAATCTCGGCAGCGTATACTGGCAACAGCGGAAATGGAAACAGGTTGTTGCCGCCTGGGAAAAATGCCTAAAAATCGACCCGGAATACACACTGGCCAAAAAATGGCTGACAAAAGCAAAAGAGCGGACAAAGAAACGGTATATAACGATTGAGGTCGAAGTGCCGGAATAACCAGGATATTCTATTCATCCCGGGGAGAAAATAATGAACATGCAGAGGACTTTGTCGGTGTCACAGTTTCCTTTGAATGATTAAATCACAGGGTGTAGGAATTTTATAATCCTTATATTTGGAACAATTATAATATCGGCGTAATCTAATCCTCATTCCTGAGGAATATACACTATACCGGCGGCAGCGCTTATGACGCGATTCATCCCCTAACTTATACTTTGCAGGAAAATCACTAAATATTTTGTTCCCAAAGAATTATTTATTATCTTAAAACTGATACTTCTTTTTCTCTGTTTTACCGGATCATCAAACTTTTCCGGGATAAAACAGATATGGATTCAACAGCAAAACGAAGAACCATCCTTACGGTTGTATAAGAACAAATAGAACCGATAAATTATGCAAATCCCGTTTATTTATCGAGGTCACAATTATGAATACGAAAAACTATTCACGCCGTTCTTTTCTGCAAACATTTGGCGCCGGTACCGCGGCTTTGGGACTGTCCTGTTTGTACTGTAATATCAATCCGAAATCCATGCCCAATATTGTTTTCATCCTGGCGGACGATATGGGGTATGGCGACCTGACCTGCCTGAACAAAGACTCGAAAATCCAAACCCCAAATATGGACCGGATTGCCGATGAGGGCGTGATATTTACCGACGCGCATTCCGGGTCCGCGGTATGTACGCCCACTCGCTACGGTATCCTCACAGGCCGCTACTGCTGGCGTACATCTCTGAAAAGCGGCGTATTATGGGGTTATTCGCCGTGCCTTATCGAGCCCGGCAGGCAGACCGTTGCTTCACTGCTCAAACAAAATGGATATTCCACCGCATGTATCGGCAAATGGCATCTGGGCCTCGGCAGTGAAGAAAAAACCGACTATGGCAAACCGCTGCATCCCGGTCCGAATGATTTCGGATTCGATTACTTTTTCGGCATCCCGGCGTCTCTGGATATGGACCCGTATTTGTATGTCGAAAATGATCACGCAGTAGAACAACCGACCGGACAAACACCCGGAAGCACCCGGGAGCAGGAGGGTTTCTGGCGCGCAGGACCCATTGCCCCCGGATTTAAACACGTCAATGTCCTGCCCGACCTGACGAAAAAAGCCGTCGAATTTGTGGACAAACACGTTCAGGAACGGAAAAACAATCCATTTTTCCTTTATTTCGCGCTGACCGCGCCCCATACCCCCTGGGTCCCGGATGATTCGTTCAGGGGCAAAAGCAGCGTGGGCAAGTACGGCGATTTTGTTAAACAGGTTGACTGGACGATAGGCCGTGTATTGGAAACGCTGGAAAGGCATGACCTGTTGGACAATACGCTTTTAATAGTCACCAGCGATAACGGCTCCGACGAGCGGTTTATCGATCCGGACTATGATCACCAGGCCAATTATATTTTCCGCGGCCAAAAGTCGGATATATGGGACGGCGGGCATCGTATACCTTTTATTGCCCGCTGGCCGGAACGAATTAAATCCGGAACCGTTTGTGACGAACTGATCTGTTTGACCGACCTGTACGCAACCGCCGCGTCGATTGTCGGCGCCGATCTGCCGGTAAACGCCGCTGAAGACAGCTTTAATATCCTTCCCGCACTGGAAGGACGAAAACAGGATAAACCAATCCGTGAGGCTGTTGTTCATCATTCCATAGACGGAATGTTTGCAATTCGAAAAGGCGGATGGAAGCTTATCCTTGGACGCGGTTCGGGCGGCTGGACAGATAGCGGAAAAATATCCGATCTGCCGGGACAGTTGTATAATATAACTGACGATATCGTTGAAACGCGTAATCTGTATAATGAAAAACCGGACATTGTTAAACAATTGACGGACCTGCTGGAAAAATACAAGCAGGAGGGTCACAGCAGACAGGTTTAATCAATTATTATCAATTTTGTGTTCCGGTTTAGTTTTTTAATGTCTGAAAATTATTAATAAACGCTCATGCCGGGGTAATAGTCCTTTTATAAGTAATTATTTATATTTTTGCCCATTTTCGTTTTTTCTTTACTAATCTATCTCTGTTGAAATAATAGAAAAACATTCCTGAATATTATTCAGTAAATGAAGAACCCACCTGCTGCCTAAAAATACGGCAATATAACGCAAATCCCTTTAATTTGAACTGTAGGTGCGTTTTAAAAGTTTGCATTTAATATCTGGCATTATTATATTTCGCAAATTTGAAATAATTTTATTTAACAGGATAACAGCCTTGAACGAAATCGGATATCAGTCTCTTATACTTTCTCTTGTCCTTATCGGATATTCTACTGTTTTGTTTTTTATCGCCGGCAGGAAGAAATCATTTATATTGTTTCAAAGCGCCCAGCACGCCGTTTACGCCGTATTTTTACTTGTCAGTATTGCTTCGGCGGCCCTGCTTTATGCCTTTTATACCCGTGATTTCCGTGTAGAGTATGTGGCCAATTATTCGAACCGTTCTTTATCATGGTTTTATACGACCGCGTCCTTCTGGGCCGGACAGGACGGATCTTTACTGCTTTGGGCATGGCTGCTATCTTTATTTTCAGTTATCGTTATCAAACAAAACAAAAATAAAAATTCCCTGTTGCTGCCATATACGATGGGAATTATGAGTTTTACAACTCTTTTTTTTCTGTATTTACTGGTGGTCAAAACCAATCCCTTTGCCACATTTTCATTTACGCCTGCCGATGGTAAAGGACTCAATCCGTTGTTGCAAAACCCGGAAATGATCTTTCATCCGCCGTCGTTGTACATTGGATTTGTCGGCTTTACTGTGCCGTTTGCCTTTGCGATTGCCGCGTTAATGAATAACCGGCTTGATGAACAATGGATAAAAAGCATCCGCCGCTGGACTTTGTTTTCCTGGCTGTTTCTGACAATCGGCAATATTTTAGGAATGCAGTGGGCTTATGTTGAACTGGGCTGGGGAGGTTACTGGGCCTGGGACCCGGTTGAAAATTCGTCGCTGCTGCCCTGGCTGACAGGTTCGGCATTTTTGCATTCCGTAATTGTACAGGAACGCAAGGGCATGCTGAAAAAGTGGAACATTACACTCATTGTTCTCACATTCGCGCTGACCATTTTTGGCACCTTTGTCACCCGCAGCGGGTTGATTTCTTCCGTTCACGCCTTTGGTGTATCCGACCTTGGGCCCCTGTTTTTGGGATTCCTGGCGCTCATTTTGATCGTATCGTTTACCCTGTTGTACCGCAGGGCGGATTCGCTGACAAATGACAGGAATATCATATCATGGTCATCCAAGGAATCCAGCTTTTTACTGAACAACATTCTATTTTCCGCGTTAACTCTGGGTGTGTTTTGGGGAACCATTATGCCGGCCATCTCGGAAGTCTTTACCGGCAAAAAGGTGACGGTTGGCGAACATTTTTTCAATCAAATGGCGACCCCGATCGGTTTGGTCATTTTTTTACTGATCGGAATTTGCACTTTATTGGCCTGGAATAAAACAACAGTGAAAAAATTATATAAAAATTTATTGATACCGGGTGTTGTTACCGTTGTACTATTTGTTCTGTTTATTCTTTCCGGTATTCGAAATACAACCGCATTAATTGCGCTTTCCATATTTGTTTTTTCTCTTGGCGTCACTTTACTGGAATTTGCACGCGGAATATCCGCGCGAAAACGAATGGACAACTCTTCATTTGCGAAAGCGATCGTAAATTTATTGAGAATAAATAAAAGACGGTACGGCGGTTTTATTGTCCATCTGGGCGTTTTAATGCTGTTTTTGGGTATGATCGGTTCTTCTGCCTTTGGTCTCGAAAAAACGGCTACCATTCATAAAGGCGGGAATATAGAGGTCGGCCGTTTTAGTCTATTGTATAAAGGATTGACAAGCGAGCATACCGGCGACCTGAACATCGTCTCCGCCAATTTTGATATTTACAATAACAAAAAATTTGTAGGACCCATATCCTCAGAAAAACATTTTCATGAGAATTTTCAACCGGCAACCGAAGTTGGAATTCGTTCTACACTTAAGGAAGATCTGTATGTTATCCTGTCCGGTTACGATAACAAAACCGATACCGCAACCGTCAGCGTTTTGATCAATCCGCTGGTGCTGTGGATGTGGATCGGAGGAATAGTCATGGTGGTCGGTACAATACTGGCTATGACGCCTCGAATTTTTAATAAAAATTAAGATATATACAGGCAGAAAAATCAAAAATAGCTTGAAAAAATAATTATTATTAGGCCATGAAAAATTTTACAGCTTACCTCATTCTTTCATTCATGATCTTTGCAGGCGGTGTAACGTATTCCCAGCAAGGTTCTTCTATTATTGAGGGTATGGTTGTAGATGCCGTTACGAGCGAAGGGCTGCCGAACGCCAATGTTTTTCTGGAAAATACGACACGCGGGGCCGCGGCCGATCAAAACGGCCATTTTATCATTAAAAGAGTGCCGCCCGGCAGTTACACGATAAAAGCGCAAATGATGGGCTATGAGGTTATCGCTCAAAAAATTGAATGTCAACCGGACAGGAATCTGAATTTAAAGTTCGATATGCGGGAAAGTTATTTTCAAACCCAAAAAATTGTCGTTACGGCGACCCGCACTAAAATGCTGATGGAAAACGTACCGGTCGTTACCGAACTTATAACAAACAATGAAATTGAGGAAACGGGAGCGGAAAACATTGCCCAGGTGCTTGAAGACCGGCCAGGTATTATTATTGAAGAAGGAGTGAACGGCGGCAAAACGTTACGAATGAACGGAATTGACAGCAAGTATATTTTGATCCTTGTCGACGGAATGCCGATTGCCGGAAAATTTAACAATCGTCTGGAATTGAATTTGCTTGACGTCGACGATATTGAACAGATCGAAATCGTCAAGGGACCCAGTTCGGCATTGTACGGCAGTGAAGCCATGGGCGGCGTGATCAATATTATTACAAAAGGATACAGCGAAAATTTAACTGTCAACGGTAATGGCAAAATCGGTTCCTATGACCTGTACAGCGGCAATATCTCGTTAAAAGGAACTAAAAATAAATTAGGTTATCTGTTAAACGCCGATTATTCCCGGGGCGGAGTTGATCAGAACCTGGCGTCCATTAATGTTACGGATACGGAAGCGAATAAACTCACGGGAAAGTTCAGGTACGCATTCGAAAAGCTGGGGGAGATTGAAACGGGAACAACCTTTAATCAGAATTTTCAGGACAGCGAGGATCCGATATTCTTCAACAGAACCAATGTGAAAAGATATGATAATTTTGTGAAATGGGATAAAACAATTTCGGACCGGTTTTCCGTTAACACAAAAACTTTTTTTAATTTTTACCGGCGGGTTTATGACGTTACTGTGCGTAATTCCGGTTATTTGAGCAAAAGTGATTCAACTCGTGAAAATATTATCGGCGTAAAAACCGATTTTACCTGTTTGTTATCCCATAATTACCATCTGGATTTTGGAGTGGATTTTAATTTTGACCGTTTTGAATCCGACAGGGTACTGAACGATAAAGTAACCAGGAACCAGGGCGGTATGTTTGTCCAGTTCGAAGCCAATCCTGTCAAAAAACTCACCCTGATACTGGGCGGCCGTTATGACAAGATTTCCGATATCGATCCGTATTTCAGTCCCAGGTTAAGCGGTATGGTCAATATCACCAACACGCTGAAATTCCGTGGATCATACGGAGGCGGATTCCGCGCCCCGTCCTATTCGGATATGTATATTGATTTTGATCATGCCGCTATCGGTTATAAAGTGATCGGTAATCCCGACCTGAAACCGGAACGTTCCACAGGCGCCACTCTCGGACTGGAATATTTCTGGAACTATATGGTGCTTGTCAATGTCAACCTGTTCCACAACCGTTTTAAAGATTTGATACTTGATTATACGGTCAAACCCGCCGTGTTAAGTTACAGAAATATCGATCTTGCTTCATTTCGGGGTGTTGAATGGCAGTGCCGGATTTACTGGCTGAATAATTTTACAACCACATTGGCTTATAACTATACGGATGTAAGCCAGAGTGAAATGATCGAGGACAGTTTTAATTTATCACCGCATACGGCTTCACTGAACCTGAATTACAGTATATTGAAAAAACGGGTCCGGTTCTCGCTCCGCGACCAGTTTTTCAGTGAACGAAAAGTCAGGGAATTCGACCGCCGGACCGGTGAGTTTTCGACCCGAATAAAGCCGAAAGCCGCCTACCATTTATTAGACGGTACGGTTACTATTGTATTGAATAAAATGCTGTCTGTCCGGGCAGGCGCAACAAATATAACTGATTATACCGATGTGCTTTACGGCCCGTGGATTGGCAGAAGATTATTTACGAGTTTGAATATCAATTATTGATTATATGTCCAACTAAAGGAGTAGATTTATGAAATTATTTCTTAAAAGAGTAGTGCCTGTTACGCTTTTTATGATATTCACAATATTTGTTTTATTATCGGCCTGTTCAAAAGAAAATCCCGCTGAGCCGAAAAAAGAAACTCCCGATGACGATACGCATGTAACCCAAAATGTCAAACTGGCCCCGTCTTTTCTGGCTTTGGATAAACTGGCTCCGGTTTCCTTATGGGATATTAGATTTTATATCGAGAACCGCAGTCCCGATCTGGCTTTGAACAGCGGCAGCGCCGGTTCCGCCGGTGTGTCCGCGGTAAATCTGGGTGTGGTTGATTTTAACGCCGAAGCCGATCTCAGCGCGACCCTGTCCACCGATAAACCGGATACACTGGTGATCGGCGATAAATGGTACAACTATGATTTCACAACCCACACCATTTCAAGTAAAAATGAGATATTTTTGATCAAATCTGTCGATTATAAGTTTTATAAATTAAGAGTTGATAGTTATACAAATAATACATGGCAGGTCAGTGTTTCCCCGGTTGACGATAAAGGTAAACCGACAGACATAAAAACCGTAGAGATAACGGCAACTGATTCCACACCCGGTTACATTGCGCTGAGTTCGGCATCAACAATTGAACCGGCAAACTGGGATATTGCTTTTGTAACAATCTCCTTGTATATACCGGAGATGAACGCCTCCATTAATAATCCGGCATTACGGATCAATTCCGTCGAAGGAGTCGAAATCGCGACGTTGGAAGGAAAAATTTTCGATGACGTGACCGGCGTTCCTTCCGGATTGACCTGGGCCAAGGATGAGGGTGACAATCTGGCCGTCGGCGACGCAGTACTGAATTATAACGGCACAACTCATATCCTGACCCCGCCGGATGTAATTTATATCGTAAAAACTGTTTCCGGCAAACATTATAAACTAAAAGTGACGAGTTATTACGATCCTGTAACCGGTGAATCGGGCTATTTTAATTACAGATCAGGATCATTAGATTAATTAGGATCATTCGTGTCCGGTTTATTACCGGACACGTGATTTTAAATTTATGTTTTATTAAAGTATCTTTAATTATTTTAATTTATTATATTAAAAATGTCATCAGAAGCAGGTTAAGGTGTCCGCGATCTGGACGCCGGTATATTTAAATTATGATAGAAAAAAGAGGTAAAAGATTAGCGGAAGTGGCCCCCAAAATAATGGGGGCGTTCCATGAATTGGGACGTCATCATCCAGACCACAAAGAATCATTAACAATGCGGCAGTATCAGGCGCTTATTATTGTGAACGCTTTTGAAACACTATCGATCAGCGATTTTTGTACCAAATTAAATCTTGCTGCTTCCACCGGCACCGAACTGGCCAATCGTATGATCGCGCTCGGTTATTTTAGTAAAGGCAGTGACTCACCGGATAAACGCCAGGTGTTGCTGACTGTTACGAAACGCGGCATCGAGGTGTTAAACAAAAGGCATGATGATCTGACGGATCTTTTTGTAAAGTTTATTGCTCCTTTTTCCGAACAGGATCAGATAGAGTTTGTAAATTGTTTTGAAAAAATTTGGGAATTAATTCATAAAAATCGTTCGAATAGATCGTCTCATAAATAGTCCTGTGATTTTAAAATGTGGATGTTTAATTACTAAATTCTATGGTATATTATGCTAAATATATTATTTATTTTTGTTGTTTTGTTTCTGAGTCTTTACGTGATCAAACCCCTGTTCAGTCATAATGATAAAACAATCGCACAATTGAATAAGAAAACCGCAAGGATCGAAGATCTGGTTTTCCAGCGCGAATTATTGAACACGACGATACAGGAATTAAACTTTGAACACCAGATGGGGAAGATTTCCGATAATGATTTTAACCAGATAATGAATGAACATCAGCAATCACTAAATGGATTGGAAAAACAAATTCAATTTCATTCCGGAAAGACAATGGAGAATATCCAGAAAAAACTTGAACAGGAAATTGCCAGAAAAAAGCAGAACCTGGGCCGGAAAAAATGATTTTGATATTGATTTTGCTTATTTCTTTTATTAATTTTGAAATCCTAATTAAATATATGTATTCATTCATTATAAATAATAAATTAACGGCGATATATGATCAAGTTGATTGTTACCCGGCAAAGATATGAGGGTTTGTTATCTGTCATTTCTTTTTTATTTTTGATTTTATCTTTTTTAGTTACTCAATCTGAATCCCGGGCGGATGTTATTCTTGCAGGACATGTTATTAACGGGACCAGGGACAGCTCCGCGGTAAAAAATATTACGGTAAAGTTACAAAGGATGAAAACCGGCGACGAAGCGCCGGTCGATCTCGATAAAACAAATACCTCCGAAGACGGTGAGTTTAGATTTGTTATCAACAATTTTGATTCATCGGCGTCTTATTTTTCCATGGTGAATTACCAAGGCGCCAGATATTACAGCGGTTCAGAACAGGCTCTTGCCCAAAAAATTGTGGTTTTTGATTCGACTCATTCGTTGGATCATATCAGCACATTGATACATCATTTTTTAATTGATGATTTTGGAAGCGTCATAAATATCCGTGAAACCCGGATCATTCATAATCCCGACATGTATGCCATAACCGGCGGTATTCATGATACGCATATTGGCGAGGCCGTGCTTCAATTTTCACTTCCGGATAATTATTCAAATTTTAATCCCATTTCCGTATATTTCGGCAGCAATATATCGGCGCATGGTTCAACAGTTTATACCAATGCCGTGCTCTTTCCCGGTAACAGTCAAATTTCATATTCATACCAGGTTCCCTGGAATAAAAATTCTGCCAATATTACTTTGACATTGGGTCAGCATACCAGGTCTTTCGATATATTTATCAATAGCAGCGATGTCAATATCATTTCAAATCAGCTACAGGATCTTGGACCGTTTAATATCCGCAATACGCAGTACAAAAGGTATAATGCAGCCGAACTCCATGCCGGTACGCCTGTCACTTTTACGATCCAGCGCGCCGGTCAGAAAAAGATCATTCCGTTACTGCCGGTTACTCTTGTTGCAATTGTACTTTTGGCCGGATCGGTTATCGGTCATTATTTAAATTCACGCGCAAAAGTACGGCCGGTTAAAACTGAAAAGGTCGATCTGGAAAACCGCAAAAACGAAATTATAGAAATTATTGCCAGGCTGGATACGGAAAAAAAGACCGAAAAAAATGACAACAGGAGAAAGGAATTATTCGAAGAACTGCAGAATATCGAATTATCGTTAATGGCAGGCAAGGATAGCCCTAAATCGCGAAAAAACAAATGATCACTGCGCAAAATATCAGGAAATCTTTTGGTCATGCCCATGCTTTAAAAGGGGTCAATTTCCACATCAAAAAAGGCGAGTATGTTTCCCTGTTGGGAATAAACGGAGCCGGCAAAACAACGTTAATACGTATTATATCCGCATTAACCAAACCGACCGAGGGAAACATTATTGTTTCCGGAGTACCGCTGAAAAAAAATCCCAATTTAATCCGAAGGCTCATTGGTGTAATGAGCCATTTTACTTTTTTATATGGGGACATGTCCGCGGAAGAAAATTTAAAATTTTACGGTAATATGTATAACGTGCCGGATTTGCATGATAAAATCGATCAGCTATTGGTTAAAGTGAACCTGAATACGCGGCGCTATGACCTGGTGCGGACATTTTCACGCGGTATGCAGCAGCGGCTGTCCCTGGCGCGGGCTATTTTGCATGATCCGCACATACTGCTGCTTGATGAGCCGTTTGCCGGTTTGGATGTTAATGCCGAAAAATTATTGACGGACCTGATACATGATTACGTCTCCGGCGGTATGACTATTTTGCTGACAACTCATGATATAAATTACGCCCTGCGGCACTCTCAAAGAATTTTTGTTTTGAAAGAAGGTGAACTGGTCAAAGATGATGTTTCAGGGGCTTTGACCCGGAATGAGATAGCCGAGTTATTGTCGGTTTAATATTCATGATTCAACTGTACTATAAAAAAAAATACATAAATATAGGATTTTCAGTCTAAATCGATAAAAGATAATGATCGCTTTGAAACAAATACTGGCTATTTTACGCAAAGACATTTTGCTGGAGTTGCGCAGCAAGGATATCATTGTTTCGATGTGCGTTTTTGCTTTTATAGTGGTCATCGTATTCAATTTTACATTTGATCCGACCACACAGCAGATCAAAATATCGGCTCCGGGAATTTTGTGGGTCGCGCTTTTATTTTCCGGAAACATCGGATTAAGCCGGTCATTCGCGCGGGAACAGGAGAACAGTATGATGCAGGGCGTCTTGTTATGTCCGGTTGACCGGAGTTTGATATATATCGCCAAAGTCATCGGTAATGTCATTTTTATGACAATAGTTCAGCTCATCATTTTGCCGGTTATGGTTATATTGCTCGATCTGTCCATCGGGCATGTTCTTCCGCAGTTACTTGTGGTTTTATTTTTAGGTACCCTGGGATTTGCCGGTATCGGCACCCTGTTTTCGACCATCTCGGCCAATACAAAATCCAGGGAAGTTATGCTGCCAATTTTACTTTTCCCGGTCTCCGTACCTGTTATATTGTCGGCAACCAAAAGTACAGCGTATTTATTAAGCGGCAAAGATATAGGTCAGAGTTTATCCTGGATCAAACTGCTGGTCGGTTTTGATGTTATTTTTTTAGTTATCTGTTTTTTATTGTATGAATATGTCATTGAAGAATAGCGGGATTTATTATGAAAAATATTAAATTAACATATTTGGTTTTGATTGTCATCACCTATATGCTTGTTTTAACGGGTTTGTACCTCGCTTTTATATACGCGCCGCCCGAAAAAACAATGGGTGATGTACAAAGAATATTTTATTTTCATGTGCCATCGGCCTGGGTTTCGTTTATCGCGTTTTTTGTCGTGTGTCTTGCCGGTATCATTTTTTTAAAGACCGGGAAAGAACAATGGGACCGGTTGGCTGCCAGTTCGGCGGAAATCGGGGTATTATTTATCGTTATTGTTCTCATTACGGGCCCGTTATGGGCCAAGCCTGTCTGGAACACCTATTGGACCTGGGATCCCCGCCTGACAACTTCGTTTGTTCTTTTTCTGATTTATGCGGCTTATTTAATGTTGCGAAGTTATGTGTCGAATAAAGAACGCGGAGCCCGTTTTGCAGCGGTTTTCGGTATTATCGGATTTGTTGATGTTCCGATTGTTTATATGTCAATTCGATGGTGGCGAACCCAGCACCCGACCCCCGTTATCGGCGGCGGCAGCGGCAGCGGCCTGGCCCCCGAGATGCTGACTACTTTAATGTTTTGTCTGCTTGCGTTCACCTTTCTTTACATCACTTTACTTGTTTTACGGTACCAGAGCGAAGGAGTGGTTAAGGAGTTTCAGGCGCTCAAACATAAATTACAAAATTAACGTTTTTAAGGAATCGAAATGAATAAAATATTGTTTTTATTTTTAGCATACACTTTTATCTGGACAGCCCTTTTTATTTTTCTTTTGAGCATCGCAAGAAAACTGACATTCATGCAAAAACAAATTAAACAATTGAAGCAAAATACGGAAAATTAATATTATTATCCTTTTTTTTGTTGAATGTTTAAATTTATAAGTCTAATTTACTAACTGAGATGATTAAAATTTTCATATAGAATTCTATTGTTATAAATAAAATGTATTGTGGCATACCTTAATTTGGAGGAGCATCTTATGAAAAAATTAATTTTCGTTACGGCTTTAATTGTGGGTTTAGTATACGTGGTTAGTAACTTATTGGCCGCTGATGCTCAATATGTGGGCGCGGCAAAATGTAAAATGTGCCATATGAGTAAAAGTCGTGGAGATCAGTTTGGTATATGGCAAAAATCGAAACATGCCGATGCGTATAATGTACTGGCTACTGATCTGGCAAAAGAAGTTGCTAAAAAAGCCGGTATTGAAGGGAATCCTCAGGAAGCAGCCAATTGTTTAAAATGTCACGTAACCGCTTATGAAGCTCCGGCATCGGCCAAAGCTGCCACTTTAACACTTGAAGAAGGTGTAGGATGTGAAGTCTGTCATGGGCCTGGTTCGTTGTACAAGTCTATGAAAGTAATGAAAGATTTAGCCGCAGGCACACAGGACGCAAAAGCCGTTGCTTTCCAGACAGGGAGCGATGAAACCATGTGCAAAAAATGTCATAATGAGTCCAGTCCGACATATAAACCTTTCAATTATGCGGAAGCTCAGAAACTAATCGCTCATCCTGTACCTGAAAAATAATTTGATCTATATTTAAAAAACGCCTTATGTGTTAAAAAAATATGACATAAGGCGTTTTTTAGTAATACAATACAACAATATAAATTCAATTTTATTCCATATTGTGGCTGGAAGGATATAAATTTTATGAAAAAAATAATGGTTTTGCCTGTTTTCCTCCTTGTTTTTTCGATAAATTTTTTATTTGCCCAGGATAATTGTTTTGATTGCCATGGAGAAAAAGAATTTACTCGCACATTGGAATCCGGTGAAGAACAGTCTTTATTTGTTGATAAAGAAAGTTATCAACAATCTGTTCATGGCGAATTCAGTTGTCAGGATTGCCATATGGATGCCGAAGGGGACCCTCATCCTGACAGACTTGAAAAGGTACAATGTGAAAACTGCCATGAAGGTATCAGGGATAATACGAAAATTGGGATACATCAACAACTATTACTTGACGGCGATCCCGATGCTCCGACCTGCTCCAGTTGTCACGGTACGCATGATATTTTAAGTTCAACTGACGAAAAGTCAAAAACCTATTCCGTAAATTTACCCCATACATGCGGACAATGTCATCAGAGTAACGGAAAAGCGGCAATCCGGGAACCGGAAATAGACAAGCCATATGAAAGATTTGAAAAGGGAGTGCATGGCACCGCCCTTGCTGCAGGAAACAATGAAGCGGCAAGCTGTAATGATTGCCATGAAAGCCATACTCTGTTGCCGAAATCCGATCCCGACTCGCCGATTTTTCGAACCAATATTTCCAAAACCTGTGGTAAATGTCATGAGGATATTACAAAAGAATTTAACGAAAGTATCCATGGCGTCGCACTGGCAAGAGGGGAATTCGATTCGCCGACATGTACCAACTGTCACGGCGAACATGAAATCTTATCTCCCCAGGACCCCAATTCACCCACTTTTCAGTTAAATTTGACCGAGCAAACCTGTGCTCCCTGTCATGGATTGCTGAAATTAAATGAAAAGTATGGATTTTTACCCGATATTGTCGATTCCTATTCAAACAGCTATCATGGTTTAGCTTCCGTGGGCGGTTCAAAAGTCGCGGCTAATTGTACCAGTTGTCATGGAATACATAATATTTTTTCACATTATGATCCACGGTCGACGATCTACCCGGCAAATTTGAAAAAAACCTGCGGTAACTGTCATTTGAACGTGACCGAAGCATTCACCAAAAGTTATATTCACGCCAATCCCGCATCATTAGAGGACAAGCTTGCGTCGATTATTAAGGAAATTTATATATGGTTAATTATCGTTGTCATCGGCGGTATGGTGCTTCATAACTTTATTATCTGGATGAGCTATGTCCGCGCTAAAATACGCAAGCTAAAGGAAGAAGAAACAATTCAACGGTTCGATAAATGGTGGGTCATACAACATGTAACGACCCTGGTAACCTTTATATTGCTTGTTATCACCGGTTTTGCGCTTAAATTTCCCGATTCCTGGTGGGTCAAAGCATTGTCGACAATCGGTTTCACGGAGACTTTGCGCGGTATAATACATCGGGTGGCGGCAGTTACTATGCTTTTGGCCGGAGTATATCATCTCTATTATCTCTTTTTCGTGAAAAGCTGGAAGGGAGAATTGAATGAATTGTTACCCAAGCCGAGCGATGTCCCTTTATTTATTCAAAATATAAAATATCATTTAAATGCCAATAAAAACAAAAATGTAAGGAGACCCAGATTTCATAAATACGGTTATATCGAAAAAGCAGAATACTGGGCTCTTATATGGGGAACTGTTATTATGGCCTTTACCGGTTTTGTATTGTGGTTCCCTACACTGGCAACAAAATACTTTCCGGCCTGGATTATCAAAGTATCCGAAACCGTTCATTTTTATGAAGCCATTCTCGCGTCCCTGGCAATTTTGTTATATCACATGTTTTTTGCAATTTTCCATCCGGAAGACTATCCGTTAAACCTGACAGGTTTTACCGGTAAAATACCGGAAGAAGAAGCTAAAGAAAGATATCCCGAGTGGGTTAAAAAAATCGAAGATCACTCGCAAAACAGGTAAAAAAATATTATACTAAAAGGGGGAAATTATTTTTTTTGCATATGAAACAGTATTCAACATATCGAATATTATTTTATGATTAAAGAAAAATTGATTTTATGTAAAGGTTTCCGGAGCTTAATAAAACTCTTTGGAGTTTTATTTGTCCTTATTGTCTTTTCGTTTTTATCAGTCAATATGCTTCATTCTGCCGAAGATGAAGATTGTTATGTTTGTCATTCCGACCCGACCCTGACAATGGAAAAGGATGGTAAAACAATCTCACTTTTTGTTAAAGAAGGAATTCTTAAAGGTACGGTCCATGAGGGTAATGGCTGTGTATCATGTCATGTTGACGCAGACGTTACTGAATTTCCTCATGATACCCCCCTGCAAAAGGTGGATTGTTCCATGTGTCATGATGAGGTCACGGAAGAATATAATAACAGTTCCCATGGCAGGGCATTGGCCACAGGTGATGCTGATGCACCAGACTGTGTGGATTGTCATGACAAACATAAAATACTGAATACAAAAAATCCCAATTCTCCGTCTTATATCATGAATATTCCCGCTACCTGCGGTCAGTGTCATCGTGAAGACAGTGAAATAGCCAGACGACACAGATTACCGCAGCAGGATATTATTCAGAATTATACCATGTCTATTCATGGAGAAGGGTTGTTTCAGGGGGGATTGATAGTTACCGCCGTTTGCACCAACTGTCATACTTCACATAATGTACTGCCTCATACCGATCCCAAATCGACAATTAACCGGGATAATATCGCAACGACCTGTATGAATTGTCACGCACAGATTGAGAAAGTACATCAGAAGGTGATTCGCGGCGAGTTATGGGAAAAACAACCTCATGCCATTCCGGCCTGTGTGGATTGCCATTCCCCGCATAAAATTCGTCGTGTGTTTTACGCGGAGGAATTTACCGATCATTATTGCATGGAATGTCATGAGAATAAAGATCTGACGAGAACCCTTGAGGACGGAACCGTTGATTCTTTATATGTTGATATGCAAAGTATCTCACATTCGGTACATGGACAGAAAATTTCCTGTGTGAAATGTCATACTAATGTGAGCAGGGGCAGATATCCGGTATGTAAAGATTCCGGTAAAATAGATTGTTCGATCTGTCATGTTGAGGTTGCCGACCATTTTTATGAAAGCATACATGGACAGTTATTGTTAAAAGAAGATGAAAACGCGCCGACTTGTACTAATTGTCATGGTGGACATAATGTATTGTCCAAAACTGATCTCAAGTCTCCGACCTTTGTCCGTAATATTCCGACGCTTTGCGCCCAATGCCACAGGGAGGGGGAAAAAGCCGCGGTTCGTTATACGGGACCGGAAACCCAGGTTATCAGTCATTATACCATGAGTATTCATGGTAAAGGTTTGTTTGAAAGCGGATTAATGGTATCGGCAGTTTGCAGCGACTGCCATACGCCGCATGAAACCCTTCCTGCGGACAATCCCAAATCAAGCGTCAATCCCGCCAATGTCGGGCAAACATGCGCGAACTGTCATCTGGGTATTTATGAACAATTTAAGAGTTCCATCCACAGCAGGGAAGTTTCGCACACGGATAAAAAACTACCGGTTTGTAATGACTGCCACAAGTCCCATGAAATTGAACGTGTTGACCAGAGCGATTTCCGGTCGGCAATTTTACAGCAGTGCGGGCACTGCCACGAGGACGTGACCGAAACATATTTTGAGACCTATCATGGTAAAGTATCCAAACTGGGTTCGGCCAAGGCGGCCAAATGCTCGGATTGCCACGGATCGCACAATATTTTACCGACGACCAACCAGGCGTCTACATTAAGCCGTCAGAATATTGTGGAAACATGTAAAACATGTCATCCCAATTCAAACAGGAAATTTGCCGGTTATTTGACGCATGCAACACATCACAATAAAAACAAATATCCCGTATTGTTCTATACGTTTTGGTTCATGACTCTACTGGTTATCGGTGTGTTCACCTTTTTCGGCATCCATACCTTATTATGGATCCCGCGCTCGATCCGGGAACGTTTAAAACTTAAATCAAAGCTGGCAAAACATCCGCGTCGATATGTGCAGCGGTTCAGTGTATTTCCGAGAATCATACATTTACTGGTTATTATCAGCTTTTTCGGGCTGGCTCTAACCGGAATGAGTCTGAAATTTTCACAATATAACTGGGCTTTGAGCATCAGTCATTTCTTCGGCGGTGTGGAAGCGGCGGGTATAGTACACCGTTTGTGCGCATTGATTACTTTTCTTTATTTCGGATTACATTTTGTGTATATTTATCGTGGCGCGAAAAAGGAAAATATAAGCTTTTTTAAATTCATGTTCGGTCCTGAAGGGATGATGCCGCGAAAACGCGATTTTGTGGAATTTTTTCAAACTTTTCTCTGGTTTATGGGTCGAAAAAAAGCGCCACAATACGGTCGTTGGACCTATTGGGAAAAGTTTGATTACTTTGCCGTCTTCTGGGGTGTTGCGGTCATAGGTTCTACCGGTCTGGTTTTGTGGTTTCCGGAATTTTTTACCAAATTTATTCCCGGTTATTTAATCAATGTCGCCACCATAATTCATAGCGATGAGGCGCTGCTTGCAACCGGTTTTATATTTACGATCCATTTTTTCAACACACATTTTCGTCCCCAAAAATTCCCGATGGACCAGGTTATATTTACCGGCAAAGTACCTTATGATGAGTGGAAACATGAAAGACCCAGGGAATATGAAATCTTGAAAGCAAGCGGCAAACTTGATGAATTGACAAAAGACAGACCCCCAAAACGCTGGCTGATCATCTGGTCCAGGATTTTCGGCTTCTTCTTTTTAATTTTAGGTTTTTCACTTGTTGGGTTGATTATCTGGGCCATGATCTTTCAATATAAATAGGAATATCAATATGAAATTGTCTTTAATTATATCGGGAATATTTATTTTGTTTATTGGTTTTTTTGCATGTCAAAAATCCGCAGAAAAAGTGGAATTACCGGCCGGTATGCATGCCGTTAAAGTTATTGAAACAACCGGTGCGGCCAATTATAATTATTTACTGGTTTCCGAAAATGGATCAAATTACTGGATTGCCGTTCCCGAAATGCAGGTTGAAATTGGTGAAACTCTCTATTTTACAAAAAGCATGGAAATGAAAAATTTTCATAGCAAAAGTTTAAATCGGGATTTTGAATCAATATTGTTTGTGGAGGATATTTCCAGAACCCCGGATAAAAAGCCCCATGTCGCTCCGCATCCCCAGGTTAAACTTGCCCCGGTTCCGGATATTACCGTGGAACATTTAAAGGACGGAAAGACGGTGGAGCAAATTTATAACGAAAGGAAATCCTTAAACGGTAAAAAAGTTCGTGTTCGTGCTAAAGTGGTCAGATATAATCCTTCCATAATGGACCGGAACTGGATACATATCCAGGACGGTACCGGGTCTGAAGGAACGCACGATTTGCTGGTAACAAGCCAGGATGAAGCCAATGTGGGTCAAATTGTTATTGTTGAAGGAATTATTGCCACAGATATCGATCTGGGGGCCGGTTATTCATATGTCGTCGTGATGGAAAAGGCTAAAGTAACAGTCGAACAGGATTCTGAAAAAGCCATCTTATAGTCATAAAGTATAAATTTCCCCAAGCGATTTTAATTAGAGGGAGCATTAATATCAACTATATTATCGATATTTATGCTCCCTTTTTTAATTGTTCCAATATAATCAATTGGCCTTAAAAGCAACCCTGCAAAATAGCCGGATAGAATCATATCATAACGGCGGCGTGGAATGGCATTCATAACACCCGATTTCGCGCCACTCTTCGCCTATATCGATGGGATGCTGAAAATCCAGTGATTCCTGCATCGAAGCGTGTTGAGCTGATTCTTTTGTTCCCTGTGAGGTAATGAGATGGCAGACGACACATTCATGCGAAATCATTTCCCCGTTATCGCCGGCATGTTTGCCGTCGTGACATCTGAAACAACCCTGACTGGTCATGTGGCCGATATAGTCCGGATAATTTTCCCAGCGGACTTTCATTTCCGGGAAGATATTTTGTGAAAACGCCTGTTGAACGCCGGCTATGGATTTTTCGATTTCCCGGTTTTTGCTTTCGGTTATCTCCGGGTAGTTTTCCTGATAAAAAGACTGTATATAATTTTTTATTTCGCCAAATGCCTGCTCTGTGGTTTCATATTCCTGTAAACAGGCTTCAACAGCAACCTGTTTTATCAAGGGTAAAGTATCATCAATTAAACCGCTGGCAAGTGAGATATTTATGAATTTAGACGGATCATTGTAAATATGGCCGGGTCTGTTGTGACAATCAATACAATCCATAACCCGCTGATCCCGAAATGAATCTTCTCCATCTCCCTCTTCGAGCGGTTCTTCAATGTTGTTATAAATAATTTGTTCCCCGGTAACCTTGTTTGTTTGAATGACCCTGGGGATACTCGAACGCTTTTCGTCGGTTGTTATATATTCTATGTCAATATCAGAATTTACGTGCCAGTGTATGCCCGAGCTTTGGCCGAGTGCGGGATTGCCCCCGCCGGTGTTCATCAATAAGTCAATCTCCCACCGGGTATTGTCTTCATCCGGTAAATAATAAAATTCTTTTCTCTGCTGTTTTCCGTATACTTTTTGCGGCCAGTGACATTCTTCGCAGGTTTCTCTTGCCGGGCGTAAATTTTTGATCGGTGTAGGTATGGGCTGTGGGTAAACATTGGCAACTGTTGCGTATACCTGATATAAACCGCTGAGTTTGGATTTGACATACCAGTTGGCCCCGGATCCGATATGACATTCCGCGCATTTCACCCGCGCATGAGGTGACAACTGGTACGATGTATATTCCGGTACCATCAGTTTATGACATAGCGTACCGCAGAACCTGTTGGATTCTGTAAAATGATAGGCATGATAGCTGCCAAAAGCTGAAAGAAAGAGAAACAGGGTTGTACCGATGGCAAAAATTATTGTCGCGTTGCGATGATTCGGAAGATTTAAATTTAATACGGGTAATTCCCTGCTTTCAATTTCGCCGCTCTTTTTTTGACGCCTTATTTTATTCAACATACCTATCGGAATGAGTAATAAACCCAATATTAGAAAAAAGGGAATCACAATAAAAATAACAATTCCAATATATGCTTTGTCAAAACCGGATATTGATGTTAACGCATATAGAAAGATAAACATAAATAGCGCAATAAGAGCGATAACCGCCCCGATATACGATGTTAAATTATAAAAAGAGTATGGTAATCTTAATTTCATTTTACTCCTCTTGTCAATTTATAATAATAGATTTTTCAGATTCATCTGGAATTAGTTGTCAGATATTTGGCATTTTTTATAATTTTTATATCAAAAATATTAAAGATAATGATTATATATTGTTTAACTTTACAGATATACCCGGCAAAGGATATTAAGATCGATTCTAATTTAAAATAATAAACTATTAAAAGAAAGAATTTAATCGATTTAAATTAGTAATTGTATTAAAATACAATCTGATTTGTATCCCGGCTGAACAGGAATAAAAGTTTTTAAGATTTTAACAATTAAACGTTCACACTTTATACTTTTTAAATATATTCCGGTTTATTTTTCTTCAACATCTTGTTTTGATAATTTCTTTCGGAAACGCGTATAATAAAAGGAGAGGAGTAAAATACTAAATCCAACGGCCAGGAAAAGGATAATACGAAATCCCGCAGAGAGTCGTGACATATCAATTAGAATGATATATACAACTGTAGCGAAAATCGTTAAAATTGCCATCCATCGGTATTTTATATTTTTCAGAATGATATTCATTATAAAATAAAATAATGCCGCTCCTGTCCAGGATAAACTGATGAATTTTGCCGGTATCGCGTGATAAAGCCCGTACAGTATAATGATAAATGCACATGCCAGATAAATATTTCTGATCAAGTCGGTTTTTAATTTCAAACGTTGTTTTTTCCAGTTCAGAACTCTGGCGCTTATCAGAGCAGTTAAAGCATAACTTAAATTAACCCAATTGTCTGATGCTGAAAAGCGAAAATAAATAACAAAAATCAATAAATAAATGATAATGTTGGCAATAATAATGATCTTGGAACGGAACCAGAGCGCAGTAATGATGACCAACAGACTTTGTAATCCCAGCCATATAAAATAATCCGGATATTCGAATTGAGCAAAGATTGCAAAACTTAACGCGATAAAAGCAAAACAGGAATAATATGCTGTAGAATAATTACTTTTTGTGCGTTTCCAGTTCAGTACTGCCAATATAAAAAAGAATATAAATGTGAGAAACCCAAATAAACTTGTTTGCGGTTTAAAATAATTTAAAATATTTACACCACCGATCATAAAAATTCCCAGTCCGTTGAACCCTGTTAATATAATTTCAAAAAAATCTGAATAGGAATTTTTATCACGGATTATATTGCATAAACCAAACATGGCGCCATAGATAACCAAATAAACCAGATTATAATGATGCGCCGACACCGGTTTAATTGAATTCCCCAGTACAGGATTATTGAACAACCATAATAAATGAGTCAAGAAGACCATAATTAAAGCTAAAATGGCGATTGAATGCCAGTTATATTTTACTAATAAATAAATGGAAACAATTGTGGTCACTGTTATGAAAATTAGTGTAAAATGGGCATAAATACTGAAAAGACTGGAAGTATAGCAGAGAAATATAGTGATTCCCGTTATTGCCACGCTCTGTCTTTTGACAGTAATATACAGTATTATGGATAATACAATAACCAATAACAATAAACCCGCCAACTCATTGGTAATGACAGGATGGGGACTGAAAAAGTGAAGACGTAATGTCGCAAAATATAAAAGAACCAGTCCCCCGCCAAACAGAATGTTTGATAAATACAAATATTCCTTATGCCAGAAATGTGATAATCCCAATAGCCCGGCTACGGCAATATACCCTAAAAAGCTGGCAATAAGGGCGGGGATACCGGGTATGGGGTAGCTGATAAAGAAGGCGATTCCCATTAAAACAATTACTGCGCCAACCTGCGCCAGCCAATATTCACCTATTCTGAATTCCAGGCTTTCATCAATTGATTGGATTGTATCTGCTTTCGCTTTAACTTTACCGGGTGTGGGTTGAACTGCTGATGGCAGCCTGAGGTATTCCTCGATGCGGGCAATTCTGGCCTCAAGGCGGTAAAGAATTTCATGTAAATTTTCCCCATTTTTTTCATGAGTCTTTTTATTTGTTTGCATAATGAATAATTAATTTTAATTCAATTTTATCAAAACTTTACTTCAAGACTCATTTGATAATCGAACCGGCTTGAATTTTTACCCCTTTCACAAATTGAACATTAAAACAGTCCGGTTCAATTTCATCATACTAAGATTTTTGTTCGGACGCCCTGATATAGAGAATCAGGAGTACGGCAACAAGCAATGTTAAAACGACCATAATAATAAGCATTTGTCTTCTATGTCCAACTTCCTTTAAAGCCTGCTGTCCGATAGATAACGCCTCGTTTGCGGCTTCCAGACCGGCGTCGGTGCTTTCTTTCATTTTATCAAGGGAGAATGTATGAATTTGTGTTCTCGCATGAACGAGCGCATCATTGGCATTGGTAAATGTCATATTTTCGTCTTTAACTTCCACACCGGCTCTTTGCGCTTTTGAAAGCATTATCTCGGCATTGTTGATTTTATGAACAAGTGTATCTAAAACTGAACGCATTTGTGCCGCAATCCTGTAACCGTCTGAATCTTTGTCATGGCATTGAACACATATCGCGTTTTCCGCTACTCCCAGCATATTATCATCTGCGGCCTGAATGGCATGATTACCATGACAGGCTTCACATTCCGTCAATCCCATATCGTCAAATGCCGCTTTGTGCGGGCTTCCGGAGAAATATTCCGATTGTATTACGTGACAAACTCCACATATATTTGCGATCGACATAACTCCGGGCGGACTGGCGCCGTGATTGCCGTGACAATCATTACATGTGGGCGCGCTCAAATCACCTTTTTCATACAACAGGTTTGCATGTATACTTTTTTTGTATTCCGTTAATTGATCCGTACTGATTGAATAATCCTGCATATAATCAGGATCGGAATGGCACAGCCCGCATAAATCGGCGATATTGGTCGGGAATACCGGGGATGTTGGATCATCGGTGCGTTTTATATCATGCACACCATGGCAACTGGCGCACGTTGCCGCATTTCCGTCCCCTTTTGCCAGTAGTTCTCCATGTTTGCTGGTTTTGTAGCGGTCATATTGTTCGACGGAGATATTCGGATCAAAATTTCTCATGTACAATGCATCGCTGTGGCATTTGGCGCAGAGTTGCGGAATTTGTAATCGATCCGGTCTGCCGATAAATCCTTTTTGTGGGGACATGGATAATTCAGGATCTTCCTGATTCGGATCTCCGCCATGACAGCCTGTGCAGTTAATTTGTGCATGACTGTGGACACTGCCCTCAAGTTGTTCAACAGGGGTTGATAACGGCGGGTCAAGTTCGCTGTGACAGTTGATACAGGTGTTTGGTTGTCCGCTGTTCTGGGCAAAACAGGGAAAAGCGGCATATAATGTTATTAGTGCATAAAGTATTCTTGTATTCAAAATAATATCCTTAATTTGTTTTTGGTTTAATCGAAAAAATATGATATAGCGGTTAAAGCAATAATATAAAGAACCAATATAATACCGATTACCGTGAAAGTCCGGCTGTGCAAATTTTTTTGTCCCTTTCGATCCAAAAACGGGATAAAAATCCACAAAACTACTGCTATTGCAATGGCAAAAATTGCCAGGGATTCTCCGCTAAAGCTCAGTATTTTGCCCGGAATATATTTTAAGGTTTGGAACAGAAAGACAAAAAACCATTCCGGTTTAATACCCTGAGGGGCAGACGCGTAGGGATCGGCCTTTTCACCCAGTTCCCAGGGAAAGATTGCCGCCAAAATGCCCAATAATCCCAGTACAAGCAGCCAGCCAACCGCATCCCGCAACATAAAATCAGGAAAAAATTTCATGCTTTTTGGTTTTTTTTCATATTCTTCACTCAGGGAGGGTGGCACGCTCATTCCCTGCGCCTGTATTAAAATAATATGTATAACCAGAAAAAGCGCAGTAATCAAGGGCAGTAAGGCAACATGGAATCCGAAAAAACGGGTCAATGTCGCACCGGTGACTTCTTCGCCTCCGCGCAGAAAAATAAGAACATCATGTCCGATTACGGGGATCACGGCGGCCATTTCAGTCCCGACTTTGGTGGCAAAGAAAGCGAGTTTATTCCATGGTAAAAGATAACCGGAAAAACCGAATGCCAGCGCCAGTATTAGTAAAAATGCTCCAGAAATCCAGGTCAATTCCCTTGGTTTACGATAGGCCTTCATAAAGTAAGTACTGAACATATGTATGAAAAGAAAAAAGATCATTAAATTGGCGCCCCAGCTGTGTATGGAGCGGATCAGCCAGCCAAATCGTACCGATGTCATGATGAATTCAACGGATTCAAAAGCGTTTTCCGCAGTAGGCCGGTAATACAACAATAACAGGATGCCGGTCAATACCTGGATGATATAAAGAAATAAAGTGATGCCGCCGATTCCGTACCAAAAATGATATTTGTGTACCGGTACCACTTTTTTGTCTGCAAAGTTGCTGATGCCGCTAAGGTCCAGCCGGTCGTTAACCCAGTTATAAAATTTTTCAATTTTCACTGATAATATTCTCCTAAACTTTTTTAGAAACAAGAATATCCTCACCGCTCGTAAAAACATCAAATGCTTCCAATGGTGAAGGCGGAGGTCCCGATGATACATTTCCATTCAGATCAAATTTAGCATTATGACAGGCGCACCAGATCATTTTAAAATCTTCCCGATACTGGACCGTGCATTGCAAATGGGTACAAACAGCTGAAAAGGCGCGGTACTCTCCGTTGGGCAGCCGTATGAGAATTGCCGGTTTATTATTAAAGGGAAAGGTTTTTGCACTGTTGGGGGAGAGTTCATCCACTTTTGCTGCTTTGACTGTATTTTGTGAGGATTCGGCTAATTTGGGGGGCATAATAAATCGCAAAACCGGGTAAAGCAACATCCCTAAAAATGCGACAAGTCCTGTAAAAAGACTCCAGCCAATAAAGTGCCTTCTGCCCGATTTGCTTGTTTTTTCTTTTACCATTTAGGACTCCTTTGAAAAATTTTTTTCTCACAAGATCCAGTGTGGTAAATGAATTTTTATGGTCGATGATATAAAAATCTCAAAGCAAAAGAGATTAATAATTTGAATTGTTGAATTTAAATAAACTTTTCGGATCTTTGAGTATTGATGGACAATTTTTATATACTTTACAATTTCGACATTCCTCTATGGAATGGAAGCAGGCTGTATCTCCCTTTAACCAGCAGGGGATACTGTTTTCATTATAGGCGCTGCAATTATGAAAAGTTTTATAAGTACAGTTTTTAATCATCCAGCATGGAATAATTGATAAAAGTTTTTTTATCGCCTCTAAATTTAATTTATGATTTCTGATCATATCCTGTATCATTAAAAGGTAATAAATATCATGACTCGAATACATGCGGCGACCTGTTTTTGTCCGAAAGGGAATAATTAATCCCGCTTTTTCATACATCCTTATTGTGGGAACGGCTACCCGTAATTGTCTGGCAGCTTCTCCGATCTTGAAAACAGGTTCATTTGAATAAAAGGTTATCATGCTTTTTTCTCTCTTATCTCTTTTTTCGTATTGTGGGGATACTAAAGTGAATACATTGATGATATTTAATTTTATTCAGATTGTCAAGAAAAATTATAAATTTTTCAAGAGTTTGTTGCAGAATAGTTTATATTAGTTTTGAATCGGATTCATAAAAATTTAAAATTTAAAAATGAAAAATTAATTTCGTGTCTACGAAATTAATTATAAATTATTATAAATACATACTTTAACTTATGTAAAAAAAAATAGATTTGACTTGACAAATTTCAAAAAAATATTTATTATCTATAGTAACAAATATAGATTATTTAAAACTTTAATAAACTTTTTAAAATAATAATTTATACAGGACAGATTAAAATATTAGGTAAGAAAAGGAGGTGTGTGGCACTTTATATTTGGAGTTTAAAATAATAATTATAATGGAGGAAGTATGAAAAAAGGATTTTTTACAGCACTTGTATTCGTGATTTCACTGTGCACAACATTTGTCGTTGCCCAGGCGGCAAATCCGATAATTGTTGTTGAATCATTCAGCCCGGCTGAGATCCATGAATTGGGTTTGCACTCCGTATCCGGAGGATTAACAACCGTAGGGACGGGAGAACTGGTTTATCTTTCAGCCCTCGATTCCAGTTCATATACATGGTCCATAATTGACCAGCCCGATGGCTCTGCCGCCACTTTGGACAGCACAGATACAAGAATGACGACATTCCGTCCGGATGTAACAGGACAATTTGAAATACAATTATCCACAACGGAGGGAGATACAACAGTCGTAATTACCAGTTCAACATTTGTTGGCGCGGGTATACCTGAAGAGTGCGTTGCTGATCCATATGAAAGCGGCTGTTTTTGCCATAATACGAAAGTTACTGAATGGGCAGCATCCGGCCATGCATACCTTTTTCAATTAGGTATTGAGGGCAAAGATAGTCCAAGCAGTCATTACAATGAAGGTTGTATTGAATGTCATACTCTTGGTTTTAATACTGACCCGGAAGCCGTTAACGGGGGTTTTGATGATGTTGCCCTGGAAGTAGGCTGGGAATTTCCTGAAACATTGAAAGAAGGGAATTGGGCTGATCTGAAAACAAATTACAGAAAACTGGCCAAATTAGCCAGCATCCAATGCGAGAATTGCCATGGACCGGCCAGTGAACACAGGTACGATTTCAAACCGGAAAAAATGGCCGTTTCTGTGGATGCCGGTGTTTGTCATGTCTGTCATGATGAACCATGGCGACATAAAAACAGTAAACAGTGGAAGAATTCGGTACATAATTTTGATCAACTGGGTTCGCATCCGACAAATTCAGGTTGCCAGCCCTGCCATAGCGGTTCAGGTCTGGTGGAATATTTGGGCGGTTCAAAATGGAACCCGAATAATCCGGGCAATGTCTCCTGTGCGGCCTGTCATGACCCCCATACCGCGGAACTTCGTGAAGCTAAACCCGTTGTACTGGAGAACGGTGTAGCTATTGATTTTGGAGGCGAAGGTCTGTTATGTATGACCTGTCATCATGATCGTCGTGATGCCCCCGTATATGCGGAAGAATATCATTCCCGTTTCGGTCCGCATCATAGTCCACAGACGGATATGCTTGCCGGTACCAATGCTATTACATTCGGATTGCATATTCCGAGTTCAACACACAGAGATGCCATTCCCAATTCCTGTGTAGACTGCCATATGGCGCCAACCCCCGGCAGCGGTGTTGAACCGGCCGAGGGCCAGTATGGACGGGATTATATTGGCGAACATTCTTTTGCCATGAGCTGGGACGGCGGAACTCCTGACGATGAAAGCGATGATATTGATAATGTCATCGCCTGTGAACGCTGTCATGGCGCTTTAACAACTTTTGACGATATCAAAGCCAGAGAGGATTATGACGGCAACGGTAAAATCGAAGGTGTTCGTGTGGAACTTAAGGGTATACATGACCAGGTCGGTATGTTACTGCCGCCGGTCGGCGAACCTTCTGTATCAGTCACCTCAAGTTATAATAAAATCCAGCTAAAAGCTGCCTATAATCACGCGTTTATCGAAGATGACGCCAGTTTTGGTATGCATAATTACCAGTTTGCTATTGGCTTGATGAAAGTATCAAAAGCCGCATTGGAATACGGTATTCTTTCCGCCGGTCAAATTCTCGGTGTCGCTGACATTCCAAATGATCAGGGTAAACAGGTCAGAGTGAGCTGGGACCGTTTCGGAGGCGACGGCGTCAGTGATAATCCGGTTAGAACTTATGCAGTTTTACGACGCATCGATGCTCCGATGGCTGTGATTAAAAAGAATAATAAAAATTTGATCGAGTCGTTTGAAGCAATGGCATCTTTAACCGATAATGTCACTCCGGGAACTCAAGTGGCACTTGAAGACGGCGGTTGGGATGTGGTTGGAATTGTACCTGCCGCTGCTGCGGAACAATACAATGCCGTGGTTCCGACATTGTATGATTCCACCAAAGACGCCGGCGTTCAGTTCTCCGTATTCAGAGTTATGGCGATAACCGGCATGCCGGCAATAAATGCGGTATCCGCGCCGGACAGCGGTTACTCGATTGATAACCTGGCTCCGGCTCCGCCCGCCAATGTTGCAGGCACTATTATTGAAGCCGGTGCTGAATTGACATGGGACGAATCGATTGATGCTGATTTTAAATATTTCACTGTTTATCGAAGCATGTCAAAGAATTTCAATCCTGCAAACGCTGAAGCCATTGCCAAGATTTCCGAAACCCGGTACGTAGACGCGACCATTGAAGCGGGCAAAACCTATTACTACAAAGTTACCGCAACGGACTTTGCAGGTAATGAAGGTCTGGGTTCTTCTGAAGTAACCGTTATAGTTATGGGTATTTATAGTGAAAATGCCATTCCGACAGAGTTTATTCTGAACCAGAATTACCCGAATCCGTTTAATCCGAGTACGGTAATTCGTTTCGGATTGCCGGGTGTACAGCAGGTTACCGTAAAGATATATGATATTCGCGGTTCGCTGGTACGTACACTTGCGCAGGGAAGATTCTCTGCCGGATACCATAATTTGACATGGGATGGCCGGGATGAATCTGGTCAACTCGTGAGTGCAGGTACGTATATTTATCAAATCGTATCCGCGTCCGAAAAGATCAGCAAGAAGATGGTTTTCCTCAAGTAATTAAATTGTCATATATTTCATAAGAAAAGCCGGTATCCATAGAAAGGATACCGGCTTTTTTAATGCCAATTGTAATAATTAAAAACGGATTTTAAACGTGCTTAGTACTCCGGATTTAATATTTCATTTATTTTTTTGATCAGGACGTCAGGTTCGAGGGGTTTGTTCAAAAATATATCAACAGGCAGCCATTCCGTTCCGACATCCCTGTCAAAATGAAAATCATATTTTTTATGGATTGAACTGAGGATCATGATAGGTATATTTTTATACTCATTGTATTCCGAATCTGTTGACTTTGATCTGAGTGTCTGGGCAACGTGAAAGCCCTCGGTTAAATCATTCATCATGACATCAAGGATAATGAGGTCCGGCGTATCCTGTTTGACTTTTTGTAATCCTTCTACGCCGTTTTCGGCTTCAATCACTTTAAAACCATGAGATTCCAGGATAGTACGATAGTTTTCGCGCAGGTCTGCATTATCATCAATGATTAAAATTTTATTTTTAACTGGCATCTTAAAACCTCCCAAAAAAAATTATTATTCAATTTCTTTTATTGCCGGAAATTCTAAAATAAAACTTGTCCCGGTATGTAATTTAGGTAATTTATCATGTGGACTTTTGATTTTTATTTTTGCATTATGCAGTGACAAGCCTAATTTGACGATTGACAGGCCAAGCCCGGTGCCGTCTTTTTCATATTTTATGGCGTCCGGGGTGCGGAAAAAGTCCTGAAATACTTTTTCCTGGTACTTGGCGGGTATTCCGATTCCCGTATCCCATATTTCCAGTAACACTTTAGTTTTGTGACCTGATAAATCGATCCCGATCGTTCCATTCTCAGGTGTGTATTTTATAGCGTTGGATATCAGGTTGGTGAGAATATGGCTGAAGATTTCTTTATCGGCGGCGATCCAGGTATTCCTGGAACTTTTTTTATATTTTAGATTAATTGATTTCTGACTTGTTTGTTGATCAAAATCTTTTAATATATTTGTAATTGTTTTGTTTATACATAATGGTTCCAGGTTTATCGAAACCATTACGTTTAAATTTGAAAGACTGGCCAGATCGCGAATCAAATGTATCATTTTATCCGTCCATTTTGTCGCTCTTTTTAATGTTTGGGTCACTCCGGGATCACAGTTGCCGCAGTATCCGTCCAGTACGATTTGTATGCAATTTTGAACAGTTGCGATAGGTTCATGTAAATCATGTGATATCATTAAAACATATTCGGATTTGATTTTGTCCTGTTCCTGTAAAACTTTGTTTGCTTTTTCCAGTATTTTGTCTTTACGTTTTATTTCCCCTGATATTGTCGTACCCATAAAAGTGGCAAAAAACAGGGCGCTGCTAAAAGCAAGCAAAACGCAAATTACATAAAAGGTATTTGTAAAAAGCGGATTTTGGGTGTAATCGAAAACCGGATAATGGGGAATGACGGAAAAATATTCCAATAGAGCAATACTAATGAATAATAAAACGCCAAAAATAGTGTGCTGGTATGCGTAATTTTTATTGAGTAAAAAGCTGCTCATAATGACATGAAAAATAAAATATATGGCAATCGGATTTTCGATTCCGCCGGTATAATGTAAAAACAAAGCCAGTAATAAAAAATCAATAAAAAGCTGACTCCGGATAAGGAGTGAAGCAAATTTTTCAAATTTTTTAAAAGTTAACTTTCGCATTAACAGAACAAAAGTCAAATTATATATCCCAAGAACAAAAAGCAGTATAATTAACTGTAAAATGGGTAGGTCAATGGAAAATATTTGATGAAATGTAATGATGGCCAAAGAAACGAAAACAATCCAACCCCAGCGTATATGAATTAACCACTTTACATGTTTTTGGAATTGCTTTTCTAATTTTTCCATAAAACACCTGTTAAATGGCACTGTTAATTTAAATGATCAATAATTAAACATTTACAGGCAAAAATGCAAAAAATATCCGTTTGTACAAAAATTATTGAAACGGATTCTATTAAATTAATGTTTGACTTTATATGTAATCGGGTGTTCAGAAAAGCTGATGTGGAAATCATTTCAATTGAATATATACGGGAGAGAAATTAAAATTTACAGGTGCTTTCACCGGTTTTAATTTCTCTCCCGGAACGAGACTTATCCAGGTATTAAAAATTTGTCCAGATATAAGATTTATTTTCATCTGTATGACAAATCGTTTCACACGTTGCCGTTTCCCTGTTCCACTTCCATGCTTCTTTTACTTCGGCGTGAGGTGTATTGTCGATATGCTTGGGATCGTCAAACGAATCATATACCTCGTGACAGTACTCGCAGGATTTAAATTTATCGACATGAAGCCGATGCGCACCAACACCAATAAAAGAAGTTTCTGTATTGTTATTCAGATCCTCCGGAGGTGCACTATTTTTACCGAAACCGTGACAAACATTACACGCTTCCGGGCCTTCTTCTTCAAAGTGGCATTTATTGCAGGCTTCCCCGGAACTTCCGCCGGAATAATCAACCCCATGACAGGATTTACAGTTATCCATGGACCAGTTTGCCTGTCTGATATAGTTGCCGTGAAATTCCTCATTTCCTTTATTGCCGTAGAAATCTGACACATGCGGGTAGCCATTATGACAGGTGTAACAAGAAACATTTGAGGTTCCGCCTTTATAATCTGTTCCATGACAAATCTGACATGATTCTGAAGAATAGTCGGCTTCTTTTACAAACTGGCCATGAAATTTATCACTGTTTTGAGTCAGCCAGTCTGTAACATGGGGATAATTGTTATGGCAGGTGAAACAGGAAATTTTACTGGAACCGCCCGTATAATCTTCACCGTGACAGAGTTGACAGCCCTTCAAGTCATAATTCAGTCCGTTTAAAAACGCGCCGTGATATTCACTTGATGACGTGACACTCCAGTTATCGTTATGCGGATAACTTGTGTGACATTTGAAACAGGACACCTCGGAAGTACCACCGGTATTATCGCTGCCGTGGCAGAGCTGGCAGGATTCCAGCGAATAATTATTGTTTTTCAAATATTTGCCATGTGAGTTATCACCCGTTAACCAGTCCGACGCATGCGGGAAATTTCCATGACATTTATAACATGACACCTCGCTGCTGCCGCCCAAAAGATTGGTTCCATGGCAGGACTCACAGGCCGTTGTTTCGTAGTTCAGGTTTTTAAGAAATACTCCATGATTATCATTGGATGTGGCTTCCAGCCAGTTTTCATTATGCGGGAATGAAGCATGGCATGTGTAACAGGATTTTCCCGATGTTCCGCCCTGGTAATTGGTTCCGTGACAAGACTGACAGGACTCGGAGGACCATTCCGCGTTTTGTATATATGCGCCGTGAAATTCAGAGCTGCCCGAATTTATCCACGCTTCGGTATGCGGATAATTCTCATGACATTTATAACATGAAAGCTCACTGCTGCCGCCTTTATAGTCCGTTCCGTGACAACCCTGGCAACTAATTGCGGACCAGTTCAATGATTGTAACAATTTGCCATGAAAATTTCCGGATGACTCTCGCGTCCAGCCATCATCGTGCGGAAAATACGAATGGCATTTTTCACAGGAAATGCCGGTGCGTCCGCCGGTTTCGTCAACACCATGACATTTCTCGCAGGCTGTTAATATATCTTCGTTCTGTTTGACATAGGTGCCATGATAATTATCACTTGCGGAATTTAACCAGCCCTCTAAATGAGGATAAGAGGAATGACATTTAAAACATGAAACTTCACTGCTGCCGCCTTTATAATCCTGTCCATGACAGTCCTGGCAATTCTGTATTACCCAGTTTAAATTCTTCAGGTACGTTCCATGAAAATCACTGTCATCTTTTTTAATCCAGGTTTCACTGTGCGGATAGGATTTATGGCATTTAAAACAGGAAACTTTACTATCTCCGCCATCCAGATTCTCGCCATGGCATGAAGTACAGGAGCTATATCCTACGGTCGAAACTTTTGTCCCATGAAAATTCTCGGAACCCGCCTGCGACCAACTTTCGGGATGGGATTTGGATGGTAAAGGATTTTTATCATCTGAGCACCCATACCAGCTTAACGTAATGAATAGTAGCAGGGATATAATGAGTATACTAAATACTTTCATGGATATTTACCTTTATAATTATTAATTTGTCTTAAATGTAATTACTCCGGCCTTTCACCGATTTGGGTCAATTTTTAATATGTTTTGATAACTTTTTTTTGGTTATGTTTGCTCTGTTTTATTTTTTTTCCTCCTGTTGTTTTTTGTAACTGTCCGACAGGGAATGTTTGCAGTCAATATCGGTTCATATCGTTGATAAAACATTGAAAAGTGTATACTGAAATATAAATATTCATTGATGATTCATTTCCTTTCCGAACTGATAGCCTGGATTTATATGAAATTCCGGGAAAATAAATTGTGCATTAATATAGAAATGAGAATTATTAAAACAGAGGGTTAAAGTCATCATTATTTTCATTATATCCCTCGAATAAATCTTTAAGGACGCTTTATTAACGAAAATAACAAATAAATAAAATTAAAATCAAGCAGTTTCACTATTTTTATTTTAGACTTTATTGTATTATGCTGAAGGTGAATGCGTAAATTACTCATATTTATTACAAAAATTTAAATTAATAATTATTTTATCATATATCCACATTATTATAACAAATTTTAAAAAGAAAAATTTATTTAATTTTTAATCTCATAAAGTTTTATTCCCCGAGGTTTGCTTTGGAATTTTTTTTTTGTAAATTACTGCATAACAAGTTTTTTCAAAGTCATAATATATCGGTATTACTATATCATTTTGTATATCCGGCAAAATACAGAACAGAGGTATTTAGTACGGAAGTAGATAAGCGGTGAACTATCTCTTGCTTGCTGCGAGATAGTTCTTCTCAAAAAAAATATATTAAGGTAATCTTATGAATAGAAATTTGTTTATTTTTATCCTGGCCATAAGTTTGTGCTGTTTGTCAATCTTTTGTTCGCACCAGAGGAAATCCGGCCCAAAGCGCTTTTTTTCTGATCACAGTTTCTGGAACACGCCTCTGCCGAAAGATCCGGCTATCGATCCGCGGAGTGATCTTTTTATCGGTTTGCTTAAAACCGAACCGACCGGCAATAACTTTGGCATTAATACCACGAAATGGACCATTCCGGTTTATGAGGCGGATGAAAGCACAAAAAGAGTGGATATAAATTTTCATTATCTTTCGGATAGTGAGAAAAAAATCTGGGCGACAACAAGAGAAAAATTCGGTCATGGCCCCGGTTTTGGCAAAGATGTGCCCATGCCGGACAACGCGACACCGGACCCGGAGCAGGATTCCCATTTTGCCGTGATCGACCGGCAAAAAATGGTTGCCTGGGATATGTGGGGTCTGCGAAAGCATCCTGACGGCTCGTGGGAATCCAAAACCGGTATGAAATACAGGCTGGACGGCGACGGCGTTTTCAACACAAAAGATTTTGACGTGATCGACGGCGAGAGCATTCATTTTCACGGCCCGAGCAGGGCGGCAGGGGTGCCCGCCATTGCTGGATTGATAATGTACGATGAAGTGATATCGGGTGAAATCCGTCACAAGCTCGCCTGCGCGACCCGGTTCAATGCTTTCAAGGAATTCACTTTTCCCGCGGCATGGACGGATGGGAATGTGGACGGTGGAATTCCTGAGGGTGCAGTTATTCAACTCAATCCGGAACTCGATTTGACCCGGTTCGATTTGCTGCCGGGAGAAATTATTGTTGCCAAGGCTTTGCAGAAATACGGAATGGTCATTGTTGATAATGCAGGCGGAAGCACCCTGTATGCCGAAGGTTTGTGGGGCCATGCCGATAAAACCTGGGACGGCATTCTGCGGGAATGGGACGGAGGGATCAATACGATTCCCCTGGAAAATTACCGCGTGCTAAAAATCGGCGAGATCACCCGTAAAGGTGACGGACGCTGGATAACTTATAATTAATTAAAGTATGATAACCTTGGTTAGGGAATGATTTATGAGAGACATAACAATCGCAGCCGCACAGTTTGAAAACAGGAGTTGGGACAAACAATATAATCTCAATAAAATAGATGAATTATGCGCCGCGGCGGTAAAGCAGGGCGCCAAAATAGTCAGCTTTCATGAATTGAGTATTACCGGTTATACATTCTTAAATAGACTATCAATAAATGAATTAAACGAACTTGCCGAAAATGTGCCCGGTGGTGACAGTACACAAAGATTAATTAATATTGCCGGAAAATATGATATTGCCGTTCTGGCAGGACTTGTTGAAAAGGGAAAAAATAATTTTTACAATACATATATCTGCGTTACCGGGGACGGAGTACAAGCGAAATTTAGAAAACTGCATCCTTTCATCAGTCCTTTTTTATCGGCGGGCGATAAATATGTGGTTTTTGATCTGTTTGGCTGTAAATGCGGGATACTGATCTGTTATGACAACAATATCATTGAAAATGTTCGGGCCACGGTTTTGTCCGGGGCGGAAATACTGTTCGCACCGCACGTCACCATGTGTACACCGTCGCCGATGCCCGGACGGGGATTCGTCGATCCGAAATTATGGGAAAATCGGAAAAGAGATCCGGTTTCCCTTCGTCTTGAATTTGACGGTCCCAAAGGCCGGCGATGGTTGATGAGATGGCTCCCGGCCCGGGCGTATGATAACGGGATTTATATAGTGTTTACAAATCCAATCGGCATGGATGACGATCAGCTCAAGAACGGCTGTTCAATGATTCTCGACCCGTTTGGCGAGGTCCTCGTTGAATGCCGGAGCATGGAAGACGAGGTCGTCACCGCTTTGTGCACGGATGAAAAGCTTACTCTGGCGGGGGGATTTCGTTATAAGAATGCCCGCCGGCCTGAACTCTATGGGAAAATACTTGCCCGGAAAAATAAATCAATTACCAGACCTGTGTGGCTGACCGAAAAGGAGAGTGAATAAAACATACTATCGAATTCGCGGGGCAAAATCATCAATCGGTATTTTTTTTCAGGATTATGTACCATGATTGCATGTTCCGGGACACCGGAAGATAGCTCCTGCTGGTTTTTAATCATTTAAATATGTTAAAATTCCCGGGTATCTGATCTTTTAAACGTATGTTCATTTAAGGGGTATTTTTCAGCGTTGCATGCGGGGCATCCCAACCGATTTACACAGGGCGGAATTAAACAAGCATTATGGGATAAAATTCCTTATAAAGTGCCTTATTTACATTTCATTTCATTTTTTTTGCTTGTAAAATAAAAAAAAACAATTGACATTTAATGTAAAATTGATTATACTTCGCAAATAAAGACAATTAAAAAGTTATAAAACGAAAGTAAGTAGGAAAGAAAACACAAGTTGTTGTAATTCAATATCTCTCGAAAGCTATCCATATAAGTATTCACTTTTTTGTTTCCTGAAATATCTGGTCAAGAAAATACGGAAAAGCCGACTCGTTCAAATACAAGAATAAAAATTAATTATGTTTTAGAAAATTCTTGATGATTTAACAGTTGCGGCTTTGATTATCACTTTATGGTGACACGATATAAAACATACATTCAACTGAATATGATTGATTGACGTAATATGTTTATTAATATCAATATATTAGACCCTTTTATCGTTTCCTGTTCAAAAATACAAATCTTTTCATTAACTCTAATTTTGTTGTAAAGAAATAAAATCAAAGGAGAACAAAATGAAAAAGTTGAGCCGTAGGATGTTGTCACTCATAATTGTGGCGCTCTGTTTTTTTATGTTTACAGAGTGTTCTAACAATGGAGTAACATTTGACCAGAAAGGGTGGTCTCTGCTGTTTAACCCACAAAATGAAACCTTTACCATCGCGTATAAAGAGCTTGGTGTCATTTTAGGCGATGTCAAACTCAATATAGACAAAGATGGAGAATTGTTAACTCTTTCCGGGTGGACACTGGAGAAAAAAGATAACGAACTCGTCACAATTACCACCAGTCAACCTGAAAAAACCTCGTGGAGTTTTGTTATTACCGATGAGGGGCTGGATATTAATTCATCAACCGATGACGCCGTGATTACCGGCAAAGCAAATGCGGATGGTTCCCGAATTCCTGCAAGAGTCGGAAGTCAGGACAACGGGATCATCTTTACATCACTGGGGTATGTCTCGGCCAAAAACATTTATTGTATATTTGACCGTGCAACCGATATGCTTATTCAATTTCCGCAAAAAACCGATCTGACGCGAAATGTAAAAGATAATAAAATTATGGATGTTACTTTTCCACTGCTTCCTAACTGGGGACGTCGCGAAGGACGAGGTACAAGAACGCGCCGCGGAGACAAAATAATGCCAACCATCGAAATGATGGTGGTTCCAAATTATTACACCGAAACTCTTGATCTCAAAGTCTATAATCCTTATTGGCCGCAATATCCGGATAAACGACCTTTTCAGAAAGCTCCGACCGGGTGGTTATCCTGGTATTGTTACTATATGCCGGCCAATGAAGAAGACATGGTTGTGGAAACTGACGCTCTCTCCCAGGACTTGAAACAGTATGGTTTGGACTATGTTCAACTGGAT
Source organism: Candidatus Zhuqueibacterota bacterium (assembly GCA_016934825.1). Lineage (GTDB taxonomy): Bacteria > Zhuqueibacterota > Zhuqueibacteria > Residuimicrobiales > Krinioviventaceae > Fontivivens. The sequence goes on from JAFGSB010000162.1 coordinate 53,163, forward strand.
GCCACTTTTACCGGAGGAGTCGATGCGAATTGGCTTGAATGGGATAAAGAAAAATTTCCCAAAGGTGGCAAATGGATTATGCAGTATATAAAGAGCAAAGGATTAAAACCGGGACTTTGGGTTAATATCTACGGGGCAAATCATGACAAACCTGCATTCGGTTCGCAATTCCCGGATGGTAAATATCCTGAAAACTACTATCTTCATTCCAAAACAGGCCAGCTTTTAAGGGCATGTTGTACGGCCGATTCCACCGTAGTCAGACTCGATTTTTCTAATCCGGCGGTCATTGAAAAACACCTCCGACCGCTTTTTGAAACATTGGTGAATGATTGGGGCATCGAATATCTTAAAGACGCCGGCCATGCCAGGTGGCAGTGGAGTTACGAAGAAAACCGGGAAAGAGTTTATAATCCCTCGCTTGAAGGTAGAGCCCTGTACTGGAAAGCCCAGGATGTCGTCCGCGAAGTAATGGGTCCGAAAAATTTTCTCATGGGATGCGATGCCGAGGGCGGCTCTGATTATTATTCGCTGGGTTTTGGTGTTTTCGACAGCGCATTTGATATTTTGAGTGATGTTTATAATGTTTGGGAAAGGCAAAGTCGTTTCGGCGGTAATTCTACCGGAACGGTCATGCATTTGGCCACAATGTTCAGCGCGAATTATCTGAATGATATTGTCCTTTACAATGATCCGGATGCGACCATGGCCCGACTGCCGCTGACCATGGATGAAGCGATCACCAACATCACTTCCATTAGCTTGACCGGTCAGTCTTATATGATAAGCGACTTTATGGCACAACCTTCCGAGGAACGGGCTAATGTTTTAAAAACGCGTACACGTTTGGGTAGAGATTATCCTCAACTTATCAAAAAGTTACCGGAAGACAGATTGGATCTTTACAGACGGACAATGCCGGCGATGGATATTACACCGATTGATTTATTCCCGTTCCGTTCAAAGGCTGAATATGCTCCGTTACCTGACGGTTATCCTGCAAAAGATAGTTTCCCGAAAGCTCTGGATCTGAAGGTCAAGTCCCAAATCGGTGTTTACGATGTACTTTCCATTTATAACTGGGAGGATGCAATTACTGATAAAGAGGTTACATTTGCCGATCTGGGCCTGGATATATCCAAAACATATCTGGCTTTTGATTTCTGGAATCAGAAGTTGCTCGGTACTTTTGAGAACAGCATTCAATGCACCGTACCCACTCATGGCTCCAGGGTTCTTGTGATCAAACCCATATCTGATGAACCACAGGTAATGGCAACATCTCGACATATCACGGGTGCTTATAGTATAAAATCCTTAAATTGGGATAAGGACAATTTAACCCTCACCGGTTCCTCTGAAACGGTTGCCGGTTCGCCATATACTTTATTTGTGCATGTTCCCCAGGGAATGACTGTGTCCAAAGTAAATGCAAATGCTTCCGATGTTTCCCAGACTATTGACTCGGACGGGGTTCTCTTGTTCGGCATGCAGGGACAGCAAGAGCCAATAAACTGGACAATTACTTTTAAAAAGGGAATATAAAAAGATGGCCGGTACATTTCCAAAACTGCTTAAATGGAATTATTGTTTATTGACAGCCGGAATACTGTTATGTTGTTTATCCAATTGCAGTGACAATCAGAAACAGATATCATCTGAAAAGAATGAAGCGATAAATTCCAAAGTTGTCGGATCGAACGATTCAAAAGAAAAGCCCCTTTTAAAGATTGCCGGTCCGACTCATATTGATCTGGGAACGGTTATGGAAGGTTCCGAACCGCATGTCGTTTTTATGCTTTTGAATACAGGTACGGCGGCAGCCAGGGTTGCAGTAGATGATCTGTCAAAAGGGGGGTGTACCGCCGTTTCTCTGATTCCAACACTCGCTCCTGGAGATTCGAGTATTTTGGAATTCATTTTTGAAACGCTTGGCTACGGTGGCCGCACGGAAACCAGACGTATTCAAATTAACTATAATAATCCTGAAAACAGTCCACTGGAATTCAGCGTATCGGCCACAGTCACAAAACCTGAACCCTATCAGGCTTTGACGGGTGAGCTTTGGTATGGATATTATCTCCTTATTGACGTGCGATCACCAAAAGAGTTTGCAAGAGAACATTTAGTCGGTTCGATCAATGTTCCGTTTGATGAATTAATGGAATGGACCGCCAGCCTACCTCAATATATTTTGATATATCTGATTTCTCAGGATGGCACACAAAGCGACCAGGCAGCGATAATGCTCAGGGAAAAAGGTTATTCCGAGTGCGTCAGCCTGGTCGGTGGTCTCGATGAATGGAAAAATAAATACATTTCAAAACAACTGCTCATTGCCGGAAATCGGTAAGGCATTTACTTGTTACAATTTATTATAAAAGAATGTTAACTAAAATTAAAAACCGGCAAAAGCATATCACATTGATCCGAAAAAATGTTTTTTTAGCACTATTTCTTTTATTGCCCGGTTTTCTTAACGGCGCGGCAAAAACTGAAATTATTTATTTTTATGAAGCAGGTTGTCCGCATTGTAAACGTGTTACTGATTTTTTGGAAAGTCGGATAGAAGATAATTATCCGGTTATCATCAAAAAATATGAAATCCATAATGCGGGTATCGCCGATACATTGCGGCAACTGGCTTATATTTATCGAGCCCGTGTGAAAACACCAACTGTTTTTATTGGCGACAAGGTGGTCCAGGACGATAACAGAAGTGCTCTGCGTAAAATTGAAGTTTATGTATCGGAAGCTGTCAGAAATCAGGCTCCATCACCATTGAGCCGTCTGAGAAAAGGCGCAGGCCGCATACGGCAGCAGATTACCATTCCCATTCTGATTGGCGCTGCGGCCGCCGATGCGATCAATCCCTGTGCCTTTGCTGTTCTCACAATCTTGCTCGGTACAATCCTGCTGAGTTCAAAAAAAAGGAGACGCGTACTGGGAGCCGGTCTCGCTTTTACCGCTTCAACTTTTTTGTCCTATTTTCTGATGGGATTCGGACTTTTTTCAGTTATTCGCACGTTTAGTGTGCAATATTATCTCTATATAATTATAGCCATTTTAGCTGTAGTAATCGGACTCTGGCATTTAAAAGATTTCCTGTGGTATGGCCGCTGGATTACACTCGAAGTACCTAATTCATGGCGGCCAAAATTAAAACAAATAACCTCCGGTGTCACTTCGGTGACCGGAGCGTTTTTTATCGGCTTTATAGTGAGTTTGTTCTTATTGCCGTGTTCCTCCGGTCCTTATGTGGTTGTCATAGGAATGTTAAGTGGCAATTCCACACGCGTACAGGCAATTTGGCTCTTACTTTTGTACAATTTTATCTTTGTCCTTCCTTTTATTATCATCACACTGGGTGTAACATTAGGTTTTACCACAACGCAGAAACTGGAGCGGTTTCAATTACAAAATCTGGAGATACTCCATCTCGTTATGGGGATTGTCTTATTTATTTTGGGAGTGACAATGATTTTTCTGGTTGCAACCGGTAAAATTTAATTTCAACAGTGCGGATCCTGAGAAATTTTCATTCGATGACTTGATCACATCGAAGTTTATCGATTTATTCGGACACAGACAAGAGTAATCCGAATTCATCGACATATTGAAGAATATGTATAATAATACACTTTCCAAATAAAATCGCCTGCATATTAAATTTTCCATGCTTGACCACGAATAGTTATTGTAACAAAACAATCAGAGTCCAAAGTGTGTCCCGGTAACATTTCTCACAATGCCGCTTGAAAGTAAAAAATTAATGGACCGGAAATTTCAGTTTAGCTGCTGAAATTGTAATATTTCCAGATTAATGGTAAGGGATAAAAGTTTTTACATATAAAGCTTCATTTGGTGATTAAGTAATTTCACCTTAAAAATGATACCTAAAAAAATGTTGAATATTTACTTTTTAAAAGGTAGTTTATAAAGTGTAAGATTTCAATTCCCCCGGTTATTTTTATTTGGAAAGACAACAATATGCGAAACATTTTATTATATATTTTAATTGTACTTTGCGGGATAATTATATTTTGTTCAAGGATTGATATGGAAAAAGAAAAAACGAATAAAAACCTTATTATCGATACGGACGTGGGGCAGGATGATTTAATGGCTATGGCCTTCCTGTTAAGCCGTTCTGACGTTAAGATTGAGGCGATAACTATCGCAAATGGTTTGGCCCATGTTGAATACGGCGCCCGGAATGTTTTGAAAATGTTATCCGTGGCGGAAATGGATATTCCGGTGTACATCGGCAATCCGGTTCCGCTGATGGGGGACCGGGAATTCCCGAAGGAATGGCGGCGTTTTTCGGATATAATGCCCGGTGTTCACACCGAGAAAATGTTATATGATGTTCAAAACGATAATGCTGTCGATTATTTATTAAACAGACTGCAGGGTCGAAATAAACCGGTTCGGATACTGGCTTTGGGCCCGTTAACTAATTTGGCCATTGTCTACCAAAGCTCGCCTGAATGTTTTGAACAGGTGGAAGAGATTGTTTTGATGGGCGGGGCTTTCAGGGTTCCCGGAAATGTGTTCGATGCCGGAGAATTCAAATCTCCGACCGATTTTGTCGAATGGAATATATTTGTCGATCCCGTCGCCGCCAAAATCGTTTGTGAATCCGGTGTAAAACTGTTTTTTGTTCCGCTTGACGCGACCAATAAAGTTCCCCTTGACTGGGATTTTTTAAACAAATTTAACAATGCTGACGTTAATGTTCTGGGTGAATTTGTCGGCAGTTTGCTGAACAGTTCCCGGTTCATGATAGTAGAAGGGGGCTATTACGCGTGGGACCCACTCGCGGCCGCCGCTCTTGTGAAACCGGATGTGGTGACCGTTGAGGATTTTCCTGTCAATGTAATAACGACCGAACCACATGCCGGACAAACTATAATACAGGATGACGGACAATACCGGGTCCGGATTGCGCTTGATGCCGACAGGGAAAAATTTGAATCAGAATTTATTCGCTCATTTACACAAAAATAAAATCGATGTAGGGATCTGTAATAGATTTGAATATAACATTTTTATTTTTCGGGTCTGTTCATACACGATCATTCAGGAGGAATAATTTTTGAATACCGGGCCGATTCAGTTTAAGCCTCTAAATTTATGGGGATCTTTATTGTTTTTTGGGATTCCGTCCATAGTTTTTTATTATGCGACACATTTTGGAATTCCTTTATTAATGTCGATATCCGGCTTACCGTCCATTATATGCTGGTTTATTACGGGACTGTTTGTATTTGTTCCGTTATTTATATTTGCGCTGACGGCCTATCGTGTGGAAGGAGGGGAATGGTCGTTGAAACAGTTTTCTCAACGGTTCCGGTTGCGAACCATGAATAAAAAAGACTGGTACTGGACGTTGATATCCATCGTGATCGTTTTCATTCTCACCGGGTTCATCATGTGGGCTGCGGAATGGTTATATCGTCTGACCGGACGATTTGGCCCGATCAATACTTCGCCGTCTTTTTTCCAGTATCACGGTATTGAAGACGGCCGGTACTGGATTTTACTTGCCTGGCTGCCCATGTTTGTATTCAATATATTCGGCGAGGAATTGTTATGGCGTGGTTACATTCTGCCCAGACAGGAACTGGCTTTTTATAAATATGCCTGGCTGGTAAATTTTGCGTGCTGGTTATTATTCCATATCTGTTTTGGATTTGGTATGATGGTTATGCTTTTGCCGATACTTTTGATAGTACCTTTTGTCGTGCAAAAAAGAAAAAATACCTGGATCGGTATTTTGATCCATGGAATTGTTAACGGATTGGGATTTATTACGATTTCTTTGAAATTAATATAATTACAAAAAATATAACTGTGAATTTAATATTCTTATATTTCCGCATATATTCTTTTTAT
>JAFGSB010000163.1 GCA_016934825.1 Candidatus Zhuqueibacterota bacterium
GATTTTAATTGTATTGAATCCTTACTTTCTATAAAGGATCGGATTCAATACAATTAAAAGTGTAAACAACGCTAATATAAATCACATCTAAGTAAGTATTTTTTTGAACGCCTATAACAATATCAGGTAAACGATTTCCAATTTCTCGTATTGCATGAGCAACAAATCTTGTCCATCCTGGAATTTTTTCATCAGTATATAATAATTTTAAAACACCTTCATATAATTCGCCAAGAGATGGTGCATTTCGTTGAAACCATGCTTTCAAATCTAATCTTTCTTTAGTCCAGTATGATTCCATTTTAATATAATTCTCCAAAATTGTTATAATACTTCTAATATTTTATTAAATAGATGTTTAAAACATTAATAGTTCTAACTATTTTTCATTTATAATTGTTTCAACATCTAAATCATTTATTTTGAATTATTTATTGAGATTCCAACTAAGCTATGAGGTAGCCGGTCATCTGACCTAACTGGTATGTAGTAAATTTTATTTATATGTTTATCAGATAAAAAAAAGGATTTAGATTGTTGGACAAAGCTCAAAAACGAATAATATCCGTGCCCATCCGTGCAAATCCGTGGCCAAAAAATGCAGGGACACAGCGCGCTGTGTCCCTACGGGTATTGGTTCCTAAAACAAATTTTATTATCCGTATTAAACACGGAAACAATTTATTTTTCCGCTATTTTCTCGACGGCGATGACCAGTCTCCTGATCAGGGTGATGACGTATATGATCAGGCATAACCAGATCGCTGCTCCAATAAAGGGCAGGATTGTTAATAATGATTCCATAATACCTCCAAATAATGTTAACATACCTCCGGGAGGTGGAGGTGAATTTATTCTTCAGGAACCGGGTGCAGCGCCCTGACATACTCCTCATTGACCGAACAATTCTTTAACAGGCAGTTTTCCAAAAATTCGTCAAGTATCTGCCGGGTCTTGACCGGGTCCGGCAGGGCTTTTCGTTTGGCGGCAAAATCTTCACCGAAAAGTCCGGCATAATCGGTAATCACATTATATTCTTCCGGCCGCTGAAAACTGACGATGCACCGGTCGGAATCCATCTTTTTGTATGGCCAGTAACACCAGCCGATATTATATTTTTCCAGCAGCGTGGTCAATGAATCGATCCAGGCGTTTGTGTTCTCCCCCGACTCGCCCAGCCAGAGCGGGACGTTGTACCGGTCCCGGAAATCGAGGTATTCCTGAATGGACGAATCGTTGACAACCGACCAGTATTTATGAAAAGTGTAAACAAGTTTGTCGTCGAACGGCGGACCGAAAACATCAAAACGGTTGTCCCACCGGCGTCCGCCGAGGAAAATGATGTGATTGGTGTCCACCTCGCGTATGGCGGCGACGATCTGTTTATACACCGTTTCCAGACGGTCGTTATACTTTTGCACCTCATCCCAGTGCGGAATGGGTTCGTTGAGCAGGTCGTATCCTAAAATAACGGTTTCACCGGCATAACGTTCCGCTATTTTTCGCCACACATCCGCGGTGCGCTGCCGGCTTTCCGGGCTTTCGAACAGCCAGGGCCAGCCCCAGCTGTCGTCGATATTATCGCCGGTTTGACCGCCGGGCGCGCAGTGCATATCCAGGATCACCCACAGGCCCGCTTCCCGGCACCAGCCAACGACCCGGTCCAGCATTTTAAAGCCGGTGTCTATCCAGACTTCCGGATGTTCCTCCGGGGTGAACAGCCGGTAATTGAACGGTACGCGCACGGAATTCAATCCGATTTTCTTTAAAAACATAATGTCTTCGCGCCGGATATAATTATCGCGGAACCGCTCCCAGAATTTTCTCGCCCCGGCCGGCCCGACGAGCTCGGAGATCACATTGTTGATCAAACGCGGCGACGTGGCTCCCCGGAACTTGAACATATAACCCTCAGGCACCAGCCAGTTACCCAAACCAATGCCACGCAGTAAAATGGGTTCACCATCGGGCGCGACGATCTCCCGGCCCTGAATCCTGACGAATTGATTGTTCCGTTCGGTTTCAGTGCCACAGTTCAACAACAATACAAACTGGAGGATAATAACATATAAAAACAATTTTTTCATTATTACCGTTCCTCCCTTCTATAATTCATTTTATCTTTTTTACGTAAACATAATAAGCCCCCAAAGAACTGCCGTTTTGTTCTACAAACCGGGTTTTGAGTTGTATTTGTCCGCGTTTCAACCGGATACTAAATTTAGCCTCTCTGTCCCCTGACTGAACAGGCTTTTCCCATTCCACGCCGCCTATTTGGATCCCGGCTTTTACCGGATTCACGGATACACCTTCGGGCAGGGGTACTCCGCCCGGAACTGCTGATCCCGCGGGCAGTGGTGCATTAATCGGCCTGTTCACCTCGAGCGGCCAGCGCCGCAGGGAGAATTCATATTCGCCGTCGGCGGCAATATAAAGTGCCCAAAAACCGTTGGAACGTACTCCCCTGCGCACGTCCGGCTGGTTCCAGGGCGGAATGACTTCCCGGCGTTGTGTGTTTAATCTGCCCTCGTCGGGCAGCCCGACACCGTGCCAATCGTGACAGGTCAGCCGCACAACATTACTGTCCGCACCGATGACGGTTTCGCAATATTCGTCAAATTGTTCCGAAACACTCTTCCACCATGATTCATAAGCCGCGCGGAATTTTTCCACAATCCGGGGATGTGCTGACGCGACATCAATACGCTGTCCGTGATCGGACTCCATGTTGTACAATTCAACACCGTTGATCAACCGCCATTTGTCCGACATGACCGCGCTCTTGCGCCACTTGACCGGGTACTCCAGGCGCTGGGAATCCGTCACTAATAAACGTTCCTGCCAGGGCCCATCATACAAAAGCGGTTTAATGCTTTGACCGTCAAATTTTACATCCGGGAATTTTATTTGGCATAAATCTATCAACGTCGGCAGCAGGTCCACGTGGGCGGTCAACTGTTCCACATCCCGTCCCTCATCCAGACCACCGCCGGGCCAGCGTATAAAGCATGGCACCCGGTGGCCGCCGTCATATTCACTACCTTTTTTACCGCGCATTCCGGCATTGAATCCGTTTACCGGAAAGCCGTTTTCATCCAGGTCAACTCCGGTGGATGTGCCGTTATCGGTCATATAAATAAATATCGTATTATCCTCCAGGCCGAGTTCCCGCAGTTTACTCCGCAGCACGGCAAGATTCTCATCGATATTGGCGATCATGCCGTAAAAACGGGCGCGTGCGTCTGGGACGCCCTTGTCCTTATAGGGCTTACTGTACTTTTCTTCGACATGAAAAGGACTATGCGGCGCGTTGGTGGTGAGATAACAAAAAAAAGATCTTTCTTTATTGGACTCGATGAATTTGATGGCCTCCCTGAACCAGACATCCGTGCAATAGCCGTCATATTTTTTGGGTACGCCGTTGTGCCAGTAGGTATCGTCAAAATAATCATTGTCCCAGTAATCGGGTACCTGCCCGACCCCGCCGCCTCCGTGCACCAAGACCTCATCGAAACCGCGATACTGCGGTTGAAACGGATAATTATCACCCAGGTGCCACTTGCCGAAAATTCCGGTTCGATAATCATTTTTCTTAAATACATCGGCAATCGTAACTTCATCGCTGCACAACAGCGAGCGTCCCATCACCGTGTGCCAGACGCCGGTCCGGTTGCAGTAGCGTCCGGTCATCAGGCTGGCGCGGGTCGGCGCGCATGTCGGCCCGACATGAAAGTTGGTCAGGCGCACGCTTGTTGTGTACAGATCGTCAAAATTCGGGGTTTGTATTACCGGATTGCCGTGACATCCCAGATCGCCATAGCCCTGGTCATCGGTGATCACCAGAATAACATTGGGTCTTTTCCGTTTTCCGCAGCCGGGAAAAGGGAATACGGCGGCGGTCAGGGACATCGCCGCCGCTGATAAAAATTTTCTTCTATTCATAATTTCAAATGAGTTTTATTCGAGAAACAACTCGATTACGGGTACGGTCACATCCGGGGCCTGTACAGGCAACTCTAATGTCAATGTGTCTTCAGCTAAACCCTGGTCTCTCGACATCCAGGCGCCCCGGTTTTCCCTGAATTGAATTTCCGAGGCGTCGTTCAGCAATTGCGCGTATTTGACTTTACCGGCGTAACCATCCAGATGCAAAAACTTGTACGGCCACTCCAGCACATGGACGTAAAGACGATTGGTGTCGGGATTATAGGTTAAAAAACAGTTTTGCGGAATTCTGAATTCTTCCGGCGCCTGTGTGCAGCCGTATATCGAACGGTTGTGCAGCTTCATCCATTTGCCGTATGCTTTCAGTTTTGCCAGTGCCCGGTCATCAAAAGTACCCCGTGCCGTGGGGCCGACGTTCATCAGCAGGTTTCCCCCCTTGCTGACCGTTTCGATCAGCATTACAATAACCTGCCGGTCGCTTTTCCAGGATGCTTCATCACGGTGATATCCCCATGAACCGGAAAATGTCTGGCAGGTTTCCCAGGGCACATTTTTGTTATCCACGGTCACCCACCGGCGCGGCATGAACTGTTCCGGCGTTCTGAAATCCCAGCCGCCGGGCACGTCCAGCAGGTCAAGCCGGTCGTTGACGATAATATCGGGCTGTAATTCCCTGACCATTTTCAGCAGCTTTTCCGACTGCCAGTCATGTCGTCCCTTGCCGTCTTTTCCGGGAAAGGAATAATCCAGAAACAGGCAGTCGATCTGACCGAATTCGGTCAACAGTTCCCTCACCTGGTTGAACATGTATTCAACATATTTATTCATGTCCCGGTTTTTGTTCTTTTCCCGGAATTCCTGGTTGTCGCGCATGGGATGAATTCTGTCGATGGGATACTCGGGATGGTGCCAGTCGATCAGGGAGTAATACAGTCCGACCCGTAAACCTTCCGCACGGAAAGCCTCGATCATAGGACGCAGCAGATCTTTTCCGTACAGCGTGTTTGTCGCTTTATAATCGGTATATTTGGAATCCCATAAACAAAATCCCTCGTGGTGTTTTGAGGTGATGACAAAATATTTCATACCGGCATCTTTGGCAGCTTTGGCCCATTCGGACGGATTGTATAAATCGGGGTCGAATAATTCAAAATATTTTTGGTATTCCTCATCGGTCATCCTTTCCCGGTTTTTCACCCATTCATGACGTGCTGCCATGGCATAGGTCCCCCAGTGAATGAACATGCCGAACCGGGCGTCAGTCCACCACTGCATACGCTGCAATTTTTGTTGTTCGGTCTCCCGGGGTAATTCTGCGGCATTGATATTATAAGCGGTTAACAATAATAAAAGAACAACTATAAAACCGAAAATTGATTTTTTCATGACAAGCCCTTTCTTATAGATGTATTATTTCCACTTTGCACAGCCTGCTGTCAGATTTTCGAGCATCGGCAACATGTGTTTTATTTATGGAACCGTGAGATCAGGTTGCGGTGTTGAGAAGCAAAATATAATTTTTCGTGCAGACCGTTTTCAGTATAATGATCACTTGACAGTGATTTTAATCCGGTCTCAACCGGTTTATTATATCCCCAAACAACGGGGACCGTAATGAATTACAAATAAAAAATACCGTAACGAATTATTTAACCGAATTGGATATCAGAAAAAAGAACAGTATAATCAAATGTTGAAAAAGCTTGGGATCATATATTTCAAAACGCAAATATCTCTAAACTCAGAAGAAAAAATATCAGGTAATACTGATACGGCCATCTTTGGATAAAAATATTGCAATGGAACGGGTCTGAGGAAAATGAGAAAAAATAATTAACAGGATTACGGTTATCGGTACACATAATATCATTCCGGGTATTCCCCACAACGCACCCCATAACGCCAGTGACAAAAGTATCACAAGCGGGCTCAGATTCAGATTACTACCCATCAAGCGGGGTTCCAGAATATTCCCGATCAAAAATTGCAGCAAGGTTAATCCGACGGCAATAACCGCAATTGGATAAAAATTATCAAACTGGATCAAAGCAAACAGAAACGGAAATACGGTTGCCACTATGGAGCCGATAGTTGGGATAAAATTCAGGGTAAATATCAGGATAGCCCAGAATTCCGCGAAATCCAGTTTTTGGGATGCCATAATAAAATAAGCGAGTATACCGGTCAACGCGCTGTCAAATGTTTTGATGCCGATATATATCCGGATATCCCTGTCAATTTTCTCTATCATTTTAAATATGTCTTCTCTTTTCCCGGGATTCTTTATCAGGGCCGTCAGTTTGATCTTGAAACTCTTTTGTTCCAGGAAAATAAAAATGAGATAAATCAAAATAATCCCCGCCCGGCTTACAAAGCCGGTGATGGTTACGGCAAATTGGGAAAGCATACTGCCGATGTCAATGTTTTTAAAAATTTGCTTGATTGTGGGGGGTTCTTCAATACCCAACAATTCGTAGCCCCCCGCGATGAGTGCAGTAAATTTTTTCTGATAGGCCGGGGCGACAACAATTACATCGGCGATATTTGAACTGATCAGATCGACCAATATAACAAGCAAACCGGATATAGTTATAATGGACAACAGATAACAAACGGCAATCGGTAAATGCAGCTTGAATAAACCGATTTTTTGAAACGCTTTGGCCAGTACATTGATTAAATACCAGAAAATCACGGCCAGAACCAGGGGTATCAGCAAATCCTTACCGACAATTAAAAGATAAAACAATAAAACCGTAATGATGAGGGCGAGAAAAAAATTGGATAATCTCATTTTGTTTTACCTGATTTTAATATGATATATACTTTCAATTTATAAACCAAAACAGCGATACAAGTTTGTGATGCAGGTTTTGCTTATTACGTTTACGATTTTTCTTTCCTGTTTTACAAAAAATATAATAACTATATTCCTAAAAATCAAAATAAAAACATAATTCTTCAAAAATGCAATCCCATACGATTAAAATGACATAGTACCCCCTCATTGCAGTATAAGTAATTCAATCTGCAAAGCATCAAACAAGTAAGGATTATAAAAAAGCACCCCCCTATTCGATTCAGCGCCGCCGGTAAAAATTTATTTCAGGAATAACATTTTTTTGGTTTGGGTGAATATATTATTCCGGCCCTGAGCAACGATTTTATAAACATACATACCGCTCGGGACGGCAACGCCGTTCGAATCGTCGCCATTCCAGGTTAATATGTAAGAACCGGCTGAATAATCATTATCCGTTAACGTATTGATTTTTTGACCTGTTAAATTATATATTTCCATTCTTACGTTTGCGGCTTCCGGTAAAGTAAAAATGATATTGGTTGCCGGATTAAACGGGTTGGGATAATTCTGTTCAAGGGAATAATCAACCGCCAAACCGGTATTCTTTTCATTTATTGCGGATTCCACTTTTTCTTTTACCCATACCGAATCAAGCCAGATGTTTACACCGGATTTTCCGCCAAGCCAGAATTTCAGATCATATTGGGGATCTTCTCTGGTATTTGTAAATATAAAGGGGCCCATAATATATTTATCTCCGCCAATACTCATATTTCTGGACCAATAAGTCGCATAGGGAGATTCGGTTTGACTGATACTCACCATAATATTCATTTCAAGGTCCGCAAGTGCCAGAAAGGATAATTCATATTCCTGATCCGGTTCCAAGTTAACCTTGGCGAGAGCCAGTACGTGCCAGGATTCGGTACCCCCGTTGATAACATTAATCATTAAAGAATTGTCACCGGATAACATTCCCGAATTATCGATTGATGATTCCATTTGTCCGGGATCGTTAACTCCGGTCCACCAGCCATCCATACCATTATCAAATTCGCCGTTTGGGACCAAATTTTGGGCGTTTAATACGGTAAAGATCGGTAATAATATAATCAGTATAATTAAACTGTAACGAAATGTAATCATAGCGGCCTCCTGTTATGATTGTTATTCCATTATAATAAAATCTCCGAATTCCGGAGTTA
>JAFGSB010000164.1 GCA_016934825.1 Candidatus Zhuqueibacterota bacterium
GATTTTAATTGTATTGAATCCTTACTTTCTATAAAGGATCGGATTCAATACAATTAAAAGTGTAAACAACGCTAATATAAATCACAGTTAATATTATAAATTTTTTGTGCGAAAGAAGGGGTAGAAACCAAAAAGACCCCTATAATTATAAACATAAATATAAGACGGCGCATTTGAATCCCTCCGAAAGTTTAGTAATTATTGTAAATATAATGTTTTGCCCATAGATAAGCAAGTTGAAAGAAAAAAATCATATCAGAGCGGGAGAAAATATCTTATAATGGGAAATATGTGCAGCCGATTGCCCCGGTTATTTAATAGCAGAAATTGTAAACCCGGGGTCATAAATAGTACCTGGTGAAAATGAATAACAATTGTCTCCAAGAGTTAACTGAACAGATTTTCAATATTTTCCCGTGTAAGATTTTTAAAGAATCCGGTGTCGGTGGAAATAAGGTCAGACACAAGCTTTTCTTTTTTGGCCTGCAGCTCGAGCATTTTTTCTTCCACGGAATTTTTTGTAATCAACCTGTAAACAAATAGTTTTTTGTCCTGTCCGATTCTGTGGGCCCTGTCGGTTGCCTGGACTTCAACGGCAGGATTCCACCATGGGTCGTAGTGGATGACATAATCGGCCGCCGTTAAATTAAGCCCGGTGCCGCCGGCCTTTAAACTGATTAGAAATATTTTAACATCTTTTTCGGTTTGAAAGCGGTTAACACATTCCTGCCGGTTCTTTGTATTTCCGTCCAGATATACATAATCTATGTTGTTTTCATTGAGATAATTTTGAATCAGTCGGAGCATTCTTACAAATTGAGAAAACAGGAGAACTTTGTGATTTTCGGAAACAATTTCGTCAATAATTTCTTTCAGGAATTCAAATTTTCCTGAATCTTCAATCACACCATGATCTACCAGAAAAGGATGACAGGCGATCTGCCGTAATTTTACCAGCCCCTCCAGTATATTCATCCTGGCTTTATTGATGCCAACCATATCGATTTTATTCAAAATAACAGACCGGTAATGATTTTTCCAGTGTTGATATAGTCTGTTTTGTTTGTCATTCATAACACAATAAATCGTTTGTTCGATTTTCGGCGGCAGTTCGGGCGCAACATTTTCTTTTGTCCGGCGTAATATAAAGGGGAAAACAATTTGTTTCAGCAGGTCGGACGCTTCTTTGTCCTGCCGTTTTTCAATTGGATTGGCAAACGCTTTTTTGAAATAATTAAGGGAACCCAGCAGGCCCGGGTTTAAATATGAAAATTGCGACCACAATTCAATGGTATTGTTTTCAACAGGCGTGCCGGTCAGTACCAGTCGATATTTTGATTTTAAAATTCTGGATGCTTTTGAGGTTTGGGATTGTGGATTTTTTATTTTTTGGGATTCATCCAAAATGGTATAGAAAAAGGTAAAATCCTTTAAAAAAGCGATATCCCGACGCATAATGCCGTAACTTGTTATGATTATGTCATAATTTTTCAGGTTGTCGGTATTTCTGTCACGGTAATTGCCCGTATGCAGCAGGATATTTAATTGCGGTGTAAATTTTTTAACTTCATTTTCCCAGTTGAACACCACAGAGGTCGGACAAACGATCAAACTTGGGATTTTATTGCCGGAAATTTTTTCTTTTAATAACAAAGCCAATGTTTGTAATGTTTTGCCTAATCCCATATCGTCCGCGAGACAGCCGCCGAACGAATAATCTTTTAAAAAATACAGCCAGTCGTAACCTGCTTTTTGATAATCCCGTAATACGCTTTTAATATTCTGGGGAATGATATGAGAATTAATACCCTTAAAATCCCGTAATTTTTTCAGGTTTTTTTTGAATTCAACGTCCATGTTTTTACTGTTGGCGTCTTCAAAAAGCAGGTCAATAAGAGTAACGTGATATTTGGCAACTTTAATATTATCATTTTCAATCTCTGTAAAATTGAATAAATGCCTGAATTTTTTAAACCACTCCTCCGGGATTTGGGCGATACTGTTATCTTCCAGCCGAACAATTTTTTTGTTTTGACGCACAGCCGCCCTTAATTCTTTTAAGGACAGTTTTACCCCTTCGATATCAATTTCAAGGTTCAGATCAAACCAGTCAATTTTTGTTGAAACGGCTACCTTAACGTGCGGTTTGCCGGTTCTGATTTTGTACCTGTGAAGGTCTTCAAGACCTTTTATTAAATAATTTTCATCTTTAAGGCGGTTAATGTTTTTAAACATCCATTTCAGGGCTTTGGAATCGATAACTCGTAAATTTCCTTTTGGCGATGTTTTAAGTCCGGTTGAAAGCAAATAATTCCAGATCTCTTTCTCGCTTTTTTTGTCCCGCTGAATGAGCACAATATCGTTTTTTTCTTTTTGAAAAACACTTTTTTGCTTGTTTTGATAATCAATTTCATGTCCGTCATAGTCTAATTTTAAAGCAATTTCTAAATAATCATCGCCTTCGGAAAGACACAAAACTTTATTTTTAATTTCAGATTTTTTTAAAACCGAAACGGATTGCGGTAAAGGGAGAGATCCGAACTTAAAAAGTTGGGGATAAAATTTTTCCAGGAAAACCGAAAATTCATTTTTGGGTATTCTCAGATCGATATTGTCCTTGGTAAAGGGCAGCAGCAGACCCGCCAGTTCTAAATTTTTGACTTTATACAACATTTGATCTTTTATCAGCCAGACAGGCATTTCGGACAGAATGCTAAAGTCTGTATTGATCACTTGTTTAGTTTTGTGAACGATAAATGACGGGACCAACTGGTAAAAATCGTCCTGCTCGACAAACTCGAATTTAATATTACAATTTTTCTGACTGTATTCAATGGGGGACATTTTTCCCGGATTTAATGATATAAAAATTGAACTTTGTTGTAAAAAATCGAAAAAAGGACCCAGACGGCTGCCGTATTTAAAATGATAAGTGGAAATATCATATTTATGAACATTTCCGTAATAGCGGTGATTATAAAATGAATTATTGCGTTGTTCCATTTTTTGAAGGTAGGAAATGATAACCGGATCGTTTTCCGAATACAGTATTTCATTGGATGTGGAATCGAACTCGCCGATATTTGCAAACCGCCCCATCGTGCCGTCTTTTTTAATATAAGTCTTTTGCGGAGTAATGGACCAGGATTCTTTATCGAATTTGATGATAAAAATTATTTTCCATTTTTGATTAATTTTCCGGGAAGGGCCGGCAGGAGCGGGGTAATCAAACAGTTTTTCAAAAAAATCCTGCCAGTCCGGGTGGGTTTGTTCAAAAATGAGTTTATCCCGGTTATTTTCATACCATTCTTTTGCGGCCAGCAGGGCTGCTTCAACATGTTCGCATGTCACCCAGCTCGGGCAGGAACAACTGGATATGAAACTTTTCCCCTCTTGTTGAACCTGAACCTGGTATGTTATATCGTCTTTGACTTCGGCGGTAAAACTTTCCATTTCCAGCTTTTTCAATTCAACAAGATTTTTTTTATATAATCTTACTCCTTTTTTATATATATCCGGAGAAGCATAATCCTTTATGATTTTTAGATTGATAATCATATATTAATCAATACGGGCGTTTATAAAACGGAAATATTAATCTATATGTTACATTATGATAACCAAAAAATCAAGGTTTTTATTATTTTGTGAAACATGTTAGGGAATTTTGAAAACTTTGGATTTATAAAAACTATTACAATCCCTGTTAAATCTCAGGCTTATTTGGTGTATATCATTTTTTTAATTTCACTAAAGTTATTTGTTTTCAGCCTGTAATAATAAATGCCTGATGATACCTTTCCGCCAAAGGTGTCGTGACCGTCCCAGGAGATTGTATATAATCCGGACGATTGATACGTATTGACCAATTTCCTGATTTCCTCGCCGCGGGTATTATAAATCGTAATCTGAACAAAACTGTATTCCGGAATGGCGTAATCTATCGTTGTTTGCGGATTGAACGGATTCGGATAATTTTGCGTCAGTACGTAACGGTCCGGTTTTCCCCCGGTTACATAAATGTTTTTGGATTCATGCCGGGTTTTCGTACCATTAATATTAACAGATTCCAACATATAATAATAAACCTGAAAAGGCTGTACGGAAAGATCAGTATATGAATAATCGGTTTTTGTAGTGGAATTGCCGGCCCCTTTTATTAAATAGGGATTTATCTTTTCAAAGGGACTGTTTTTTTCGGACGATTTATATAAATTAAATCCCAAATTATCTTTTTCACTTTGTGTTGTCCAGGTTAAAACAATTTTCCCGTTTTGTTCACAAACATTAAAAGCAAATAATTCCACCGGCAGAGATGAATCCATTGTCCCGAGTGATTCATTTCCGTATTCATCAACCGCGGTGACAAGATAGTACAATCTTAAATCCGGATTTAAATACCTGTCATCATAATGCCGGAAATTTGATTCGACTGTTGCGGCGAGAAAATATTCTGCCGTCGATTCCAGGAGTGGCGTTTCATCACAATAGATATAATAATATATAATTGATTCCGGATTGCCATTGATATCAAGAGTTACCGGATTCCAGGAAATCAGCCTGCTAATTTCTGAATCGGTTCCGGCAAATAAAGTTGAAAATGTGAATAGAAAAATGAATAAAATTTGAGTTCCGGTTTTATGGACCATTTATCAGCTCGATATAAACCATATTTAAAATTTAGTTTAAATCAAAGCGCAAAAATTGAACCAAATTTATTTAAAATTTTTTAAAACGATTAATATTGCACAACTTGTTGATATTGATGAAATTAAAACATATATAAAAACAGAACTTTTTTCACGGTAAAGATCAATGTGTTACATTTAAGAAATTACTGTCTCAATTTAATATATTTTTTTTGGTATCCGGGTGCGAATGTTTTAATAAGCAAAATTTTCTTGTTATTGGCAAGATTAATGTATAATTTTATTTTTATATTAACCGACACCAGTGTCCGGTTAACCCCGGACATGACACTCACAATATATTCATATTTTTAACGTATTCGGAGTAAACAGCATTCATTGATTTGATTGTGAAAAATAGATTTTTATAATTATATAACCTGATTGATTGAATTTGTAACCCGGATGACGCGGCGGTGTCCGTTAACCGGACACCAGTGATTAACCGAAAAACTCTAATGCAAATAAAAGTTTATAAAGTATTTATTCCAATTATTATTTTTTTGGCCTGCGCGAAACAGGGTTTCCCGCCCGGAGGACCGGTGGATAAGCGTCCGCCGAATGTTATCGAAACGGAACCCAAAAAAGACACAACCAACGTTCCGGTTGATACGAAAATAGAAATATTATTCAGTGAACCTGTTGAACATCAATCCTGCGAGGAATCCATATTTATAACACCCTTTCCCGGTGAAGACATTAAATACAAATGGAAAGGGAAAAAGCTGATCATACAATTCCCCGACAAGCTGGCCGAGAACAGGACCTACATTATTACAATCGGAACCGGTACAAGAGACCGGAGAAATAACGCCATGAAATCTTCCTATTCTCTGGCATTTTCAACCGGCCCGGAATTGGATGTCGCCGCAATAGACGGACACATTTATGGCGACGCCCGGGTCGAGGGAACACAGGTGTGGGCATATGACCTGTCCGAAAACGCCCAGCCGAACCCGTCGGCAAATTTCCCTTTGTATATTACCCAGGCAGGTGATGACGGCTATTATAACCTGTCTCACATGGCTTACGGAAAATACCGTCTGTTTGCCGTCCAGGACCGGGATGTCAATAATAAGTATGATGCCGAATACGATTTGCTTGGAGTTGCTTCAAAAGATATCTCACTTTCATTGTCCAATCCGGACGTAACGGGTCTGAATTTTCAAATCGTTCTGAGAGACACCACGCCTCCGGTGCTCCGTTCCGCTGCGGCGGAGGACCGGCAGCATGTCAATCTGCGTTTTTCAGAAATACTGTTGCCAGACAGTTTGTCGAATACCGATAACTATTTTATTCATAACAGTCTCGACACGCTTGTAACTATGGAAGCTTACCAGGATGTCCAAAATCCATATATTGTTCATTTGACGACGGAAAAACAACGTGCCGACACCTCATATACCGTTGATGTTTCATTTGCACGCGATCTGGTCGGTTATCAATTAGAACGGGATACGGTAACCGTTCAATTTAAAAGCTCCGGCGTCCCGGATACATTGAAACCCAAATTTGTCACAATGCAGCCGCCGGACAGCGCGAAAAACGTTTCTCTTGAAACGGATGTCCATATTTTCTTTTCCGAAACTATGGATAAAATCTCGGTCGAAAAATTTTTTACATTTGCCGACACACTGGGCGATACTGTAAAGGGTGAGATAAAATGGCCAAACGGCGCTCATTTAATCTTTATGCCGGAGGAGAAATTAAAAAGCGAAACGTTATATTTTATAAATTTACCGGTTGATTCGGTGTTTGATTTTTTCGGCAATTCTCTTGAGGACACACTGTTCGAAAAACGATTTTTAACTGTCAATCCCGATACCCTGTCCGGGATATCCGGTTCCATCAGAGACGAGGACAGTACGGCAGCGGGGGCTTTTTACCTGCAGGCTGTCCCAGTTCAGGGTCCCCCCAAAGAGATCCGGGTTGAAGAGGAAGGGGAATTTATTTTTAAGGATTTGTTTCCGGGGATATATACGATCAGGGTTTTTCGAGATAGCGACAACAATTATCAATACAGTTATGGAGAAGCTTTCCCCTTTATACCGGCGGAACGGATTTATGTTTATCCCGATTCGATAAAGATCCGTTCACGCTGGCCCGACGAGGGCGAAAATATCGTTTTCCCCAAATAAATTATTCTTCGTCAAATAAAGAAATAATCCGTCCCCCTTTATCCTGTTCTTCAGGCGGTTTTTCTTTTTCCTCGCGAGGGACATTTTCTTCCGGGGCGACAACCCGTTCAATCCGTACAGGATTTTGCTGCATGGTAAAATCAGCGCCCCGCATTTGTTCATTATCCAGTATCCAGGTTATTTTTTGCAGGGGTAATATCAGCGGCAGCAGGGTAACTCTCCACCAGCCTTTTTTACTATCGGCCCGGATGTCTTCGATACGCGCGAACAAAGATGGCTTTTCATGGAAATATATGAGGACCACTTCCCCGGTGCGAAACATTTTATTGTATTGCTGCATTTCGATTCCTGTTTCGATGTATTATATAAAGTTGTTGATAAATTGCAAAAAACATCTTGCAACTTTACAAGTTTTTTTATAATATAAATA
>JAFGSB010000165.1 GCA_016934825.1 Candidatus Zhuqueibacterota bacterium
GATTTTAATTGTATTGAATCCTTACTTTCTATAAAGGATCGGATTCAATACAATTAAAAGTGTAAACAACGCTAATATAAATCACAAGTATAGATATAATATAAGCGACAGCCATCAAACTGAGTCCGGTAAGAATACCGGGAATATATCCTGCAATAAATAAAGCGGCAACGGAAACGGAACCGCTTGCCAGGGAATATACGATCAAAATGTTGCTGGGAGGGATCAGCAGGCCGGTTGTTGAAGACGTGGCGTTAACGGAGGCGCTGAAATTTTTATTATAACCTTCCCTGATCATCTCGGGGATCATAAAACTGCCGATGGCGGACGTAGCGGCAACCGCGGAACCGGAAATCGCCCCGAACAACATGCAGGCGATAATATTTACAAAAGCCAGTCCACCGGGCAAAGTGCCCATGAACGCCTTGGCAAGGTTGATCAGTCGACGGGCAATACCTCCCTGTCCCATCAGTTGACCGGACAAAATAAAAAACGGAATAGCTAACAGCGCAAAACGGTCCAAACCGGTGGCTATTTTCTGTGCAACCTGGGTCACCGCCGGTTCTACCGGCATGCTGAGCATCATCGTGACGACTGTTGCCAGGCCGATGGCGATGGATATAGGCACATTGGTTGCCAGCAACAATACAAATACAATGATTAAAACTAAAATCGATATCGGCATCAATCTATCCCGGTTAATGTTTGATCTTTTATTTCAGTTACATCCGACACATCCGGTTTAAAAAGCTCAAAAATAAAAAAGATTGAATAAAATATTAGTAATATCCCGGTTAAGGGCAGAACGATATAGATATAACCCATAGGGATCTGCAGAACCGCAGACAACTGGTTTAAGTATAACTGAATAAATACAAGCCGCAGTCCGCCCCAGATAAGCACCAGCAATGAAAACAAAATAACCATACTATGAATAAAAAGTTCTACAAACAGTTTCTTTTTCCCGGTTAAATTTTGAGTCAGCACATCGATTCCAAGATGCGCTTTCTGCCGGAGGGCGTATGCCCCACCCAGGATGCCTATCCACATCATAAAAAAAGCCGCCAGTTCTTCGGTAAAAGGACTGGGTTTGGGAGTCAGATACCTGGTAATAACCTGCCAGGAGACGTCCAGCACCATTAAAACCATTAAAATCATTAAAAATCCAAGTAACAGAGCATCAATCTTTTTTATTTGATTTTTCATATACAATCACATTTTTTTTCATGATTCAGCGGATAACCTGCGGATTTGAACAACAAGGTCATACAGCGGATTTTTATTCCGTTTCATTTCCAAATATAAAGGATCAACAGTCTTTTCAAACGGCGCTTTATCCGGCCAGATGACCGTTACTCCTTTTTTTTCAAAAGCACTCAATGCATCCCGGATTGACTGCTCCCAGAGCATCTTTTGTTTTTCAACTGAGGCTTTTACCGCCAGATTTAACCATTGTTTTTCCTGCCCGGTCAACCGGTTCCAGATATGAGTACTGATGAGAAGCATATCGGAAGGCGCGGAATGACCGTCCATACAGATGTACTTACAGACTTCATAATGTTTGGATTGATGGATTGTCGGAATATTGTTTTCGGCGCCATCCACGACCCCCGCTGCCAGGGCTGTAAACAATTCACCGAAGGATATCGGGGCGGATTGTGCCCCCAGCGCCTCCACTGCCTTGATGGATATATTGCTGCGCATGACCCTGATTTTTAATCCCTGCAGATCCTGAGGGATTTCCACTTTGTCTTTAACAAGGTAAAAATTACGTTCACCCGATTCATAAAAGCACAAACCACGCAGCCAGACTTTTTCCCCGTCCAAAAGCATCTTTTGACCGATCCCGCTCTCAAAAACCCGCCAGCGGTGTTCTTTATCCTTAAAAAGATACGGCAAACTGAGTACAGCAACAGATGGAACAAAGTTTTCCAAAACAGAAGATGACACCTTTGTCATATCCAGCGAACCGATTTGCAGCGACTCCAGACATTCACGTTCATTGCCGAGGACACCGCCGGGATATATATCCACTTTCATCTGGCCGTTTGATTCTTTTTCAAGGACGTCGGCCAAATGAACCATACCCTGATGAACCGGATGGCTTGTCGGCAGCACATGAGCAAGTTTTAAAGTCTTTACGGAATTTTGAGTGCCGCACCCGAAAACCCACACTATCAGGAATAATAAGAAAATTAATTGAGAAAATTTGACCGGTTTCATATTATCATTAATCCATTAAAAGGCCGCCGTTAACTTCAATCGTTTCGCCTAATATATAATCCGCATACTCTGACGCCAGAAACATTGTAACATAGGCCACTTCCTCCGGTTTACCCTCGCGCCCGAGGGGTATCGCCTTTTTAAAATTCGCTCTCATCTCATCACTGGAGAAGGTGTCATGGTAGCGAGTTGTGATAACACCCGGAGACACAGCGTTTACCTGAATGCCTGTTCCGGCAAGTTCCTTTGCCAGACTTTTGGTTAATGTCAATACACCGGCTTTGGCGGCGCTGTAATGACCGGCTCCCATTCCGCCTCCGTTTCGCGCCGCTATAGATGTCATGTTAATTATTCGTCCGTATCCCTGTTTTTTCATCTGCGGAATAACTGCCTGGGCACATAAAAAACAACTTTTAAAATTGACATCCATAACCTTTTCCCATAACTGCTCAGATGTATCCTGCAGGATTTTTCGTTCAACCAGCGTTCCCGCATTATTGACAAGAATATCGATTTGACCAAATTCACCAATTACAGTTTTAACCATCCTTTCGATCTGGTCTTTCCGGGTTACATCAGCCTGTATCGCTATAGCCTGGCCGCCGCTCTTTTTTATTTTTTCAACAACCTTTTCCGCCCCGCTTTTGGTGGCGTTGTAATTCACAACGATTTTGGCACCGCTTTTAGCAAATTCAATTGCGCAGGCTGCGCCTATACCACTGCTTGCACCGGTTATCAAAACAACTTTTTCATTAAATCGTATATCCATATTTTTCCCTTTCATACTAAACAAATTAATAATAAATCTATGCTATTCCGCTCTGACCCTGATTCCCTGCCGTTAAAACAAACGGATCAATCGTTTGGGCCTTTTGCCAGCAGGGATCGTCCAGTTTGCCGTCCAAAATCGGGGCGACCTATGTTGCGGGTACCTGACTGAACCGGATTTCCCGTTTTAACAAACCCTCCGCACCCTTGACAAACGGGAGACCGGAAATGAATATCAAAAACAAAGCACAAACAATTCTTTTCATATTTTACCTCATGACAGATCAAACTCGGTAAAACCAATGGATTTATAATATTGAATTATATGCTCCTCGGCATGGGAAAGGTGCTGGTGCATTACACTGAATGCGCGATCCGCATCTTTTGTTTTAAAACATTCAACCAGTTCATGATGAAATTTTATTGCCAGATCTGAAGCATGCGATTGTTTATAGGTTGATGAAATAAATTTATCCAGCAACTGAAATATAGGTTCCATAATGATAGGGACTAACGGATTATTGGTCGCTTGTGAGATACGTTGATGAAATTTAATATCATAGTTGATGTTCTTAACAGGATTGTTTTTATGCGTTTCCATGTGTTGATACATTTCTTCAAGATATTCCACATCTTTTTCAGAGCTATGCATTACCGCGATCCTGGTAATTTCCGGTTCCATAAACAAACGTACTCTCAGAATATGCAGTAAAGACGCTTTACCGCATTTCATATCCAGCAGGTTAAACAAGGGATCAACAACGTTTGATATATCCATTTCGGTTACATAAACTCCGCTTCCCTTTCTAATATCCACAAGACCACGTCCGGATAACATTCGTAACGCCTCACGAACAGCCGTTCTGCTTACACCGAATTTTTCAGCGAGTTCAAACTCGCCGGGCAGTTTATCCCCCGGTAAAAAAACCTTTTTTCGAATGGCTTCCCGAATTTGTCTCTCTACTTTGTGGCTTAAAGATTCTTCTCTTTGAATTTTATTGAATGGTGAACTCATAATTTTAATTTTTTTTAGATTAGTAACTTGTATGACAACATGCAATATAATATAATACAACAAATCCCCGAGTGCAAGTATTTTTATTGTTTTCCCCCAAAAAAAATCGACTGTACCTATTAAACCAAAAAGCCCCTTAAATTCAATAGAATCAAAGGGGTCTTGATTTATTGTTTTTATTAGCACGCTCAGTGCGATTCGAACGCACGACCTACGGATTAGATGTCTTGTAAAATATTTCATAAATCAAATAAAAACAATCAAATAAACTGTTTTGACTGTGTTTGATTTAAGTTCTTATTTTACTACTACGATATTTATTTTTTTATATCCGTCTGAACCATCATCTGCCACCTATATGCCCCCTGCGAATATGGCATATTTGCATTAAATTCAAAATGCCCTATAATTGGTCAATCTTTAATAACCAGCATTTCTTTTAAATAAGTAAAAAATTCTACTTGATTTAATTAAATATTTTTATAATATATGCAAATGGGATTCACGTTATTGGTTAATATTTTTCATTAAAACATTTTTTTTTAAAGGAAAAAAATGACTCTAAAGAAATCTTTGATTCGATTTTCAAAAATCCAAATATCAAATACGAACTAAATGAATTTGATAACCTTAACCTTGATTATAATTAAGTCCTATCTCTTGTTGGAAAACAAGGTACAGGAAAAAGCTTTGTAAAATTCATTTATTATTTAAATACTTTGGCACCATTTCATTCTGACAAGAACAAAGTCCAAGTTTATGTCTAAAATGGGAAATCTAATCCCGAGGAAATTATTCGACAACTATGAATGTATAAACTGATTCAATTTTAAAAAATGACCAAGTAAAGGAAAAATGAAATTCAGCAAACGACTGCTGTAATTGTCTAAATTTAGGAAATAGGTTTTCCTTATATAAGGAAAAACCACAAACTTTTCCTAAATGTGAACATTTTTCCCAAAATGTGGATATTGATTTTTGCAGTACTTATGGAAGATAAACTATATTGGAGCCATAAACATACGGGTCTATAAAGAAATGGCAAAGCCTCTTGTTAATCATGAATAATATTAAACTTTCAGAATTTTAACTTATATTAAAAAAGGAGTATCAAATGGTTACAAAACTGAGAATTTTGAACGTTTTTATTATAGTGTCTTTGGTCCTCATTGGTTGTGGGAAAAAAAATCCTGTTAAATCAAACCAAAATCCAGTAACTTATAATTATTTAAGTCAAATAGATCAATCACTAAATGTAATAAGTTTTGTAGATAATAATATTGGGGTAGCGATAGGAAATGAATATAAGAAGGAATTATTTATTAGAACAATTGATGGTGGAGCACATTGGTATGCAATTGATCAATTTGTTTCTGATTTTTTTGGCCCAACAGATATATGTTTTATAGATAAAAATATTGGATTTATAATAGGAGGGTGTAGAAGTTATCAAACAAAAGATCAAGGTAATACTTGGTCTTATCTTGACATTGATAATTTTATTCCATGGCATTGGGCCGGGTTGTATTATTATTCAATTAAATTTTTTGATAAAAATAATGGTATAATTGTTGGGACAATAGTGAATGATTCATACAGTGACTGGGAAGGATTATATTTACATACTGAAGATGGAGGAGTTACATGGAAAGCTGTAACAATAAACCAGGTTGAAGATTCTCCCGGTTCTGGATATGGTTGGTTTATTTCTAGTCTTGATAAAGTAGCATATATTAATGCAAATAAAGCAATTGCTTTGGGTAATAATCATGCATTTTATTTAAATAATAATGGAGAAAGTTGTAATATAATTTCTGGTTTAACATTACCTGACATTGCTGACATAGTTTTTCCTTCTTCAGATTTGGGTATTGCAGTAGGTCCAAATGGTCTAATAGTCCGCAGTACAAATCAAGGTTTAAGTTGGTCGAATATAGCAAGTGGAATAAATCATGACCTCACTGGTGTTTATTTCACAAATCAAAATGTTGGGTATATTGTCGGGATTAATGGTATTATTTTAAAAACTATAAATGGT
The DNA here is from genome assembly GCA_016934825.1 of Candidatus Zhuqueibacterota bacterium. Taxonomy (GTDB): domain Bacteria; phylum Zhuqueibacterota; class Zhuqueibacteria; order Residuimicrobiales; family Krinioviventaceae; genus Fontivivens. Next base: position 6,045 of record JAFGSB010000165.1, read on the forward strand.
GGTTTAACTTGGTCACCGAAATCGAGTGGTACAAATGCAACTTTAACTGATTTATATTTTACCGATACAAACAATGGTGTAATAATCGGTGATAAATTGATATTAAGAACAACAAATGGTGGTGAGAGTTGGGATAAAGTTCTATAATATGATCATTGCTTTATTTATAATAGTAGCTAGAAAAATCTTCATGTTTGACCTAGTTTTCCCAACTTATTTGGGGAGGCTATAAAATTAAATGGATGTTGATGAGGAATGGTTTTGTGGGTAACTTAAGAATGATTTAATGGATGAACGTTAACTTATTTACCCCAACCCTAGGCTCAAACGGATTGAACCGCTGGGCGGAAATTGGGTTTGAGGTAAAATTTTAGGTAAATGTTCGTTGGTCAAAATATCCATGACGCGGTTCAAACGCTGAGCCTTGTTAGCGCTGATAAAGATAGTGCATTAACCTAAAAATAAGTGGCAACCAAACAGGCTTAAACGAAAGAATTGAAAGTTGAAGTTTGGTGCTTTGGGATTACAAAAGTGGGAAAGTGAAAGTATTTTTCCCGATCTACTCCCGGTACCACCCTATTTAAACTGAAGCAAAAACGAAAAATTAAAGCAAAAAAAAAGAAAAGGAAAATGCACTATTGTATAAAAAATTGGTTCGGTGGGTCAGTTAATGTTTGGTGCGTTGTTGGTAGTTTGTTGCGCCAACCATGCCTTAAGCTGAACGAAGGGCAGTGGCGCAATTTCTGAAATTTTGATTGTTTGTTGAAGTTCGGTTGTATTTTGAAATTATGTGCAAATAGCCCTTCTTCAGCTTATGCTAACGTTATACATTTTAAAACAAAAACTAATGTTATAGAATCCACTCTTTTAAGTTATCGCAGGCGTTAGCCCCTGCAATTTTTATAATACTCAAGGAATACTTTTATGGATAAATTATGCACCTCTCAAGCAATAACTTTAGTAATTGCTGTCGTTGGAGCTGTCCTTGGGATAACAAACACTTGGAGAAATGTAACAGGAGATATGCTCAGAGTTATCGTCGTCAAACCAGTTTTATACATTTATTATATTAAGCGGAGGTTAAGTTATGAAAAAAGTATTTAGAGTGAATGAAATCATATTAATCGGTGGCCTGGTGTTGACAGTCTTGTTATGTGTCGCATATGCGGGGAAGGCTCTCGAAAACGACAATGTATTGAATGGTGCGGGTGATGGAGAAGCAGCCCCGCTTGTCCTGCAGGCACTTGACTATACGGAGAATCCTGTTGATATTCCGAATCCGGACAGGGGCCCCTATAGAGGCCGATGGCAGAATATATCGCCGAATTCGGTTAATGAGATTAATTCGCCATTTGGTATTACGCCTGAAGTAGATCACCGGCTTCCGGTTGACGCAAATTCTGTGCTGTATCATGGAAGACAGGTGCCGCCTGTAGAAGGTGATGATATCGAAGAGACTCAATTTTTTAATGGTGTTAATCAAAACACTAACCCATACATTGGCGGTACCGGGGTCTCTGCCCTTCCTTCCATATCATTTATGTGTTTTGACTTGTGTAACTTTTCGTCGAACGCGTTCCTTTCGGCGAAAGATGCTTTTGGTTACAAGGATGATGGATTGTTTGCGGACCCTGTCACCGGGGCCACAAGAACAGGAAAAACACAACCCTTAACAGCGTTTGCGCTTGATTATATAAGAGGCCTGCTTCAGAAGGTAAGAGACGGCGACGGCGTAGCCTTTGTGAAATTTTCCTATGACGGCAACGGGTTTAATTATATTGAACCACATAAGTATCCCCACCTAACTCTCACCCAGGGACTCATACATGGACCTGAGCCAACATTCGTTACTGATAATAATCCCTCAGCCATGTGTAATGTCCCCGGTCATGAGGACAAAAACTGGATAGAATATCATATTTGGCAGCTCAAACCCATTTTCCATGAATTCGAAGACATCATCATGTGTGTTAAAACGGGTATGCTTGGTCCATGGGGCGAACAGCACTCATCACCTGAAGC
>JAFGSB010000166.1 GCA_016934825.1 Candidatus Zhuqueibacterota bacterium
ACATAGAAGGGCTGGAAGAAAAGCACTCTTTACGAAAAAATTATTATATGGGTTCAAGCGGCGCGATTGTTGTAGGCGATTTAACACGGGCAGAATCAATTGAAAAAATGGAAAAGATAATAAGAGAATTTACATGTGTTTGTCCCGGCGCTAAAATCGTTTTAGCGGGTAATAAATATGATCTTTATTTGAATGAAATGAAAACGCTGGCGAAATTAAAAAATTTCGCCCAAAAACAAAAATTTGATTATGTGATTACCAGCGCTAAAACCGGAAAAAATGTACAGGAATTGTTTTTACTTCTTGCACAAAAATTAACATAAAAATCATGTTAATACCAAATTTTTTAAATAAAGCTCTTAATGAAATCTCAATCGGATATGCTTTGGTTGATTCCGAGCTGAAAATATCCATGCATAACCCGAATTTCATCAAAATGTTAAATATTCCTCAAAAACCGGTCAATCAATACATTTATGACGTTTTGCCGGAATCGATCGGACTGGATTCAATTTTCAATGAACTGAGAAACAACGAGAGAAAAGAATTCATTCTAGAAAAGGTGAACCGCACAACCGGCGAGGATAAATGTTCTTATTTAGACATTATTTTCTATTCGACCGGCTGTCCCGAGAATTCTATCTTTCTTCTGATCAACGACATATCGAAAGAAATATGTTTAAAAAAGCAAGTTATACAACAAAACTATAACATTTTATTGCTTGAGAGCCAAAACTTTTCAAAAGGCAATACCTGCTGCAGTAATTTGTTAGGTAATTCCGATGCTATTAAAAGAGTTCGGAATATCGTCTCAAGTATTGCCACTATCCCAAAAGCGACTATACATTTAAAAGGAGAGAGCGGAACCGGCAAAAGTATGATCGCAAGATTGATTCATGCGCATAGCAATATGCCCGACAAACCCTTTATTGAAATTAACTGTGCGGCCATACCCGAAACATTGCTGGAGGCTGAACTATTCGGGTATGAACGAGGGGCGTTCACAAATGCGTTTTCAGCAAAACCCGGACTTTTGGAAGAAGCCAACAACGGCACTCTTTTTCTCGATGAAATCGGCGATATGCCGCTCAAAGTGCAGGCAAAATTACTCTCCTTTCTTGAGACCCGGAAGTTTCGCCGTCTGGGCAGTACACGGGAACTTCAGGTTGAAATAAAACTGATATCCGCAAGCAACCAGGACCTTATAAACATGATAAAAAAAGGAGAATTTCGCGAAGATCTTTTTTACCGTTTAAATGTGGTGAATATTGAAATTCCGCCGCTTCGTGAAATGGGACAGGATATAATTGTCATTGCCGAACACTTTATCAAGATTTTTAACATTGAATTTAAAAAAAATGTCACAAAAATTACTGATGACGCTAAAGAAAAACTAATGGCTTATCATTGGTCGGGCAATGTTCGGGAATTAAGAAATGTCATTGAAAGAGCAATGATCTTTACTAATACCACTGAAATAGACGCGTCGGATATTAATCTGTTTAACATTTTTGATATGGATTCAAAAACTCATTCGAATGAATTAGTTCACATCCCTTCGGAAGGAATTGCTTTCCAAAAAATAGAAAAAAACCTGCTAAATAGCGCGCTCAAGACTGCAAAAGGCAATCAATCAAAAGCGGCAAAATTATTAAATATGAGCCGCGATACATTTCGCTACAGACTTGAAAAATACCACCTGATTTAAAATGGTTTATTTCCACAATTTATGTGGGCCATATCACACAATCTTTACAGTCCTTTCATTAACAACAAATATTGAAATATTTTAAATTATTGTAAATTCGATATTTATCAAATAATTTTTTTCTGTGTTTTTGGCCCTTTTATTGATACTTAATAATATTGATTAATGATTCTATTTATAGGCGGTCATTATATTGACTCATAACCATATTAAAATTCTTGGTATTGTCGGGTTTTTAATAATTTTCTGGCTCTGTATTAAAACAACTGTACATATCATTGAAAAAGATATTTATACAAGGACCTCACAAATTCTAAAAGACGAAGGTTTTGATAATATAAATATTGATGTTTCAGGCCGGGACATAAGCATAAAAGGGCATGTTGCGTCCGAGTCAGAAAGACAACAATTGATCCAGACTGTACAAAGACTTTATGGTGTAAGAAAATTTCTGGATCTCTCTATTGTCAAGCGGGAAAATACAAATGTTATTTCTCCGGCCAATAAACCTGAAAAACTCTGTTTGTATTTTAATTCCAGATCGTTTGACCTCGATACAACACATATAAGCTTGCTCCAAAAATTAGTCAAAAAGATTAAAGATAATAATAATTTCAAACTTGAAATCAATGGCTTTACAGACGCCGAGGGAGTTGAAAAATATAACTTGCATCTCAGCAAGAAGCGCGCTGAAATTGTATATAATTATTTTCTGCAAAATGACATAAAAAAAGAACAAATCAAAATAAACGCTTTTGGCGAGTCGATGCCAATATCCGATAATGAAACATCACAAGGTCGTGCAAAAAACCGTAGAGTTGAAATTAATTTATTGGAGGGTGAATAAATTGTATTATCTAATAGGCGAAATTCTACTTTATTTAATTATAGCGGCAATCTGGGGATTTTTGTTCGGATGGTTCTTACAGAAAATGTTTTGTTCGAGGACACTTGAAAAAGCAGATAAAGTCTGGAAGATCAATGTCCTCAGCCTGGAACAGGAATTGGAAAAAGCACACAACCTGTTAAAAAATAATAAAATAAATTTTCCTCTTCCCAAAAGTCAAAAATCAGGAACGAAATATGACCCTGAATAATAAAAGATCAAAAATTAAACTGAAAGATGATTTAAAAAAAATAAATGGTATAGGTTGTTTACTGGAAAAAAAATTAAACAAATTCGGGATTTATAGTTATATACAACTTGCCTCAATATCAGAAACAGAACTGGAATGGCTCCAGGACAATATCGGGGCCTTTCCAAAACGTATAGTCCGGGATAAATGGGTGGAACAAGCCCTGGAATTATATATCCAAAAATATGGTGAAACAATCATGTTGTAAACAAAACGTATCAGATTCATGGCGAAGCATACCGGGTCGAATAAGGTTGGGCAAGTTCCTGCATAAACAGCACATTCAGATTCACAAGCTGGCGAATATGCAAATAATCATGCGTCAGCCAGGAAACCAGTAAATCTCCGGCTTTAATGGGACCGAATTTCGGGTGATTGTGAACATGTTCCCAACCGGGCGATTTTAATGACCGCAGCCATGAAATCGATGCGGTCCTCTCCGCGAGGAAATGGATAACCGATTCATTAAAATTTTGCTCCATATACTTATGACTCATAACCCAGCCGGGCGGGTCTATGGGGGGCCATTCCGTTTCCGGCTGGTGCAGCGTCAGGTCAAGCCGTTTGCGGAAATCATCGCGTTCTTCGTCGTACAAATGATTGACGACTTCGAGCATCGACCATTTATCAGGGGCCGGTTTCCAGCGGGCCTGAGCCTCCGGTATAACCGAAAGTATTTCATCGAATATTTTTGCGTTATAATTTAATCTTTGAATAATATCAGATGTCTGCATATCTACCTTTTGGACAAAAATGATAATTTTTTAATTTAAGGGTTGATGAATTATTGCCGCCTATTTTTGCAGAACAATTTTTTTCGACTCAAAACAATCACCGGATTGTAAACGTACAAAATATAGTCCGCTTGATAGGTCATCCGCGTTGAACCTGTAACTGTATTCACCCGGTTGTTGATATTGATCAACAACAGTCGCGATTTCATGACCCAGAACATTATAAAGTTTTAACCGCACATGCGCTTTTTCGAATAAATTGTAATGAATGGTTGTAACCGCGTTAAACGGATTCGGATAATTTTGTTTCAGCGTAAACACGTTATTTGTTTTTGCCCTGTTCTGAAGGGGCGATTCTATTTTCATGATGCCGGCTTTATCCGTAAAAAGCAGATTTCCTCCGTCCCCGGCAATCCATCCATGATCGGGATCGATAAAACAAATCGAGTACAAATTATTATATGTACCGCTAAATATCTGGGTCCAGGATTTTCCCCCGTCCATGGTTTTTACGATCATTCCATAATCACCGATAATCCAGCCGGTATCCGGGCTGGTGAAATAAACACAATTCCATGACATCCAGCTATCGCCGCCGGCGAGATAGTTCCAGGTACTGCCGCCGTTCGTGGTATAAAACACGGAATTAATATGACCGACGGCCCATCCGGTATCCGGGTCACAAAAATAGACGGATTTCAACCTGAAATCCGAAAAAGTAGTCTGGTCTTTCCAGGTCAAACCGCCGTTATCGGTCTTTAAAATGGTTCCCGCCAGTCCGACCGCCCATCCTGTTTTTTCATTTATAAAATGAACATCTTCAAGCCACCATGTGGTGCCGCTGGTTTGGGGAGTCCATGATTCTCCGCCATCCGTCGTATTCAATATCGTGCCGTTCCAACCCACGGCCCAGCCGGTCAAATCATTTACAAACTGTACATCGTAAAGCCAGTTTTCCGTTCCGCTGCTTTGCGGATTCCACGATTTTCCTCCGTCGGACGTTTTAAGAATCGCGCCGTCGTGCCCGACCGCCCAGCCGGTCAACACATTCGAGAAATGTACTGCGTTCAAACTGCGGTCAAAATTCCCGTCCTGAATGGTCCATTCCTGTCCGCCGTTTTCCGACGTCATAATTGTGCCGTTATTACCCACAGAACATCCGTGTTGGGCATCGACAAAATGGACCGATTTGAGCATATTCAGGGATCCTTTTGTCTGTTTTACCCAGGTTTTGCCGCCATCCCCGGTATTTAATATCAAACCACCCTGACCGGCGATCCAGCCGGTCATTTCATCAATAAAGGACATCGACATCAAATCGTTATCATATTCCAGTTCTATCGGTATCCAGGTTTGGCCCCCATCTTCTGTTTTTAATAATACGCCGCTTTCACCGCAAATAAAACCGGTCGTTTCGTTTAAAAATTTTACATCTAACAACCAGAAAGGCGTATTACTTTTTAGAACTTTCCATTCATTTCCGGCATCGGTGGTTTTAATAATTGTTCCGTTTCCACCCACAGCATAACCGGTGGAGTCGTTTACAAAACAGGAGGAGTATATTTCATCGCCGGTATTGCTGGTTTGTTCCGCCCAATTCAATCCGCTGTCCGTAGTATGGTATATTTTTCCGTTTCTGGAAAAGACCCAGCCGGTATCCGGATTCACAAACATGAGGTTATAATAAGCATAGGTCCTGACCTTTGTATAAGTCCAGTTGCTGCCGCCATCGTTTGTTTTGAAAATTCTCCCGCCCGAAGCGGCCACCCATCCCGTATCCGCGTTGACAAAAAAGATATCATTAAATGATATTCTGCTATCCTCAAAAACGATATCCCAGGTCGCTCCGCCGTCAATCGTTTTTGAAATGATATTATATTCGTTAACTCTGTTATCGGTTATTTCGTAACGTATCCCGATCGCCCAGCCGGAATCCGCATCGATAAAACAGTAATCATAATATTCATGCAAATAATCGACATTAATAGTTATGGGTGACCATGTTTCACCACCGTCGTTTGTTGCATACACACGGCCGGAATAATCCGCTCCTAAAACATTATCGGGACTAAATGCAAAAATATTCGAAATGGTTGTACCATTGGGTAACGGATTCTGCCATTCCCAATCCGCCTGTGAAAAAACAGCGCACGTGAATAAAATATTTATTATCAAGATCGATATTAATTTTTTCATTTAACCGCTCCTTTTTACACTTTTCAATATATTGCACACTTCAGACTGTAAAACATTACCCTGCCGGAAAATACTATTCGATCAGGACCATTTTCCTCATGATGGACCGGTTCCCGACCCGTATTTGATAAGTATAAATCCCGGACGGACACGGTAAACCATTATCACTGGTCCCGTTCCAGATAACTGAATGTTTACCGGTGGTATAGCATCCATCAATCAGAGTTCGCACTTTTTGTCCCAATAAATTATAAATGCTTATAAAAGTGAATGCGGGTTTATCCAGTTCATACTGTATGACCGTCTGTGAATTGAATGGATTTGGATAATTCTGTGCGAGGGAAAATTCTACCGGATGTGTTAATTGGTTTTCAGTGACATTTGTTACATACTGTTCAACGGCAAGGTTTTCGTCCATCCATTTTATACGTCCAAGCAGCCATTCCTTAACGAACTGGACTTCTTCTTCATAATATTCACCAATAAAAAAATTTGGCCATACCCGGTAACCGAGGACATCGGGCCATCGTTGGTAGTTTCGCCGCTGGGCTTCGTCAAGTGTATCGGCCAGGGAATCAATATAATCCATAAGATTATCGGAATTTAATTGATCTTTCCGAAGTTCCCACCAGCGTTCACTTATTTTCTGTAGAAAAGCGGGATCGTTTCCCAGCACGCCCCACCAGTACGGTACTGTAAACGCATCTCCACTCTCATTTGCCAACAATACCTCCAGGTTCCAGCCATCCGTTCTCCAGGCATAAAAATAGTTGGCGTTGCCGAAAGCCAGATTAAAATCCCATACCGGCCCCATTGTTAATTTGCCGCCTTTGGTATCGCGGTCTTTATACATAAAGGTACTTAGACGGTAGGCGTCAATATTACGGGTGATCTCGCTGACGATTACAAAGTCCACAAAACTGTTCACATCAATATATTTTGCGTACCCGGTGTCCGGGTCCGCAAAACCCGGACTTGACATGACGGATTCAAATTTTTCCATCACATCCTGAATATATTGCTCCTGTACCGGTAAAATTTCATCCGGTTTGGGATAATGATATAAATATTGAATTTTATTTTTCGATATCCATCCCCCCTGTTGTTCGCCTCCCTCGGTCTTGTCAATCTTGATAATGTAACCGCCGGTCAACTGGTCACCTTCAACGTCGGTAGAATCGAGATTGGATATATCGACACGGTTTTTATCACGTTTTATTTTCTCAAGTAAAACATAAACACCCTGGTAATCCCCGTTCAAAAACAGTTCGCATAAACGCGACCGGCTGGCATAACGGCCCATATCACGGGCAATTTTAAAGGCAAGAACGTTTCTGATAAAAGTCTTATCGCTGAACGGATTATGTAAGACCCAGTCGTTTTCTTTAGGCAACCCCAATAAAGAAACATTCATATCATTACCCAGAGAATCATGGGTTTCAAATCGATACGGTTGTTTCGGAAATCTAAGCGCCGTCGATCCCCGTAATTCGATCCCGACCTGGCCGTTATAATTATAATGCGGAGCATTGAGATAATTCCTTTGACCGGTGCTGTCATAAACAATCTGCATGTCCACCTCAACTCTGACCGGGTCAACAATTGTCTGGCCATGAGTATCGATAACAATAATCGGAAGATTTGAGGAAAAATTCTCCGGATCAAGATCATCCAAAACTTTAAAAACGGGATTTTGGGGATTGTAAATTTGTGGTGAAGAAAAGCCGGTTGAAATGATAAAACCAGATAAAACGAAAAAGAAAAGAATAAAATATATGGTTTTGCGATTTTTTAAAGCCATTTTGACCGTCCCTTTCTTTATTGAATAAAATTAATCCATTTTTGAAAACCCGGTAAAATACAAGCTGTCGGATGTAAATAAACACGCTCCATATTTACCTGAATAAGTTGTGATTTATATTAGCGTTGTTTACACTTTTAATTGTATTGAATCCGATCCTTTATAGAAAGTAAGGATTCAATACAATTAAAATC
>JAFGSB010000167.1 GCA_016934825.1 Candidatus Zhuqueibacterota bacterium
ATTTGACCCTCCGGGTGCACCAGCGGATCTTGTTGCAACAGCAAATGCAGAATCGATTCAGTTAGAATGGTCGGCAAACCCGGAAGACGATGTAGCCGGTTATACCGTTTTTCGTGCTGAAACATCAGGAGGTCCGTATAATACAATTGCCCGGAATGTTGCATCCACATCATTTCTCGACAACAGTGCGACAACAATCCGTCGGTATTACTATGTCATAAAAGCAGTTGATAACTCGTTAAACCGATCGGATTATTCTGAAGAAGTTTCGGCAACAGCTACAAATGATCCGGACTATATTGCATACTTTCCATTTGACGGGAATCTGCAGGATACTTCAATTAATCTGAATCATGGAGCATCCCGTGGAGGAATAACTTTTGCCGAAGGTCGTTTTGGTTCCGGTGCTTTAGCTTTGAATAAAGTTGATGCATTTGTCCAGTTGCCATCGGCGATTACAAGCCAGGAAGAAATGACAATTGCCTGCTGGGTATACTGGCAGGGTGGAACGCCTTTACAACGTATTTTCGATTTCAGTAATAATGAAAATGAAACCATGTACCTGACCGCGAGTACCGGTTTATTAGGCGGTAAAATGCAATTTGCAATAAAAAACGGGGGAGAGGAGCAGGTGCTCAATGCTCCCTTGCTGCCTTTTAAAGAATGGGCACACGTGGCAATAACATTGAACGGAAATGAAGCGCGCATGTATATTAATAGTACACTTGCTGATGAATCAGATGCTTTTTCAATAAGCCCGGCCGATTTCAAACCGGCACTTAATTATATCGGTCGTGGTCAAACCTCTGAAGAACCCTTGTTAAATGGCAGAATTGATGATTTTGTTCTGTATAACTATGCTTTATCAGTCGATGAAGTAGTTGAGATATATACCTCGGGAGTAATGCCATCGAACTCCAATGATGTTGTTAATGAACCTGTAAGTACTTTGTCTGTCTGGCCTGTTCCCGCTAATGATTTTCTGCATATAGGCTACATTTCGGAATTTAATTCTGCTTCAACGCTTTCTATATTTGATCTTAAAGGCAGACTGGTTTACACAGAAAAAATGAATCTGGACAATGCTATTGATCTGGATGTTTCAGATTTATCTCCGGGTGTTTATGTTTTAAAGCTGATAAACAGTAAAGAATCGGTCATTAGGAAAATTATTATCGAATGATGAAAATATCTTCTTAATGTTTTTTCCAACGGATTTTATATCCCAGGTTGAACTCCATGTATTCAGCAGTCTTAAAATCGATGGCCCGTAAATTCAACCCCACGGAAAAATTCTTATAAATATCATACCTCACACCCCATCGTTGATAGAATTGTTTGAAGTATCCATATTCTTGATTTGCAGCGTAAATTCCAATACCAAAAATCAAGGTTAACCGGTCAATAATTATCTCGGGCTGTAAGATGAAACCAAGTGAGGCGTTATTAAAATTCTGAGGTATAAATGTTCCGGGGGGGTCAGTATTTATTCCGAACCAGTCATTTACATCGGCACCATAACCTAGCCTGAACGCATTTGATAACTGGGTGAAATATATAATGCTGATACCCCGCATCGCGAAATATGTCGTGTCCAGTTCATTTTTTGCCGATTGAAAAATACCGCCACATGCTATAATATACAGATCATTTGATTGATCCAGCCGGCCTGGTGTTGTTACAGACCTCACTTTGGGGCGATCGGCAAAATGATACTTTATTCCCACACTGGGAGCAAGAATATTGAATCCGCCCAGGTTGGGACGCTTAAGCCCTCCGTTCGAAAAATGTATATAATTCATCCCCGCGTTTAAATCAATGTTTTTTGTGACTGGATAAAAGGCATTCAGCCCAACCTGTGCGTGAAATGTAAAATCTCCGGCAATAACCAGGTTTTTGGGATTGCTTACCGGATCATAATGCTTCCAGTTCCCGGTTACACCGTATTGAATTTCAGCATAAAGTTCGAGTTTTTCCCATCGTTTTAAAGGGATACTGAAAATACCGTAAAGGGATATCGGGTAGCCAACTTCACCGGGATCATAAAAATCACCGATCGTTATCCCAATCCCGTAATAAGGGGCATGAAAAACTTTCTGCCAATCGGAATAGCCCGGATTCTGCCATACCATTTTTAACGACAGTGATTGGTAGTATTTAAGAGGTTTCCCCAACAGGTTATCCCCTTTAATAAAATCACACGTAGGACTGATATACCCGTATTGATAGTTGGCAATAATGCTTTGATAATTCCTGTTTTTTACAATATTTGTGTCCGTCTGGGAATAGCTTTGAATGGCAATAATCATTGGAATGATAAGTAAATAGTTCTTCATTTTTGCGAAGGATAAATTTTCAGAATAACGTTTTTACATGATGCGGCATTTCTTTCAATTTTACGATTTACCCGGTTGAGGTGATCCAAATGTAACCAATTCTTTTCGTAAATGTATTTGATAAATCCTGAAAAGGAAGTTAAACAAAGTACGAATTGCTGCATTTTCAGGTTTAGGTGAAGAGGAATATTGTTTGTTTAAAACCCCGGGTTGAAAACCGGGGCTATCAATGTTTGATCCGTTTCGGATTATCTTGTTATTTCTACATTATGTCCAAAAATTCTGACTGGGACGATTATTGAACAATTATTTTCCGGGTTAAGATTTCGTTGTTATCGCTTGCCCTGATAAAATAGATCCCTTTTCTCAGGATTGACAGGTCGACATGGATTGTTTCATAACCGGTAACGATCTGGTTTATCAGTGCCCCGGTTGAATTATACACGGCCAGGTTTACTTCTCCCGTGAAGTTTGATAATTCAACCGTAAACCTTCCGTTGTTCGGATTTGGATAGGCTTTCATCGATAAGATTTCATTTCAATAATATCTGCCCCGAATATTGAAATGTACCTCAATAATTCAAGCCTTGAAAAATTGAGATGGATGCATTACATGCTTTAAAACAATTTGCCACTTTTGGTTTGTGGCAGAACAGTTAATTAAATTTTTTATTTTTGGAAAAATTTTATAGAATGAATTTACCTAAAATTATTATTCGACTAGGTATCTTATCTTTAGTCTTATCTTGTAATTCGATATTGGCCCAGGATTTTAATGATATTAAAGCAAAAGCTGATTTGGCTTACATAAATAGCAATTACGATGAGGCATTGGGATTATATAGAAGTATTATGAAATTATCGGATGTCGATTCAGTTAATTTTGCTTCAGTATATGCTAATGCAGGAATTTGTTGTGAAAATTTACAAAAAAATGCCGAAGCTATTGTTTATTATAAAGAAGCAGTAAACTATAATGTTCCTCAGTTCATGATTTATGACAAACTCATATTTATGGCAAAAGATGCTAATGATAATTCAACATATGAGTTTGCTTTACTTAGAAAGCAATCTCAATTCCCGGAATTTGAGATCGAGGTAAAACAAAAGCTTGCCTATCTGTATTACAATACACAACAATACCAACAGTTGCTAGATATTTCAAATTCTTTGCTTGAATGGTATCCCGATTACCCGAAATATCATTTGTTTAATGCTGTTGCCAGGCAAAATCTAAACGACATTGTTGGTGCTGAAAAGGAATTCGAAAGAACCCTTGCGCTTGATCCTGAAGATGCAGGGGCAAATATGGGGAAAGGACTAATTTTATTTAACAAGGCAAATGAAATTTACGACAATTGCAGAAGTAAATATGAAACAATAGCAAATCCAAATCGCATTGACTATTCTGACTACCGAAAATGCATTGAAGAACCTAAAGAAATATTCAGGGAATGCTTGCCATATTTATTGAAAGCCTATGAAAATAAATCCTATTCGAGTTTAAAAAACTTCATTCAAAAAGCATATTTAAGACTTGGAGAAAAAGAAAATGCAGATAAATATTAATTTCATCGTGTAAAAAAATGATTGAGGAGAAAGAATATATGAAATTAAAATTTTACGATTATTTGATTGATTTGAATATAAAAAAACCTACATTGCTTTTCTCTTTTGCTTCCACGTGAAGTGAGGTATAATCACATTTATTTAGCAAACCGGAATTCATATGAAGAAACTTAATAACATTCACGGTATTATATCGAAAAATCTAATAAAAGTAATTTTGACCTTTATATTTTTGGGGTTGGCCTCAAGAATTAAGGAAATTGATTTTATCAACGATAATTTTACTTCATTATTGTCAAATAAACCGGAATACCCTGTAAATTACAAACAGTAATATCCTTATTATAAAATATCAAAGAACAGTTAATGTGCAGAATAAATTAATTACCAATATGAAAATAAAACCTTGGAACCACTATATCAGAAAGCCGATGTTTCTGATTATGTTGTTTGTTG
>JAFGSB010000168.1 GCA_016934825.1 Candidatus Zhuqueibacterota bacterium
AATCCCGATTAATCAATTATTATAAAACAAATTTTTATTATTTTATCAATATCATCTTTCCTGTTAAATTAATTTTATGATCAATTTTTAAATGATAAAAATAAATCCCTGATGCGGCGGTTTTTCCTGAATCATCAATTCCGTCCCATTTCAATTTATGATCACCGGAAGGGAGCACACCCGTAAACATGGATCGTATTTTCTTCCCGAGTGAATTATAAATAACAAGCTCTATTTCAGATTTTGCCGGCAGACTGAACGGTATCACTGTTGACAAATTAAACGGGTTGGGGAAATTCTGATCCAATCTGAATTCTTTAGGAAGACTCGTCTGTTCCTGAATAAAAACAGGATCGCCTTCTGCCGAATATTTTATCAAAGTGACTATATTCCAATCGTTACTGCTGCTACTGCCAAGCACATAAATGTTACCCACATCATCCACTTTAACAGAAATTGCATTATCATCCCCATTACCCGGACCATTGTATCGAGCGGTCCATTTTTCTACCCCTGACTTGTCATATTTAATAGTTACAAAATCATTTTTTGTAACTGTATCCTTGCTATATCCTGTAACATAAATATTTCCGTATTTGTCGATGGCAATATCATTGGCAAAATCATCCAAACAAGCAGTTCCATCGTAACGATTTACCCACTCTTCAATTCCAGACGAATTGTATTTTACAATTACATAATCGGTTGAAGAATCAGTATTATAACTGTACCCCGTAACATAAACATTACCATCCTGGTCCACAGCCATTTTTGATGCGTGATCGCCTTTTTCAGCCGGACTGTTATAATAAGCAATCCATTGTTCTACGCCTTCCGGGTTATATTTTATTGTCGTAATACCAGTGTTACCGTAGTAGCTTGTTCCTGTCACATAAACATTACCGTATTCATCAATAAAAAGATCCACGGGATAGTCACTTTTGTCAGCACTATTATTATAACGAGCCGTCCACTGTTCAATACCTGAAGAATCATATTTAACTGTCAAAAAATCATAATTTGAAGTGCCCGCACTTGCCCCGGTAACATAAACATTTCCTGATTTATCAACAGCTATATCACATGGTTCATCCCAATCATTATCAGGTCCGTTATAACGGGCAACCCACTGTTCTTCGCCAAATGTATTATATTTAACAGTGGCAAAATCCCATCCGATTCCGTCACTCCAGCCGGTAACATAGACATTGGATAAATCATCCACAGCAATTGCGCGAGCGAAATTGAACCTGTCCGGTCCCCTGTAATAGGCCGCCCATTGTTCAATACCGTTGCTGTTATATTTTAATGTCGCAAAATCATTATCCCTTTCACCACCGGTTTTACTATATCCTGTGATATATATATTACCCTGATTATCGGCGGCAATAGCATTCGGCATTGCGCCATAATTCAATTGGCCATTATATTGAGCTGACCAATTGACATCCCCGGAATGATCATACTTAACAATTGTACTGTTATAATTTCCCGAATACTGACTCGATGTTGTAACATAAACATTCCCCGAGCTGTCAACCATAAAATCGGTTGGGCTGTCATCACTATTGCCGGGCCCATTATATCGATCAATCCATTTTTCAGTTCCGGATGCATTATACATTACAGTTACAATATCATAATCGGTATCATAATCCATGCTGTATCCTGTGATAAAAATATTACCGGATCTGTCTAAAGCGATAGCATTTGAACGGTCAAAATTTTTTCCTGGACCGGTATAATATTTTTTCCATCTTATACTTCCATAGTTGGTATATTTTATTGTTATATAATCCCCGTTTGAATCGGGTTGATAACTTCTCCCGGTAATGTAAACATTGCCATCCCTGTCCAACAAAATTGCATAAGCATCATCTAAAGAATTAGATGGCCCGTCATACCGATTTGCCCATTGTTCAGTTCCCGACGAATTATATTTTATTGTGATAATATCGCTGTAACTGCTTGACCCCCAGCGTTCGCCGCCGCTATTTCCCGTAATATAAACATTACCTTCATCATCGACAATTATTGCATCGGCCTCGTCATATTTGTTTGCCGGGCCATTATAGCGGGCGGTCCACTGATGGTCACCCAATGAATCGTATTTAACCGTGATGATGTCACGATATGAACCAGTATGTTTATATCCGGTTATATAAACATTTCCCGAATCATCTACGGTTGACGCTTTTGCGATGTCATCAGAATCAGTTTGCCAGTTGTAGCGACTGATCCACATTTCTTCTCCCTGAGAAGTATATTTAATTGTCGTAAAATCGTTTGCTGTAACATCCCCCAAACTATATCCTGAGACATATAAATAACATGTGCTGTCCGGTTTGTTCTGAACGGAAATTGATACGGCGACATCATCTCCGTTGCCGGTACCGTTGTAGGTTTTTACCCACTGTTCAACACCTGAAGAATCATATTTAACAGTTACGTAATCATAATTCGAATCAGTGCCCATGCTTTGTCCTGTGACATATATATTTCCCAAATTATCAAAAGTTATATCATTAGGCATATCGTTCGAGTTTTCCTGTCCATTATACCTTGAAACCCACTTTTCTGTGCCCGACGGATCATATTTAACCGTAACAAAATCATATCCTGTACCGTCGCCTACACTGTATCCGGTTACATATATATTGCCTGTTTGATCAACACACATTGACGTGGCGATATCATCGCCAAACCCGCCGTCAAATATTGCAGTCCAGATTCTCGACCCTTCGATATCATATTTTATTGTTAAAAAATCCGTACCAAAGGGGATATTGGTTATATACCCGGATACGTAAACATAACCTGAATCATCCGTAATGATTTTAACTCCATAGTCCTTGCTTACCGCATGGCCGGATGCATAATGTTGTACCCATGATTGCTTTGGCTGGGAAAATACAATTAAAGTACTGCACAGCAAAATAGTAATTACACAACTTTTCTTCATTCTCTAATCCTCCAAAAGATCAAGTACAATTACGAGGTTTCTGTTTTATTTTGTGTCAAAGATAAAAGCTGTAATAAAAACATTGGTGAAAACATATAATGCGCAGGGTACCAGGGATATTATATTTTCAAGTGCCTGTCCGGTCTTAAGATAAAAATTTTTTTGAGTGGACAGAATACTTTCCCCCCTTTTTAAATTAACTTTAAATTTAAAAAACCGGTAATAAAAAACAAACACTTTTATTAAACAGGAGTTTTACAAAGGATGGATTTTTTAGATTTTGGAAGAGATAACTTTTCGCATTTGATTTTATAACCGGTCCAATCGCTGCAAGAGGGTACAAACGCAAAAAAAAATGTACTCCTGATAATTGGATTAATAAAATCCATAATCAGGATTACATTAAGTTAATTTAATATGGCGAATAAAATACTTTTTAAGAATAAATCGCTGCTTACTTTTCTTCATGACATTGTTTGCAGACCGGTTCGCCTAAATTATCATTATGACAGGTAATACAATTATCCAGATCATATCTTGCTTCACTTGCATGGCGGCCGCCCGTGTTTAAATTTGACCAGCCAACGGAGGCGTGATTTTTGGGCATTACGTTCTGCTGGCGGTGACAATCATAACAAAAGACCAGTTCTTCATGACATGTTATACAATTATCCTTGTTGTTTCTCGCATATATCCCATGCGAGTTGACATAGTTCAGCGGATGCACGACATGATCCAGATTGTCCTGCCGGTGACATTCCGCACATTGCGTTTCCACATGACAGGTTTGACAAGATTCCAGTTGTGTCAAACTGGCCGGGCCATGTTCATTTTTCCAATCGGTCATATGGTCGACCGGGGCCAGTTTTTCCGTTGCCGCATGGCAATCATAACAGTATTCCACCTTTTCCAGGTCAGAATGACAATTCTGACAGGACGCCATGCCCGGTAAATGTTGATCCGTGACATTTTCGCTTTTTTCCACACCGGTATGGCAGGTTAAACACTCAACCGATTGATCGATATGGCTTTTATGTGGGAATTTCGCTATATAATCGGTAATCCGGGGATATTCGTCCGGGATGTTCTCCGGGTCCTTGTGACAGACACTGCATTCCGTATCGCCTTCGCTATGACACGTAAAACATGTTTCCATGGCCGGTAAAAGATTGTCGGCCGGATTCTCACTGGTTTCCGCGGCTTCATGACATGCCGCGCACGGGGCCTCCACTTCGCTGTTATGGTACCGGTGCGAAAAGATCAAATCGGAATCATCCGCACGAATTATGCCGGTAATGACAAAAACATACATAATAACAAGCAGAAAATTGTAAAATTTTTTCATTCTTTTATCCTCTTGTTACCATCTGTAAGAGATATGATTTAAAAAACGGGAATCACTATCTTTGTATCGGTTGTTCAACCATTGGTATTCCACTGAGACTGTAATTTGGCGATTATAATGATAAAGCAGCCTAACGGCGTTGCCAAGCTGGTTATCATATTCATAAATTTCTTCGGTGCGGTATTTTAAATAATCTATATATACCGAGGCCGTCAGATTTTTCAAAACATCATAAGCATAATCAAACATAACGCCCAATTGCGAACCGGCAAAACCATCTTCATAAATCATACCAATGCTGCCGTTATAATTCTGCAGAGTTAATAAATATCGGATCGCAGAGTCATTCTCGATCGTCAGATATTGAGCCTGCCCTTCAATGGAAAAATCGGAAAAGATATCATACGAACCGCCGAGACGGTACTGTTGATAAGGATCGACTTCAAATATTGTAAAATATGAATTCGCGTAAACCTGGGGTTGCTGCATTTTATAACCCAAAATCGTTTTAAAGGACTTGCCCCATGTATTCCGCATATCAAACTTTAGGCGATGGAATTCTTCCTGCTCTATATTATAATGCGCCTGAATTTTAACCAGGGAACGCGGGACAAGATAGGTATCGAAATTCAATCCGGCCAAATTCCAAAAAGTGCCGGATTCGTTTGATTTATTCAAATACAGCAATTGTAAAGTGGATTGATACAGCTTTTTAAATTGAATCACTCCGCCATTGACAAAACTATCTTTGGTTTTGTACATTTTAAAACTTTTTGAAAAATTGCCTTCAACACCGGAATAAAACTGTAAAGAGATTGTGGGAGTAATCCGAAACTGTCCATTCACACCGTCAAGAGAACCCAGTATTGTTCCCGGATGTAAAAATTGCCGGCCGACGACGAGATCAAGCCTGTCTTTAACTAAACCTTTCAAGCCGAGGCGCAGTGAGTACATTCTAAACCGGTCATCATCATTCAAACTTTCGTTAAAATCGGTCAATGCCCTGAGGGAAGAACGCAATGTAAGCTTGTTGTCCAGCGCGGCCAAATTCAAATCAACAGACTGGTACGCCCGGGTATGACTTTCATCACTTTCATAACTATAGATTGAATTTTTAGCAGAACCGTGAAAAACAATATCCCCGGCCCATAACGTACCGCATAGTAAAAAGACAAGTGAACCAACTATTATTGATCGTTTCATGATTCATCTCGCGTTTAAATGAATGTTGAAAAGCGGGGTGAAAGTTTTATCACCCCGCCGAATATCATATTATTTTTCAATAATTGCAGAATAATCATTAACAGGTGCAGTATATTTCGATTTTGTTAACATGTTATACGCAAAACCATTAACTCCATACAACAAGCTTTTTGCATCATAACCAAGAATTTGCAGATAAGCCGCTACCTGCGCCGAAGTTTGACCGGTATAACAATAAATTACGATTGTTTTATCCGTGGGCAAATATTTTAACATTTGTTCTTTCCCTAAAGAAGCCTTGGGCGGGAAACAATATGAACCGGGAATATGACCGGGATTTATATATTCTTCCTGGGGCCAGTAATTAATAATAAAATATTTGTTCGGATCAACGAATACATCCGTAGCGGAAATTCTGCCCCATCCGGCTCCTCCCATCACTGTTTTGAACTGTTCTTTAATAATACTGCTTGCATCACTTTGACCGGTTGCCAGTACAGGGAATGTCTTTTCCGTTGATACAGTCGTTACCGTTGCAGTCAGGTTCGCTGCAAATTCATCCTCTGCAATTTGATTGCTCCAGTTAGCGGTGCCGTTTATGGTTGTATCGGTTGTCACGCCGCACATACCGAACAATAAATTCTGGGCTTCGTAACCCAGTAGAGCCAGAACACATGTGGCGTAACTTGCGGTTTGTCCCGTATAACAAACATTTAAAATGGTTTTGTTATTGGGAATTGTACCATCATCAATTTTTGTAACCAGATCTGTTATTGCAATATTGACCGCGCCTTTTATATGACCGGATGCGAAATCAGTCCCCGACCGATAATCGATAATGAAGGGATCATTTCCGGCATTACCATCAGTCAGATTAACAAACAGGTCAGCTA
Source organism: Candidatus Zhuqueibacterota bacterium (assembly GCA_016934825.1). Classification (GTDB taxonomy): domain Bacteria; phylum Zhuqueibacterota; class Zhuqueibacteria; order Residuimicrobiales; family Krinioviventaceae; genus Fontivivens. The sequence continues at coordinate 6,404 of JAFGSB010000168.1, forward strand.
TTGAAAGATTAATCCCTCCGCCAGTTGTTGTTGTGTAATTTGTAAAATATTGATCTCCAACAGCAGTTACAAGTCCAAATTCATCAACTGTTTTCGGTTCCACAGGATTTTCATCCTTACTACAACTGAAAACAAAAATAATTAATAGACTCAAAACATAAAGCTGCACTTTTTTCAACATAAATTTTATCTCCCTTTTTTTGTTTATTTAGCTATTTCTTACTTTTATATATTAATTCTTAGTTAAAACAATACTGTGATTTGCTTCGACTTCATCCGGATCGAGGTCCTCCAAAGTCAGATAAAAATCCGAATTATGACATTTCGAACTACAGGGACCGCCGCCGGTTGTGTCGGTTTGTGCTGTCCACTTTTGAATGTTATGCGGTGTCGCATATTTCCAGGTTGTTTCCGCGTTATAATTGGGTAAATCATTAATTCCCCACGCGGCATACGTATCACGCACAACAGGTATATGACGTACAGTCACTATTTTATACTTTCTGTTTGTTGAGGGTATCGGATTTTTGGCAATCTTGAATGTTATATAGGAAGAACCGGTAATTCCCGAACCACCCGTGTGACATCCGTTACAATTCTTGTAGGGCTGTGAGTGGCACACATGACAGGACAGGTCTTCCCAATGTGTTTTGTGATATGGGTTCTCATCTTTTTCGTTGATATGACAATCTTCACATCTTATCATGTCGGTATCTTCGTACCTGTATGTTGCGTTAGCACTGCTGCCGTGCATGGAATTCGCATCATGACAGAACACACATCTTTTAACATTCGGTATCCAATGCACATCCGATTTGATACCCGTATTTTCGCCAAAGTATTCCGCACCCACACGGGAACCGTGACACGCCGTGCAATTATCACGCATACTTGGCTCTCTGGTAAAATTATGACCGTCTAAAAACCCGCCGTTTACAGCAACAGGCCTCGATACATGGCACTGACCGCAAGTGGCGTGGCATTTTCCACACTCTTTATTGAAATTTTCTACAACTTGCGCGTCGGAGGAAATATCCATACCCAGCCGGTTTTCAATTCTTTTGTAATAACCCGCTAAATTTGCATGCAACCCGGATTGATGCGTCGTACTGATATCATTATGACAGCCGGTGCATTTATTATCGGTTGTTTCGCTGGGTACGGCAATCAAATCTTTGTGCGCTGTGTTCATGTCATCGGTCGCGGGATTACCCTGGTGACACTGAGTACAACTTAATGTACCGTGGGTTGATTGTAAAAATGATTCTTTCACTAAAACCATTTGCCATGCCTCCACCGGAGACACTGTTCCGCCTCAGCCCTCGCCGGCTTCACCATCAGGAGGCGGTAGGGGCGTGGCCAGTTGTTTCAACTTGTCGGCGTTAAGATGACAACTGACACACCCGTTTTTAGTAGTCATTTTGTTTGCATCAACTGATCCGGGATATTTTTCGGTGCATGAGTTGAAAAGAAAAATGGTAATCATTAAAGGAAGTAAAGCGAAAATAATCAATAATGGCATTTTTTTCCGCACTTCAAGTCCTCCTTTATCTTGATCCCCTGTA
>JAFGSB010000019.1 GCA_016934825.1 Candidatus Zhuqueibacterota bacterium
GGTACCGTTGTTTTCCACCGAACAGTTCATGGTCAATAAATGTGTGGATGAATTGTAGGTTGCGGTGTTGTTGGAACCGGAACCCTGATACAGATCCAAATTAGGTAAGGCTGTCGGACAGGTATAGCTCAATGTAGTAGTAAAATAATAGTCGTTATCCGTTTCATCGGATTCGGTAACCGTATCCTGATAATCGATCATTACCCCCACATAATAAGTTCCGGATGGTAATGATGAACAGGTAAAATCCCACAGATTTTTTGTATTGGTGGTATTTTGCCAGGCACCTACCGCCAGACTGCTGATATAATAAGATGTCAGATAATGATCGCTTGTAGAAATTGATGTGTTATCCGATAAATACCAGCCGACACGAAAAGCTCCTGCTGCAGCCGTACCGTTATTGGTAACACTGTAATTCAAAGTAATGACGTGTGTCGAACTGTTATAGGAATAGCTTCTCACTGCACCGGTACCTTCATAACGGTCCAGATTAGGTGAGCCTGTAGACGGACAGGTATAGCTGATTGCCGGTGTGTAATACCAAGCATTGTCTGATTCGTTGGATTCACTCACGCTATACTGATAGTCTATATATAGTCCGATGTAATAAGTGCCGGACGGTAATGACGAACAGCTAAAATCATGAAGATTTTTGGTACTGGTGGAACTAAAATAACTTCCTGCGGATAAACTGCTTCTGTAATAAGAGGTGACGAAATAATCGGTGGTTGATATTGTCGTATTTGTGGATAAATACCAGCCGATGCGGAAAGCTCCGGCGCTGGCCGAACCATTGTTTTCCACCGAGCAGTTCATGGTTAAGATGTGAGTGGATGAATTATAGGTTGCGGTGTTTGTGGCTCCAGTGCCCTGATAAAGGGTTAAATTCGGACTTCCCGAGGGCGGCCAGGTGATCGGGATGTTCCAGTAACCGCTATTATCACCTTCATTTGATTCGCTTACCTGGTAGAGATAATCAATAAGAACTCCCGGATAATAAGTCCCTGTTGACAGTCCGCTGACGCTATCCAAATCTATCGTACCGGTTATCTGGGCAAAATACATGGATGCTAAACTGCCTACGGAAGCATACATTAGTAATTTATCGCTGGTTGTGATGGTCGTATTGTTTAGAGAAATATAAAGACCGACCCGAAAAGCTCCTGCGGAAGCGTCGCCGTCGTTGCCGACACTCACGTTATAAGTAAGAACATGCGTGCTGGAGTTGTAGGACGTGGTATTATCCGAACCAGATCCCGAGTAGATCATCAGGTTTGGTGCGGCGCTCGTATCCTCAATCCGGTCCGGTAAAAGCGCCCCGTCTTCCTGTAATTGCATAATTTGATTATTCTGTAATGAATCGATACTGGGGGTGGGAGGAGCGTTTTCTTCCTGCGGTTGTATTTGTATGTTCGGTTCATCCGGACTGTCGACCGAAGGCATAACCCCGTCAATTTCCGTTGTGATAAATGAATCCAGGGACTGCTTTGCCATTTCATCCGCGTTTATAACGGATTGTTCATCATTTCCGTTTACATCAAAGGTCGTGTCTTTAAATTGTAAAGATTCTTCCGACTTGACTGATTCCTGAATCTGCTGGATATTTACCACAGAATCCGTAGGCTGGTTTTCATTTTGAGCGGCAGTTTTACTTTCTTCGGAGATTTCTCCCGCTTTAACTGAAGATGTTGTCATCTCAGTTGGTGTTTTTTCTTTTACTTGATTTTTAGTTTTTTGATTCTCTTCCGATGGTTCACTGATTTTGACAGATGTTACCTGGGGTAGTTCCTTGTTTAATAATTGTTTTTCTTTTTCCTGTTCAGAAGTTTTATGTCTGGTATAACTGGTCTGTTTTTGCTCCCCTTGTTCTTCCTTTACGGACAAACCTTTTGTATCCTTCTGTTCCGTCCCCGGTTTATCGGCAATCAGATTTCCCTGCATGTCATAAACCTTTACGGACCTATCCTCACCAATGACAATTTTAAATTGCGGATTGGCTCCCTTTTCTTCCCCGGCCATTACGAATGATGAAATTAAAAATAACCCAAGGATTAAGACTAAAAAAATCTTTGACCTGCTACACATACTTCCCTCCACATTTTTTTAAAAATTATTTTTCTTTAACAACACACAAAACGAAAAGAATTTTAAAATTCTAATCAGAAAAGTTAGTTCAATTTTACTACTTTTAAAGTGGAAATGGTGGTAATAGTATTGCCAGCGGAAATGTTAATAAAATATATTCCACTGCTCACTTCCCTGTGAGATTGGTCATAACCGTCCCAGGTTATCGTATGGCACCCCATATCCATGGATTCATCAATTAAAGTGTTGATGAATCTTCCCAATTCGTCATAAACACTGATGGTAATGCGACTCTTGCTGAGTAATTCATACTCTACCGTTGTTGAAGGGTTGAATGGATTAGGATAGGCCGGTGAAATTTTAAAAGAACCGGGAATTGCCGGTTCAGGTTTTACAGTTGTCGGAGGAACAACCTCAAGATTGCCGTTAGTGGTAACAGCCATTGGTTCACCTTCATTAAACATCGCCTCGGTGAATTGTATCATTGTAATGTTCCCGACAGTGCCGTTAATTGAAAAATCAATGAATAACAGAACACCTTCGCCGTTCAACGGAGCAGAACCGGCAGCTGCAATGAAAATGGTTCCTTCTCCAATATTAAATGTCGGTGCTCCCCACGGCAGTGATATTGTTTCATCAACTGCAACCCCTGTTGCCGTGATTATACTTTGATCATATTCTATTTTAAATCCGTATGAATACACTCCCAAACCTGTAACATCATTACAAAGAACAGGAATTGAAATTGTTGAACCTTCAGTTGCCGTTGTATCCGGTAATGTAACCTCAACCGTTTGTGCAACAGAATGAAAGTTAAACAGCATACAGGAAGACAATACGATCAAAATGAATAAGCAAGGTCTTGTTAACATTTTTGCCATAAAAATTATCTCCTTTTAACTTTCTATATAAGGAAAATTTGGATTTAAAATTTTTTCAAATCCGGTGGAGACTGGTTGAAATTCAGTAATTAAGGAATTAATAAGTATCTCTTTTTTTCATTTTTTCATACAAAATACTCCTATATATTCTGATCGTTAGATTTATTTATATCTTAACAGTTTAATGTAATATAATATTTATTAGATTTCTATATATTTTAAAACTGCAGATATTGTATAATAAACTGAAAAACCCTGTAAATATAAGATAGTATATCATTCGGAAATACTCATCCCACCTGTTATTGTTGAATAACATCTAATTTATACATTTAATAGAATTATTCTATTAACGTAAAAAATTATTCGTATTCTGTCGTGTCCCGGTAATGAGAATCTATTATTTTAGATATAATAAAAATGAGTTAAAAAAGCAAGTCCTTTTTAGTCTATGATTATAAATTTTTAAAGATTTTAACCACATCTTTTTAATTTAAGATAAAAATCCATGATATATATGGTGTGATATAGATCAATATTATATTTTAAACTCAAATAACTCCAACGGGGTCAAAGTAAAAATATTTCTATATATCTAAAATACTGGAATTATATTATTAAATTCGTTTGAATATGTATAAAGTGGAAATTGTTTTTAGTGGGATTAATTTATTAAAAAAAAATGAATAAAAAATAAATTAAAGCTTTAATTCTTTTTTTTTCGGTTATCTCTTAAACTGAATTCACATCCGCAATAATTTTGTCTGTAGAGGTCATATTCCCGGGATAATTGAATGCTTTTCAAAAAGCCGTCTTCTTTTTTAAAGTCAAAAGGTATATATTTATCGTATTGCTTCCCGATCTCGAATATCATTTTTGAAATCTTATGCGGACTGAGGGTCAAAGTCGTTGTGAAAGCGGGGAAATCAAGACGGTCCGCCATTTCCGCTGTTCGTTTAATACTAAATTCAAAACATTTTACACAACGGGCTCCTTTTTCGGGTTCGTTTTCCAGGCCTTTAACTACTTTTATCCATTCGGGATGATCGTACTGGTCTTCCTCAATAATCACATTCCAGAAACTGGCAAGCTTTTTGGCATAAAATAATCTCTTATCGTATTCCTCTTTGGGATATATGTTCGAGTTGCTAAAAAACAGGGTAACCTCGTATCCATGCAGTATTAATCTTTCGCCCGAGGGGGCGGCGCAGGGAGCACAGCAGGTATGGACGAGTATTTTTTTATTTTCGCTCATTCGGATGACCAGTTATTCACAATATTTTGAGGCTTATTTTGCTGAAAAGATTTAATATTCGCTATAACCGTATCCATTAATCGTTGACGCGCACTCCTCGTCGCCCAGGCAATATGCGGCGTAATAAAGCAATTTGGAGTGCTCAGTAAAATATTATCATATTTCGGCGGTTCTTCCGATAAAACATCCAGTCCTGCTCCGGCGATTTGCCCGGAATTTAAAGCATCGGCCAGGGCTTCTTCATCGACCAATTGACCGCGGCTTGTATTGATCAGATAGGCACTTTTTTTCATCAATTTCAATCGTTGTGTGTTTACAATCTGGTTTGTTTCATCCGTTAGCGGACAATGCAGTGTAACAACATCACTTTTTGAAAAAATATCGTCTGGATCATTTATTTGTATTATACCTTCGGGGATGTCGGGCTGTTTCGTGATATCATAAAATATCACATTCATTTCAAATGCCCGGGCGATTTTGGCAACCGCCCGTCCGATTTCCCCGAAACCAATGATGCCCATTGTCAATCCTGCAAGCTCAATGAGTGGAAAATCCCAGTAACAAAAATCTTTGGACATGGACCATTTACCGTAAGAAACGGTATGTGCATGATACTCAGTCCGTTGGGTCAGGTTTAAAAGGTGTGCAAAAGTTGTCTGGGCTACGGATAATGTGCCATAAGTCGGCACATTGCTGACCGGGATTTTTTTCTCATTCGCGGCGTCAATATCAACTATATTGAAACCTGTGGCCAGAACTCCAATATACTTCAGGTTCGGAAGTTTTTCGATTTTTTCCCTGGGCAGTTTGACTTTATTCAGCAGCAGTATATCGGCTTCTCTTGAACGATCAATGATTTCCTCAGGCGAGGTTCGATCATAAATTTTACATTCACCGAGCTTGATTAATTCATCCCAGTTTAAATCACCAGGATTAAGAGTATATCCGTCAAGTACAACAATATTCATATTGTATTTTTTTAGTTGTAAATTCTAATTAACAATTTATTTTATAATTTATACTTTTCCTGCAAAAATAAAAGCGAATAATTGACCGATAATATATGTTCGAATATTTCCCTGTTTGTTATATTGGAAATTTATTTGTTATATATGTCTATATAGTATTTTGTATAATAAAAATTCTGTCTTTCAGATTTAAAAATTTAAATTGGTATACTGAATGATTTTTTTTTATTTTATGTTATGTATTAGAAATATGGATCCGGTGGTAATTATTAACAATGCCCAGCAATGGAGATTTTATGCGTAACATTTTTATTGTATCGGACGGAACCGGCAACACGGCGGAGCAGGCCGTCAGGGCCGCATTAACTCAGTTTGCCGATCAGGAAGTTGAGATTTTAAAAAAACCAAATATACGAACAATTGAGCAGGCGAAAGATGTTATAGAAGAGGCTTCGAAAGCAGAGGGCTTTATTGTTCATACAGTCGTGTCTGATCAATTGCGCAGAACAATTGAAGAAACCGGTAAACTTTATAATGTCGAAACCATTGATCTGATGGGCCCGTTACTGGCGCAATTTTCATTGTTATTTGATATTTTACCCTTTGGAAAACCGGGATTATTCCGGGAATTGAACATTTCCTATTTTAAACGAATTGAAACAATGGAATATGCCATTCGGCATGATGACGGTAACCGCGTTAGCGAACTGGATAAAGCAGAAATTGTTCTTGTCGGTGTTTCCAGAACTTTTAAAACCCCGCTGAGTATTTACCTGGCGTTCAAAGGCTGGATGGTTGCCAACATTCCGATTATATTGAATATTTCACCTCCTGACGAATTATTTAAACTGGAACCGGAAAAAGTATTTTGTTTAACAACGAATGCGAATAAACTGGCAATACTTCGGCAGGCCAGAGATGAACATCTTGGCGGGACAACCGGAAGTTATGCAAATTTGAATCATGTTACCCAGGAATTAAAATACGCGCAAAAAATTTTTTCGCGGCAGCCCAAATGGTCATCGATAGATGTGACCAATAAACCGATTGAAGAAATTGCTTCGGAAATTGTTGCTATGATAAGAAAAAAAACAACCAAAGATATTAATCGTTTTGAATGAGTTGTGCAGAATTATTCAATCATGACTATAATACTGTATAATGAAAAATACCTTAAAATTAACCGGCTAACTATTTTTTATGGTTTAGGTGTTGTCGAATAGCACCAGTTTAGAAAAAATCCCGTAAAACATGATTCCCAAAACCGGTGTAAATAATTTTATTTTTTTCTTGTTTAATATTGTATAATTTGTATATTAAAAAAAAATAACGGGGTTAAATAAAATGTAAATTTAATAAAGGTACACTTTACTGACAAAGGGTTAAAGTATACCTTTTTTTATTTGATTTACTATAAAATAAGCGAATACCAAAAATTAAAACAGATATGAGATAATTTAAATTTATACTATGGCACTTGAAAGAGACAACTAATATTTTCAGTAGGAGGATTGTGAAATGAAAAATTTTTACATTATTTCAATTCTTTTATTATGTTTAGTTGGATTAACCTTTTCTCAGCAGACTGCAGGAAAGACTCAAATAGGCTTCTATGGAAGCACAATCAAGTTTGTTGGCGGTCAGCAAGATGATAGTATGATAAGCCCCTGGTTTGGATTTAATATTGGTTATGCTTTTTCTCCCAAAATCGGACTTAATTTTGAATGGGCAATGGGTTGGGACAGAGCATTTGATAATTCACTGAATAGTATTGGTAAATATTTCAAAGTCAGACCGGGAACTCCATATAGAAATTACCTGTATCCATTAATTATCAACCTGAAATATAATTTTATTCCTGAAAAAACCATCAATCCTTATTTTGTGGGAGGTTTGGGTGTACTGTTTTGGGATTTACGGGATGTCTCGCAGAATGACAGTATTATACCATTAACCGCAAAAGGTGTTCAGTTACAGGGAATTGAGGCCAACTTTCTATTTAATATAGGCTTAGGGTCTGAATTTTTTGTGACTGAAAAATTTGCTTTTGATTATAGTATTCGATATCAGCAACTGATTGCTCAAAACAAAGATATGTCGGGTTTTGGCGATAAACAGACCGGCAACATCGAAGCGCGTGTCGGATTGAATTTTTATTTTGGCGGCTGGAAAGACACCGATAATGACGGTATAGAGGATAAACTGGATAATTGTCCAAAACAGCCAGAAGATGTAGACGGATTTCAGGACTTGGATGGATGTCCCGATCTGGATAATGATCTGGACGGCATCCCCGATCAACTCGACAAAGCTCCCGAAGAAGCTGAAGATAAGGATGGTTTTGAAGATTCTGACGGTATTCCTGACCTGGATAATGATGGCGACGGCGTACAGGATTCTGTAGATAAATGTCCCAATGAACCGGAAGATAAAGATGGTTTTGAGGACAATGACGGGTGTCCCGATCCTGATAATGATAAAGATGGAATACCTGATGAAAAAGACAAATGTCCTGATGAACCGGAAACCGTAAATGAATTTGAAGATGAAGACGGTTGTCCAGATAAAAAGCCCGAGGTTTTCATTTCAACAAAAACGCCAATAGTACTGGAAGGAGTTACATTCAACTCCGGCAGCGCGGAATTGACCGTTAACGCGAAAAAGGTATTGGATGCGGTATATCGTACCCTGAATGATTATCCTGAGATGGTGGTTCAGGTTCGTGGACATACGGATAATACGGGCAATCGCAGTTACAATTTACAACTTTCAAAACGACGGGCTGAATCCGTTAAAATCTATTTAATATCAAAAGGTATCAATTCAATGCGCATCGAAACCGTTGGTTATGGCCCTGACGATCCGATTGAATCCAATACAACATCGGCAGGCAGGGCAAAAAATCGGCGGATTGAATTTATACGCCTGAAATGATCACATTGAATTTTTTAAATGACCCGTTCACCCAACATTGCTGAGTGGACGGGTCATTATAATATTACGAATTCTTTATAAATCCCGCGTCAGATTTCTCCACTTTTAATGATTTTTATATTAAATCCCAGTTGTTGCTGGTTGGACTCGGACACTCAAGATTTATTATTTCGAAATAAAAATTTATATTGCATTTATTTTTAGGTATGTTTATTTTTAACGTCTTTTTTAATAATCCTAAAACCTCTTTATTATAAAACGGAGTGAAAATTGATCAAAATTGTTCCCAAACGTATGTTTTTCACAAAAGGTGTGGGGTATCATAAAAATAAATTACAAAGTTTTGAACTGGCGTTGCGGGATGCCGGTATCGAAATATGTAATTTAGTCACTGTATCGAGTATTTTCCCGCCAAAATGCAAAATAATCACTAAAAACGAAGGTATACAGTGTTTAAGTCCGGGGCAGATCACTTTTGTCGTGATGGCCAGGGAAGCCACAAATGAACCGGACCGACTTATATCCGCCGCTATTGGTTTGGCGCAACCCAAAGATAAAAAACAATACGGATATATCAGTGAACACCATGCTTTTGGTGAAACCACAAAAAAAACCGGTGATTTTGCCGAGGATTTGGCTGCTACAATGCTGGCATCTACATTGGGTATTGAACTTGATCCGGATACGGCCTGGGACGAACGGAAAGAGTTGTACATCGTCGGTAAAAAACAATTCATCAGCCGCAGTATAGCCAAATCAGCCAAAGGACATAAAGATGGTTTGTGGACTACTGTTCTTGCATGCGCGGTTATGTTATTAGAATAATAAATTTTATTGTTGGATCTATTTATGCAAAATATATCATTGTTTCATGATTCACCCGATATTATCCCCGTTTCTTTTAAAAAGAATTCAAGTATTACCGAATTCATACAAAATCTGGGCGGAACCTGTTTTGAGGCCAGAAATGTATACAGGGGCGCCGAATTATTTAAACGCATGGTAAACGATGATGATGTCATCTGGCTTGGTATAGCGGGCGCCGGTATTGCCGGTGGAATGGGAGGCCTGGTCAATACGTTACTTGAATCCGGTTTTATCGATGTAATTTGTTCAACAGGAGCACAGACATATCATGATCTGCATTTTGCTTTTGGCTTGCCCGTCAAGTCCATCAGTCCGAATTGGGATGATGATCTGCTCCGACAGCATGGTGATACTCGTATTTACGATATTGGTATCCGTGAAAGGGAAACCCTGGAAGCCCAGGATGAAATCATTCGCCGTTTTATCAGGGAATCATGGGATCTATTATTCCAGCAGACTCTGTCGAGCTGGGAATTTAATTATCAACTTGGTTTATGGGTTCAAAAAAATGCCAGATTCCCGGAGAGAAGTTTTGTCGCAACGGCCGCCAAACTGGGTGTTCCGGTATTCTGGGATTCTCTGTCCAATCATTCAATTGCGATGAATTTAACAAGAACGGACAGGGAGGGGTTCCCGATAATTTTATCCGGTCAAAGGGATGTCTTTGATTCCGCGTCAATCACGTTTTCGGCCAATGCCACCGGCTTTGTTGAACTGGGCGGCGGAGGTCCGAAAAATTTTATACAGCAAACCGGCCCGACGATCAGCCAGATTTTATCGATTGAGTTTGAAGGAGCGGACAGGGGATTGCAGATTGGTACCGCAGTAGAAAGGGACGGCAGCCTGTCCGGATGCACGTTTGGTGAAGCCGTTACATGGGGTAAATACCGCAATGCTGATGAACAAAAGCTCGTGCAAATTTGGGGAGAATACAGCGTATTATTTCCATTGATTGCCTTATATGTTTTGGAATTATGTAATACCCGCCCCTACAAGAAACTGGTTTTGAAAATGCCATCGTTTATAAAAAAACTGGAATCAGCGCGTTGAATTTATATTTTAAACAATTTCTCGGAATCGATCAGAACTTTACAGATTTCAGAACATCCGCCGTTGCGATTTTGCCTTTCCCTTATGAAGGAGGAGTCTCTTATGGCAAGGGGACCGGTAAAGCTCCCGACGCTGTTCTGGATGCTTCCGCCTATTTGGAATTGTATGATGAAGTGCTGAATGCGGAAATTTATCGAATGGGTATCAGCACTGTCAAACCGCCCGATATTTCCGAAAATCCTGATAATATGATCAAACAGGTTTATGATACCACCAATTCATTACTTAAAACCGGCAAGTTTGTAATTGTTATCGGCGGCGATCATTCAATCAGCTCCGGATATTTTAAAGCGTTGAAAGAAAAATATGGAAAATTGTCCTGTATTCAAATCGATGCCCACGCCGATCTGAGGGAAAACTACGAAGGCAGTGAACTCAGTCATGCTTCCGTTATGGCGCGTATCCGTGAGATGACAGAACATACCCTGCAAATCGGAATTCGCAGTATGTCAGCGGAAGAAGCTGAAATTGTTAAAGAAAAACAAATTTCTTTATGTTCTATGAACGACTACCGAAAGGGTGTATTTGATATTGACGCCGCACTTGATAATCTGCCGGACCCCGTTTTCATTACCTTTGATGTGGATGCATTTGATTGGAGTGTGATTTCGAGTACGGGCACGCCCGAACCGGGCGGATTTGTTTGGGACGAAGTTATGGATTTATTGTACAAAATTTTTATGAAAAAAAATATTGTCGGATTCGATGTCGTTGAATTATCTTATAAAAGGGGAGATAATAACTCCCTCTTTGCCGCAGCAAAACTGATATATAAAATGCTCGGATTTAAATTGTATGCATATATTGAAAAATTCAATCAAAAGTGGCCGCAAAACCCATCAGGGGCTTTATTTAAATGATGCGTAATGTTTTTTATTATGTATGTAATAAACATCAAATAATTCTGTATGATTATTAAAAATAGGGAGCAAAAAATGAGAAAAATGGTGTTTTTACTTTTTATTTTAATATTCTTTTCGACGTTACAAGCAAGCGAAGAAACATTGATTTCCGGTAACATGGAACATGGCGGTTTTGGCGGATTCAGCTTTCGCGTTACGTCTTTGAACGGCCAAACCGTAGTTATGAGCGGCGGCGGCGGAGCCTGGATCATTAATTCCAGATTTTTTATCGGCGGATTGGGTTTTAGTAACATGTCTGATGATATAAAGGCGCCTGTCGTGTTAGAATCCGAACAGTTGTTTATGAATATAAATTATGGTGGTCTGGATATTGGGTATGTTTTTAATCCCGACAAACTGTATCATGTGACTATCGACGCGTTAATTGGACAAGGATCAGTAAATTATTCTCAAAGAAATAGTGACGATCATTGGAAAAGTGATGATTTTTTTGTAATTGAGCCGACCGTCAATCTGGAATTCAATATTGTTAATTGGTTCCGACTTGCATTCGGAGCAAGTTATCGGTTGGTGACCGATGTTGAAATTCAAGAGTTACATAATAATGATGTTAGTGGTTTATCTGCCGGTGTTTTTTTTAAATTCGGAAAATTTTAAATTTTATTTAAAGGGCGCTTGAGGATCCCGGAGTTTTCTGGCAATGGAATCAATTAAAGAGTTATACAGAATCGGTAACGGTCCTTCAAGCAGTCATACGATCGCACCACGTATAGCCGCTGAATATTTTCGGCAAAAACATCCGCATGCCAAATGGTACCGGGTTGTTTTATATGGCAGTCTCGCGGCTACCGGGAAAGGTCATTCTACCGATAAGGTTCTTCTGCATGTCTTTCCCCGCCCCCTGAAAATTATCTGGAAACCGGATGAGTATCTTCCGTTGCATCCCAATGGTATGCGTTTTGAAGCATTTGATAACAGTGATCAATTAATTAATGCCTGGGAAGTATATAGTGTCGGCGGTGGAGCATTACGTTCGGCCGAGGATTTTAACCATGTTTCGCAAATTTATGATCTGGATACAATGGCAGCTATAATGGACAAATTGACTCAAACCGGTGAATCTTTCTGGGAATTTGTACAAAATAGCGAAGGCCCGGATATCTGGAATTTTTTGCGTGATATCTGGCATGTAATGAATACATCCATAGACAGAGGAATTGTTGCCGAGGGGATATTGCCGGGTGGACTCGGATTGACGCGCAAAGCATATTCATATTATCGAAAAGCATCGTTATCCGGCCCCCAGTTAAAACAAAATGCTTTATTGTCCGCTTATGCACTGTCCGTGTCCGAAGAAAACGCTGCGGGCGGAGAAATCGTTACCGCTCCGACTTGCGGTGCATGCGGTGTATTGCCCGCAGTATTACGCTATATGTACGAATATATTAAATGTAAAGAATTGCATATAATCCGAGCACTGGCTACTGCCGGTTTAATTGGAAATCTGGTCAAGAAAAACGCATCCATTTCCGGCGCAAAAGTCGGCTGTCAGGGCGAAATCGGTACGGCATGCTCTATGGCGGCTGCTGCAGCAACGCAATTATTGGGAGGTACTATCAGGCAAATTGAGTATGCAGCGGAAATGGGTCTTGAACACCATCTGGGTCTTACCTGTGATCCGGTTAAAGGATTGGTGCAAATCCCATGTATTGAAAGAAACGCCCATGCTGCAACCCGTGCTGTTGCATGCGCAGATTATGCCCTGTTTTCTGACGGGTCGCATCACATTTATTTTGATCAGGTTGTTGATGTTATGAAAGAAACCGGTCATGCTTTGCCGTCATTATATCGTGAAACAGCTTCCGGTGGATTGGCGCAGGCATACCGAAATAAACAAATTAAAAAATGAGAGTAATCAATGACGTTACAGGAACTTGGCTGGAATTCATTTTTTAAAAATAATTTCCAAAATTATGGCGATAATGGATTGATCCCGGCCCGCGTACTATTGGAACAGAAATCAGAATTAATTGTTTTTTCTGAAAAAGGCGAGTCAACAGCAAAACTTGCAGGTAAAATCAGGTTTAACGCGCAAACTAAAAGTGATTTGCCGGTTATCGGTGATTGGGTAGCGTTACGACAGTTGAATGACGGAACGGCCATCATTGAAGCCATTTTACCCCGGCAAAGCCAGATTGTCAGAATATCCCCGGGAATGCGCAAAAAAAGAATTGGTCGTATTAGTGAGGAACAGGTTATCGGCGCGAATATCGATATTATATTCATCGTCACCGGTCTGGACAGGGATTATAACATACGCCGAATTGAACGGTATTTGACGCTGGTATATAACAGCGGCGCAATACCGGTAATTGTTTTAAACAAATCGGATTTATGTTCGGATGTTGATGAGAAACTGTCTGAAATTGAATCAATCGCCATCGGTGTTCCCGTTCATGTCCTTAGCGCCGCCAGCGACGATAATTTACAAATTTTACATCAATATTTTTCTCCCGGAAAAACAATTGCTTTGCTTGGTTCATCTGGAGTCGGCAAATCTACAATCATTAATAAATTGTTAGGGTATGAGAGACAAAAAGTCCGGGAAATTAGCTCAAGTGTCGGTAAAGGACAGCACACCACGTCCAGCAGGGAATTGATATTTATGCCGGGCGGCGGAATTATTGTCGATAATCCCGGAATGAGGGAAATAACTTTGTCCGCAGAGGATGAGGATATCGGCGATACATTTCAGGATATCGAATTATTGGCCCGGAATTGCCGGTTCAGTGATTGCCGGCACCTGAGTGAACCGGGATGCGCCGTAAAAAAAGCAATTGAAGATGAGGAACTGGATAATGAACGGTTTATGAATTATCAAAAAATGAAAAATGAAATGAAATTTATAGATGACAAAAAAGAATTCGGTTCACGCAAAGCTGTTAAAGAAAAATGGAAGCGGATTATGAAAGACAATAACATGGGTGGGGAATAAATTAAAGGTTGTTCCTTAACCAGCTTTTAAATATGCTAAGGATAATAATTTTACGGATTCGATTTAAGTAAAATTTATAAGTAAATGAGATAAAACAATAACGCCCTTGATAACAGCAATTTTCACTTTTTCGCTAACGGCGATATGAATAGACTAAAGAGACACGCATAAATTGCGCGTCTCTTTATTACTTTAATCAATTATTCATATCTTAATGCAATAATCGGGTTCAGGATCGAAGCTTTTCTGGCGGGGTAAATACCGAAAAACAAACCGACTATCGAAGCAAATCCGAAACTCATTATGATGGACGTTAATGATATCATTGTATTCCACTGCGCCCAGGTGGAGAGACCATAAGATAATAATATCCCCAGCACAATACCCAGAATTCCCCCGGATAGACTGATCGTTATTGATTCCACCAAGAACTGCAACAATATGTCCCGGCTTTTAGCGCCGATTGCTTTACGAATTCCGATTTCCCGGGTTCGTTCTGTTACGGATACCAGCATGATGTTCATAATACCGATTCCGCCGACCAACAATGAAATTCCGGCTATGGATGCAAGTAAAAAACTGAACGATTTATTTGTTTCCTGGAATGTTTCAATAATATCAGACTGGTTTTGAATGGAAAAATCATTATCCTGGTCCCTCAATAAACGATGTTGACGACGCAGTATTTTTTCCACCTGTAAAAACGCATCATCCACCAGAGCGTCATTCAAAACTTTAACGGTGATACCGCTTAAATAATCGGTGCCGAAAACACGTTTTTGTGCTGTTGTCAGGGGTATGAGAACCTGGTCGTCCTCGTTTCTCCAGCCGGTTTGTCCTTTCTTCTGTAATAGCCCGATAACAATAAAATTATGCTGATTGATTTTGATTGTTTGTCCAATTGGGTCTGTATTTTTAAAAAGGTTATCCCTGACTTCTGTGCCGATTACCGCGACACGTTCAGAGTTATCCAGTTCCTGCTGGTTAAAATAGCGGCCCTTTTCCGTATAAAAATTACGGGCATTCTCAAATTCAGGGACAGTACCGACAATGGAACAGTTCCAGTTTTGCGCTCCATATTCTATCTGCGCGTTACTGCTGAATTCCGGGATAACCGTTGCCGCTGATGTGCATTTTTCAGCAAGGACTTTGGCATCAACATTTTTAAGTGAAATCCGGCTGCCTGCACCGAAATGAACATGTCCCATTCTGGATGATCCCGGTCTTACAAACAAAAGGTTGGATCCGAGAGATTGTATCCTTTCGGTAACTGCCCTTTGAGCCCCGGAACCAAGCCCGACCATTGTGATGACTGCGGCAACGCCGATGATAATACCAAGCATCGTTAGCATGGCGCGCATTTTGTTCGCCGATAATGACGCGAATGCTATCTTGATACTTTCGGTAAACTCTGTATATGATTTTTTTATATTGTACTGCATAATTGATCACCTTAACAATGGCTGTAATTAATTTGAACCCTGGCTGTTTCTCAACCCGGACTGCATGGTGGAACGCTGGATCATTCTTTCCCTGAACTGTTCACTCGACTGTAAAGCTCGCGAAAAATATGTATACACGATCTGGTCACCTTCATTCAAACCGTCCAGTACTTCCGTATAGTCGAAATTACTCACTCCTGCTTTAATCAACTGTATGCGATATTTATCACCATCTTTAATAATTACACCTCTCCTATACGTATCTGAATAATCTGTTTGTTCTTCCTTTGTTCGATTGCCGGAACGATTGGCAGTTCTGTTCTTTTTTTCACCTGTATTTTCTTTTTTATTTTGATTCCCGAGCATATTCAGTTTTATCATTTCCTGCTGCATTTCATTTTCCGTCATCAGCGCTTCATTGGATACCAGCACTACATCTTTTTTATCGGCTACGAGTATCTCAACAGCGGTATTCATTCCGGCTTTGAGAATAGATGAAAGATTTTGTACCTGGATTGTCACTTCAAAACTGGTAACATTTTGTTCGACTTTGGCCTGAGCGGCTATTCTTATAACCTTACCTTTAAATACCTGATTAGGATATGCATCGGCAATAACAATAGCGTCCATACCCGGTTTGATCCTGCCGATATCCACTTCATCCACATCGGCCTTGACATAGACTTCATCCATTTCCGCAATCGTTGCGATAAGCGTACCGCCGGATACCGAGGATATACCTGATGAAATGATTTGTCCGATTTCCACATCTTTGGTTAAAATAACGCCGTTTATGGGAGATCGAACAATTGTGTCTTTGAGACGAATATCATTATTATCGACATTGATCTTGGCCTGCACCAGTCGGGCTTTTGCATCCACAAGAGCAAGTTTTGCCGCATCATATTCCGCGACCGAAATGAGGCCCCGCTCAAGCAATTCTTTTTTCCGTTCAAAATCACTTTCACTGAATTCAACATTCGCCTCGGCGGCGTCGCGGTCGGCAACAGATTGATCATATGTATTTTTCGTATCTCTCTGGTCCAGGCGGGCAATCAGGTCGCCTTTTTTTACTATATCAGCCTCCTCAATGGTCATTTCTTCAATTAAACCGCTTGCTTTGGATTTTATTTCGACTTTATTGATCGGCTCGATGATACCAGTCGCCGATACCTCTACTTTAATATTGCCTTTTTTAATTAATTCGGTTTGTGGTTGATACAGTGATTGATCGATTTTTGCACCACCGGGTTTTGTAAATATCCATATAATTAATATAAGCAAAAAGACCGCAGGTATTAACATCCATTTTTTCATGTATTTTACTTCTCCGTAATTTTAATTCAATTTATAAATAAACAAAGTTAAATTTTTATTCATTCCTTTTTCTTTTTTCCCTTATTCGATTATTGAATTCTATAAATTTTTTCTTCTGGATTTCATCCAATATTTGGGAAAAATCATCATCGAATTGCTTCCTGAGGCGTCTGTATTCGGGTTCGACGGATTTTCTGATTTTATCGTGGTTCTCCCGGAGTTCCTTTAATAATTCTTTTAGTTTTTCCTGCTGTTCCGCCGTTAATTTCAACTCCTCTGTGAATATTGTTACCAGGCTTTTTCCGCCGCGTCTGTGATCATCATGAGGCAATAGGCATAATATGTAACGGTCGGAAATAATCCCCAATACCAAACCCGATAAAAAAATTATGATGATACTCGCAAGTGCAATCCTTTTGGATTTTAACATTTTTTTACTCCAAAGATTAATTTACCAGCGCAAATTGCAAAGCCTGATCGTCTGATACAAGTTCATTATTCAGCGAATTCGTATTATAAAGAATTGTCATCGAATCGGGTGATGTCGTATCCTGAAAATTATTGTAATTATTGGATGGAATAAATAAAAATAATATCATAACGATGAGTGAAAAAAAGGCCAACTTTACGACCGGCATAGGAATAATTTGCATATTACTCCATATATCTTCCTTTTGTCTGGTCCTGGACAAGTTCATGACTTTTTGTGTAAAATAAGGTGAAACCGGGTATTTTTTTAATTTTACGGCCTCTTTTTTTATGAATGCAATTTGCTGTTCTACTTTTTCGTTATACCCGTTTTCTGACATTTGCTGATCTGAAACTTTAAGCACTAACCTGTTCTTCAAAGAATCAAAAAATTTGATTTTAAGTTTTTTCATTTTATTGATCCCTGTTGGATTAAATATTTCGCGATTTCTTTTCTTGCTCTAAAGAGCCGGGACTTGACCGTTCCCAGGCTCCATTTCATTGTATCAGCTATTTCCTCATAGGATAATTCCTGAATATCACGGAGGATAAAAACCAAACGTAAATATTCCGGCAGATTTTTCAGAGCCTGTTCTATTTTTTGAAGTGATTCCTTGCTTTCCAGATCTCTCAAAGGATTTTGTTTTTCATCAATAATTTCAAGTTCTTCTTCATTACTGTCATAAGTTAAAAAAGAAATTATATTTCGAACTTTTTTTCTTCTAAAATGATCACGACATAAATTAATTGCGATTCTGAATAACCATGATCTAAAAGGTGCCCGGAATTCATAATCTTTAATTGCTGTAATCATCCGTAAAAAAGTTTCTTGCGCCAGGTCTTCAACTATTTGCCAATCGCCGACAACGGAATAGATAAAGCCGTGAATCGGTTCTGAAAAAATATCAATAAGTTTTGAGAGTGCCTGTTGATCTCCACGTTTTGCAGCGATAATAATTTCAGAATTTTCGTCCTGGCCCTTCAAATTCTATTTATCCTCTCATCCTCTTTAATTAAAAAAACGTTTTGTCAGAAAAAAAGTTCTTGAATTATTGATTGAAAAATTATATTTCATCAATAGTCTTATATAGCAAATAACAAGCCGCCTCGTACAGGAAGCGGCTTGAAATGTTCTGATTATTCGGCGGTTTTTAAGACATCCCGGGCGGAATATGTTCCTTTAGCAACTTTGGGTACATAATCTTTAATCGCTTCGGGATTAAATGCTATTTTTTTACTTATTTCGCTGGATTTATAGGCTGTCATAAGAAGCTGTGTTACAAGCAATCCATCGTTCCAGTTTTCTTCGGGCATTTTGCCGTCCAGGAAACATTCAACCATGTATCGATCTTCATCCGTATATCCGTATACAATACCTTCACTTGCCACAACCGGCATGAGACCCTGTTCCGCAGATTGTTTTTCGACCAAATCTTCACCTTTATCTCCGGAAACAGCCCGGCTAAAAAAGATTTTTAAATCGGGTTCGAGGGAATTAACCTGCATATAATATTCCGGGCCGATTAATTCAAAACTCAAACGCAGGCCGGGTCCCATAAAACTCCAGGAAGTTGTCACTTCCGCAACCATGATGTTGCCCTGCTCATCTTCAAAATTAACATTGGCGCGGGCAAAATCTTCCGCGGGTGCTTTTGCATAATCAACCTGGCCTTTGGACATTTCTTGCAGAATTTTAATGTATTCCGGTCTCGCCCATTTCAGCGTAGCAATTTCAGCGTTTACCGAAACCGGTCTGATACTGTTTCTGGGCTTGTCAGGGTCGGATAATAAAAACCTGGCGGCTTCAATACTGTGGCACATCATATCATTTAATACGCCGCCGCCCTGTCTTTCGCCGTTCCAGAACCACGGTTCGTGTGGTCCGCCATGTTCTTCGGCGCAGCGGGCAAGGTAGGGCCTTCCGGCAATATGAGAACCTCTGCGCCAGATTATTTCGCGGCCCCGCGTAACTGATGGTGAAAATACCTGGTTTTCCAGATAACCGTGTAAAATTCCAAGTTCATTTATCATATCCACCATTTGTTGCGCCTCTGCCGCGTTTCGGGCAAGAGGCTTTTCGCATGCTAAACCTACGAGATTGGTTTTTCCGGATTTAACAGCGTCGGAAATTTTTTTCATTACATCAATGCGGGTATAATTGGGCGCACATATCCAAATCGCATGAATATTTGGGTCCAAAACCATTTCGGAAACGTCTTTATATATTTTCGGATCACCCACTCGCAGTCTTCGGCATTCATCGGCGGAAGCCTTTGCTCTTGAAATATCCGGGTCTGCGATACCTTTTATATCTGCAAACCGTACGCCCTGCCAGGATCTGATATGAAAATTGGTATTAAAGCCGGCGCCGACAAATCCAACTCCTAATCGATCAGTCATACAGTCCTCCTTTTATGAAAAATGAACAATAATTGAATTATTAAATAATATAAATATTTCATAAATAAATTCAAATAAATCTTGACAATTTAATCTATCTTGACTAATTTGGTAAGAATGAAATATGGGATAAATAAATATTGTTTAAAAACTTAGTTTATATGATGAATATATTATTTTTAACAGAATACTTCATTTTGTGATAGCAATCACCTGAAACAAACTATGTAAATCGTATAATTATTCAGTTAAATAAGTAAAAAAGACTCTTTAATCTAATAAACACTTCTTATAACAGGAGGGTAATAAAATGTACTTAAAAAGTCTCGTTTCAGTAACTATCTTGTTATTGATACTAACTGGTATAACTATGGCACAATATGTAAATCAAAATGTAGGTGAAGCAGGTTCTATCGACTGGTCGTCGCAGGTGGTTCGTGCGACGGGAATAGGAGCTCCCAATCCCAATTTGCCTCAAGCCGCACAACGTGCCAGTGCTATTGAAGCAGCAAAAAGAGTTGCATTACGAAATTTATTGGAAACGATTCAGGGTATGTCTATTAACTCTGAAACTACAGTTCGAAATGCTATGATGGAGAATGATGTCATAAACACCAGAGTTCAGGGCGTTGTTAGAGGATTTACAGTTGTCGATACCAAATATATGTCAACCGGTGATATTGATGTAACAGTTGAAATGCCCATAACCGGAGCTTTATCGGATGTGTTGTTACCTCAGCAGATGGGTGGAACACCCATATCTGCTGGAGCGGCAGTACCGCAAGGACAATTGTGGCCCGCAAATAGACCTGTTCCGGAAGGTTATGTTCTGATCGCACCGGCATCCCCCGGGCAGACAACCACATCAAGCGCCGGCGGTGGAGTGTACACCGGTCTGGTCATCGATGCAAAAGGATTGGGAATACGTCCCGCAATGGCCCCCAAAATAGTCGATGAATCTGGTCAAGAAATATACGGATCGAAATATGTCAGTCGTGATTGGGCTGTGAAGATTGGTATGGTTGGCTATGATAAAGATGTTACACGAGCTAAAAGTAATGACCGTGTTACCAATAATCCCCTAATTGTTAAGGGTTTAAAAGCGTCCGGCGCCAATAAAGCGGATATTGTCGTTTCCAATAATGATGCGGCATTAATTCGTAATACTACGGCCAATCAAAATTTCCTCGATAAATGCAAAGTTATGTTTATTGTTGATTAACACTTTTTGTACTAAAATATTAGTCAAAAAAATTGGAGACTTGAAATGAATAGGAAATTAATTGTCATAATACCAACATGTGTGCTGTTATTGACACTGTTTTTTAGTTGCGGACCAAAACCTCTACCCCCGGCCTCCGTTCTTGATACACCTGTAAATCATTTCAATCAGGGGATCAGAGAACTGGATCGTGGTAATTTAACCGAGGCAGAATCTGAATTTAACAAAGCAATTCAACTGGATCCCGATTACGCAGAGGGTTATTCCGGTTTGGGTTTGGTATGGGCAAACCGAAATGATTTTAAAAAGGCCCATGATTTTGCCGATAAAGGTCTGGATAAAAATAAAAACTCATTAGATGCACATATCATCAAGGGCCGCATTATTACTATGGAACGCAAGGGTGATGATTGGGTAAAAGATGCCGTAAAAGAATTCGATAAAGCATCAGAGATCAATCCCAATAGCGACAAACCTCTTTATTATAAAGGTATAACCTATGAACAGGCATATATGTTCAGGGAATCTGAAAATGTTTTCAGTCAGGTTGTAGCTATGAAAGGCGATTATGCAAAAGCCGCCAATGAAGAATGGGCTCTTGTTCAAAAAATCGTCCGCGCCGCCCCGGGAACCCAGGTTGGCGCCAAAATTGCCCTCATTAAAGAAATTGACAGAGCCGATCTTGCCGTTCTGTTTATGGAAGAATTAAAATTACTGGAAATAATCGAGAAAAAGCGTCCGAAAGAATACGATACCAGTTTTCAGGCCCCCGATGATCCGACAAAAATGGAAACCAGTCAAACCACACAGATGGCGGAAGCCACCGATATCGAAGATCACTGGGCAAAGAACTGGATCAAAGATATAATTCAGGCTAAAGGTATGGATGTTTATCCTGACCATACCTTTCGACCGGATGAAAAAATTACCCGTTCCAATTTTGCCATGATGATCCAAAATATTCTTATTATGGCAACAGGAGATGAAGCATTGGCCACAAAATACATCGGAACACAATCAAGATTCCCGGATGTTAATGCATCTCATTTTGCCTATAATGCTGTTTGTCTGGCAGTAGATCGGGGTATCATGCAGGCGGACAAGATGACAGGCGCCTTTGAAATGAACAAAACAGTTTCCGGTGCGGATGCTCTGCTGATCATCCGTGATTTCCAAAATGCTCTCCGGATGACTTTTTAAATTGTATACGGGCAGGTTTTTTAACCTGCCCGTTTTAATTTCTTTTTTAAATCAAATAAAGAATTGTAAGTGGAGATATAACTGTGAAAAAAATATTCATTCTTATGACAGTTATTTCAATTGTAATGTGCGGAATTGTGATAGGGCAGAATTATAACACATCGCCAACGCAGCAGGTACAGAGCATCGGCGTAGGCGGTATTATGTATAATGATGTGGGTGCAGCACGTGACCGCGCTATTGACGACGCTTTACGAAAAGCTGTGGAACAGACTCTGGGCACATATATAGACGCGCAGACAAAAGTGGAAAATTATATGGTTGTCGAGGACCGTATACTCAATTGGAGCCGCGGATATGTTAAGAATTATCAAATCCTTTCTGAAGGTAAAAAAACACCCGAATCATACGAAGTCGTTATTCAGGCCACGGTCGATATGACGAATCTGGCCAGTGACGCCAATGCCGTTCAGAATCTTTTGCAAAGTATGGGAAATCCGAGATTAATGATTATGATCGACGAACAAAATGTAGGTGAAGTAAGTACCCGCTATCATTATTTTCAGGTTAATATGACTGCCTCGGAAACAGCTATGATCAATAAATTCACTGAAAAACAATTTGTTGTAGTCGATCCTATGACCGTTCGTCAGAATAAAGAGCGCGATGCGATATTATCCGCAATTAATGGCGATACAAAAGCGGCAAAAACCATTGCCAATGCCCTCGATGCCGAAGTGGTAATTACCGGGAAAGCAATCGCCAAGGTTGCTACCGGTATCAATTTGGGAGGAATGAAATCCTGTCAGGCAAATATTAATGCGCGTGTAATTGACGCCGATGTGGGTACGATAATCGCAACGGGCAGTAAACATGCCGCGTATCCTCATATTGATGAGGTAACCGGCGGTACCATGGCCATCGAAAAAGCGGCCAATGCGCTTGCCGATGAATTGATTACAAAAATCCTGGAAAAATGGCGGAGCCGTTTCTATGATCTGAATAGTGTAAAGCTTTTGATTTCCGGTATGAACAGTTTTACGGAAGCCTCAAATTTTAAAAATGCTTTACAATTTACCGCCCGCGGTGTCAAAAATGTTTTTCAACGAAATGTATCGGGTGGAACCGCTGAATATGATATTCAGATATCGGGCAATGCGGAACAATTGGCGCGTGAACTCGATCAACGGGACATTGGTGATTATTACCTGACTGTATCCGGGGCTACTGCTAATAAAGTAACCTTGAAAGCGGTCCGTAAACAGGCAACGGAAACAATAGAAACAAATGATACCGAACTTTAATCAAATAGTTTATAAATAAATATACAAGAGGCACCTGATGAATATAAAAAAAATTAAAATTGTATCCTGGATTGTGATTTTTATGTGTATCCCTATCATTAACCTGAATGCCCAGAATCAAAAGGTAAAATTAAAAAAACGGGTAGCTGTTTTTAGTTTTGAAGATAAATCCAGTCATCAGTATCGCTGGTGGACGGGTCAACCCGTTGGCGAAGGAATGTCGGATATGCTGGTCACAGCGCTTGTTAAGACAGACAAATACCAGGTCATTGAGCGGGAGGAATTGAATAAACTTTTACAGGAACAGCAACTGGGTATGAGCGGGGTCGTCACACAGCAGACCGCCGCCCAGGCTGGTAAGGCCCTTGGTGTTGAACTTGCTATTTTCGGCTCGGTTACGGAGTTCGGTTATTCTGAATCCTCAAAGGGAATACGTTTGCACCAAAAGGGTTTTGGTATTGGAGGTAAAAGTTCCACCGCAACGGTAGGAATTGATATCCGATTTGTCAATACAACTACTGGTGAAATTCTGAAAGCCGAAAGCGTTAGAAAAGAAGAATCCAAAAGAGGTCTGTCGCTTGATACGCAAAAATTCAGTTTTGACAATGAGAGTGATTTTGATGAATCTATTGTCGGTAAAGCCACACGGGATGCAATAGATGAAATTGTTACATACTGTGAAGATATTGCCGAAAATTTACGCTGGGAAGCTAAAATCATCAGAGGCGGAGCGGATATTTACATTAACGCGGGAGCAGTTTCAGGGGTCAATGTTGGAGATGTATTTACAGTATACAGGGCCGGCGAAGAATTGGTAGATCCGGATACCGGTTTATCCCTTGGTTCTACAGAAAGTAAAATCGGAACGATAAAAGTGGTTAATAATAATTTGGGTAACGGTAAAGCATCCCAATGTGTTGCGGTTAGCGGTTCCGGATTCGATCGTAACGATCTGGTTCGGGAACAATAGAGCCGATAGTTTATATATACTAAATTCAGGGAGGAGGTATACAGTTGAATAATTATTACCTTCTCCTTTTTTTATTTTTAAATAATGTAAAATTAACTTTTTATATTGAAATATTTTTTATACATTAAAAGTTTATAATTCTTCTGTCCAAGAAATGGGTATACAA
>JAFGSB010000169.1 GCA_016934825.1 Candidatus Zhuqueibacterota bacterium
GCAGAGGGGAGCGGGGAATTTAGCATTGGAAATTTTGGCGACGATCTGCTGGCGGATGGTTCCACATCAACTCCTGCCTCCTTTAATTGTCTTTCCGGCCTGAAAATCAGCGGAACAGTGAGCTATTACATGGACAGTACGGCCGTGATCGATAGTGTCATGGCCAATCTCACCGGTGACGCGACTCTGACTAACATGACCTTATCGACCGGTTATTACGAGTTTACAGATCTGGCTTCGGGTAATTATTCCGTTTCGGCCTCCAGGGCAAGAAGAAGCTGGATGCAGGAACCTTCTATCTCAGCCTTTGATGCTTCATATATCCTTCGTTATTATGTCAACACCCTGACCCTTTCGGAAGCACAAAAAATCGCAGCGGATGCGAGTGGTGACGGTTCAATAAGCCCTTTTGACGCGTCAATCGTCCTGCGTTATTTAGTCGGAATAGATGTTTTATCAACTGAGATCGCCAATTGGAAATTTGTCGTACCTCCTGTAACGGATTGGCTTGTTCCTGTAACGGCCCGCAGTTACGCTCCGTTGAGTAGCGATCAGGCCGATCAGAATTTTGACGGCATTCTCATCGGTGATGTTACTGGAAATTTTCCCGGTTCGGTGCTGGCCAAAGCCGGTAACGGCAATGTTGTCCCAGGAGAGATGAAATCGTTAACCGATAACATTCTGGAACTGCCTGTCCGAATAGAAGGTGTATCCGCTTACAGCGCGGTTGGTTTTGAGCTGAAAATTGATAAGGAACAGCTAAAGGTTGAAAATGTAACTCTCGAAAAGGAAAGCGAAAACGTATTGCTCTCTTTTTATGAGCAGAACGGCACCTTTCGCGTTGCTGTTGCCAGCGCGCTCCAGAGAAAAGATACCGATCTGTTGAGAATTACCTTTAAAAATATCTCCAAAGCGAATATGAACGATGTTAAGTTACAACTGACGGGTTATGAAATCGACGCGAATCGGGTCGATGCGCCACAGGAATGGATGGTTGCCCTCCAAAAGCAGCCGGAACAATTCGATCTAAAACCGAATTATCCGAATCCGTTTAATAGCGAAACGGTTTTTGAATATCAGATACCGATCAATAGTAAAGTAGAAATGATAATTTGCAATGTTGCCGGACAAAAAATCAAAACTCTGGTAAATGAAAAAAAACAGGCAGGTTTTTACAGGACAAAATGGGATGGAACTAACGTAGCCGGAGGAAAAGTATCTTCAGGTCTTTACTTCTGCCGCATACAGGCCGGACACTTTCATAAGACGATCCGTGTGATGTTGTTGAAGTAAAAGGTAAATATATGGGAAAAGACCTCCCGGAGGTCAAATTTTATTATTGATATATTAAAATTCTTGACAATGACGGAAATTTGTTTTAATTTTCTGAACCGGTTCAAGCAATTTAAAATATACATTTAATCATAAAGCGAGGAATTGTCTCAATTATTTTAAGGAGGAAACAGATGGCGGATGAAAAAAAAGTAACACGCCGTGATTTTATGTCAACCAGCGCCAAAACAGCGGCCGGGGTAGCCGCCGTAAGTACGGCATTCAGTACGATACCGGCAAAGGTTTTGGGCGCGAATGATAAAATTCGTATTGCGGTGTCCGGAATTCGAAGCAGGGGAGGCAATCATATTGAAGAATGGTGCAAGATCCCCGGCGTTGAAGTAGTCTACATCGTCGACCCGGATGAGAATTTATTTCCGCAACGAATTGAACAGGTTGAAACGCTCCAGGGCAAAAAGCCCAAAACTGAAGTTGATATTCGCAAGGTCCTGGATGATAAAGATGTGGATGCAATATCCACCGCCTGTCCCGACCACTGGCATGCGCTGCAGGGCATCTGGGCCTGTCAGGCCGGCAAACATGTATACGCGGAAAAACCATTGACCCATAATATTCGTGAAGGCAGAAAATTTATCGAAGCGGCACGAAAATACAATCGTATCGTTCAATGCGGTATGCAGAACCGCAGTATTTACGGCGTTCAAAAAGCGATGGAATTTTTGCATTCCGGAGAACTGGGCGATGTATATATGGCCAAAGGTTTGTGTTTTAAACCGCGGGACTCTATCGGCCACATGGTCAACAGTCCGGTTCCCGCCGGCGTGCATTATGACCTGTGGCTCGGACCCGCGCCGTACCGGCCGTTCAATCCGAACCGATTTCATTATAACTGGCACTGGTTCTGGGATTATGGCTGTACCGATCTGGGCAACCAGGGCCCGCACCAGATGGACATTGCCCGCTGGGGTATGAATAAAGAGGTGCTGCCGAAAAGAATTAAATGCGTTGGCGGTTATTTCGCGTTTGATTCCGACCAGGAAACCCCGAACACCCAGCTTGCCACTTTTGAATATGACGACGGCAGAATCATTCAGTTCGAAGTCCGCGGTATTTATACCAACGATGAAGACGGAATTCGCATCGGTAACCTGTTCTACGGTTCAAAGGGCTGGATGCACCTTGACGGCGATAAATGGGCGACCTACATGGGACGCAAAAACGAACCGGGTCCGAAATATGACGGCGCCGGTTCGGAAGCTGACCCGATGAACCTGGCGGGCGCCGGCAGTTCGGCTCATTTTGTCAATTTCATCGAAGCCCTGCGCGCCAATGATTATTTGAAACTGAACGCCGATGTCCATGAAGGACACCTGTCCACATCCATGTGCCACCTGGCGAATATTGCCTACCGTATGGGCCGGGAACTGGAATTTGATTCCCATAGTGAAAAATTCGTTAACGACAAACAGGCAAACGGTTACCTGACCCGAAATTATCGTGCTCCGTACATTGTACCGGAAAACGTCTAAGTTCTATTTTGACTAAAATGATAAAGGGCGGGTGAGATGTAAAATTTCACTCGCCCTTTTTATTTTCCCCTTTTCTGCGGTGAACAACAGAATGTGAAAATTTGTTTTTAACTTTTTCAAGCTTTTCGGGATGAAAGAGTTATATGAACTGTTTTAAAAAAAATTTTTTTCTAACGCCTGGTCATATTGAACATATAAATAAACTATATCAGTATAAGGTGTTCGTCAACCGGCCATCAATGACTTGATTTGTAAAAAAATTTCTTAAATACTTTTCTTATTAGTTCCTTTTTTGTATATTAATTCATATAATAAAAAAACGAAAAAACTGGGAGATGCATAATGAAATTGTTTTCCCATTTGTTTTTATTTATTATACTGTTCGGTTGTATATTTGTTAATATCATTTGGGGAAAGAAAAGTATTGCCAGAGATGTAAAACATGCCCAGGAGGGGGAAATCAATAAAAAAACCGAAGCGTTGTTAAGCAGATTGACCCTGCGGGAGAAAATCGGGCAAATGGTCCAGGTAAACGGTCAAAATGGACAGATACCTGATGAATTCAGAACAGCAATCCTCAACGGTTCCATCGGCTCCATATTGAATGAAGTTGACGTAAAGACCCTGAACGATATCCAGCGCATCGCCGTTGAGGAGAGCCGTCTCGGCATCCCGATCATTTTTGCCCGGGATGTCATACATGGTTTCAAGACGATTTTCCCCATTCCGCTGGGACTGGCGGCAACCTGGAATCCTGAACTGGTGGAAGCCGGGTCCCGTGTGGCGGCAACGGAAGCCGCCACTTATGGTATCCGCTGGACCTTTGCACCGATGGTGGACATCACCCGCGATCCACGCTGGGGACGGATCGCCGAGTGCCTGGGTGAAGACCCTTATTTGACGAGTACATTGGGGGCGGCCATGGTGCGCGGTTTCCAGGGAGATGACTTGTCCGCTCCGGGCAGCATTGCGGCCTGCGCCAAGCATTTTGCCGCGTACGGGGCGGCCGAGGGGGGACGGGACTATAATACCGCCAGCGTCCCGGGAAACGAATTGAGGGACGTTTATCTCAAACCTTTCAAAGCCTGTGTGGACGCGGGGGCGGCAACTTTGATGGCCGCTTTTAATGAAATCAACGGCGTCCCGGCGACCGGAAATAAATTTCTCCTGAATGATGTATTGCGCGGAGAATGGGGATTTAAAGGCTTTGTCGTCAGCGACTGGTCATCCGTTACCCAGTTGATCACACATGGATTTTCCGAAAACGAGAAAGAAGCGGCATGTGCGGCCGTAAAAGCCGGAACGGACATGGAAATGGCCAGCACAACTTACCAGACCTATATTGAAGAGCTTGTAAAAGAAGGGCGGATCAATGAGGAGGATATAAATCAGTCGGTCAGAAGAATATTGACCTTAAAATATCAACTGGGATTGTTCGACAATCCGTACACGGAACCGGCCGCATTTCCGGCGGTGTTGAACGATAACCATAAGGCCCTGGCCAAAAAGGCAGCAATTCAAAGTGTTGTGCTGCTGCAAAACAACAAATATATTTTACCCCTTTCCAAAGACATTCAAAAAGTGGCCGTCATCGGCTCCCTTGCCGACGCGCCGCATGATCAGTTGGGAACATGGATATTTGACGGGCACAAAAAAAATTCCATTACGCCATTGCAAGCCATAACGGAATTCCTCGGTCCGTCAAAAGTGGTTTTCGCCAAAGGTCTCGAGATTAGCCGGACCAGGGACACGAAAGGATTTCAACAAGCCGTGGACGCGGCAAACGTTTCGGACGCCATATTGTTGTTTCTTGGCGAAGAGTCGATCCTGTCCGGCGAGTCCCATTGCAGGGCGGATATCGGTCTGCCCGGAGCACAGCAGCAGCTCGTCGAAACTCTTGCCGCAACGGGCAAACCGGTCGTCGCAATTATCCTTGCCGGGCGTCCGTTGACGATCGGCAGTATTCTCGAAAAAGTCGACGCCGTTCTGTACGCCTGGCATCCCGGAACAATGGCCGGCCCCGCTATTTCAGACCTGATTTTCGGGGTGGAGGCGCCTTCGGGTAAATTGCCGGTCACCTTTCCGCTGGCCGTCGGCCAGATTCCGATTTATTACAGCCATAAAAACACCGGCAAACCGGCAACCAAAGAATCCTGGCAAAAAATGTACGACATACCGGTTGAGGCATTTCAGCTATCAATCGGCAATACCTCCCACTATCTGGACGCCGGTTTTGAACCGTTGTTTCCGTTTGGTTTTGGCCTGTCCTATACAACGTTTGAATACAAAAATATAAAAATTTCAGCCGGTCAAATTAAAATGAATGAAACCGTCGACATTTCGACGGAGATCAAAAATACCGGACAATTTACCGGGGAAGAAGTCGTTCAGTTGTACGTCCGTGACCTGTTTGCCGATCGGACCCGGCCCGTACGTGAGTTGAAGGGCTTTCAACGGGTACGTCTTGAACCGGGCGAGCAAAAAACAGTCACATTCACATTGGGTGCAAAAGATCTGTCTTTTTACAATAGGAAAATGCAGCAGGTGACCGAACCCGGCAAATTTTTTGTCTGGATTGGCGGGAATTCAAACGCGGATTTGAAAACAGAATTTGAAATTATAAAATAGTAAAGAAAGGGTAAAAAGTTATGAGTAATAAAGGGTTGTATACGGTTTTAGTGTCCCTGGTCGTCGCCCTGGGAGGATTTTTACTCGGCTTTGACAGCGCCGTGATATCCGGCGCGGTGCCGTTTATTGAAAAGTTTTTTGTGCTCAACAGCATTCAACTGGGCTGGGCGGTAAGCTGCCTGATATTCGGCGCGATGGCCGGTAACGCGCTGGCCGGTCCCATGAGTGATCTGTTTGGCCGGAAACCCGTGCTCATCATTACCTCGGTTTTATTTACCGTTTCCGCGATTACCTCCGCGCTGGCGCAGTCGTTCTGGTTTTTTATCGTTGCCCGTATTATTGGCGGCATAGGTGTCGGCGGGGCGTTACTCATCGCGCCCATTTACATAGCCGAAATCGCTCCGCCGGAAAGACGCGGACGGCTGGTTACCTTTAACCAGCTCAACATTGTCATCGGCATATCCGCGGCATACTGGTCGAACTATTTTCTGGTCAACCTGGGCGCCAATAACTGGCGATGGATGCTGGGTGTCGAGTCTGTTCCGGCCGTTCTTTATTTTATCTTTTTGTTTATGGTGCCGCGCAGTCCGCGCTGGCTGGTCGTAAGGGGACGTGATGAACAGGCCCTGTCCGTCATGGAAAAAGTGGGCGGCGCGGAATACGCGAAAAAATCCCTGCAAACGATCAAAGAACATTTAAAAGTTGTTCAGGATAAAGCAAAGTTCCCGGCTTTATTTACCAAAAAAATGAGTTATATCATGGTCATTGCCTTCGGTATCGCCTTTTTTCAGCAGATTACCGGCATCAACGCCATATTATATTACGCGCCGGTCATATTCAAACAGGCCGGGGGCGGGACACAGGCGGCATTTATGCAGGCTGTCGTCATCGGTTTGGCAAATTTTCTTTTTACGATCGTTGCGTTCTGGCTGATCGATAAACTGGGCCGTAAACCTTTATTGCTGATCGGTTCTTTTGTTATGGCCGTATCGCTGTTTATCAATGCCGGCGCGTTCCAGGCGGCCAATTACCAGTTGACCCCCGAAACCATTAATAAAATAGAAAATGTGCCCCAGGAAATTATTGTTAAATTGAAAAATATTGAAAATCAGGAATTCAAATCTCAAAATGAATTTCTCAATGCCGTGGAGATTCATATCGGCAGTGCAGATACGGAAAAGTACCGAAGCGAAATCGCAAACAAAGCGTTAAAGGACGTTAACGCTTTGCTGGTGCTCATCGCCATTATCGGCTTTATTGCCGCGTTCGCCATTTCCCTGGGACCTGTGATGTGGGCGCTGCTGTCGGAGATCTTTCCGAACCAGCTTCGCGGTCTTGCCATATCCGTAGTCGGATTTTTCAATTCACTGGTCAGTTTCACGGTGACGCTGGTGTTCCCCTGGGAACTGTGGAACCTGGGTCCGGCGGCAACATATTTGATCTATGGCATTTTTGCAGCCCTGACTTTTGTTTTTGTGATCCGGTTTGTCCCGGAGACCAAGGGAAAATCACTCGAGGAACTGGAGACGATACTGGTCAAATCATAATTGAATAGTAGATCGGACAGTGAATACAGGGGGATTTTTTTAACATATGCAGGAGCGGTCTGAATGAAATTTTTTTATAAAAAAACAGTAATAATCTCTGAAATTTTATACCTGTTCACAGTTATTTTATTGTTTTCGTCAACGGGCTGTAAAAAGGATAAAAGGATTTATCAGGACACCGGTCAGCCTGTTGAAAATCAGATTGAAGAACTTTTGTCGCGGATGACACTCGAGGAAAAAGTGTCCATGTGTCACGCGAACACCAAATTTTCCTCAACGGGGGTTCCTCGGTTGGGCATTCCGTCGCTGGCCATGTCCGACGGTCCGCACGGTGTCCGGGAAGAAATAAAACCGCATTCCTGGGAATCCGCGGGCTGGACCAATGATTCCTGCAGTTATTTTCCCACTTTAACGGCCCTGGCCGCCACCTGGAATGTTGAACTGGCGAAACAGTACGGCGGGGCGCTGGGACAGGAAGCGAGGGCGAGAAATAAGGATGTTATCCTCGGGCCCGGTATCAATATCATCCGTACACCGATATGCGGCAGAAATTTCGAATATATGAGCGAAGACCCGTTTTTGATTGCCGAAATGGTCGTTCCCTACATTCGGGGCATGCAGGAACAGGATGTCGCTGCCTGCGTCAAACATTACGCTCTGAACAACCAGGAGGTTGACCGCGGAGTGGTTGACGTTCAGGTCGATGAAAGAGCGTTACGGGAGATCTATCTGCCGGGTTTTGAGGCGGCCGTGAAACAGGGCGGGGTTTTAACCGTCATGGGCGCTTATAATAAATATCTTGGTTTGTACTGCTGTAACAATGATTATCTGTTAAATAAAATTTTGAAAGAAGAGTGGGGATTCAAAGGGGCCGTCATTTCGGACTGGAGCGCCACCCACAATACCGTCGAATCCGCCAACGCCGGTCTCGATATTGAAATGGGAACGGATAAAGATTATAACGATTTCTTTTTTGCCGATCCGCTGATAAAGGCCGTGCGGAACGGACAGGTTGCCGAAGAGGTTGTTAATGACAAGGTCAGGCGGATCCTGCGGGTGATGTTCCGTACAAACGTCTTCGGAAAACGGTCAAAAGGTTCGTTTAACACGCCGGAACATCAGCAGATTGCCTTAAAGGTCGCGGAAGAAGCCATCGTATTATTAAAAAACAATAACAGCTTTTTGCCATTGAACATGGAAAAATTAAGATCCGTTGCGGTCATCGGCGATAACGCGACCCGTGTTCATGCAAGCGGCGGTATGAGTTCCGGCCTCAAAGCGTTGTATGAAGTGACCCCCTTGTTGGGTCTGGAAAACTTGCTTGACAGCAGGGTAAAGATCAATTACGCGTTGGGATATAAAAAAACTTCACAATTTACCTGGGACCGGGGTATAATTTATCATTCCGATCCGGCAGAGGAAACCCAATTGTTACAGGAAGCGGTTGCCATAGCGAAAAAATCGGACGCGGCGATTATTTTTGCCGGTCTGAACCATGATTTCGACACGGAAATGCTGGACCGCCCGGACATGAAACTTCCGTACGCGCAGAACAAATTAATTGACGTCGTGTATAAGGTAAACCCGAATACGGTTGTAGTTCTGATATGCGGTTCTCCGGTGGAAATGGACCTATGGATCGATAAAGCGCCGGCAGTTCTGCAGGCCTGGTATGCAGGCATGGAGGGCGGGAACGCCATGGCGCGAATTCTGTTTGGAGAGGTGAATCCCTCCGGGAAATTGCCGTATACCATACCTGAAAAACTGGCGGACTCTCCCGCGCATTCAATCGGCGAATATCCCGGAGAAAAATTTACGGTCAAATATAAAGAAGGTCTGCTTGTCGGTTACCGCTTTTTCGATACCAATAATATTGAGCCTCTGTATTGTTTCGGCCACGGATTGTCCTATACCAGGTTTGAGTACAGCGATTTGGACCTGTCCGGCAAAACGCTATCATCCGACGACAGTTTACACGTCAGTTTGAAAATCAAAAACACCGGTAATGTTGACGGCGCGGAAGTCGTTCAGCTCTATATTCATGACGGCGCCGCTTCCGTTTTCAGGCCTTTGAAAGAGTTAAAAGGGTTCAAAAAGGTTTTCTGCAGGGCCGGGGAAGAAAAAAAGGTAATTTTTACAATAACAAAGAAATACCTGACATTTTACGATATCAATTCATCGGACTGGACTGCCGAACCCGGAATGTACGGGGTATTGATCGGGAGCTCTTCCCGTGATATCAGGCTGAAAAATGAATTCGAATACAAAGATCTCTAAAAATTGTTATCTATAAAAAATAAATGGACAAATTCATGAGGGAATTATGAAGAATTTATTCTTTGCAGTTCTTGGTCTGGCGGTTTTGGCTTTTGTGACGGTCGCATGTAACAACAAACAAAAAACCAAAGCTGTATCGGTGCAAATCAACGCCGGTGATTTTGTTCAGGCAAGCGGCGACGTCGAAATTAAAGACGATGCCGACGGCGGGAAATATATAAGTTCCATAAAAGCGGGAGGATGGCTTGCCTATGACGTCGAGGTGCCGGTTGCCGGCCGGTATTCATGTGAGCTTAGTGTATCCTCGACCTCATCCGAATCTCCGGTATGCTGGGTGGAAGATTACATCAATAATGAGGACGGCAGAACCTATAACATAACCGCAGGAATGCCGGTCCCCAACACGGGAAGAGAAACCGCTTTTGTGCCGGTTGTGAAATACGGCAGCCCGTTAAACGCGGGGCCGCATCAATTGAAACTGCATGTAGAGGGAGAAGGGGTAAATGTGCGGTGGATAAAATTTACATTGATGAAAAAGCACCAGATCACCCCCAAAATGTTGACCCAGAGTACGGACGGAAAGGAATGGCAACTGGTCTGGTCGGATGAATTTGACGGCAGCGGTATACCGGACACCAGCAAGTGGACATTTGATATCGGCAACTGGGGCTGGGGTAATAATGAACCGCAGTATTATACCGAAAACCGGTTGGAAAACGCCCGGCGGGAAAACGGCCGACTCATCATCGAGGCCAGAAAAGATGATCTGGGGCAGGAATGGACCTCCGCCCGGTTGACAACGCGCGGCAAGGTCAGCTTTTTATACGGCAAGATTGAATTCCGCGCGCAGGTACCCGCCGGTGACGGATCATGGGCCGCCGGTTGGTTTTTGGGCGACGCCTACCGCGACGAGGTTTCCTGGCCGTATTGCGGCGAGATCGACGTCCTGGAATGCGTCGGCAGGGAAATCGATGATGAAAGCGGCGACGGTACCAATCACGCCTCCTGTCACACACGCGCATATTACTTTAAGCAGGGCAACCAAATCTCCAGTGTGATCGATGTCAAAAATATGAGCGGCGAATTTCATATCTATTCCATCGAATGGACGGAAAAAGGAATAAAAGCCTTTTTGGACGGTCAGCATTACTATACTTATGACAAATTAAACGGCGAGTGGGAATGGCCTTTTAACAATCCCCAGAATATTATCGTCAACCTTGCCATGGGCGGCGGTATGGGTGGTGTTATAAATCCAGATTTGACCTCGCAGCAATTTATTATCGATTATATCCGGGTTTATGAATTGAAATAATTTAAACTCCTCATTCGCATGATACTTGTTTTAGAGAACCATATATTACGACTTGAAATCCAGGAACCGGGAGCCGGTTATAACGGCTCCCGGTTTGACTGGACCGGACAGATAATTCAGATTATATTTGCAAACAAGCAGTACTTTTGCACGGATGAAACACCGGACCCGTCAAAAAGGCATCTGTTTGGGCGCGGTCTGTATAATGAATTCGGGATCGATATGCCCATCGGTTACCAGGACTGCCCGCCCGGTGAACAATTCCCCAAAATCGGGATCGGTTATCTGCTCAAAGAATCGGACCAAAAGTATGATTTTTTTAAAAACTACCGGATCGAGCCGTTTGATTTTTCAATAACAGAAGAACAGGATTCCGTTACTTTTATATGCCGTGCAAAAGAATACCGGGATTACGCTTTTATTTTGGTGAAGAAAGTCACACTTTCCGATAACACCTTTACAATCCGGTATGTGTTGGAAAATCGCGGGGAAAGGGATATCAATACAAACGAGTATGTGCATAATTTTTTGGCAATTAACGGAAGCAGCATCAACAATTTATACAGACTGAAATTTTCTTTCCCGCTCCGTCAGGAGGGTTTTGGGGAAAGTCTCAATCCCAAAAATATTGTGGACATCTATAAGAAAGAAATAACCTGGAAAGGAGTGCCGGATTCGCCGTTTTTTTTCAGTCACGTGAATTCAGGGCAGTTATCACGGGCATCGTGGTTCCTGGAACATGAGCAATATAAGGTCGGAATTTCGGAGAGTTGCGAGTTCCCGGTGCAAAAAATAAACATCTGGGGCACGACCCATGTTGTGAGTCCGGAAATATTTTATTATATCGCACTGAAACCGGGAGAAAAAACGCTCTGGGAAAGAAAGTATTGTGTATATAAACTGTAGAGATACATTAAAAAGATTTTAAGAAGGAAAACCGGATGAAACCAAACAGACCCGTATATATTGGCGATACGGTATATAAACCGGGAAAACCGGATATTGGCGGCGAATATTTTGAAATCGAAAACGAGGTGTTTTACAAAATATCGAATTATGACAAAATGCCGTCTTTTTTTATGACACTGGTCAGTGATTCCGACCACTGGATGTTTATATCCAGTAACGGCGGACTGACCGCAGGGCGCAAAAATCCTGAGAACGCCCTGTTCCCGTACAATACCGATGATAAAGTTCACGATTCAAAGGACACAACCGGAAGTAAAACCATTGTTTTTGTGGAACAGGAAGAAAAGGCTTTTCTTTGGGAGCCTTTCAGCAATAAATACGACGGCGTGTATCCCATTCAAAGAAATATATATAAAAATATTGCCGGCAACAAACTGATCTTTGAAGAGGAAAATTTTGATCTGAATGTTACGTTTCAATATGCCTGGCTGAACAGTGAAAAATTCGGATTTATCAAACGGTCCCGGATCCTCAATACCGGCGGGCAAACAGTGCAGATAAATATTTTGGACGGCGTACAGAATATTCTTCCCTATGGCGTCGACCGGATGATGCAGACGCAATTCAGTACCCTTGTCGACGCTTACAAAAAAAATGAATTGCAGGCCGAGTCCGGGCTCGGACTATTCAGCCTGAGTTCGATTCCGGTCGACAAGGCGGAACCGAGCGAAGCGCTCAGGGTCACAACGGTGTGGTGCGCCGGATTGAAAGACTCGAAAAAACTGATCTCGACGGCGCAACTGGAAAAATTCCGGCTCGAACGGGAAATTACACAGGAAACGGACAAAAGGGCCGTTCGGGGGGCGTATTTTGCACAGACAGAATTCCAATTATCCTCCGGCTCTGAAAATGAATGGCAATTTGTCCTGGAAGTGAACCAGGATGCCGGTGA
Organism: Candidatus Zhuqueibacterota bacterium; assembly: GCA_016934825.1. Taxonomy (GTDB): domain Bacteria; phylum Zhuqueibacterota; class Zhuqueibacteria; order Residuimicrobiales; family Krinioviventaceae; genus Fontivivens. The sequence continues at coordinate 12,451 of JAFGSB010000169.1, forward strand.
AGTGGCCGCTTTGTCCGGGTTGTTGAAAAACGGGGCCAAACTGCCGGATATGTTAAAACAGGATGTGGAACGGGGAACAGAAAATCTTGTCAAAATCGTCGGATTTGCCGACGGATTGCAGGTAACGGAGGACCGGTTAACCACATCGCGGCATTTTTCGAACGTTTTATTCAATGTGATGCGCGGCGGGATTTTTGATAACAATTATACTATCGGTAAAGCCGATTTTATGGATTTTATAACAAAAGCCAACGCTGACATTCTGAAAAAACATAAATCATTTTTCAGCAACCTGTCGGAAACTTTTGTTTATTCCGAACTGATCTCAGGGGCCCGCAAACAAAATGACCCGAATGTGGAAAGATTATGTTATGAGTATTTGCCGCTGACCTTCAGCCGCCGGCACGGCGATCCGAGCCGGCCGTGGAACATTTTTTCGATTGAGACCAAAAAAGAGGACGGGTCGAAAATTTTAAATTACCAGGGGAATTGGCGCGACATCTTTCAGAACTGGGATGCGTTATGCCTGTCAAATCCCGGTTATATCGAAAGTATAATCTGTAAATTTGTGAACGCGTCCACCCCGGACGGGTACAATCCCTACCGTGTAACGCGGGACGGATTTGACTGGGAGGTGCTGGATCCGTCCGATCCCTGGTCGAATATCGGTTACTGGGGCGACCACCAGATCATATACTTGTTAAAATTTTTGGAATTATCCGGTCAATATCATCCGGGGATACTGTATGAATTTCTTATCCGTGATATTTTTACCTACGCCGATTTACCTTACCGGATAAAACCGTATGCTGAAATCCTGAAAAATCCCCGGGATACGATTGTATATGACACCGCGGCAGCCCGTGAAATCGAAAAAAGAGTCGAAACGGTTGGCGGGGATGGTAAACTGGTACGGGATCGGAAAGGACATATCTATCATGTGAATCTAACCGAAAAACTGCTGATTCCGGTATTGGCCAAGTTAACCAATTTTATCCCGGAAGCGGGAATTTGGATGAATACCCAGCGTCCCGAATGGAACGACGCCAATAACGCGCTGGTGGGGAACGGCGTTTCAATGGTCACTTTATACTATATGCGGCGTTTTCAGACGTATTGCCTCGGTCTGTTTAAAAAATCCGGCCTTGAATATGTTGAATTATCGGAAGAAGCGGCTGAATTGCTTTATTCGATAACGGATATTTTTAAACAATATAAAAAAATATTGATAAAGGCCGTATCAAACAGGGACAGAAAAACCGTTTCCGGAAAACTGGGACAGGCCGGAAATTCTTACAGACAAAAAATATACGCAAATGGATTTTCCGGTCAACGCAAACAGGTCCCGGTTTCTGCGCTTGTTGAGTTTTGTGAAATTTCCCTGGAATTTATTGATTCTACCATCAGGGCCAATAAACGCGCCGACCGGTTATATCATGCTTATAACCTTTTAAAATTGAATAATGATGAAATGTCAATCAGGTATTTATATGAAATGCTGGAAGGGCAGGTCGCAGTCTTAAGCTCGGGATACCTGTCCGTCGGGGAATCGCTTGAGGTGCTGGACGCCCTGAGGAAAAGCGCGCTGTTCAGAAAAGACCAGTATAGCTATATATTGTACCCCGACCGGCAATTGCCGCGTTTTGTTGATAAGAATATCATACCGGTTGAAAAACTGCGGCAATCCGGGTTATTAAAAAAAATGCTTGAGGACAACAATAAAACAATTGTGTACAAGGATATCGACGGGCAGTTCCATTTTAACGGCGCGTTTCGTAACGCGGCGGTGCTTGCGGATGTTTTGGAACGGCTTAAATTCGGGGAATATGCCGTGCTGGCAAACAGGGACTATCAACTGATACTGGATATTTATGAAGATATTTTTGACCACCAGTCATTCACCGGGCGCTCCGGTACGTTTTTCAAATACGAAGGACTGGGAAGTATTTACTGGCATATGGTATCAAAACTTTTATTAGCCGTCAAAGACAATATCTTTGCTACAGTTAAAGCCGGAGCGGACGAATCGGTGATCAGGGAACTGAAAAAGCATTATTATGAGATACGCGCCGGAATCGGGGTGCATAAATCCCCGGAACTGTACGGCGCTTTTCCGACGGATCCCTATTCCCATACCCCCGGATTTGCGGGAGCGCAGCAGCCCGGTTTGACCGGGCAGGTAAAAGAAGATATTATTTCCAGGATGGGTGAATTAGGGATTGTCGTTGAGGATGGGACGATATCTTTTCAACCCGTACTTTTACAAAAGGAAGAGTTTTTAAAAACAAAAAAGATATTTATATATTATGATTTTTCCGGTGTTAAAAGGCGTATCGATTTGCCGGAAAACAGTCTTGTATTTACATTTTGTCAGGTTCCGGTGGTATATCATCTAAAGGCCGGCAACCGGATCACTTTGACCAATAACAACGGCGCCAACACGGAGATTACCGGTCTGACGCTCGACCAACAGACAAGCGCTTCGATCTTTGATAAAACGGGAAGTATAACTCGAATCGATGTTCTGATAATTCCTGAATTATAATTTTAGTTCGGAGGATAATCATGAAAGTAATTTATCGGATTTTTTTGTCTCTTGTATTAACCGCTGTGATTGTTATGGCTCAACCCGTCAAAGTAGAGGTAATAAAGACAAACGATAGTTATCAACTGATGCGGGACGGGAAACCGTATTTTATCAAAGGAGCCGGGGGAGGACGGTATCTGAACCGTCTCGCCGCCTATGGCGGGAATTCCGTCCGCACCTGGGGTACCCGGGGCGCTGAAAATTTACTGGACCAGGCCAATCAGCTTGGTTTGACGGTGATGCTGGGATTGAACGTTCAACCGGAGCGGCATGGATTTGATTACAGCGATTCTGCAGCCGTTGCCGGACAAATGGAAGCATGCAAACGGGAGGTATTAAAGTATAAAGATCACCCGGCCCTGTTATTGTGGGCCATCGGCAATGAACTGGATTTACAGTATACCAATACAAAGGTATGGGATGCGGTTCAGGTGATCGCCAAAATGATCCATGACATTGATCCCAATCATCCGGCGACCACAGTGACTGCCGGGATTGACAGGGAAGAGGTGCGGCTGATCAAAAAACAATGCCCCGATATCGATATTTTGACTATTAATACCTATGGCGGATTGCCTCCTTTACCGCAGCAGATCCGGGATTACGGCTGGGAGGGCGCGTATATCGTGGGTGAATGGGGACCAACAGGACACTGGGAAGTGCAAAAAACAAAATGGAACACACCCATAGAGGAAACCAGCAGTGAAAAGGCCGCTGTTTACAAACAGCGTTATGAAGCCGCAATAAAAAAAGATACGGAACGATGTATCGGCTCCTATGTGTTTTTATGGGGCCAGAAGCAGGAAAGAACGCCCACATGGTACGGTGTGTTTCTGGAATCCGGGGAGGAATCGGAAGTGGTTGACGTTATCCGGTATCTGTGGTCGGGAACATGGCCTGAAAATCGTGCCCCACATATTGATTACCTGCGAATCGAAGGCAAGGACGCAGCCGCGAGCGTCTATCTGAATGCCGATAAAATATATCATGCCCGGGCGCAGGTAACCGACCCAGACCAGGATAAACTGGTTTTCCGGTGGGAAATTATGCCCGAGAGTACGGACCTGCAATCCGGCGGCGACAGGGAGAGCCGGCCGGACCTTATACCCGGTTTGGTGCAAGAGCTGAGCGGCATGGATGTCACCTTCCGGGCTCCCGATAAACAGGGCGCTTATCGGCTGTTTGTTTATGTATATGACGATAACAATAATGTGGCCGCAGGCAACATTCCGTTTTATGTTAATGAATAAAGCAGGTGTTACGGCAAAGTTATTAACCGGGAGAAATATTTTACATTTGTTTACGAAAACGTTTGCGTCAGAAATTTTTTTATATTAAATTCTTTTTCCAGTGCCAGGAAAAACCCGGAGACGACACTCTATTCTTAATTTATGATTAAAGTTTTGGCTATGTAATTGTTTTTCGCTCTGTGCGGTATTCATTCACCGGACGCCAGTGAAAAAATTTTTTAAAATAAAAATTGTTTTGGTTATAAATGAGGCTGACATGTCCCGGATTATAAATATTCTGCTCCTGATTTTCGTTTTCTCTACTATGGGGTCGGCAAAAGAATGGAAAAATTATACCAAAGATAACAGCGGTCTGGCGGGGAACAGCGTCAAAGCAATTTGTATTGATGCAAACGGTATAAAATGGTTTGGTACGAATGCCGGACTTTCCGGCTTTGACGGTGTAAACTGGATGACCTTTACGGCAGAGTCATCCAATCCGGGCATCGCGAACAACAATATAAATGATATTGCATTTGAAGATTCTCCGGATGGTAAACAATTATGGCTGGCAACACAGAACGGCGTATCACTTTTGAATGTGGCCGCTCCTGACGCTATTTCAATCGCCGCACCTTACCGAACGGACAATACCCCTTTGATCTCAAATTCCGTTAACGCGGTAGCCGTTGATCCCGGGTATGTGAGATGGTTCGGTACCGACAATGGCGTTTCCAGCCTGAATGGTAACACGTGGGGCGCTTATACGGAAGAGAATTTCTGGATTTACGCAAATAAAATTAACACAATAACAACCGGGCCGGACAGCATGGTTTATCTCGGCACTGAAGGTGATGGCGTCAACCGGTTAAAAATGGACCCGGTTGACGGAATTACGTCCGCCTCGCATATCAACTGGACCTGGAGCGGTTTGTTTGACCCGGAAGGCGACAAGCTTGCTTCGGACAGCGTCTATTCGATTTATATAGATGTCAATGGTTACCAGTGGTACGGTACTGACCATGGCGTGAGTTTACACACATCGTTTGACACCCTTGACGATTGGGACGTATACACCACACAGGATGGACTGGCGCATAATTTTGTCCAGGCTATTTGTAAAGATAAGGAAGGCGTCATGTGGTTCGGCACCAAAGCCGGTGTTTCCATCTTTGACGGTTCGAACTGGCAGACATTTACACAGGCCGATGGACTGGCCGGAAACGAAGTTTTCGATATCGAAACGGATACGGACGGCTCGATCTGGATCGGGACCAACGCGGGTGTGTCACATATTACGGATGGGTCTTCTGTTGTTTTGAATAATTTTACGGAACCGGATTACAGGTTGAATATCAGAGCTTATCCGAATCCTTTCAATATGCGTGCGACCATCGAATTTACACTGCCCCGGTCCGGACAGGTCTCAATTTCTGTTTATAATATACTGGGTCAGCAGGTTCGTTCACTTTTAAAAGGACATTGTCACCCGGGTTTGAATTCATTATACTGGGACGGGACGGATAATCGCGGTATTACGGTAGATTCCGGGATTTATTTTGTTACCCTGATCTCGTCCGGTTATCAAAAAACCATAAAACTTGTTCTGGCAAAGTAAGCCGGACGATATTTTTATATGTAAATAATTTTTTTGTAAAAATACAGGAGTGTTGCTCATGAAAGATCCAAAGGATTTAAATCAGAATGATATGAGTCGTGTAAATTCTTCAATGAATGTATCCCGTCGTCATTTTATTTCATCCGTTGGTATTACCGCTGCGGGTATAATGGCGGGGGCTTGTAGTAAAAAAGACAACCCCGCTGAACCGGAGAAAAAGAAAACGTATCCCGAAGGCTCATCAAAGGTTGCCACTGCCAATGTTACATCCTATAACCTGACCGTTCTAAAAAGTTCCCTCGAAACCATGTTTACTGAAATAGGCGGAGTTGACGACATCATTAAAACCGGAGATACCGTCGGAATTAAAATCAATTTAACGGGAGGAAACGGAAGTGCAAGGTCTTATGAGACTCAAAGCGGTTTACCAGTAGGAGAAACATACTGGACGAACCCGGAATTGCTGCGGGCTTTGGGTCAACTGCTCAAGGATATGGGGGTCGGTAAGATATATGTCCTTGAAGCTATTTATGATTGGGAATCGATCAATAATTATGGATACAAACAGGTAATAGACAGTCTTGGAGCCACTTTTATCGATTTGAACCAGACGGCCCCATATTCGGATTATGTTCAAAGACCGGTTGGAAACCAAAGACTGATATACTCTTCATTAACACAGAACGGCGTCTTGAATGATCTGGACTGTTTTATCTCGCTGCCGAAAGCGAAACTGCATAAAGGCGCCGGTGTTACGCACGGAATGAAAAATCTTGTCGGTACCTTACCAGTGCCGTGCGGTAAATATAATGCCGGCGGCAGTAACCGCTCAGGTATTCACCAGCATAGAACACAGTACGACGGCAATCCGGATAGTAACTTGTGCCGGGTCATTATCGATCTGAATCATGCCACGCCGATCAATTTGGTTGTGAACGACGCCGTAAAAACCGTGCTTGGCAGCGAAGGGCCCTGGAACCGGGACGAATGGGCCCTTGTGCCTAAAAATTTTAATCGTCTCATTGTCGGGAAGGACCCGGTTGCCACGGATGCCATTTCCACAAAAATAATTGGTTACGATCCCATGGCCGAAGATAAAACATGGCCGTTCCCCACAAGTATTAATTATCTGAAACTGGCCGATGAATTGGGTATGGGAAATTATGATCTGGAAATGATAGAAGTTGTCGGCGCCGGTATTTAATCACCGGTTTTCAAAAATAAAAACTTGGACATTTTATTTTATACCGGTGTTTTTCGCTGTTGATACCGGACCATGTAAATTATTCGGAAGGGATGCGTGAATTTGATAATTCGATCACTTTTAAATACAGTTTTCATTTTTTTATTGGTCTTTACGGGCGTAATGATTAATGGGTCTTTGGTTTTCGCGCAATCCCCGGTGCCGGAAGGGGCGGAAGTACAGAGAGTTAAAACCGGATATCAGTTTGTTGAGGGCCCTTTGTGGCTGGAACCCGGTTACCTGATTTTCAGCGACATACCCGCGAATACGATTTACAGGTTGTCGCCGGATGGAAGTGTTGATATATATTTAACGCCGTCGGGCAATTCGAACGGGCTGGCGATGGACCTTGAGGGCCGCGTACTGCTGGCGCAGCACGGAAAACGCAGTGTTTCCCGCCTTGAAACGGACGGCACCGAAACAGCCCTGGCCACTCATTACGAAGGTAAACGGTTAAACAGTCCCAATGACCTGGCAGTCAAAACGGATGGATCAATCTATTTTACGGATCCCCCGTATGGGATCAGCAGTTCCCAGGAAGAACTTGGTTATTCCGGGATATTCCGTATCGCCGCCGATGGTCAACTATATTTACTTGATAACAGCCTGTCCCGGCCGAACGGGATCGTTTTTTCCCCGGATGAAAAAAAGCTGTATGTGAATGATTCCCAGGCCCGTTTAATATATGTATGGGATGTTAAAAATGATTCGATCCTGGTCAACAAAAAGCTGTTCGCGACCATGACCGGCAGCGGTAGCGCGGACGGCATGAAAGTCGATACCAACGGCAATCTTTATTCAACAGGCCCGGGCGGTATCTGGATATTTAAACCCGATGGCTCCGTTATCGATAAAATTCCCGTTCCCGAGACAACAACAAATTTGAACTGGGGGGAAGCGGACCGCAAGACCCTGTATATCTCCGCCGGAAAGAGTATATACAGCATCCGGCTCAACGCAACAGGGGTAACCACAACAATATCGCCGGATAATTCTTCTGTAATACCGTCTCGGATACAATTATTTAAAAATTATCCGAATCCTTTCAACCCGAATACGACCATATTTTTCAAATTGACTGAACCGGACTATGTAATTTTACAAGTATTTGATGTGCAGGGTAAACTGGTTAAAACTATAAATAACAATTATATCCCGGCAGGGGAGCACCGCTTTATCTGGAATGCGCGAAACAATACCGGAATCCGCGTAACCAGCGGTATCTATTTTTACCGGTTAAAAACCGATAAAACTGTAATGTCCGGGAAAATGTTATTTATCGGCTAATACCACTTTGGTCAGATAATAGAGGAAATATTATAATAGGTATACTCCGGTATACCTTATTTATTTATTTCAGTGATATGATTACTAAAAGTAAGACAGGCGAGTCGGAAAAAGTGTTATATTGTATTAAGTGTTACGGGCCAATCAATTATAAATAAAGCGGGAAAGAAATTTGTTTACAGAGGGGCATGTTCCTTCCGGCAAGGGAAAAATAACTTTACATATTATGCTGACGATCTGTTTCCGCGTCTTGCTGTTGTTTTATTTTTGCTAATTCACGCCTGGTAGTATATTTATCATAAATAATAATTACGATCATGAAAAACAATGCGCATAAAAGTGAAACGAATTTAATCATTTGTGAATCCAAAGTTAACTGTTTTCGAAATTTATCTTTTAACGAATTTATTCTCCGTTACTTGCCTGATTCGTACAGGTTTTTGCTCAAGTCGATATCTTGTGATAAAGATCATTAGTAAATAAAATAACATCGCCATAAAAAATATAAACATTTCCATAATTAATTACTCCACCTTTTATATTGAATCTATTCGGATTTCTTTATTACTCATAAGGACGGAATTTTTACAGTCAGGTTTCAAAAAATTATAAAAAAAGCCCGTGGACATTGTCCACAGGCTTTTTTAAAATAACAAGGTATTGCTTAATACATACCGCCCATACCGCCCATATCACCGCCGGGAGGCATAGCAGGGGAATGTTTCGGTTCGGGTTTATCAACGATCGTCGCTTCGGTCATCAGCAGCAGCGATGCCACACTGGATGCGTTTTCCAGCGCGATACGCGCAACCTTGGCCGGGTCGATCACACCGGCTTTGTACAAGTCTTCGAATTTTTCCGTTTCGGCGTTAAAGCCAAAACCGCCGGTACCTTCTTTAACTTTCTGAATGATAATGGAACCTTCCCACCCCGCATTTTCTGCGATCTGGCGAACCGGTTCTTCGAGAACACGTTTCAGGATATTGACGCCAATTTTTTCGTCGCCTTCCACCTCAAGTTTGTCCAGTAACGGAAGAGTTCTGATATAAGCGACTCCGCCACCGGGAATGATACCTTCTTCAACGGCAGCGCGTGTGGCATGCAGCGCATCTTCAACGCGTGCTTTCTTTTCTTTCATTTCAACTTCAGTCGCGGCGCCGACATTTAATACGGCAACACCGCCGGCCAATTTGGCCAGGCGTTCCTGTAATTTTTCTTTATCATAATCTGAAGTTGTGGTGTCTATTTGTTTTTTTATCTGTGAAATACGGCCTTTAATATCTTCGGTTTTACCGCCGCCTTCAACGATTGTTGTATTATCTTTATCAATCGTAATCCGTTTAGCGGACCCGAGATCGGTAACTGTAGTATTTTCCAGTTTGAAGCCGGTTTCTTCGGAGATAACGCGTCCACCGGTTAAAGTGGCTATATCTTCCAGCATGGCTTTACGACGATCACCAAAACCGGGGGCTTTAACTGCGGCAACTTTGAGAGTACCGCGTAATTTATTGACAACCAGAGTTGCCAGCGCTTCACCTTCAACGTCTTCGGCAATGATCATTAAAGGTTTGCCCATCTGGGCTACTTTTTCCAGAATCGGGAGCAGGTCTTTCATGGCGCTGATTTTTTTATCATGAATCAGAATCAGCGGTTCTTCAAGAGAAGCTTCCATGGTTTCCTGATTGGTCGCGAAATAGGGAGACAGATAACCACGATCGAACTGCATACCTTCAACAACTTCAAGAGTTGTGTCGGTTGTTTTGGCTTCTTCAACTGTAATAACGCCGTCTTTACCGACTTTTTCCATGGCATCCGCAATTAAATTACCAATTTCAGTGTCATTGTTGGCTGAAATTGCGCCTACCTGGGCGATTTCAGTCTTACCGGGCAACGGTTTGCTGATCTTTTGAATTTCTGCGATAACAACTTTGACGCCTTTTTCAATTCCGCGTTTAATAGCGGTTGGATTCGCGCCCGCAGTAACATTTTTCAAACCTTCACGAACAATTCCCTGGGCCAGAACGGTAGCCGTTGTTGTTCCGTCGCCGGCGATATCGCTGGTTTTGGATGCAACTTCTTTAACCATCTGGGCGCCCATGTTTTCCAGGGGATCTTCCAGTTCAACTTCCTTCGCTACGGTTACGCCGTCTTTGGTTATGGTTGGCGCGCCAAATTTTTTATCGATAACAACATTACGGCCTTTGGGCCCTAAAGTGACTTTAACAGCTTCTGCAAGCTGGTCTACACCTTTCTTAAGGGCATTTCTGGCATCAACTTCAAATGTAATAATTTTAGGCATATTTATAATTCCTCCATTAATTTCAAACAAGATTAAAATATCAACATTATATAACGGCCAAAATATCGCTTTCGCGCATGATCAAATAATCTTCACCATCAACGGTAACCTCTGTCCCGGAATACTTTCCGTATAACACGACGTCACCCACTTTAACTTCCGGATTTATTTTCGTACCGCTTTCGGAGATTTTTCCCGGTCCTACGGCAACAACTTTACCCTGCTGGGGTTTTTCTTTAGCAGTATCAGGAATAATGATGCTGCCTTGTTTCATTTCCTCTTCTTCAACCGGTTTGACAACAACCCTGTCTGCCAATGGTTTGATTTTCATAAAGTATCCTCCTTAGATGTGATTAATTATGAAATTTCTGTTAGCACTCATCTTAAATGAGTGCTAATGTTTCATAAATATACATCTTTATAATTAAAATGCAAGAAAAATTTTAATTGAATATTTTGTTTTATGCAGTGTTGCCGATGATTGTTCTGAATACAAACAATGTGGGTTATTATGAATCAATACATTTCCCGATAGCGGATAAATTCTCTGCCCCGGTGAGGAGAAATTTAAATTGTTTATTTTATTCAGCTTACACTGAAAACAACGACAGAGTGATTATTTGTATACATTTTTCGTAAAAATTAGAATTTTGGGAATTGTAATTTCGCAAATTAACTAAAATTAATTAAAATTTTTGACTTTTTTGCTTGACATTGAGTCCTCTTATAAATATATTCTTTACGTATAGTAGGAAAGTGCCATTGGTATTTTAAGGAGGTCTATGGAAAAACAATGAAATCTAATTTTTAAGCTATAAATTGAGTAGTTAAATCACAGAGCGGAAAAAGACAATTTAACAACCAGAAGGGGATTTTGGTTATGAAGGAATTTGTAGAACACATAGTAAAACATCTTGTTGACAATCCTGACAAAGTAAAGGTAACAGAAGTTTTTGGAGAAACGACTGTTGTTTATGAGTTACGAGTTGATCAACCGGATATGGGAAAAGTGATCGGCAAGAATGGCCGAACCGCCCATGCTATTCGCGTTATTTTAAGTGCTGTGGCTCGGAAAGCCGGAAAACACGCTACCCTTGAGATTCTAGAATAACTTCTGAACCGGCAATCTTTTACCCCTTGTATTTAGAGGGGTAAGAGAAGAAAAATTTTCAATAAAGGGGAGTATAAACGCCATTTTAATGGTAATTATAATGGCGTTTTTTATTTGTGATATTTTTCTCCCCGAATTATCGTATGCGCGCGGTAGATTTGTTCCAACAAAATAATGAGAGCCAGGTCATGTGCAAAGGTCATTTGCGAGAAAGATATTTTTTTATGAGCTGCCTGTATGATTTTTGGAGACAATCCCAGCGCCCCGCCAATAATAAAAGTCATGTTTTTTTGACCAAAATTTAATTGGTGCTCGAAAAACCCGGCAAAACTTTCCGAGCTGAATGTTTCCCCGGTTTTGTCAAGAACAATATTATAATGTTTTGTATCTAATTTATTGAGCAATCTTTCGGCTTCTGCATTCAAGATTTGGTTAACGGATAAAGAAGTGATTTTTTCCGGGCGTATAAAATCCGTTTCAACAGGCACATAGTGTTGAATGCGTTTTAAATACATTTCCCTCAATGTTTTATAATTTCTATCGTCGGGTTTGCCGACGGTCAAAATGCGTATTTTCATTCAAGTATTAATTTATCATCGATTCTTTTAAAGCACTGGCGATGATTTTTATCCCTTCTTCAATTCTGTCTTCCGGGGTATGAGAAAAGGCTAACCTGAAACAGTTATTTTTTTTACCGAGCGGATCAAACGTCTGCCCGATGACAAAAACAGCGCCGCTTTTAATTGATTTTTTTAAAATATCTGTGGCGTCAATAATTTCCGGTAATTTCACCCAGATATAAAAACCGCCGCGTGGTTTGGTCCAGGTCACTTGTTCCGGCATATACTGTTGTAATGCGGCGAGCATGATCTGTGAGCGTCTGAGATACACTTTACGCAATTTTTCAAGATACCCGGATATTTTATTTTGCACTAAAAATTCATGCGCCAGCACCTGGGTAAAAGTCGAAGAACAGGCATCCAGTGACTGCTTTGCCAGTTCACATTTTTCGAATATGTCCGGAGGCGCAAGTAAACAGCCAAGCCGTAATCCCGGCCCCAGGTATTTGGATAGCGATGTCGTATAGCAAACAGGAACCGGCAGCCGGGGGATCGTTTTTATCGGTTTTGTCAGTTCCCTGTCCTTTTGATCAAAATAAAGCTCACCATAAGCGTCGTCTTCCAGCAGGACAATATTTTGTCCCTTTAACATGTCCAACAATTCCGTTTTGCGTTTTTGGCTGTAAACAATTCCGGCCGGATTATGAAAATATGGAGTTATATAAAGGATTTTCGCTTCGGGTGATTTGATTTGCAGCATTTTTTCAAGATCCGGCAGGACGATACCGTCTTCATCAATATCAACCGGGTCGAGCTTCGCCTGGTAAGATTTAAATACCGATATCGCGCCAATGAATGCCGGGTTTTCGGTAATAACACGGTCACCCGGATCGATAAAGACCTTCGCAATCAGGTTTATGGCCTGAAGTGACCCCGTCGTGATTATCAGTTCATTGTTGTCTACCGGCAATCCTTTTTGTCTCAGGAACTCTTTGAGCGAATTCAGCAACGGCGGATAACCTGTTGTCGGACAGTACTGAAAACCGTCCCTTCTTACATCGATCGGCAGGTTATTGTAAATTTCATCGATTTCTTCCGTCGGGAAAAGCGTGTTGTTCGGCATTCCTCCTGTAAATGTTATGATATTGGGATCTGAAGCCATGTTCATCAGTTCACGAATTGCCGATGACCGCAGGGCATTCGCGCTTTGGGAGAATCGTAACATGAGTTGTCCTTTCCTGAAATAAATCCTTTAAAATTCGTTTGCTATTCCTGACCTGAGCGGGTCCTAAAGTCTGTAATATATTTTGTTTTTTCCCTTTTGTTTTAACAGAATTGTTATAAAAGTATCTCTGCCATTCTGAAGGCAATTTTATTTATCCTCACTCTTGACCCGGTATGTATTATTCGTGATTGTTTATCGATGAAAAATTTACCAAACTACCTGAAAGAAGAAAAATGTATATTTAAAAATAATGGTTTTTACAGGTATTAGCAAGTTACTTTTTAAGATATCCGGATTTAAATATTTCATTCAGGACGACTTGTGTTTTATTTGTTTATATTCGTGCTGTAATTGATCCAGGCGGAAATTGCGGCCAGGTAATTTTGCGAACCCATGACATCCGGTATATTATTGTGAGCCGCCCCGGCAACGACGTTAAGTGATTTGGGCTGCGGTGCGTTTTGAAATACTATTTTACCGTTATCCCGGTAACGAACAAAATCATCGTCACTGCCATGTAAAAGGAATAAAGGTGTTTTGATTTTTTTGATTTTTTCGGCGTTATTGAATTTCCCTGTTGTCAACCATTTTGCGGGGATATCCAGAACCGTACTTCCCTGGGTCAGTGAGTTCGCGGACGCAAAGGGCGATTCGGCGAAAAGCGTTAGGGGATTGATTTTTTCAGCAGCCAGGTAAATGGAAACGACATTACCCAAAGAATAACCGTACAGACAAACCGAATCTGCGGCGACACCTTTTTCGCCAAGAACAAACCGAAGGGCCGCTTCACCGTCTTTGTAGAGCCCGGATTCGGACGATTCGCCTTCCGACAGACCATAACCACGGTAATCAAATACAAATACATTCACACCCAGATCGTACAGCAGCATTACACGGTCCCAATACTCATCCATATTATGTTTGTTGCCATGGCAATAAAGAATAGTGAGTCCGGGGCGGGAACCGTTGGATTGAACCCAGTACCCGTATAGTTTATGTCCCTCGCTGTTAAAAGTGACCATTTCAAGGTTTGAAACGGGAATGGTATTTCCGGGTAATGTATATTTGTCAATTTGTTTTTCATTGAATAAAAAGCTGTCCAATTCACAGGAATAGAATACGGTCCACAACAAAAGGAATATTAAAATGTTTTGCCTTTTCATTTGAAACTCCTTTCAATAGAAAAAAGAGTTGTAATGGCGCCGTAATTCGCTACAGGTAAATATTCTACGGCAAGTTGATGGGTTTGAATATTCGCCCCGTTCCACTTGATTTCTGTCAATAAACGTGTATGACTGCCCAGGTTCCACCTGTAGCCGAAAAAGGGAGAAAATATGACTGACACGGCATCATCGTCATAATCGGGGGAAGTGACCGGCACAGTTATATCGGCGCCGGTGTAAAAAAGTCCGCCGCCCATTTTCCATGCGGAGGACGCGGAGAACGACGGGTAAAAACGGAACCGGCTGTCGACATCGGCTTTTAAACTGGCCATTGTCAGCAGTCTGGCTTGTAAACCAATTGTTGGTTTTGAAAAATTATTCAGAACCGGAAACCAGGTTGCGCCAAAATCGCAGCCAAACAGCTTGTATGCCGCCGGCAGTAAATGCAGATTGCCATTCAGATCGAAATTGTCCCGGATACCATAATTGACTCCGCCGGTGGCGTAGGGAATGGGGATTCTGGCGCCAAAAGCTTTAATGACCGGCCCGCCAATACTTAAATTGGCGTCGATGTTATTTTTGCCAACTGGCTGCAAATTGGTGTGGGCCGCACAACCCGCCAAAGCAAGGATAACAAATCCCACTAAAATAAGGATAGTATTTTTAGACATAATAATCCTTCAGGTATGATAATAAGACAAATTGATAATAATTTGGTTATATTTTTTAACAATTTTTAACAAATAAATATTTAACACTGGTGTCCGGTTAACGGACACCGCCGCCTGATCCGGTTCACAAGTTTAATAAAATCAAGTTATTTAAATATAAAAATTTATTTTTCTGCTAACAAATAAATTAATTATTTCATAACCGGTATCGTTAAAAATATAATTTGTTAAGGGTGTCGTGTCCGGGTTTAACTGGAAACCAGTGAATATTTAAATAAAATTAGATGGAAGGCATTTTACAGTTCCAGTTTCATGCGGATATTTTCCAGGTATGTTTTTACTTTATCGGCTGTGACGTATGTATAATTATCTGTATCTTGACATAAATTTTGTAAAAGCTTACGGATCATTTTTATTCCGACTTCACTTGTTAAGTGATTGGCATCGGCCCAGTTCTTAGGATCATTTGTAAGTGGTGTAATATCCATGAAATTATAATAGCCTTCACATACGTTAGTTAAATCGGTTAGCCATTTTTCGTATTCATCATACAAGTGGTATTGTAAGATGAGATCAAAATGACATTTTGCTACGGGAGTTGTAAAAATGATAATCCTGGCATCGGTATTTGCATTAATAATATCTTTTAAAATACGGACATAATTATTGTTATATTGATAGTGACCATAAATATCATCAAAATAAATTTCATTTTTTTCCAGCTCATTCATATTCATAATTATAGAATGAACAGGATCTGCGGATTTGCGTGACAGGGACCCGTATAAATTTTTTATAGAATATTTAAAACAATTTGGACTGATAAATAGCTTGAACAAATAATACCAATCATTAGAGTTTTTTATGTAATCTTTTGTTTCCAACCAATTGGCTCTGGAGAAGCGAAAGTTACTTGAACCGAAAAAGTCGAGTCCGATTAACAGAAAATTTAAACTGTTTTTGTTATGGGATTTTATAAAATCAATAAACCCGGCATAATCGGCTGGCATCAAGTCACCGCATCCGAAATTGAGAACAGTGTCGTGTTGGCATGTAAAATTTCCAAGGATTTGCACCCGGCTGCTGCCAATGAGCAGTGAATTAAAAACAGGGTGTTCATAATTAATAATATTGGTTTTTATAAGTCTTTGGTCAAAAAAAGTATTTTTGTTCAGTCCATGCTTACGGTTGAATAAATGTAAGGGATCGACATAGGAATTTACCCCGAACAAAATCAGGAATAATGGCAGAAATTTTGAAAGTGATTTTAGTATCTTCATTAGAATTGAAAGTATATAAACTTTTGTTCCTTAAATTGACCAAACAGATAAATAACGATTAGAATAGAATAATACAAACTCCATCTGATAATAATTGGTTGTCCGTTAATCCAATCACGAATACTTGTTTTCCTTTGGATAAAATTTATTGTTTCCATACAAACAATTGCCAGTAACGCAATTTTGCTAAAAAAGGTGTTGTATAAATCTGATAAATTCATATGCGGCAAGTCGGAGAATATATGAGAAATAATATATATAGCCTCAGAGACAGAACGTGCCCGGAAAAAAATCCAGGAAAATGTGACGAGGTGAAATGTAATAAAGACTTTGATCAATTTATCCAAAAAAGGCATGGAATTTAATCGTAAGAGTTGTTTAATTTTTAAGCGAATATTTTGGGTGATAATTGAAAAGATCAAATAGAAACCGTGCAAGGCGCCCCAAACAATAAATGTCCAGTTTGCTCCATGCCAAAGACCGCTTATAATAAAAACTACAAACAGGTTGAAGTACCATCTCCAGCGTGAAACACGATTCCCGCCAATTGAAATATATAAGTAATCTTTAAACCAGGTCGACAGCGAAATGTGCCACCTTTTCCAGAATTCTGAAATTGATTTGGAATAATAGGGTCTGTTAAAGTTTTGCATTAAATTATAACCCAGTACCCCTGCGGAACCGATTGCAATATCAGAATACCCGGAAAAGTCGCAATAAATTTGAAAAGCAAACATATATGTAGCAAAAAGCATTACAATTCCCGAATACAGTTCGGGAGCACCATATACCTGCTCCACGAAAGGATTGATTCGATCCGCAATAACCACTTTTTTAAAAAATCCCCATGCCATTAATTGCAGGCCCCTTTTTACGCGATCATAATCAAATGTTACAGGTTTGTAAAATTGCGGCAGCAGCCGTGTCGACCTTTCGATCGGCCCGGCGACCAACTGCGGGAAAAACGATACGTACAATGCAAAATAACCGATATGTCGTTCGGGTTCTTTTTTACCCCGATAAACATCAATAGTATAACTTAAGGTCTGAAATGTGTAAAAAGAAATTCCTACCGGAAGCAGTACATGCAGGGTAATACTATTGTGGAAAATATTAAAGTGATTAAATATTATTGTTACCGATTCGCTGAAAAAATTAAAATATTTAAACGTGAATAATAAGCCAAGATTGGTAAACAGGCTTAAACTCAAAAATAATTTTCTTTTAAAGGGCCTTTTTTCCGCCCCCAATTTTAAACCGGTAAAGTAATCTATCAGCGTGGATGCTATTATTAGCAAAATGTACTCAACACGCCAGCACATATAAAAATAATAACTTGCCAGGAGCAAGACAGCCCAGCGGTATTTATTAGGTATAGAATAAAAAATAAATACAATTATGGGGAAAAAATATAAAAAGTGCAGTGAATTGAATAGCATAATTTTGTCTATATTAGTGTCCGGTTAACGGATACATTTAATTAATTATGGAGATAATTCCAATATAATCAATATAAACTTTTGAATCGTTTATGCTTCATTCAAAGATAATAAATAAGTTAATACTCCCTACCCATTTATTAAAGGTAAACAGGAGGACATTTCCGGGTTTAACCGGATACAAGTGTTGTGTCTGATTAAATTATTATTAATATATAAATTAGATGATTTTTTAAAAAAATCAAGTATTATTTATATTTTACGTGAAATGAAAAAA
>JAFGSB010000170.1 GCA_016934825.1 Candidatus Zhuqueibacterota bacterium
ATTAAATTCCCGCAGGCAAACAATACGGGAAAGATTCTTATTCCAAAAAACGTGAATCCAAATAAATACAATCCAATTTCAACTAAAAAACTGAAAACGGGTGATTTGCCTACACCCGCCTGGTTCATATCCTGCCAAAGCCAGCTTATTTCCGGATGACTGTTCATTCCGTCTTGCACTTTTTCTAAAGGCTGCCGGACGGCATCCGCTTCACAGTATATGAAACCCCGGGGAAACGCATTCAGGTTAAAAATCAGTAAAAAAAGTATATATATAATCACGAAAATATCAAAACACATTTTAAGGCGTTCGCATTTTTTGTCGGCGGGCAATTCATTGAGTAATGCTGGTTCATCCTTTTTTTCATTCCACTTGAAAATTTTCATGGGATTTATAAGAATGAAAGATGCGGATAAGCCGAGAATAATCAAGGCAATATAAAACAAGTACATAGGATGATTATAATTACCTTAAATACTGTTGTCAAACAAATTAATATATAATATGTCAAACCCGGATATCAGGCAAGACTGATTGTAGAATCGCACCTGAAAACAGGTACACAAAAAGAGTCGATTAAATTATGCATGGATCAGAAATTGTCCATCATCTAAACGAAATTGAAGATTGGCTTATCTCAGTTTATAAACTTCAATCGAACCAAAACTCTCCACCTGTACATAGTTATCAACAAGAAATTGTTTAATTCCCGAATATTCATAATCCCGCCGCCATCCTAAAACCATGTATTCAGGTTTATTTTGTTTGAATTTAGGTATTTCCATGTTAGTTGTTCCGAGAATTTCCTCCCAAATTCCGGAAACAAACAATGAAAAGAAATATTTAGTAGGGGCCCTGCGTTCCGAAAGAAAATAAATGATCGAGTCGTCTCCGAGTACATATATATAATCATCTGCATCAGTATTGCCCTTTATATACTGGGCAGTCCGGTATAGCGGTAAAGACTCCTGATATTTCCTGATGTCCGGTAAGTGCGTCAATTCATTATATTTTATCTGGAACGAAATAAACACCATGCAAATTACTATTATAACATAATGAACAATTGCCATGATTCGGTTTATCGATTCCCTATTGATTGTTAATTGAGACAAGGCCGCTCCGACCATTAATGAAAACGGCAGACTTAATTGCAGGAAATAATGCGGATAGAGCCGCCGCCCCCAAAATACACCGATCAAAGAAAATGCTACTAACAGGAAAATAAATATTGAATCCAGATTTCTACTACAATTAAAAATAAATTTCTTTTGATTCTTCAGCCCGTTCAATGCGTTAAAGACATTATACCAGATTCTTATAATTACCAGACAGATTAAGGAAATGAAGCTGAGAATCATGAGAATTTCTTTATCTTCAACACAAAAAGTTAGAAGTCGTTTGATGAAATTATTTATAGCATAATCTAATTTTATATAATTAACATACTGTTGATTGAAGGCATAAAAAGCATTATAAAAATCCTGGAATGCGTTATTTAGCATAAAATATAAAATAAAGACAATAACAATGGAAATCCCACCAATAAAGAAAAACAAAAAGGCAGATCCAGTTTCTTTTATCGATTTTCGTTTATTATAAAAAAACAATGTAATCAGCATTATTGGGAAAACAAGGGCGGTAAACATCGAATTGGGTTTAAAAAAAAAAGCAATTGAGGAAAACATTCCACAAAAAAATAAATTCCGCATTGGCACCTTGTGGTTTTTATAATATTTGAGGAAGAAATATACAGCAACTGCCAGCGGGAGCATCATAAAAAGTTCCGTGTTTGAAGCATGGCCCTGAAATTTAATGAAAATGAAAAACAAACTGTAAAATAAAGGCGGATAAATCGTATATGGCTTCGGAAACAATATTTTGCCAATAAGGAATATAAAATAAACACTTAAACAAACATAAAGAGTCGTAAATATACGTAAGGCTATAATGCTATTCCCAAAAACAGCCATTATCGGGACAAATATGAAATATTGCATAGGTCCTTTATGGTCCCATGCAGTTTTATACGGCACCCCTCCTTTAACCACATCCTGGGCAACAGTAAAATATACCGATTCATCCCAGTCAATTACAATTTGCATACAGCCCGGCAAGCGGATGATAAATATCATGACAAGCAGAATCATTATAATAATTATCTCACCTTTTCCCATGACAGAACCTATTTTTTTTATTACGGAATTCGGCTCCATATTGTTCTCCCCAATCAAAATATTAATCCAATTCAGTGTAATTATATATTATTAACGATAAAATAAAAATGAATAATAAAATAATTTATACTGCATACTTTAAAACCTGGAAAATTTCCTTCTATATTATAAGTACTTTCATTTTGCCAGTTTTTTCTTTACCAACGCCGGAACAGAATACATAAAACACCTTACGATCCAGACAAGGTGTATTGTTTGCCGTATTAATAAGGTCCCTGATTTCCTCTTCTTCTTGACAAAATTTCACCTGATCAACATCATTGAGAATCTTGAAATCGTATTGGAATAATTCCGATGAGGAATATTCCTTGTTCGGGTCAAGAATCAAGGAGACTCCATGAGCGTACAGTCTATCCTTCATTATCTTGTACAGAATCGATTGCATCTACGGGATGTCTTTTGTGGCGTTGATAGGGTAAACATTATAGCATCTTGAATAAATGCCGTCACTCATGTAATGAGTGAATTCAAAAAAGCAGATTGAGGTTGTGAGGACAAGTGTCATGACCCACATAATATTCTTTCCGTACTTGAATATAACAGCACGGAGACAATCCAGCGCCACGAAATAGATGCCGATTAACGGTATTGTAGTATAACTAAACTCGTCTGAATTCGTGAATCCCATGAAAAAGAAGCGTAGAAGGCACATGTAAAGAAACACCATTGTACAAAAATTTTTAAACATCACCAATTCATTTACTCTGTCTTTGATTTGAAATTTTCAGTCAATGTCCGAATAAAAATATCTATTTTTTCTCCATAAAAGATTTCTCTTAATAATGTTTTATAATAAAATGGGTAAAAAGCTTAGAATTAGCAACGAGGAACTTTTAAAGATTACGATTATTATGGAGTTTTTACGGAAAACATCTGTTAAATGAGGTTTTCTGGGGTACCTTTATATTCACCATTTTGTTTAGCGATTTAATCATAATTGGAGTGGATGGATTTTGAAAATAAATTCCGTATTGCCTCATCCAAAATTCTAACCCAAAAGCTATGAATGCCTCATTCAAAAATCTAACCCAATAATTATAAACTCCAGAACCA
>JAFGSB010000171.1 GCA_016934825.1 Candidatus Zhuqueibacterota bacterium
ACCCATAAGCTGCAGGGGAGAAGTAATCAACAAGATTTCCATAAGCATTTTTTAAAAACTTGTAGTTTAAATCTTTAAATAAAGCATATTTTTCAATAATTTTTTTATTATTTTTCATATAGGACATATAGTAAAATAATTTTAATTTATTAAATTTTATATGAAGGTATAAAATTCTAATATATTTTTCTTTATTTGTTATTTTTTCTTTGTCAATAAATTTTAAAATTTCGTTGATATATCCATCTATTTCTAATAATTTATAAATCGATTCATCATTTAATGATTCAGTTATTATATCTTTTATTACAATTTGTACATTTTTTTGTGTTCTAATCATTATTTTATTTTCTATCATATCAATTAATCTGTCTAATGCTACATTACTTGGATAATCACGTAAGTTTCCTCTATCTAGACCAATTTCTAAGGTTAAATTTTCATAATAATCACTCAAATTATTTAAAAGATTGAAAAATGTTGTGTCAAAGGTTTGTTCATATATTACCTGATTTTGAAGTTTAAGAGATTCCATTTGTGTTTCTAAAGCTGTAGCGGAACGTTTCTGCTGTTCAGTAGAATTGTGAAGTTCTTGGCGGGTAAGTTCGAGTTCTTCGCGCTGATAGTAGAGTGTGACAACAAGTATTATTATTGTGAGAAAAGTAAATACAGGTCCCAATACACCCCCCAGATAATCCCCAAAATAACTCCATATAACTTGGTCATCAGCAAGACCAGCATTGAATTTTGTAGCATATAAAACTAATGTTATGGAAAGAGCTACAACAGAAAAGATAATAACAATGCAAATAAATATCAGAATGGTTTTTCTTTTGGTTTTTTCACCCATGATTCCCCTCCTTTTTGTATGAAAATACAAATTTTTATTTTAAAAACAAGAAAAATTTTGGATTTTGGGGAAAAGGATAAATTAGTATTATTTATTTAAAATCTGGTGTGTATTGATATTGGAGTAAAATCCGAAACAGAGTTTCGCAAATTACTTCCGTCACAAACCGGAGTTTGTGACGGAGGTGTATAAAAAAAAATATCAAGTTGTAGTCCATCACCAAGATGGACTACAACTAAATTGTATTATTATATCAGTTTTTCGCTGATGGATTTGGCCTGCATGAACAGTCCGAGATAGTCCCGGCCGCCGGCTTTCGAGTCCGTGCCGCTCATGTTAAACCCGCCGAACGGGTGCGCGCCGACCATCGCACCGGTGCATTTCCTGTTGATATATAAATTTCCGACAAAAAATTCCTTTTTCGCCGTCTCGATCCTGAACCGGTTTTTGGTATAAACCGAACCGGTCAGGCCGTATTCGGTGCTGTTGGCTATCTTTATTGCTTCATCAAAGGTTTTTGCCTTTAAAACCGCCAGTACCGGGCCGAATATCTCTTCCTGGTCCAGCTTTGATCCGGGTTTGACATCGATAAAAATGGTCGGGGCGATAAAATATCCCTGATCAGATACTTTTTCCCCGCCGGTAACCAGCGTATTTTCTTTTTTACCATAATCGATATAGGAAAATATTTTATCTTCCGAAGCCTTGTTAATGACCGGTCCCATATAGTAAGCCGGATTTTCCACATCGCCGATGGTCAGTTTTTTGGCGCGTTCAACCAGCAAATTAACGACCTTGTCATGTATGTCCTCAAGCACGATACATCTGGAACAGGCCGAGCATTTCTGTCCCTGAAAACCATACGCGGATGCGATTACATTATTGACGGCGTCTTCGATATCCGCCTCGTTATCGATGATGATCGTGTCCTTGCCGCCCATTTCGGCGATAACGCGCTTCACCCAGATCTGTCCCGGCGAGGCTTTTGCCGCCAGTTCGTTGATCCGCAGCCCGACTTCTTTCGAGCCGGTAAAACTGATGAACCGCGTTTTGGGATGTTGCACAATATAATCTCCGATCTCGGCGCCGCTGCCCGGGATAAAATTCAAAACGCCGTCCGGGAGACCCGCTTCGCGCATAATCTCGACAAGCTGGTAGCCGATGACCGGTGAATCCGTAGCCGGTTTGAGCAGCACAGCATTGCCTGCCACGATAGCCGCGGTTGTCATACCGGTGAGAATGGCCATGGGAAAGTTCCAGGGCGGTATGACGGCGCCCACTCCCAGCGGGAGATAGTTGAGTTCCGGATATTCATTCGGGAACGGTGTAACGCCCTTTACCTCGCTCCAGCGTATCATTTCACGGGCGTAAAAATTCAGGAAATCGATCGCTTCCGAGGTGTCGGCCTCCGCTTCGATCCAGCTTTTACCGGTTTCGTAGATCATCCAGGCGTTGATATCGTATTTTCTCCGTCTCATGATTTGCGCCGCCTTTAACAGTACGATGGCCCGTTCTTTGGGTGATACCCTTTTCCATTTTTCAAAAGCCTTTAACGCGGCGTCCATCGCCAGGTCCACTTCTTTTACTCCGGCTTTGTGAAAGGTCCCGACCACCTGATCTTTGTTCGATGGATTGTAACTTTTGAACATCTTGTCACTTTTGACCCCCTTGCCGTTAATAAAGAGCTCGTATGTCCTATCAAATTGTTTTTTCGCTTTTTGCAAAGCCTGTTCCTGCGCCTTTTTATTTTCCGGTTTTGAAAAATCGGTATATGGTTCGTTATAAAAGTCGGCCAGCATAGGATAACCTCCTTTAATGATTTATGATAAATGAAAAAATATTAGGATAAAAAGTCATTAAAATTTTTAATTTCCTTATAAAATATCAAAAAACACTGGGCAATTAATCCGGCTAAAATGTTATCATCTATTTTTATTTTCTCCGCAGGTTGTACCTGAACGACAGGATGACAGGCCGCATATAAAAACATGAGTAATACGGCTATTTTAAACGGCAGCAAAAGGATCAGGTCCTGCAATTGAGACGATTTAATAAAATCCCGTTCCAGACCGAATATAGCGCCGGATTGGTTGATTTGTTCAAGAAACAGCGCCAGCATTATTTTTGCCAGTTCGTCATAATCGTTATTATTGAATAATTTTACGGCTTCGAGACCAAAGCGGGCGTCGGTCTCGCTTTTTGCCAGCCCGTTGATGATGAGTTCAAGATCCTGTTTACCATTGTCCAGCAAACCCAAAAAAGAAGCATCCGAGATGAGTTCGATAATGACTTGCGCTTTTTCTTTATAATTATCTTTGGCTGTAAAAAATTCATAAATGGGTATATTGATAGCAAACCACCTGTTTTTCGAAACCGGGCTTCCATCCTCGTATTCTTCACTAATATCCAGATAGATTTGTTCAAAATCATTAAATTCAACCGGCAGTAATACATAATCCGCGATAAAATCAACAGGTATATCATCTTTCCAGTCAAAACCGCTCTGAAAGGCCCTTGTCAGGTATACTTTGGCTTTTAAAATATTTCCCGATTTATACGCCGCGATCGACGTTAAAAACAGCACATCACCGGCCGGCGTTTGTGCTTTTATACAGGATTCGAAATTCAGCAGCGCGGCGCGGTTTTTACCCAAAACAAGCTCGGCTTCCGCCCGCAGGGGAAGCTGGTCCGGTTCGTTTACAGTTAATAAATTTTGATAAATATGATTTGCCCCTTCATAGTCACCGAGAGCCAATTTACATTGCCCGGTCAGGTACAGAATCTGAATTTGATCAGAACCGGACGCTGAATAACTCTCTAAAATTTTAAGGGCCTCACTGTAGTTCCCCGCATGGATTAAATGATTTATTTTTTCCAAATTTTTCAGGATTGATACCATAATATTAAAAGATCATCCGAGTTTCTCATAGATTTCCAATGCATCCGGGAATCGTCCCGTACTTTTTTTGGAAAATATCAATTCCCCATCCCGGCGCACTTCAAAGACACCGCCGCCCGATTTGATGAGTTCCACTTTTATTCCATATTTCTCCTTTATCAATGCAGCCAACCTGGATGCCTGTGGATAGTAGTTTCACATCACACAATATTCAATTGATACGTTCAAGATTCCATCTCCTTATCATTTTGAACCTTATTTCAGATTTTCAGGATTCAGTGGTATTAGATCCTCCGTTACAAATAATCCATCCTTACGAATTAATTCGCCGTCAAAATAAATTTCTCCGCCGCCGTATTCCGGAGTTTGTATGCATACCATATCCCAGTGAACTTTGGAACGGTTGCCGTTATCCGCCTCATCATAGGCCTGTCCCGGTGTAAAATGGAATGAGCCGCAGATTTTTTCATCAAAAAGTATATCAAGCATTGGATTTGTAATAAAAGGATTCAGGCCGAGCGCGAATTCACCGATATAACGCGCCCCTTCATCCGTGTCTAAAATTTTGTTCAGTGTTTCCGTTTTATCTGATACGGCGTTTATTATTTTCCCATCTTTAAATGTCAGTTTGATGTTATCCTGTATTACACCCTGGTAAATTGTTTTTGCCGTATATGTTAATTCCCCGTTCACGGAGTTTTTCACCGGCGCCGTATAGACCTCCCC
Organism: Candidatus Zhuqueibacterota bacterium; assembly: GCA_016934825.1. Classification (GTDB taxonomy): domain Bacteria; phylum Zhuqueibacterota; class Zhuqueibacteria; order Residuimicrobiales; family Krinioviventaceae; genus Fontivivens. Next base: position 4,476 of record JAFGSB010000171.1, read on the forward strand.
GTCAGGAATATTATGTTGCCCGGAACATTTAATGACTGGAATGTTCTTAATTGAAAAGCTCAGATCCGTGCCGGGTCCTTTAATGGATACCATATCTGTATTGTTCATTCGCTCAACAAGCGCGTCCATAGCTTTTGACATTTTATTGTAATCGAGTGTACAAACATCAAAATAAAAATTTTCAAAAGCTTCGGTGCTTTGACCGGCCTGCTGGGCCATGGATGAAGAGGGCCATCTCAGCACGACCCATTTTGTGTCCGGAACGCGTATTTTGATATGCACCGGTTCCCACCAGTATTTCTGATAAAGCCGCATTTTGTCCCGGGGCACATCCGATAATTCTGTGATGTTATACGAACCGCGAAGTCCGACATAAGCATCCATTTTTTTCATTCTGTCCGCCTCCAGTTCGCCGATGATCTGTAACGAATCATCGGTTCCTGAAGAATATAACTCCCGCAATATGACGTTTTGTTTGACTGTAACCAGCGGTATACCGCCAACTGATACGGCTTTTCTGATCAATGCGATAACCATTTCCGGGGGAACATCGATTGCTTCCAGTAAAATTTTTTCCCCTTTTTGCAGACGGGTTGAATGAGTAATGAGAACATCCGCCAGTTTGTTATATCTTGGATCCAGCATAAGTATCCCTTTGTCCATAATTTATTTTTTTTTCTTGTCAATATATTAAAATGTTATGGTATTGTCAATACTTGTTACACCTGAAAATCCGATAAAACTTAATTTAATACTATAATTGGTACACGACATCTGTTTTCGCCTTGATATTTTGCCCGATTATCCGTAATTTTTATGTCAATTAAAAAATAATGACTATAGGGAGTAACTATTGCCACAAAAAGAATGCCCGTCATGCGCTGTCAAAGTCGACAAAATGCATACTGTTTGTCCTGTTTGCGGTTACGAGTTTCCTCAACCTAAATCCACAGTCAAATGGATTGCGGTGATTATGGTATTATTATTTGCCTGGCCGTTGATAAAATTATTGATTGCCCTGTTTTAAATTTTTATGCATTGGGAGAACATGTTTGTTAACCTGTGAGTACCCTGTTTTTATTTGTATCATTGTTATGATAATCGCGGTTATATTGATCGGAATATCCAAAGCGGGATTCGGCGGAGGTGTGGGGATCGTAACCACCCCGTTATTGAGCCTTGTGTTTCCGGCAAAAATGGTTATCGGTTTTTTATTGCCGGTCATCATCATTGCGGACTGGTTCATTATTTATCATTATCGCAAGGAACCCGATTTGAAAAATTTGAAAATATTGGTACCCGGAGCCTTGTTCGGAATTATAGCGGGTACCGTTTTTGTCGATTACATTTCGGATGAGCAGTTAAAACGCATTATCGGTTTTGTGGCGCTGGTATTTTTAATTGTTCAATTTGTCCGTATTCGTTTTGGCGAAAAAACCAAATATGATCCTGAATGGTGGCATGGCCTTTTGGTTGGTTCGCTGGCCGGCTTTATTTCATCCATTGCCCATTCGGCCGGCGTGATCATTGCAATGTTTTTACTGCCGCAAAATTTACCCAAACGCGTTTATGTTGCAACTATGGCATTTTTTTTCGCCGGCGCGAACATTCTCAAAGTTGTACCCTATATTTCCTTCCATCTCATAAACGCGGAGACTTTAAAAATCGGCGCTATGTTTGTTATTTTTGTTCCGGTAGGTGTCATGATCGGTACCTGGCTGAACCGGAAAATTTCACAAAAAGCATTTACAAAAATATTATATATATTCGTATTCATCATAGCTGTACAATTATTGTTAGGGGAAAATATATTTTCACTGTTGTTCAGAATGTAATTCTTTATTTCAGGAAAAAATGAATGAAAATATTATTATTCGATATTGACGGAACACTGATGCTCAGCGGCGGGGCCGGTCTGCGGGCCATGAATGAAGCTTTTCTCAGAGTATATGGAAAAAAAGATGTGTTATTGAATATTAAACTGGCGGGACGAACGGATACCTCCATTATCGAGGACGCACTGGCGGAATCCAATATTCCGTTTGAAAGCGAAAAATTCGAATATTATAAATCTGTTTATTATGATCTGCTTGAAAAAGAAATAACACAACCGTCAAGTGAAAAAAAATTAATGCCTGGGATTAAAGAACTGCTTCCGCTTTTAACGGAACGTAAGGGCGTATATTTAGGTTTGTTGACCGGAAACTGGGAAAAAAGCGGGCGGATAAAAATCGGCCATTTTGGTTTGAACGGATATTTTACTTTCGGCGCGTTCGCAAACGATTCGGGGATCAGAAATGACCTGCTGCCTTTTGCGATCAAGCGGTTTATAGAAAAGTACAATGTTATACCAAAACCCGATGATGTTTATGTCATCGGTGATACGCCTGCCGATATTAACTGCGCCAAACCGCACGGGGCCTTAGCAGTGGCCATCGGCGCGTCATTTTATACGGTCGATCAATTAAAAGAGTATAATCCTGATTATTTGCTTACGGATCTTTCGGATACGGGGCAGGTTTTACAGATATTGGGTTAAAATTTTTTACTATGAATCTGGACCAATTTACATACGAACTCCCTGAAGAGTTGATCGCACAAACGGCTGTAACACCAAGAAGTTATTCCAAATTGCTGGTTGTGAAAGGGGCCAGCCTGGAGCACCGGCGTTTTTATCATATTGTTGATTATTTCAATAAAGATGATGTTCTTGTTCTGAACCGAACGCGGGTTTTGAAAAATAAACTGACCGGCAATAAAGTAACCGGCGCAAAAGCGGAAATGATCATTATGCGGCCCGTTGACGAATATACGGTCAAGGCGCGAATTCAGTGTTCAAAAGTGAGGATCGGCAACGAGTTTGTTTTTCAAGATATTCACGCCAAAGTGACGGACCAGCACAAGGATATTTTTTATGTTAAATTAGACCGGCCGGTCGAGTCGATCATTGATCATAATCTGTATCCTAATCCGCCATATATCAAGAGAATTGTTGGTGAAGAATATCAAACAGTATACGCATCGGAATCCGGTTCGCTTGCGGCGCCGACCTCCGGTTTGCATTTTACGCCGCGCCTGATGGAAAAATTAAAGGACAAAGGCGTCAGGTTTGCCTGGGTTACCCTGCATGTCGGTTTCGGAACATTTTTACCGGTTCGTGATCAAAACATCGTCAATCATAAAATGGAACCCGAATATTATGAGATCGATTCCGAAAATGCGAAACTGGTCAACAACGCGAAACGATTGTTCGTTGTGGGAACCACAGCCTTAAAAGCTCTGGAATCGGCCGCAACCGAGGACGGCAGGGTGGAGGCCAAAAAAGAATTTTCCGAACTGTTTATTTATCCAGGTTATTCTTTCAGGTTACCGGTCAAAGGTCTGGTGACCAATTTTCACCTGCCCCGCTCGACACTGATTTTACTTGTCAGCGCTTTTTACGGATGGGATCGGATCCGTAATGCGTATGAAGAAGCCGTTAAAAGAAAATACAGATTTTTCAGTCTCGGAGACGCGACGTTTTTAATCAAATAGTAAAATATTTATGTTGTTATGATTTTAAATAAAGGAGACCAGTTATGAAATGTCATGAAGTGGATTATGAAATTATCGGTGATGATATGCAGGTCGTTGAAGTAGAACTCGATCCCGGAGAAACCGTTATTGCAGAGGCCGGAGCCATGAACTGGATGGATGACGGCATCAGTTTTGAAGCGAAAATGGGCGACGGCTCTCAGCCAAATGAAGGCATGATGGGCAAGTTGTTTAGCGCGGCAAAGCGAACAATTACCGGGGAATCAATTTTTATGACTCATTTCTCCAATAACGGCAGCGGCAAACGACGTGTGGCATTCGCCGCGCCTTATCCCGGAAAAATCATCCCGGTTGATATGGCCACGATTGGCGGTGAATTGATCTGTCAAAAAGACGCGTTTTTATGCGCCGCCCTGGGAACGCAGGTCAGTATCGCTTTCACAAAACGGTTCGGGACCGGATTTTTTGGCGGCGAAGGTTTTATTCTGCAGCGTTTACTGGGAGATGGGATGGCATTTGTTCATGCCGGCGGAACAATTGTCAAAAAAACGTTAAAAAATGAAGTGGTTAGAGTGGATACAGGTTGTATTGCGGCATTCACAACCGGGCTGGATTATGATATTCAGCGGGCGGGGAATTTAAAATCCATGTTTTTTGGCGGCGAGGGTTTGTTCCTGGCAACATTGCGCGGCACCGGTACGGTTTATCTGCAAAGTCTACCGTTCTCCCGGCTCGCCGACCGTGTATTACGGTACGCGCCGTCCGCGGGCGGCAGCAGAAAAGGCGAAGGTTCGGTTTTGGGAAGGCTGGGTGATTTAATCGATGGTGATTGATTTTTACAGCACCATTTTTTTAATAATATTATTCGTTCAATCTCTTTTGGTTTAATTCTCCGGAGCGTGCTTCGGAATACTAATAAAAGGACCACTTGATACCTCGTAACTTGCTGCGATGTAGTTTATTTATCAAAAGTGTGTACGGGATTCGATTAATTAATATTTATCATGAAAGGTTAGGAGTTGCAGAATGAAAGAAAAGTACATTTGTTCAAATTGCGGTTATGTATATGACCCTGATGTTGGTGATCCTGATCATGGCATTGAACCGGGTACGTTGTTCGAAGATCTGCCGGATACATGGGTATGTCCCGTATGTTATTCCGCTAAAGATCAATTCCAGGCGCTTTGATCTCATAAAATAGAAATAGTATAAAGTGATAAAAATATCCCGGTTATTGTTCAGGATAATGCGGAACCTGACTGATTATTCTGTATATTCGGGTAACCGAATTGAATTTCAACTTCTGTTGAAAGGTTGCCGATTCGTTGAACTTATAAAATTACAAAAATTTACAAACGTCCCTTCGCAGGCCTCCTGTTACAGGGCATAATAATTTAAATAAAGATAAACGACAGGCGTGGAAACCAACAGACTGTCAAAGCGATCCATAATACCCCCGTGACCGGGAATGAGATGCGATGAATCTTTAACATCTGCATCCCTTTTAAACATGGATTCAAATAAATCGCCGTATTGGCCGAAACTGCCGATGATGAATCCGATTATCAGGGAATCTTTTAGTTGCAGACCATGAATAAACCAGATATGGCAAATCCAGGCCCCGATAATAGCGAAAACAAGACCGGCCAGAGTACCTTCGATCGTTTTATTGGGGCTGATTCGTTTTATGAGCTTGTTTTTTCCGAAATATGAACCAATCACATAAGCGGCCGTATCACATAACCAGGTGGCCAGGATAAGCATAATGAACCAGCCGCCGGCAAAATAATAATCCAGGCCCTTTTGTAAAGGTAATTCCCGTAATAATAAAAAGCTGCCCGTCATAAAGGCGAAATATAAAACACCAAACGATGTAACCGACACATTGAGTATGGCCGAACCGGTTTTCTGGTACAATTCCTTAAAAAGAATTGCAATGATTGTGAGCAATAAAAAAGTTATCGTCGCATTGGCGGCATAAAAATACAGGGATAAAACAATGGCGATACTGCCTGTGCCGGCAATCAGGAATTGCCCGATCGTATCTTTTTTCAAGGCAAGATCAAAAAATTCTTTGAGGGATATCAATACAATCAGTATCACAAAAGTCAACAAATAGTATTTCCCATAATAAACGGTCAATAATATTAACGGCCCGAATATGAGCGCGATGATAAAACGTATAAGAAAAGATTTTAAGTTCAAGTTACCTCCGTATGCGGTATTGTGTTCAGGAAGAATTTAAGGAACGGGTTTTATGACCCTGATTTCTACTTTTGTCAGCCCGTTATTGATGAAATCAAGTATTCTGGCCGCTTCATAAGACAGATCGATAATCCGGCCCCTTTTAAACGGCCCTCTGTCGTTTATTCTAACATCTACACTTTTGTTATTTTCGAGGTTTATCACCCTCACAATTGTACCAAAGGGCAATGTTTTATGCGCGGCGGTCAGGGCCCACATATTAAATTTTTCGCCGCTGGCCGTCGTTCTGCCCTGTAATTCTTGCGCCATATACGAGGCCAGGCCACTTTCAATTTCAAAATGTGCCCGGTTATTTTGGGTATCATTTGTCCGACGCGGCCGATCTCTGTAACCCGTGTTACGATATCGGGGCTGTGGAAAACAATTTAACATTAAAAACAGCAGGGTAACAAATATTCCAGATGACAACATTACGGGGATTTTATTCCGGGAGCGTATCATATACATGGCAAATAAAAATATGATTATATATTTAATGAACCGATTATATCGGATATTTTTTCAATATTGTTTTCCCTGCAGTACCCGGTTATTCCCTGAACAATTTTGACTGAAGCGCACGGGTCATAAAAATTTGCCGTTCCAACCTGTATGGCCGTGGCGCCGGCAACAAGAAATTCCAGGGCATCCGTTGTACTGGCTATACCTCCGATGCCTATGACGGGTATGGATATTTTTTGGCAGAGTTCAAAGACTTTTGCAAGGGCGATAGGTTTGATCGGGGGACCTGAATAACCGGCTGTTATGGTGGCAATTTTCGGTTTTTTTGTTTCCAAATCAATTGCCATACCCACAAAAGTATTGACTGCCGATACCGCGTCGGCGCCGCCGTTTTCAACCGCTAAACCGATTTTACTGATAGAGGTAACATTCGGGGTCAGTTTGGCAATGATGGGTCTTGTGGTGGCCTTGCGTACACTGGCTGTTAATTTTTCGGCTACTGTTGCGTTGGCGCTGAACGATAAACCGCCTTCTTTTACATTGGGGCAGGAGTAATTCAGTTCATAGGCGTGAATGCCGTCCACATCGTCAAGAATACGGACAATTTCGGGAAATTCTTCCCCAACCTTACCGGCAACGTTCACGATGACTTTGGTTTTTAATGTTCTCAGGAAGGGCATTTTTTCCGTAATAAATCCCTGTACGCCGACATTTGGCAACCCGATTGAATTGAGCATCCCGCCCGAAGTTTCCGCGATACGTGGGGGAGGATTTCCATGACGGGGTTCAAGGGTAACGGTTTTGGTAATGATGCCGCCAAGTAAATTTAAATCAAAGAAATCGGCGAATTCTTCAGCGTAACCAAAAGTACCGCTGGCAACTGTGACCGGATTTTTTAATTCAAGATTTCCAATTTTTACTTCAAGATTACTCATCAAAAACAATATCTTCCATGTTAAATACCGGGCCGTCTTTACAGGCTAACAGATATTTTCGGCCGTCTTTTGCCGGTTTTTCAAGAGGAACAGGGCATCCCATACAGGCTCCGAATCCGCAGGCCATCATGGTTTCGACAGAGACCTGGGCCCTGATATTGAACCGGTGCGCTAATTGTTTCACTCTCGCGAGCAGGGGAGTGGGCCCGCAAACGTATATATATTTTCCGTCCTTGGCGGTTAGCCCTTTCAGATAACGCTCAAGGCTGTCCGTAATAAACCCTTTTGCACCGAAACTGCCGTCTTCAGTCGCCAAGAACCGGTTATCAACTGTTGTGTTAAAGAAATCGAGGCTGCAGAACTGGTTTTTTGATTTTGTGCCATAGAATAGCGTGTACTGAATATTTTTATTGCCGGTGTCCTGGATGAACAGGGGAAACGGCGCGATCCCGAGTCCGCCTGCAACCATTATGGCTTCATTAATATCAGGCGGACAGGTAAAGTGGTTTCCCAGGGGGCCGATAATATCAAGCTTATCCCCGGTTTTAATTGTTGTTAATGCTTTTGTGCCTCTTCCGACAACTTTAAACACGATATCAAAGGTGCCCGTGTCGGCATTTATCCGGTGAATGCCGAATGGGCGGCGCCATAAAATATCATTCGCGCGGGGCACCAATACATTAATAAATTGACCGGAATGAGCGTGACCGGCAATGAGTTGATCATATAATGTAATACTATATATTTCATCCGTGATCTTATTAAACGATTGAATCGGAACAGCAATGGCCCTTTTTTTATCTTTCAATGAGTAGTTCCTTTTGTAGAATCAGTTTTTATCAAATTATTGCCGGGCGTGATATTTTGTGAATCTGATGTATCTTTTTTTGTCGTGTCGTTTTTGGCCGGTGCGGCAGACTGTTCACTCTCCGGCGGTCCGGTTGTCCGGTTACCGGGCGGTTCAATCTTGCCCGGCGGTTTTTGCGCTTTTGCCGAATCCGTTTTGGTGGTGTCGGTTTTGGCCCCTAAACCAGACTGATCTATCACCGGCGGTCCGGTTGTCCGGTTACCGGGCGGTTGAATATTACCCGGTGGTTTTTGTGATTCGACCGTATCTTTTTTGGTGGTGTCGGTTTTGGCCGTTACGGCAGTCCGATCTCCTGCCGGCTGTTTGGGTGCCCCGTTTTGCGCTTTTCCGGGAACGGCCGGGGGATTTTGCGGCGAAGGTGATTTCGTGTTTGTTGAATCGGTAATCGTATTTCGTCCCGTGTTGTCCGATATAACCTGATGTAAAGAATCATTCCCGGCTGCCGCCAGGGAATCATTCTTTGCCTGTTCCAGTCTGGCAAGCGAGTCCGCAATTGCTTTTTGGCGGGCTTCTTCCTGTTGTTTAATTCTTTCAATGGCGGCAAATTTCATTTTTACGGTTTTACCATATTCGGTATCAGGATAATCATTAATAATTTTTTCATAATAACTTTTGGCTTTTTCGGGCTTGTATAATATATTTTCATTAATCCAGCCCTGTGCGTAAATTGCTTTTGCCGCGTATTCTGATGTCGGATAATTTTCGATAATATTATCATATATTTTAAACGCATTGTTGATATCATTATCTTGCCAGTAAAGATGTTCCGCTTCATTAAAATAGACCTGAGCTGAGTCCACTTTACTTTGTATAACCGGTAATTTTAAAAGATGCCGGGCTCCATTTGCCTGTTCGGAGTTTGGATTAAAAGAGATCAGTCTGCTTAAAACCGAATCGGCTGAAATTGTATCTTTTTTCACTTCTTTATAGATATAACCCAGCGAATAAAGAGCCCTGGTTGTAAAAGCAGAATCGGTCTGGTTTTCTATAATCTGGTTATATACCTGAATTGCTGAATCCGGTTTGTCGAAATTAAAAAAGAGAACTTCAGCCAAAGCCAGTTTTTTTTCAGCCAGTTGAATTATTTTTTGTTTTTCTTCCTTTTCTTTTGCCAGGGCAAGGGCTGCGCTGTCAAGTTTTGTTTCAACAGGTGTTGTTGCTGCTGTTGAATCGGCTGTTTGCTGTTGAGTTTCTCTTATTTTTGCTGCGCGCTGCAAATCGGCCTGAGTCAAGTCTGTCAGGGATTTTGGCGGGGGACGATCCCGTCCGCTGTAGTAAACCCACATTCCATCCATACTTAAATTAATGGGGCCGTCATCTCTTAAATTTTGATTATTCGTTTCGTTCGTGTTATCACCGTTTGTTGAATCGGTTTCAACATACCGGCCTTCCAGTTTTGCGATATCATCGCGCAACTCTAATAATAATCTGATGTTGTCCGATTTTTCCTTTGCCAGGGGGGCGATAAGAGAACTTTGAAATTCAGCCCGTACCTGGTCATAATTTTCTTTAGCCTTTTTGTAATCGTAATTAATAAATTCTTCAATTTGTGCTTTGGCATAATAACTTCGTGCGGAAGCATCGGTTCGTTTGTGTTCTTCAATAATATTGTCATACCATTTTAATGCTTCCTGGAGATCGCCTTTTTTACGTAAATTATCGGCCAATGCCAGTTTTGTTTTGGGAATTCTGCTTGCTTCATATTCAATGGAAAGCAATTTGGAATAAGTATTTATCGCTTCATCATAGTCGCCTATCAGGCTTTGCGCTTCACCCAGTTTATAAGTTGCTTGAGATTTAAAGTCTTCGTTCGGGCTCATTTTCACGGCCTGGTCCAGAATTTTAGGCGCCTCCTGGAATTGTTTTAACTGGATTAAACATTCACCCAATCTATAAAGCGACATGGCCCGGATGAGTTTATCGTCTGCCTCTTTAGCCGTACTCTTATAATTCTCCGTTGCCTGTTCATAATCCCCCTTTTCATAATATAATCCGCCAAGTTCGAATCTTGCTTCTTCTACTATGTCGATGGGAATATTGTTGTCCTGAGAAATATTCCGAAACTGGCTTTCCGCCTCATCATAATTTTCCAACCCGAGATAAGTTTTGGCCATTAACAGGCGGGCTTCGGGGATGAATTCACTGTCGGGATATAATCTTATGATCTCTTCAAATTTTCGCAGTGCTTTATTAAAATCCCTCCGATAATAAAAACATTTTCCTAATAATATTAGGGCGTCATCAATATACTTGCTTTGCGGATAGAATTCCAGAACCCGGGATGCTTTTTCAATTGCGCGCTGATAGTTCTGCATTTCCTGGCTGGATGCGATACTGCCTGTATTGGTCGTTGCCTGACCGCTTTTTCTCCGTTCAGCTTTCTCTTCCGCCGACAACTCCACGACCAGTGTTTTTTCACGTTTTTTTCGGTCCTTTTCCGCCTCTTTATAAAACTTTTTGGCATTATAAAAAGTATTATAGTAAGCGCAACCTGAAAACAGGGTAATTAAAAGAGGTATAATTATTATGATGATCTTGATTTTCATATTCAGATGCTTATCTTTTTGTTTTTGTATTTTTGTACCGCCTGCCACATTTCCGGCAATATCTCACCAGCCTTGCCCAAAAATGAGACATCTACCTGTCCGGATAAAGTAGTTTTTTCAAGATTGATTTCTATCACATAAGCCCCGTAAAGTTTAGCTTCAACAGGCAGCATTGCGGCAGGATATACGTTCGCTGATGTTCCGATCGAGAAATATACATCGGATTTTGCCGCAACGTTAAAAGACTTTTCCAACTCCTGTGCGGGTAAAGGTTCTCCAAACCATACGACATCCGGCCGGATTTTGCCGCCGCAATTACAGTATTGAAAAGGTTTTCCCTTTTCATATCCGGTGTCTTTAAATTTTTTGCCGCATTGATTACACCGGTTATACAGAATATTACCATGCAGTTCCAATATATTTTTACTGCCCGCTAAAGCATGCAGACCATCCACATTTTGTGTGCTGATCGTAAATTCGGGATAACAGGATTCCATTTCGGCAAGCGTGAAATGGGCCGGATTCGGTTTTACTTTATATATTATTTGCCGCCTGTATTCATACCATTCCCAAACCAGTTCAGGATTTTTTAAAAACGCATCCATACTGGCTAACTCTTCCGGTTTAAATTTTTTCCATATTCCATCATGACCCCGGAAAGTAGCTATACCGCTTTCAACTGAAATACCGGCGCCGGTTAATACTCCGACAGATTTTGCTGTAGCCAGTTTTTCTAAAAGTTCTTGACTGAAAGTTGACATTGAAATTCGGTCTCAAATTTGATTTGTTTATGGATACTTTTTTATCGTTTACAAGTATATAAAGTTCCTGCATTCTTTTATTTTTTAGTTAAATTAATAAGACCGGCTACAATAATCAACATTTATTGTAATTTGTCTATTATTAAAGCAGATTGAATATGATTATTCCTGTAAATCGGTTAACATTTCATATTCAATGCGGTTTACCGGGTTACTCTAATCTTTTTAATGCTTTCAACCGGTCTAATGCTCTTTTTGTATATTCAATGGAACCTTTGTGAGACGGATTGATCTCCAGTGCTTTTTGCCAGTATCGGATGGCTAATTGATAATTTTCCTTTGAATAGAGTTCTATACCTTTATTGAAATATTCATCCACCTGTTGATTCAGCCGGAGTTGACACTGTTCCAGATATGTCAGAGCCTGGATATTTTGGGGATCTTTGACGAGTATCTGGTTAAAATGTTCCATTGCGGCAATATAATTCTGTTTTCTGAATTCGCTAATCGCGTTTGCGAGCATTTGTTCCACATCCAGCATGTTTAAAATTTTATTCTTGAGTTGAACGGCTTCGGTATAATTTGGGTTCACCTGCAGGGCCGAATCGATTGCCATTAACGAGGCATTCCAGTTTTCCTGCTGGAATAAAGTTTGCGCCTGTTCATAATATTTTAATGATTTTCCGCTCGTCTTTTCATTGATCAGATAAATATAGCGCCTTGCGTTCGCGTTATCAGGCTGAATTCTTAAAATATTTTGAAAAATTTGTTGTGCCGCAGGATACTGTTGATTCCTGTATAAATTTTCACCTTTGACAATTTCAGTGTTGACGATTTTACCGATTTCGACATCCAGCTTTTGTATTTTTTCCTGTGCCATGGAATTATTCGGATCAATTTCCAGTATTTGTTGATATCTTTCTTTGGCATTGTACCACAATTGCCTGTTTTCATAGTTTTGGGCTTCTTTTGTCAATAATACAATTCGGTTGATATTATTCTTTCTTTCTCCGGCTATCCGCTCCAGATAATCTTTTGCGTCCGAATAATTTGGCACGAGTTCGAGTGCGAGGTTGAATTCCTTCTCCGCCTGGTCAAACTGCCGTTGACTGTAGTAGCCCAGGCCCGTGAAAAAATGGTTTTCAGCTTTTTCAAAGAGTAAAGAATTGATCTTTTCCAGATATTGTTTGGACCGGGTATGATCCGGTCTGACAAGCAGTATGGATTCGAAAATCTCCTTTGCGTGTGAGAGATCGTCGTTCTCGTATGTCGTCACCCCAAGTTTATAAAGCCTTTCGGTGTGGATATTTACCTTCGGACTGATCCGGGTTAACGATTTTTGCGCTTTTTTATTGCCGGGATCGATTTTTAAAACCTGCATGTATTTGGTCGCGGCGTTGACAAACCAGCCTTTTTCTTCAAAATTATCTGCCGATGCCAGTAAAACTTTAATTTTTTCTTTATCCTGTTCAATAATGCTGCTCAGAGCATTTACAATTTCAGCGGCTTTGTAATGTTCGGGATCATAATCGAGCGCCCGACGGCTGTATGTTAACGCTGTTATATTATCCTTGTTATCATAAGCCATTTTTGCTTTTTGATATTCTTCCTCGGCCAATTGTTTTCCGGGTTGACCCAATTGAACAGAAGAAGAAAAAATGATCCTTTTCAATTCGTAATCATAGACAACATTGAGATCAAAATTGTTCAATCTGATTTCCGTACCCAATGCGGTTTGATTAAATTGATTGTCCTGGATCCCCGCAAAAAAGTTCACATTGTTTTGAATGGGAAAAATCAAACCAAAATGAGATGTGTCTTTTTCCCTTTGAAAATGATGTGCATAAACAAATTTTAATCCTTCCCGGGTTATTTTGTAGGAAAATCCGAGTCTGGTTTGATGATCAAAATAAGTGTCGGTCAGCGGAATATTTTGTATACTCATACCAAAAGTGAGTCTGTTTTTAATGAAGGGAGAATCCAACAGGCCGGGTAATTTTGTCAACTCTTTGCCCAGATGAGAATATGTTTCCGGTTTGAAAAGAATTCCGATACCTGTTGTCATCCAATTGTCCGGGTCTTTGATTACATTGTTCAGGGAGATTCCCGCATAAAAGTAGTTATTTATTTTTTTGCCCCAGCCAACGCCGTAGTACTCGACGCCTTCCTGACCTATATCTGTATGCGCAATACTTATCGCCACGGTGCCGGCCGGCGGAATAAAATGTGAATATCCGGTATAATTTAAATGATATGGTTGATGTATGGAAACAAGGGCCTGACGGTTACGAATATATCCCAATACTGCCGGATTCCAGAATACTGCTGATGAATTGTATACCTCGATAACACCGGTTCTGCCTATACCTATTGATTTTGCGCCTGGAGAAAAAGAGAGCAAGTTCTCTTGTGAATATAAAAATGTAAAGGGTATAAGGATGATAATGAGAAATAAATAAATACTTTTATTCATAATCCTGTTGGTAATTTACATAATTAATACTTGTTCATAACCGATTTCAATTATTGAGACAGGATCTCTTTTCCCTTTTACCATAACCGGTTCCAATTTAACTGTAGGATAATCATTATTAAGCCGGTCTGCCATATGTTCCGGAGTCAGAATTTGGTCGGGTTTGGCTATGGAACACAAACGGGACGCTACATTGACCACATCCCCGATTACAGTATAATCCAACCGGGATTTGGAACCCATTTTCCCCAAAATGGCATATCCAATATTTGCACCGCACCCTACGGTCAGGGTTACTTTGCCCTCGGAGGCCCGTTTCTTATTGAGCAGTTTAATGGATTTTTGAATTTCAACGGCTGCATGAATAGCATCGTCGGCTTGTGTTTTACCGATAAAAATAGACATGACCTGGTCGCCGTAAAACTTGTCGACGAAACCATTATTCTCATCGATTATCCTGGCTTGCAAATCATAATAGATATTGATCAGTTTTACAATTTCCTCGGCTCCCAGACGTTCGGTTAATAAGGTGAAATTTCTGACGTCGGTGAAAAGAATTGTCACTTCTCTTTTTTCGCCTTCGGGCGGCAGGTCCGCCATTTCCCCGTTCCGAATCATTTGTATTGTCAGTTTGGATATATATTTTTGCATTTGCAGTTTTTCGCGCAGGTGAGTGATCATGGTGTTGAATTCTTTTGCCAATTGTCCCAGTTCATCATTGGATAGTAATGGTATGTCCGTATCGAGATCTCCATCGCTGATTTTGCGTACACCACGGCCCAATGCATCGATTTGTCTGGTCATTCGCTGGGCTACAAAAGAGATGGCAAAAACCGATACTATAATAACAAAAAAAGATAAAAACAGTAATGTTCTGGTTGCCTGGTTGATGGGCTGCATGATAATGCTTTTTGAAAAACCCAGAATTGCAACTCCCAGATATACCGGGCTTTTGTTGTTGGCTTTTGCCAATATTGGATGAATAAATTCAATGATACCGTCTTTTTCCCTGATTAATTTACTATTAAGGTTCCAAAATAATGTGCTGTCCCTGGCAGTAATTTTTTGATTCTGCCTGTTACGGCTGGAGTCGACTAAAGCGATAAAATTTCCTTTCCGATCAATTACACAGGCATACATAAGACCTTCGATTTTTTCGTTGGCCATATTGAAAATGGCTTCACGTATATGACCCAGGTGTTCGGAATTGACGCTTTCATTTTCTTCATGATCATAATATAACAGCAGATCTTCTTTAATGACTTGCGACACATGCCTCAGGGATAAATCGCAAGTCTGGGCCAATCGTTCATTCAGAATTTGTTTGCCTTTTTGCAGAATGATAAAACTGAGGCTGGAAAAAAGTCCGATAAATAATAATCCAATAATTATTATTAATTTAAGACGTATCTTTAAGGACGCAAATCGCCATTTGATTTGATAATATACTTTGATTAAATATTTTATGACTTTGTAAATTTTATTAAACAAAGTATTTAATTTTTTTTGCAATTGCTGTATAACTCTATCCTGTATTATTATTTTTACTCGTTTTTAATACCGGCCTCCGGGTAACGGACAGTTTGCCTGGCCCCGAATAAAAGTACTTTATCGTTTGGCGATTTGATGAACCATATTTCATATTCTTTAAACAACTCTTTACACGTATAACATCCGAATACTTTATCGTATTTGAAATAGGGGCGGCAAGTCCGGGTGATAACCGGATACCGGTGAAATTTTAATTAATCAACAACCTCGATTTCTTCTATTGAGATTGTATTTGATGATGGTATCAATATATTTTTTTTCTGACGTACCAGAAAAAAAACCACTAAAAAGACAATGACCAATAAAACAACCAGTCGTATGGAAGATCCTTTCGCTGGTTGTTTACTTTTTCTTATCCTTTTAAAGTGTATTCTATTTTCTTCTTCCTCTTCAGGTTTATAATAACGAAATCGATAATTGAATTTACGAGGTTCAGGTAGTTTTATCATATTTCACCTGTTTAACCAAACCTGTTTATTATTTTTAATTTATTAAAATCCAATATGTTCCATAAATTTCAATTACATAATTGTTAATTCAAATTAGCTAAAATGTGTTTAAGAATCAAGAAATTTTATTCCCGAAAATTGTTATGTTATTTCCGTTAAATTATTTTCCGGCAGACAAAGTATTGACTAAAGTTTCCTGTGTTTTGGCTGTTATAAAGACATTTATCTTTTATGAACCAAGATTACGGATAAAATTGTTTTCGTTGCTTTTAATGTCGATTATATATATTTTTATTTTTAAATCAAATGAACAGGAAATGAATATATTAGATCCAATTTGTGGTTAAAGGAGTATTATTTGAAATCTGTTGATAAACAATTTTCGCGTTTGGTAGAGATAATGGCTCTTTTGAGAAGTGAAAAAGGATGCCCCTGGGACCTTGCTCAGAACCATAAATCATTGCGTCAACATTTATTGGAAGAAGCTTACGAAGTCATCGAAACGATTGATGACGGGCACTATGATAAATTACCCGATGAACTTGGGGATCTGTTGCTTCAGGTCATATTTCATGCTCAAATTGCTTCGGATGAGGGATTATTCAATATAGAGACCGTTTTACAGTCAATAATCCATAAACTTATTCGCCGGCACCCCCATGTATTCGGGGATAAAGTGGTTGAGACCGCCGAAGAGCAGATTATTTTATGGGAACAAACAAAAATAAATAACGAGGGTAAAAAATCAGCTATTGATGGAGTTCCAAAGCAATTGCCGGCTTTGGTTCGCTCCTACCGGTTGCAGAACAAGGCCGCTGCCGTTGGATTTGACTGGGAAAATATTGAACCGGTATGGGACAAGGTATCCGAAGAGTTGACTGAACTGAAAAATGCGGTCACAACCGGCCAAAAGGAAGAAATTGAAGATGAATTGGGTGATCTGTTATTCACAATTGTCAATCTTTCCAGGTTTTTAAAAGTGAATCCTGAAGACGCTCTGCGTAAAACAATTAAAAAGTTTGACAGACGTTTTCGTAAAGTTGAACAAGATTTCAAAGATAAAGGCCTGTCGTTATCGGACGTGTCTCTTGAAGAGATGGACAATGTGTGGGAAAATGTAAAAAAACAGGAAAGTGAAAAAAACAGTTCATCCGCGGATGATGAATAAAAAGGTCTCCGCGAGCCTCTGATTACCTTATATATTATCGATTTTTTTATACCAGTTTAAACCCGAAAATCATTCCGGGGAGGTTCATTTATTAAACATCGGGTAAAGTAAATCCCAGGACTCATATAATCCCTGTGAAATGACCCGGGTATTTCCGGTGACGGGCATAAAATTCGTGTCCCCGTTCCATCGCGGCACGATATGAAAATGAATATGGTCATCAATGCCCGCTCCGGCAATCCGCCCAAGGTTCATGCCTATATTTAAACCTTCAGCGTTTAATACATCTTTTAGAATTTCTGAACTGACTGTCAACAATTTCATCATTTCTGCCTGTTCTTCTTCCGTCAATGATGCCAGTTCAGGAATGTGCCGGTAAGGGACCACCATTAAATGACCGTTATTATAAGGATAGAAATTCATAATTACAAAACTTGTTTTGCCCCTGTATAAAATCAGGTTATCCCTGTCATTTTTTTCTTTTGGTTTATCGCAAAAGATGCAGCCTTCCGGTTTGGGCTGCAAAATATATTCAATTCTCCACGGCGCCCATAGTTTTTTCACAATACCTCCTGATGTAGATTTTGGTGAAATTATAAATTTAACATTACACAGTTCCGGAGTGTAGAAATCTGTTTTATAAAGGATAAAAATTGAAAAGGCACGAACGAATTCGTGCCTGTTTTAAAAATGAATTTTTCCGTAAATAGATTAATTTTCCGCTTTTGATTCCTCGATGATTTTCGCTTCCAGTTCTTTTGGCAGCGGGTCGTAATGGGATAAACTTCGGGTATGAGTCGCGCGGCCCTGAGTGAGTGAACGCAGCGTTGTTGCGTAATTGTAAAGTTCCGCCAGGGGAACCTGGGCTTTCACGACCTGGTAACGGCCCTCTACTTCCATACCGGAGATTTTACCGCGCCGGCTGGACAGGTCGCCCATCACATCGCCCATGTATTCTTCCGGACATTTTATAACCACGTTATAAATAGGCTCAAGCAGAATTGGTTTGGCATTTTTCATAGCCATTTTAAAAACTTCACGTCCCGCAATCTGGAAAGCGATATCTTTTGAATCGACCGGGTGCTCTTTACCGTCGTATACGATCGCTTTCACGTCAACTATTTTATATCCCGCGACGGCCCCGTCGGCAAGCACCTGGACAATGCCTTTTTCTATTGATGGAATAAATACGGAAGAGATAGCGCCGCCGACAACCTCGCTGGCGAATTCAAATCCATCGCCACGGTTTAACGGCTCGACACGCATCCACACTTCGGCAAATTGACCGGCGCCGCCGGATTGTTTTTTGTGTCTGTATTTTTCATCTGCTTTGGCTGTAATCGTTTCGCGATAGGGAATTTTGGGTTTCTTTTGATCCACATCAACACCGTATCGTTCTTTTAATCGTTTTAATATAATGGCAAGGTGCATTTCTCCCTGGCCTGCGACTACTGTTTGTTTGAGTTCAGGGTCAATACGCACCGTAAAACTCGGATCAATTTCATGCAGTGTATGCAGACCGGAAGAAATTTTTTCTTCATCGCCTTTGCTTTTCGGTTTTACCGCAATTTCCACAACCGGTTCCGGAAAGGAAATTTCCGGGAATTTGACCGGCGTTTTTTTATCTGCAAGAGTATTACCGGTATGCGTGTTTTTTAATTTTACCAGCGCACCGATATCTCCGGTTTTTAAGATACCTGTTTCTTTTCTGTTTTTACCATTAAGTGTGTATATCTGGCCAATTTTTTCAGTGATATTATTAGACGTATTTAATACTTCATCACCGGATTTGATCGAACCGGAATACACTTTGATAAGAGAGAGTTCCCCAACATGCAGTTCGGAAATTGTTTTGAAAACAATTGCGGAAAAAGGGCCGTTTTCATCCACATTCACTTCAATGTCTTTGTTTTCTTTATCCTGCGCCGCAAGCGGAGATCTGTCCGCCAGTGAAGGACCGTTTTCAGCGATAAAGTCGAGCAATAAATGAGTGCCAAAATTTTTAGCTGCGGAACCGCAAAATACGGGGAATATCGTTCTGTTCACAATTCCTTTTTTAAGACCGGTATAGAGTTCATCCTCGGTTAACTCGCCCGCTTCAAAATACTTTTCAAGTAAATCATCATCACTTTCAGCGATTTTTTCTATCAATTCGTTACGTAAATCGGCGGATTTGTCTGCAAGATCAGCCGGAATATCTTCCTGGTCATATTTTCCGCTGGAGTCATTCTTAAAAGTGATCTTTTTCATTTTCAGCAGATCAATAATACTGTTAAAACCTTCACCTTCATTCACCGGGAACTGGAAAACAGTTACTCCGTTGCCAAAATCCTCTTTAGCGATGGCAACGGTTTTATCAAAATTGGCGTGTTCTTTATCTTCAAGGTTAACAAAAAATATACTTGGTGTATTTTTTTCTTCTATAATTTCCCAGGCAATATCTGTTCCCACCTCGACACCGGAGATGGCATTTAAAAGGACGATCGATAAATCAGCTACACATAAACCACATTTTACTTCACCTATAAAGTCAAGATAACCGGGTATATCTATCAGATTAAACTTAATTTTATTCCATTCAAAATTTAGTAATGAAGTACTGATGGATATTTTTCGTTCAATCTCATCGGTACGAAAATCGGATATTGTAGTACCGTCATCTATCGTACCGAGTCTATTTGTTTCTCCGGCGGAAAAAATAAATGCCTCCGCTAAAGATGTTTTACCTACTGATTGATGTGAGACAAGACCGATATTTCGAATCTCTTTAGGACTATAATCTTTCACTGTTGTCCTCCTATTTTCATAACTTTAGTTATATATATTTAGAAATCCTTTGTTTAAGTTTTCTCCACATTGTTTTTTTCTATGATAACAGCGTGATGTTTTTCAGAATTTTTTTTCAAATAACGTTTTAATATTCGCCCTGTTGGGCTTTTAGGTAAACTGGAACAAAATTCAATATATTTGGGAGTTTTATAAACCGGCAAAGTTATTCTGCAGAATTTTATAATTTCTTCCGAAGATAATTGTTTGGACTCTTTAATAACAATAAATGCTTTAACCTCGGCTCCCTGAACATGGTCGGGCACGCCGACGACCGCGGCTTCTTCAATATCTGAATGCTCCATGAGTACTTTTTCAACCTCATGTGGAAATATTTGAAAACCGCCTTTGACGATGATGTTTTCTTTGCGTTCCTGTATATATAAATGATGGGAGTCATCCAGATAACCAATGTCGCCTGTGAAGAGCCAGCCGTCCTTTAATCTTTTATTTGTTTCCTCGGTGTTGTTATAATAATTCATCATAATATTCGGGCTTCTTGTCCAGATTTCTCCGCTGTGGAAAGGTCGTAATTGATTTCCAAGATCATCTCTTATTTGGATTTCCACACCAAAAAGCGGTAACCCGACAGATCCCGTCTTTCTTTCTCTGTCCAGGCGTGTTGATGTAACCAGGGGGCCGGCTTCCGTCAACCCATAAGCCTGTAGAATAAATGTATTGTATTTAGCTTCGAATTCTTCAATAATTTCATTGGAAAGTTTACCGCCATAATTCATACAATATTTAAGAGATGGCAGGGGATTTTCCCCGGTATCTTTTTCGATTAAATTTTTAAAGATACCCGGCACCGCAGCCATAAACGTTACGTTATTTTTTTCAATGGCTTTGATAATTTCTTCCGGGGAATAGCGCGGCATTAATATAATTGTGGAAGAAGTTGAAATCGAAGCATTTAATACTAAAGTTTGTCCGAGAGGATGGAATAATGGGAGAACGGCAATGATATTATCTTCGGCGGTGAAATGGAACATTTCACTACAGGTAACGGCATTCGAATACAGTGAATTGTGCGATAATGATGCCCCGAGAGGGGCATCCGCAACTCCTGAGGTATAATTGATTAAGGCCAGGTCCGTGTCTTTTAAAGTAATCGATTCATTCAATGGAGAAGATTCGGAAATAATTTGAGTTAGAGCAAGTGTGCCTTTGGGAATATTATCCCCTAAAAATAATATATTTTTACATGCCGGACTGGCTTCGGCGGCCGGGATTGCCTGGTTTTGAAATCCGGTCCAGGTTATCAAAAGAGAAGCGCCGCTGTCCTTCAATTCATACAGGATTTCATCCTTGTTATACATTATATTGATAGGAACGACTGTTGCACACAGCTGCAGAATTCCATAATAAGAAATACAGAAATGTGGTACATTGGGTAACATAATCGCTACCCTGTCTCCTTTCTGGATGCCCAGATCTTTCAATCCTTTTGCAAGTCTTTTGGAGGCTTCAAATAAAAGACCATAATCAATTTTATTGTCACCAAAAACCAGGGCGGTATGCTTTGGCGACCGCGCAGCAGAATGATTGAGCAGTTCTAATAAAGTCCCCAAATATTTTTACCTCTTTTAATAAAAGATGTTATTATAATTTATTGATGATATAAAAATAGAAAAAGTAAGTTAATTCGAAACACTGAAAATGTCAAGTACAATTTCAAATTAATAGTTTCAATCTCGAAATTCTTTTTGTTATTTTCTGTTCTTGATGTGTGCTTTGTAATGTAATAATAAAAAGTAAACCAGGAACATGATCCTTTATCTGCATCAACTCTATTTGTGCAGAAGTTGTAATTTATTGTAATTATTTAATTTATTTTATTTATGTCGATGTGCTGATTCCCTGCTTTGCTATTTGAATTAAAATTGTTTTTTATTTTGTTTTATTATTTTAAAAGGCT
>JAFGSB010000172.1 GCA_016934825.1 Candidatus Zhuqueibacterota bacterium
CATAGCTCAATTGGCAGAGCAATCCGCCTGAGGCGGATAGGTTCAAGTTCTTTTCAATGAGCGCCCATAGCTCAATTGGCAGAGCAACTGACTCTTAATCAGTAGGTTCAAGGTTCGATTCCTTGTGGGCGTACACAAACACAGGGCAGTATAGCTGCCCTTTTTTAATTAATAGCCGGGGGTCATATGGGACATGACAAGTATTTTGTTTATGTCATTGAATTGACAAACCAACAAACATACAGGGGTCATACAAACAACCTTGAGCGGCGCATTGAAGAACATAAAACCGGGAAAAGTCCGTATACAAGGAAATTTAAATATAAAAAATTATTGTACTATGAGACCTGCGATACACGAGCGGAAGCCATGAAGCGTGAAAAATTCCTGAAATCCGGCAAAGGACGTGAATGGTTAAGACAAAAATTGGCAGAGCAATCCGCCTGAGGCGGATAGGTTCAAGGCCGGAGGTCCGCCTCGGGCGGATTCGATTCCTTGTGGGCGTACACAAACACAGGGCAGTTTAACTGCCCTTTTTTAATTAATAGCCGGGGGTCATATGGGACATGACAAGTATTTTGTTTATGTCATTGAATTGACAAACCAAAAAACATACAGGGGTCACACAAACAACCTTGCGCGGCGAATCGAAGAACATAAAACCGGGAAAAGTCCGTATACAAGGAAATTTAAATATAAAAAATTATTGTACTATGAGACCTGCGATACACGGGGGGAAGCCATGAAGCGGGAAAAATTCCTGAAATCCGGCAAGGGACGTAAATGGTTAAGACAAAAATTGGCAGAGCAATCCGCCTAAGGCGGATCTCCGATCCGCAGCAGACGGATAGGTTCAAGGCCGGAGGTCTGCCTCAGGCAGATTCGATTCCTTGTGGGTGTACACAAATACAGGGCAGTTAAACTGCCCTTTTTTAATTAATGGCCGGGGGTAATATGGAAAAAGACAAGTATTTTGTTTACGTTATTGAATTGACAAACAAACATACAAGGGTCACACAAACAACCTTGAGCGGCGAAGTGAAGAATACAAAACAGACAGCAATCCGTAAACCTGGAAATGTAGATTTATTTTCTTGGTGTTTTGTAAGCGTACCGATAAAGTTAATTTATTCTTCAATAACTAAAAAAAGTAACCAAGTTTGATTCCCAGACCGGGTGTTGGAGCAAAAAATAATTTTGTGCTGACCTGGTAACTTTTTTGGATAAAGAGCCCAAAATTCATCGAAGCTCCCGGTATCCAGAGAAAAGTCGGTTCATTTATTTTTTCAAACTCTCCTGTGTCCGTCATCTCTTCCTGAACCAGTTCAGCATTGATTGCGCTTAAAGCAAGCTCGAAAATCCCGACCGACATGATTAACTGTAAACCGTAATTTAATTGTGCCGAATACCTTTCATCCAAAAGCTCATAACCAAATGTGTTAAAATATTTACGGACACCCAATGTGGTTTCGAAAACTTTTCCCTGGTAGGATGTTTGAATTCCCAGAGAAGATGGAAACGATAATAACAAATAATCATATATTTTGTTTTGTACCGGTTCCGTTAATGTGAGTTTGGCCAGATCCAGTTTTGTCGCGTCAAGCAAATCCTCTCCCCCGTCTTCGGATTCTTCATTGCCGCCGAATAAAACGTCTTCGTTCAGTGCGGGAATTTTATACTGCGTTACACTCATATCGCCGGTTAAATTGATTTCCGAATGCCAGTCATAATCCATACCCAGCACAAAAGAGTTGTTGATCGCAAATAAAGCCCCGATCTGGGAGTTCCACCCCTTGCCGCTGAAATCGATGACCGCTTTTTGCCCTAACCGGTTTGTTTCCCCCGCTTCAAAATCAATACGCGGGTCATAAGGATCATTAAAGGCATACTCTGTACCGGCCGTTTCCATAATGCCGTCCAGTTTCATTTGACTGAACACATCCGCTGAAACATGAGTTTGCCCGAATTTGAGACCCAGCGCCGTTTTGGTGGATATTTGATGTGCGAGTCCCACTGTATATTGGGTCGCTTTTATTAAAAAGTTGGACTGGAATAACGCATTCATACGCATTTTAATGATTTTTTTCTGGTCGCCGACATCTTTGCGAGTCTCAATCAGGGTCTCAAAGCCATCATTATAGGTGTTTAAATTCATATAAAAGGGCTGCCCGATCTCGAAACTGAGTACACTCATATTATTCAGGAGTTTTATCGGTTTGACGAAATGAAATCCGTATAATCCGCCTTTGTGATTTAATTTTGACGTGATTGAGGGATAAACTAATTTTGTTTCCTCAGTCCGATAGTCGACAATGGCGTTATCTATTTCTTCTTCAATTGTTTTATTGATGTCTTCAAAACTTGCGGGATCAATCCATAAAGGCGGCTGGATATTTACGCCCACGAACACTTTTTTAAATGTTATCATCCCGGCCGGATTTCCCCATATATTCCAGGGTTGTGAAGATTTATATCCGATTGAGTTCCCGATACCGGAGATCAATTGAGAATAGTAGGAAAAGGTAATATCAGTCTTTCCGCCATTTAAAAACAAAATATTATTCTCTCCTTCATTCTGACCAAAGCCGCAGGCAACCATAGTCAATACAAATATTAACACATTTTTTTTCATTCATTCATTCCTGTTACTGGTATAAAATTCAATTCATTGTTGTGCGGGAACAACCGTTCGGTATTATTAATGCGTTAAAGACAAAGACACTCTTGGTGTATGGGCAAGATCATAAATCAAATAGGCGAAATCAAACTGGAGTCCGATCTTGCCGACCAGCATGTTCAATCCCATACCGGTGCTGTAATTACGGTTTGGTTCGGAATCGATATTTTGCCACACCCCTCCCCGAACCATAATCACTTTAAAGACCGTCACTTCCGCACCCAGATGAACTTTGTCAAACGTGTCGGCATATAAGGATTTTTCCCAATCCAGCGCCAGGACGGATTGTTGATTAATTCTTTGTGATACCCCAAAAATTAGACCGGCGGGTATGTTTTCCGAATAACTTTTATTCAGGGTTGTATTATCATAAGTCATTGAATTGACAAGATCGCGTGCGAATATACCAACTCTTGACCGTTTGGAAAATTGCCACATGACGCCAAAGTCCAGACCGTATCCCATAGCACTTCCTTGGATGCGTCCTTCTCCGCCGTCTTCATTATTTCCAAAACTGGATTGACGAAACCTGACATTCACACCAATACCCGTTTTCCCCATTCCCGGCAAGTTGAACACACTTGCGTATGATCCGATTATTGTTGTTTCCCGCAACACATCGTTTCCTGATGTTATAAATCCGCCGGCAATATAATTATATCCGATCCTGTTTGCGTATGCGGCCAGTCCGTACGGTATTAATCCCATTTGTTTGGTATACATGGCGGTGAACTGGCTTTCACGCATCAAAGTCAGCCCGGCGGGATTCCAAAATACTGAATTGACGTCGTCGCTAAAGCCGGTATACGCACCTCCCATACCCATAGGCCTGGCGCCATAACCGATATCAACATAAGCGGCAGGGATATCCGCCAAAGTACATGCGCTGTAAAGTAATAATAAGGTGATTAAAACCACCGCCCGGTTTATTTTTGATAAAGAGTGTTTCATATACAAATCATAAATCCTGTTATAATTAATTATTCTGCTTCACCTGTATCCGGAAATAACCGGACAGTGGTGATTCAATTTTATTATTTAATCAATACAAAACTTTTTAATTCTTCCTTTTCTCCCGAACGGTCTTTGATTTTAAAATGAATAACATAACGTCCGTTTAACGCCATCTTGCCATAATCGGTAATACCGTCCCAAAGATCAATGTTTTCACCCCGCTCTTTGAATTCCGCATCCGCCAGAGTTTTCACCAGGTCTCCCACCATATTATATATTTTAATCGTAACCAGCGGCTTGTCGGTTTGATCCGAGGTTAACATGTATTTTATTTCCAGGGGCGCCACCATCGGTGAAAAAGGATTTGGACTGAATTGAATATCCCTGATACCCAGGGGTTCCGCTTCTTCCATAATTGCAAACCGGCCCAATTCATTCACATCAACACTCAATTGTTGATTATGACGATCCAGGTTTTCCAGAACTTCCCATTCCAGCCATTTGGTACTCCATTTACCGATCGTTAAACTGTTTGCCTGCTTGCCGTCTGGTACCGTAATAGATAGTTTCACCGGTTTTAAAAAATTAAAATTTGCCGGAGAAAATTGATACACATCTCCGATAATCTGGTATTTTTTATTTTTTTTCATTGAGGATGGCAGAACAGGTTTTCGTAATAGTAATACAACATTCTGGTTCACACAACTATCCTGTATGGATAGCTGCAAATCCTTTTTATTCGAAACAAAAAGATCCGTATTCCCCGGAACAAGCTCCTGGGTAATTTGTATTTTTTGTGTAATCGAATTACCGGTGTACAAATCCGTTAGTTTTAAGGCCATGACGCCCATAAAGTTGTTAACGGGATCGAGAATCCCATTCTGGTTGAGACTGTCTATTCCCGGGATAAAATCTACTTCCCACAGGGGATCAATACTGGCCTCCCGTAAATCTGTGGTTTTGGCGGAATAGATAAATTTTTGTATCGATTTGTTATTAATATTTTCCGGTCCTATAATTTTTAATTGTGCCGCTTTTGCTTCTTTCATTTCAAATGCCAAACCGCCAACATTTCCGCCCTGCCATAAACTGACGACCTGCTCCACCGGATCACTCAGGAAGCCGATTTTACGGGCCGTTACCGAATATTGATCCCCGGCAAGATGATTAAAATGAAAAATGCCGTCGGAACCGGTTGTGTCAATATCACTAAATACGGAGGATTTAACCTGGACGAATACACCTCCACACGGCAGACCGTTTTCATCTTTGACCAGACCCGAGATATTACCATATATTTTTTCCAGCCTGATGTCCAGATATGTTGAATCCGATACCTGCGCAGGGCCGTAACTGACAGGAGTATAACCGCTGCAGCTAAAAAATATTTTATATGAATTCGTTTGCGGTAATGCAGTAATATCAAAATAACCGTTATTATCCGTTTTAGCCGTGCCGTTACTTCCGTTTTGGTCATCCGCCAGCACATTAACACCGGCAACAGGCTGTAGAGTTTCTTTATCTTTAACATACCCGAATATACGGCCTCTGTTGCGGATCAGGGATATTTCCTGGTACGTGCCGGTCGATACGATTTTTGATTTTGGGCTCGAAAAACCCGTACATGCGATTCGTAACTCGTATTCGCCGGACAGCAGGTTTTTTACTTCAAAAATTCCGTCCTCATTGCTGAGTGATTTAATTATTTCTTTTGTAAGTATTGACTCTGCAATTATTGTTGCACCGTTAACCGGATTGTTTTCACAGGACACTTTACCTTCGATTTTGGCGTCTTTTTTCTGTAATACCACGTCCAATGAAATGTTTTGATCGCTTGAAACCTGAATTTGATCAAGCGTATCGGCGCTGAATCCCGATTTTGTTACATAAACAGTATACTCGCCCGGGTGCAATAACAAATTGCCGGTCTCGTCTTTAAAAGTAAAAATTCCGTTGTTGTCCGACTGGATTTGGACTGAAAATCCGGAGTTCTTTTTAGCCGTTACTCTTGCCAGGGGAATGGGAGCGCTGTTAGCCCGCCGAAAAATTGTCCCATGAATATTGCCGCGGTCGGGGTGAAGCACAAATTCGGGTAATTTGAGAGATTTATTGGCGCCGATATTTTTTGGCGCATCAAGATAGCATGTTTTATAACCCTCTTTTTCAGCACAGATTTGATATAAACCGGATTTTAAATCCAGCCTGTAACTGCCGTCCTTTGTTGACAGGGTTTGAAAAGTGTCGGCGCTGTTAAAAGCAAGAATCAATACACCGGATATCGGTTCATTATTCATATCATGCGTAAAACCTGTGAAATTACTTGATAATTCTTCAAGATATATTTCCAGGCCGGATGTTTGGTTGGCTTTAATTTCACCCGACCGCACCGAAATTGAACGGTAACCGGTTTTATTAATTGTTATATTATAATCGCCTGGATCAACGGACAGGGCAAAAGATCCGTCCGCTGAGGATGTCGTCGATAAATCCGTGTTTGTTATTTTGACTTCGGCATTCTTAACGGCGGCGCTGGTATTTTTTTCATAAACAATTCCCGCCAGCTTCGCGACATTCGGCTGTAATATAAAATTTATTCCCGATATAGTTTGCCCGGTCCCGACCAAAACATTTTTCTTTTCAACCTGGGAAAATCCGATTTTGGTGACTTTTAAGTCCCATTCGCCGGCTTCAAGGTTTAATACAAAATAACCGTCCTCTTTACTGGTTGTTACGACAGTTTGAGAGTTTACAGCTTCAACACGCGCATTGTAGACACCGCCGCCGTTTGCGGTAATTCTGCCTTTTATTACACTGGCATTGGGAGATAAAATAAAATTTACATTTTTTACAACCTGTCCGGCAACAACCGACACGGTTTCCGGTGGTGTACTGGTGAATGCTTCTTTAAACGCAAAAATGGTATGCGAACCTTCGTCAACTCCCAATTCATAAACGCCGCTTTCTGATGTTTGGGTACCGACTCCCGAATTTGAGATGTCAACGCCGCCCAGAGGTGTGTAACCGTCAATGGTGACCTTGCCTTTTATAATACAATATACGGGGGACAACTCAATATTTATCCCGGAAATTGTCTCGCCGGTTTGAACCGTCACCTGAACAGTTTTTACCAGGGTATAATCTTCTTTTTCAGCCGTCAAAGTATACGTTCCGGGTAATACATTTAAAGTGAACTGACCGTATACATCCGTTTTGGTTTCATAGGGCGTGCCGGATGCCGGGAAAGCTTTAATTTTAGCATCCTTGATTTGAGTAGATCCGCTGCTGACTTGTCCCAGCAGAATTCCGGCGTTTGAGGTCAAAACAAGGGGCGGCGATATTTTCAAATTGCCGGCGCCGGATATGGTCAATGTTCTTGACGGGGGAGAGACGTAACCCTGCTTTTCCGCCGTCAGTTCAAAGCTCCCGTCGGGCACTGTAAATTCAAAATGGCCGTTTGCATCAGTCCATTTTTCATATTTCACCGAATTGGATAATACAACCCGAACACCAAATATCGGCTGTTGTTGTTCTGTTACAACGAGTCCGGAAATATAATTGGTATTTTTTTTAAGAATAATGTCGGAATCCAGGACTTTTTCTTCTCCACTGACAACAGAAACCGAAACCGGCGACGAATCCACATAGCCGTTTTTCTTGACATTAATTTCATAAGGTCCCGGAACGACCGGACATTTAAAGTTGCCCTGCGCGTCGGTTTGAGTGCTTTTATATATATCCGTATGTAATATATGACCTGCAACAACCATTGCATCATATACGGCCTGGCCCTGTTCATCCTTTATTGTGCCGATTATCGAACATCTGCTGGGACTCAACCTGAACCGGAGATCATAATTTTTGTTTTCAGTAAAACTCAGGGTATCAACAATCGTATCATAGTTTTCTTTTTCCACAACGAACCGATAGGTTCCCGGAGAGATGGTATAACCGACGCGTTCGGCGTCAATATCTGTGGAAAGCGGCATGCTGTTGAAAACCCCGTCAAGTGCGGTATAATTAATTTTTACCCGGGGGAGGTTAACATCATCAGAAGTTATATTTGTCGTATTTTTATTATCAAAAGTGTGAATGGAAATTGTGGCAAACGGCGCATCATATTCAAAATCTCTTGGCTGGCTTAAAACTTCCAGACCATTTTCAGCAACAGCGGCAACTTTCCATCGGTATCGGCCCTTCATAAAGCGCTGGCCGGCCGGATAGTCATAACTTGTTTCAGTTGTCGTGATCGTTTTTTCCCATACCGCCCGGGCGGTCTCGATCCCCAATTCCTCTTCAATTTTAAAAGGATAAAAATGATACGCCTTTGCCTTTTCCACTTTTTTCCAGGAAAAATTGATGATGTCTCCCTTCAGGACAACGTTATTAGCCGGACTTGACAGTTCCGGCGGATTCAAATCCGGCGGCGGGAGGTTAATGGTAAACTTGGAAATACCGGACTGGACCGGTGATGTCATTTCCGGAGAGTTGGCGTAACAATTCAGAACGACCCACCAGTAACTCTCGCCCGGCACAAGAGGCGCGGGAGTACTAGTGAATGTTCCGGTGGGATCAGGCATGCCATAGGGCACACTGTTCTCCGATGTTAAAACCGACCAGATCGGATTGGCTCCTTCAACGGTAAATTCACGCGTTTCCTTGTCCTCCGATATGATAATTTCTTCATCCGAACATATTACCATATAATACGGCACTCCCGGTACCCTGTCCCAGGTAAACAAAGGAGATAAATCTGTGATTTTGCCGATGGGCGATAGCATTTGCGGAGCGTTCGGACTTTCAATAATAATCGTAAACGGATCACTGGAAACAGTACCATCGGTAATTCTGCAATAATGCACACCCAGACCCATCCCCTCATAAGACGGTGTAAAAGACACTTCATTTTCGCCTGTTTCCCGGATTGAGCCCGTATAGACACCCGGTTTAATGCCATATTCAAAGCGCGCGGTAATGGGATACGGTTCCAGCCATTTCAGGATCATGGGTTCGTTCTGCAAAAAGAAATTAACGACCGATGAGATTACTTTTGGCTTGTTGGTATATTCGTCTACTTGAACCATCCAGGTATGTTCGTCATAATATTCGTCATCCGCTACCCGCGCCGTTAATTCGACCAGGCCGGTAAAATTCCGGTCAGGCTTAAAAGCATACAAAGATTGCGATGCCCCGGAAATTTGATTGCCGTCAAGATACCACTTGTAGCGCAAATTATCCTTGTTTTCGTCCAGGGCGCCAATAGAAAATTGCGACGGGAAACCGGCTATAATTGTGGTGTCTGCTATTGGAGAGAAATTAGTGATTTGCGGCGGATCATTCGCCGGAGGATTTTTGCTGATTATGGTAACTTCCTGTTCGGCTTCCGCGTTTATATAAACATTAACATAATATATATCCTGTGTTCCGGAATGGATGATTTGTTGTACCGTACCACCGGTCACGTTGTAACCCGAGGCATCTTTTTTTACCATGAATTTGATTAATCCGTTTTCAAACGATACCGGATTGTGATTCTTTATAACTGCCTTGACTAGATAATTGGAGCCGTCATTTGCCGGGGAATACACCACGTTTAAATTTTTAAAGGAAATCAAAGGATATGATTGAATTTGATTATTTGAAACTTTTATAATCCGATATTGGCCGACATCGTTCATGGTATAAGAGGTGTTTAAATTTAAAGTTGAACGGCTGCCCAGGGTCCGCTCTCCGTTCAGGTGTGTATGCCCATATAAAATTAAATCAACCATATAGTCGTCTACAAAATCATCGTCAATCTGCCTGGATTCATCATAATGATAGAATAAAGAGCGAAGTTTATCATTGCTTTGCACCGAATTCTGCAAAGCGGATTGAACCCAGCGCATCTGATCTGCGGTAAATGTTACTGTAGGGATATCATACATTTCCATTCCGGCGAAAAAATGTGCGCCGTAATGAAAACTGTAATTCATCACGGGATTAATGTATTTATTCCAGTAGTAGTGGCCGTTATACCAGAGGTCATGATTTCCTCCCGTAGCGAACATGGGTGTATTGGCCTTTTTTAATAATTCCTGGACGAGTTGATACTGGTCTCCCTCCCGACCATTATCGACAATATCCCCTGTTTGCAGTACAAATTCGGGATTGATGATTGAAATTTCTTTTAATATCTGTAAGAATTCAGGAATTGTATTATTGTCATCATAATAACCTATCCAGCTTACGGCCGGCAGATGCAGGTCCGGCAAATGTATAAAATAATATGAATCCTTAAATTGTTGTACAACTTTGACGGCATGACTTACCCTGTCCTCCAGGCCGGTTGCATTAACTTTCAGGTCATATAACTCAACCGGAGTACCGGCGGGTACAACAGCGGATATTTCCCACAGGGCTTTGGAATTATTATATTGCGGAGTAACCTGTAATTGAACCGTATTAAAATCTGAATACAGGACGGCAGACCAGCTTTTTATATTTTTATCGGCTTTACATAATAGTGTAAAATTTTCTCCGGATTTAACAAGCGCAGGACGCAAAGTCAGTGGGAATTGGATGATCGATATAGTGTCCGCGGCATACAAAGTATTAAAAAATAAAGTCAAAACCCAAAAATTCAATAACCAAAGTGTGATTGTTTTGAATTTCATAATAGATATCGTTTCCTTATGGCTACGGTTCATTATTACCCATTGCAGGGAAAATTTTTCAAAAAGTTATAAAAATTTACGAATTGGCGTATGTCTATATTTTTAAATCACTTAATAAAAAAAATAAATGAAAAAAATTCCTCTGTAAAAAGGACATGTCCAATTTATTACTATTTATGCGAATTTCGTGCCATCAGGATTTTAAAAGGAAAGTATATATTGCGGTTATGCAGAGTCGGAGAAAAAATAAATTTTCCCCGACAAATACATGTGGCGCCTGGTAAGTTTAACTTAAAAGCTGGGCCCGCAGATTTATTCCTGTTTGTGTGATTTTTGTACTGACCGGCAGAGTTTGCACCCCGGTAAATATCTCTTCGATATAAACGAGATCGTTCAACCCTCTGTAACCTTTTTTGGTCATAAACTGGCTCGTATCATATTCATCATTCAATATGGTTAAATCCCATTCGTTACTTTCAAGCTGCCCGAACATATTCATAACTGCCCGCCACAGCTCCGTGAATACAATTTTGGGCTCAAGATCATTCCGGGTCACAACAACACCCCTGGTAACCTCATGGGGCCCGGCGGACGTATGCGGGTTTGCGTTTGTTTCTGCATGCGGAGGTCTGTTGTATTCCGGGTTGGAATGGGTCCACAAAATACCCTTGTTGCCGGCATCGCTGCCATCATAAAACGAGGACTCGTATCCGATTTCATCTTCTTCACTCTGTATCTCTTTATCGATTATAGTCGCCTCATCCAGTGTCTGCAAACGGTATTTGCCCCGGCTGGCCAGTTCTACCCACTGAATAATATTTTCTAAATGCTGCCGGGTCTCCTGGGTATTATCGGCCAAAAGACCAAGAATCCTTAACGGGATAATATATTGGTCCCTGGATGCATCATATTCCGTTACAACCGACGACCATTTCAATACATAGCTAAAATTAGAGGGGTTAGTCAAATCAAGTATCAGGGGATTTAATACTTTGATGACCTCGGATAACGGAAATGAACTTTTATCAAAAAGCGGGACCACAAATTCATTGTTCATATTTTCGTTTTGCATGGAATAGGGCAGCAATGTTTCAACTACAGCGCCTTTGTCATTGCTTATATTCAGACCCCCGCTTTGTGATGTCGCGTCAAATTCGGCCGCACCATTTATATCTGTTATGGCCAGTTGTCTGTTATCCTGAAATATTTTTATTCCCGCCCAAACCTGATTTTCCGGCGATACCCCTGCTTTTCCGCTTAAAACAGCATCGGTCAGTTTTAGGCGCATCCCATATCCTTTGCTGATAACGGCCTGAGACGATGTAAACTGCGAGGCATTCCCGTCTTTATCTTTAACACGAATCGCAAAATAATATGTGCGGGCGTTTTCCGGATTCATAATGGTATAATTAACAATATTACCTGTAGTAATACCGGGGGTATAATTTTCATTGACAATATCCGCTTTTTTGATGTCCCCTTCATTGACTATAGGCGAAGTATGGCGATATACATCAAATAATAAATCTGCACCGGATTCATTCTTTCCGTCTTTAGTTTTATCTGCCGGCACCTCCCAGCTCAGATCAACTTCCCCGGGATGGCTTCCTGTTGCGGTTTCAAGATTTTTAACAGCTTCCGGTGTATGCATCGACGGATTGATTTCCGTTGTAAATGTCCATGTATATTCCTGGCCGTCATTAAAAAGGTTTCCGGCACGGTCCTGCAGGTCG
Organism: Candidatus Zhuqueibacterota bacterium; assembly: GCA_016934825.1. Classification (GTDB taxonomy): domain Bacteria; phylum Zhuqueibacterota; class Zhuqueibacteria; order Residuimicrobiales; family Krinioviventaceae; genus Fontivivens. The sequence continues at coordinate 12,018 of JAFGSB010000172.1, forward strand.
ACAAGATGAACCGTGTATAATTCATTAAAATTGTATAAATTTTCCGGGATAAATTTTAATGTGTTTATATTCAAATCATAACTGATGCCGCCCTGAACTTTTGCGCCATTTTTATCGGTAACAAAAATTTTATCTGTTAGGTTATCATTTTTTAAGGCTTCATCAAACACTGCGAAAACACTGACATTAACATCAACGCCAATGCTTCCGGCTGTCGGATTTACCTGCACGAGCTGCGGCGGTTTTGTGTCCGGATTTGCGGTTGTCCGGAATTCATATTCAAACACACCACCCGGTGTATTATCATTGTTCCCGTCCAGGGAAAAATCCCAGACATCTTTAACATCCTCTGTGACCCGGATAATATAATCTGTTCCATACTCCAATTGCGGGATAATAAGCTGGACCTCAAGCTTTACCGAATCATAATACACCTGAATATCTACTCTTTTTTGTGTTTCTTTTTTTATAACCAGCACATTATTTGTATTAACCGTATCTTTATTGAGTTTATTACTTGTTTTGATGTTAATCAAAACATTGGTTACGCTTAACTCGTTCAGATTATAAATATTTGTAAAAGATGTCGGCGGAACGACGATCAAGCCGGCTTTGTATTTACCTCCGGCTTTGCCGTTATTGTCGCCGTCAACAAGGCTGCCATCGGCGGATTTCACCCCGTCAACGATCAATGAATATTTATTCCCCGGAATTAACCGCGGGAATGAGAGCTTACATTGTTTATTGTTGATAATCTCTACCGAATGACCGGAAAGTTTTTCCCCGGCCAACGTTTCAATAAACAGGGTTTCTGTGGACATGTTTGTTACGGCATCACTGAATGTAATTGTGGCGTAATCCCCAACCGGTACTATACTATCGGCAGCGCCCGAATTATATGTAACGCTTTTTATGATGACAGATTTTTCCGGTTGAACCGGATTTTTATCACATGCGAATAACAATCCCCCAAAGCCGGCTAATATTTTTTTTACAAAAAGTCTTCTTGATGATAACACGTTTTTTACCTGCTCTAAATAACGAATATTTATATGAATTATTCATCAATCATTTGAACCTGCTCCGCATCCATTTTTGAATAATCCAGTTCGGATCCCAACAAGCTATGCGGAATCAGATAAATGATAAATGTTATCAAAGAAGCAGCAAAAATCCAGCCGCGGGCCTTTTTATATTTAACTAAGACAAAAATTGCGATGAGCCATGATATCATGGCAATAAGTGTTTTATTATCCGTTAAATCTTTACCGAACGGAAAACCGGTCCAAAATGCGCCAAATGCATATTTCTGTACAATCGGACCCAGTATTATTCCGCCCAAAAACAAAAAGGCTGTCGTTAGATAAACATATGTTTTTATGTTGGTTCCTTTCCTTAATGCCTCAAGCCCTGTTCGGGTAGAAAACAGCATGCCAAAGATCATAAAAATTACGTGGAGTGCGAGAATCCAGTTCGGAACAACGCCGTTAAAACGTGTAATTATTTTTTCCCCTTTGGGGATAATTTTTTCCGAACCGGCCGATTTAATTACAATATAGTATTCCAACTTGCCGGCGGCAGGTTGATTTGGTAATAAACCCTTCAGGTCATCACCTTCCCGAACCATGGGAACATTGACCCATTCGTCGCTGGTTTTATATCTTTTATAAACCAGAGTTGCTGTTATCAAAGTGTCGGGTATCGTTAAAATAACCGGCTGATCCGTATCGCCGCTGTGACTTCGTTCCAATTTAAAATCAATTATACAATTACCGATCATTTCTTTGCCTGTTACCGGATGATTCGGTCCGGTTTTTCGCTGGTAAATCATCGAACCCAAAGTGATTACAATTGCCAAAATCCACAATAATATAGTTTTTCCCATTCTTTTCGCCTTTCTCCCAATATGTTAATTTTATTGAAATAATATCAAATTGTATTGGAAATCACCAGTGTCCGGTAAAACCCCGACGCGACACTCGTGACATATTATTGATTTTCGTTATCGGATATGAATTCATTAATTGATTTGTTTGAATAAATTAAATTTTTACAATTATATAACTTAATTTTAAGAAACTTGTAACCCGGATCAGGCGGCGGTGTCCGTTAACCGGACACCAGTGATTGGAAATATAAATATAGTATGGATTGTCTAATTTAACAATGATAAAGTTAGTATGAATATGTAAAATAATAATAATACGATATCCTGTAGCACTTTATGGGAACAAAAAAATTTATAAAAGCGTTGATTTATATGTAAGTTGATATGGATAATTATCAATAAAACGGAAAGGACAAAGTAATAAAACATACATTGCACTAATTATTATAGATTTAACTTGATTATTACCTATTGTTTTATTAATGTTAAGTTTTAGCTGTTAATATAATGCCACATTTATTGCAGGAGAACAATAAAACCAAATCAGGCAATAGAGATTCAATTCAAAAGTGGCGCCAAAGGAGATAACAATGAAAATTAAAGCGTTCATATTGATCATTTTATTATTTATAATTATTACCGATACATCCGTTTTTGCGCAATATTTTGGGAAAAATAAAGTGCAGGATAAAAATTTTGAATGGCAATACTTACAATCCGAGCATTTTGATATATATTTTACAAAAGGTGGGAAAAATGTCGCCACCTTTACGGCTCAGGTTGCAGAGGACAGCTATCGGCAATTAAGAAAAGATTTTCGTTATGACCTTGTTGATAGAATAAAAATTATTGTTTACAACAGCCATAACGATTTCGGACAAACAAACGTCGATTTGAATCCGCCGGAAGAATCGGTTGGCGGATTTACCGAATTTTTCAAAAACAGGGTGGTCATCCCCTATGAAGGCGAATGGGAAAAATTTCGTCACGTTATACATCATGAGTTGACTCATGCTGTTATGCTGCAGATGATATACGGTGCGGGTGCGCAATCTATTATCACCGGTATGACGCAATTTCAAATCCCGTTATGGTTTATAGAAGGTCTGGCCGAGTACGAAAGCCGGGGCTGGGATATTGAAAGTGATATGTTTATGCGTGATGCAACGGTAAGCGGATATTTGCCTCCAATTGATTATTTATACGCATTTTTGGCGTATAAAGGCGGGCAATCGGTGCTTGAATATATTGCCGATCGCTATGGGGATGAAAAAATCGGCGAACTTTTAGGCAAAATAAAAATATCAAAAAGCCTGAACAGAGGTCTTAAGCAGTCTATTGGTATTGACACCGAGGAATTAACTAAACGCTGGCAGCTATATCTAAAGAGAAAATACTGGCCGGATATCGAAAACAGAAAGGAACCCAAAGAGATTGCCAAAGCTTTAACGGAACATATTAAAGATAAAAATTTTATTAATACCAGCCCGTCAATCAGCAACAGGGGCGATAAAATAGTTTATATGTCCGATAAAGATGACTATTTTGATATATTTCTGGCAAGTACGATTGATAATAAAACGATTAAAAAACTTGTCCGGGGGCAACGCGCCGGAAATCTCGAAGAACTTCACTGGTTGAGAGGCCCCGCATTTGCATGGAGTCCGGACGACAGAAGAATCGTATTTTCTGCTAAAGCGGGCGCCGAAGACGCACTGCATATTGTGAACGTTAAATCGTCCGATATTGAAAATACCCTGAAACTAAAATTTGACGGTATTTATAATCCGGCATGGAGTCCGCAGGGAGATGATATCGCCTTCACAGGTATTAGAGACGGACAGACGGACATCTATGTCTATAATCTCAAAAACAAAAATTTGAGAAAACTGACGAATGATATTTTCAGCAATGTAGAACCAAGCTGGTCACCGGACGGGAAAAAGATTGTCTTTGCCAGTGACAGAGAAAATTATTTGGATGTTGTTCCTGAAGGCCTTACACCTTTTATCATTAACTATAAACATTTTAATATTTATGAAATAAATTCAGATGGAACCGGGATCAGGAAATTGGTCGACAGTGGTTTCCAGGAAAGAACCCCTATTTATTCACCTGACGGCAAATACATAGCATTTAGCAGTGACCGTTCGGGCGTCAGTAATATTTATATGAAAGATCTGGAAAACGGCGAAGAATGGCCTATTACCAATGTGCTGACCGGCGCTTTTATACCCAGTTGGGGAAGAAGGGCGGAACGTATGGCATTCACTTCTTTCTATAATGCCGGTTATGACATTTTTATTTTAAAAGATCCGACAGGAATTAAACGTGATGAAGTACAGGTTCAGGAAACCCGGTTCGTTCAGGAGTTAAAGCAGAAAATCGAGGAACAGGACAGCCTGAAAAATACTCTCTTTGCCAAAGCGGATAGCGAATTAAAATCGGATTCCAATGAAACGAAAAAATACCGTAATTTCATATTTGATGAATCGTTTGCCGAGGGTAATATTGAAACAGATGATATGGAGGAAAGCGTTTTTCTGGACTCAACCGAATATGCTAAAGACGGTGAATTTAAGGTATATGACTATGAAATAAAATTTTCTCCGGATCTGGTTTATGGTTCTGTGGGTTATAACCAGTTTTTCGGCACTCAGGGATATACCAACATCACATTTTCCGATGTTCTGGGTGATCATCGTTTTAATATTGCGGCCAATTTATTCGGTGATTTCCGCAACGCAGATTATGCTTTTACTTATTTATATCTTCCAAATAAACTGGATATCGGCGGCAGTGTTTTTCATAATGCCTACTTTTTCTGGTCAAATTACACCGGCTGGGTTAGGGATCGAAATTACGGTCTGAGTTTGTTTTTAAGCAATCCATTTGACAGGTACAGAAGAATAAGTTATGGTATATCGATCCGTGGAATCAGTCGTGAATATATGGACCTTCCGGATGATTTGACGGACTTACTGATCGATGCCGGGATATTTTCTCCGCGCAACAGGTTTTTTGTCCTCAACAACCTGACCTATACCAAGGATACTACCGTATGGGGATATACCGGACCCACAAACGGCAGCCGCTGGGCTGTCGGGATCACTTATAGTCCCCAGATCGGGAAAAGCGGCATCGATTTTACTACCGTAAGAGGCGATTGGCGTCAATATTACCGCGTGTTTAAAGATTACTCCTTCGCGCTTCGCGGCACTGCCGGATTTAGCGCTGGCATTCATCCACAAAAGTTTTTTCTGGGAGGATTGCCAAACTGGATCAATTATGAATATAAAGGTGGTATTCGCGTAAACCGGATTGAGGACATATATTTTGCTTCTTTTGAAATGCCGCTGAGAGGAGCAGATTATTATGAATTAGTGGGCAACCGGTTTTTGATGACAAACATTGAATTCAGGTTCCCGTTGATCCGTCAGTTATTAATGGGATTCCCCTTGCCATTATATTTTTCAAACGTCGGCGGTTCGATATTTACAGATATTGGTTTTGCCTGGGACCAAAACGACTATAATAATTTTAAAGAGCTTTTTGATAAACCCAGGTCATTATTTAGAAGCAGCTATGCCTTTGCCAGCTATGGCATGGGAGTTCGTCTGAATGTCGGTTTTTTTCTGTTGCGCTTTGATCTTGCCTGGCCGACGGATTTTTACCGGTCGGAAAAGCCCTCCGTACTTTGGTCTTTAGGCGCAGATTTTTAATTTAGCGAGGCAGAATTGGCAAATACTCCTTTTTTAACGAAGTTAAATGATTCAATTCTCGTATGTGACGGCGCCATGGGCACAATGATTTATGCCCATGGCATTTTTATAAACCGTTGTTTTGATGAATTAAATCTATCCGCACCGGAAATCATTTCTGATATTCACAATCAATATAAAATCTCACGGGCCGATATTTTGGAGACCAATACTTTTGGCGCCAATATCTTTAAACTCCGCCCCCATGGTTATGAAGATAAAATTTTCAACATCAACAAAAAGGGAGCCGAACTGGCCCGTGCCGCGGCGGAGAATAACCAGTATGTCGCCGGTTCTATCGGTCCCATTGGCGTCCCCCTGAGGCCGCCGGGTAATCTTGATGAAAGTGAAGCTTTTGACGCTTTTACACAACAAGCGGAGGGTTTGCTTGCCGGTGGAGTCGACCTGTTTATTCTTGAAACATTTCAGAATATTCATGAACTGGCGCTCGCGATTCGTGCGGTTAAGAAAATTTCCGATCTGCCGGTCATCGCCCAATCGACTTTCAATGAACAGGGTACCACTCCATTAGGGGTCAGCCCGGAAAAAGTTGTGGAAATTTCTTCAAGTGAAGGCGCTGATGTTGTCGGCGCGAATTGTTCGGTGGGTCCTCAGCCTATGCTTGCCATAATCGAAAAAATGGCATCTGTGGGGGCAAAATTTATTTCAGCGCAACCCAATGCCGGGAATCCCCGGCTCGTTGAGGGCCGCTTTTTGTATATGTCCACTCCGGAATACCACGCGGAATTCGCCCGCCGGTTCATTAACGCCGGGGCCAATATTGTCGGGGGGTGTTGCGGAACCACTCCCGAACATATTAAAGCTATTGCTAATGCCGTAAGAGCAATGCAGCCCCAAAAAACAGTCAGCACACTGATCATAACACCAAAAAAGGACATAACAGTTAAAGAAACACCCACGGTGGAAAAATCGACGCTGGCAAAAAAATTTCAGGAAAAGTTTACGGTTTCCGTAGAAGTCCTTTCGCCGCGCGGTGTGAACGCCGCACATGTTTTGGAGGGCGTTAAAAAATTAGTGGATTTCGGAGTTGATGCCATCAATCTTCCCGATGGACCCAGGGCGTCCGCGCGTATGTCGCCCATGGCAATGGCCCAGTTAATAGAGACAAAACTTCATATTGACACTATTCTTCATTACTGCTGCCGCGACAGAAATTTACTGGGTATGCAGTCCGATTTGCTTGGCGCTTACGCGCTGGGATTACGAAATATTCTGGTCATTACAGGCGATCCGCCCAAGCTGGGCGATTATCCTGATGCCACGGCCGTGTTCGATGTGGATTCAATCGGGCTGACAAGGGTCGTTAAGGGGCTGAACATGGGTGTTGATATCGCCGGTAACCCAATCGGCCAACCCACAAGCTGGCACATAGGCGTTGGGGTCAATCCCGGAGCGATAGACCTGGATCATGAATTGGACAGATTGGACCAAAAAATTGACAACGGAGCGGAGTATATCCTGTCTCAACCCATTTTTGACATAAAACAGTTTGAAAAGTTTATAAAACGTATCGATCATATAAAAATCCCTGTTCTTGCCGGAATTATGCCGCTGATGAGTTTTCGGACAGTGGAATTCCTGAATAATGAAGTGCCGGGAATACATGTCCCGGAGGATATCGGCCGATTGCTGGCAAAAGCTAAAGATAATGAAGAAGCACAAAAATACGGAATTAAAGTCGCACAATCGGCGATTTTGCAGGTTAAAGAGTATGAAAAAATTTATGGAATTTATCTGATGCCGCCGTTTACAAAAGATAAATACGATACGGCATTGAATGTTTTGGAGATCTTAAAATAATAAAAGATACCGGCTGTAGTTAATTGAATTTATAAAGTATAATAAAAAATTTCGTTAAAGGAATATAATTAACACGGAATTGAATATGAAAGCAAAGCAATATATACTCGTGATGACATTATTCACTGTACTGATTTTTTGTCAAAATTTAATTGCTCAAAGAATGGGCCAAAGAGGTTTTATATCAAGAAATCAGTTTGGAAGTGAGCTATTTTTATATGAAATTTATAATTTTGCGGACCCGTCTGACGATTCCAAAAGTCTTGTCGAATTTTATTTTTCGCTGGTAAATGATATTTTAACTTTTGTAAAAGCTGAAGACGGCACTTTTAAAGCGCAATATGAAATCAATATTATTTTTTATAATAAAAAAAATCAGGCGCTCGCGGAAAATTCCATCAAAAAAGAAAAAATTGTAAATAGCTATGCGCAAACCAATTCCCGGATAAATCCATACCAGAATTATATGTCCGTTTCCTTGCCGCCCGGCGAATATTATTATGTGGTAAAAATAATTGAAAATAATATTCCTGAAATCCTGGTTGAAAAAACAAAAATTAATCTCAGACCATTTCAGAATGACAGGCTGCATATCAGCGATATAGTTTTTGTGGATAAAATCGATTGTGAAGATGATCCTGTAATTTTTAAACCCAATTTAAAAAGCTCTTTTGATGAAAGCCAGTCGGATTTTACCGCCTATCTGATTTTGTATCCGCAGAAAAATTCGGACAGCCTCACAATTGAATATAAAATTTCCAACGTGGACAGGGCGCAAATATTTCAAAAATCAGAAACACTTGCTGCGGCAAACAATAGAATTCCTTATTGCATACCCTTTAAGGATGTTATAAAAAAGCCGGGACAATATTATTTATCCGTAAAGGTAAAATCCGGGAAGCAAGCCATAGACAACCAGAAAATTTTTCATGTTAACTGGAGTAATGTAAAATTACAGCAGAACAACCTTGACCTGGCAATCGAACAATTAAAAATGATCGCTCATAAAGATATTATCTCCAAAATCAAAGAGGCCCCGGAAAGTGAAAAAAAAGACCTGTATGATCAATTTTGGAAAGAACGTGATCCGACGACCGACACTCCTGAAAACGAATTAAAAACAGAATTTTTCCAGCGGATTAATTTTGCCAATCAAAATTTTGCTGAAAGTTTTCCCTACAGTAACGGTTGGGAAACGGACCGGGGTGAAATATACATAAAATATGGACCCCCTACACAGGTTGAACGACAGCAGGCTGAACTCAGCAACCCGGGCATTGAAATTTGGTACTATGCGAATATTGATCGTAAATATTACTTTGCAGACAGAAATGGGAACGGCTCATATCGTCTGGTTAAAGTAGAATAAAAAAGTGCCCATTGTATAATGCATGTGCAAGTATTTACTTGCACTTTTTTGAAAAAATTATTTTCAAAAATACAAACAACAAAAAATGGCTATCAAAAAGTACAATATTTACAGATAGTTATATGTAATAAAATAAAATTCGTTTTAGCCGGGGGATGGCATCAGGTTTGATTACAAAATTATGTCTACTGATCTTAACCAGGAGAATAATTTTGAAAGCAGATCTTCATATACATTCAATGTATTCCATTGATTCTATTGCAAAACCGGAGTCCATTCTTGCCGCTGCCGCGGACCGGAGTATTGGGATTATTGCGATTACCGATCACGTGACGACAGACGGCTGGAAAGCTTTTAATCATATAAAAAATAAATATCCGGTCGACATCATTAATGGCCAGGAAATCAAAGTTTACCAGGATAACCGAATCGTTGGTGAAATTTTAGGTCTTTACTTGGAAAAACCGGTACAAAGTAAAAATACCATTGGGGTTATTGATGAAATCAGGGCCCAAAACGGACTGATATCAATCGCCCATCCTTTTTCGGAAAGACGGCATGAATTTCTGGCTTATACTGAAATTGACAACTGGCAGGACATTGCCATCGAAATATTAAATGGTCGTACGTATAACAGCCGCGACAATGAAATGGCCAAAAACCTTGCCAAACGCTTAAATACTCCCATAACCGCCGGCAGTGACGCGCACACTCCATTTGAAGTGGGCAATGTATACCTGGAATTTGACGGCAAAACTCCCGAGGATCTTAAAAAAGCCATTTTGAATCATGATGTGAAAGCAACAGGTCAGTCTTCCAGTGTGCTGTTTTCGATTATTTCGGGATTTGGCCGATTGGGGCTGGCTATTTAAATGAAATACCCCGTGCACAGGAAAGTTTTAGCATCTCCGGCGAATATTGTCACATTAAGCAGAATCGTCATACTTCTCGTTTTGGCGCTCGCCATCCAGATTAATAACTTTTGGGTCCGGGTGATTTGTTTTTTACTTATACCCGTTATATTTTATATGGACAGCCTCGACGGTTTTTTAGCCCGGCGGTTACATTGCGCTTCCAAACTGGGGAGTGTACTGGATGTCGCCGGCGACAGGATCGTGGAAAATGTTTTATGGGTTCTATTGGCTTATTTGCATGTTATCCCGGTGTGGATACCCGTCATTGTGCTGGTAAGGGGTTTTATTACCGATGGTTTCAGGAGCGTGGCCCTGGCAAACGGGTATACGACTTTTTCCATGATGAAATCCCGTTTGGGCTGGTGGCTGGTTGCGTCGCCGCTCAGTCGGTCGGGTTACGCCATATTAAAGGCGGTATTGTTCACCACCGGAATCGGCATCTGGAGTTTCAAATTCGGGGATATTGTTTGGCTAACTGTAACCTTTAACGTCCTCCTGTACCTCACACTCGCTTTATGTCTTGTCCGCGGTTTTTTTGCCGTAAAAGAATGTGTGAAATATTTTTAGATGGTGAATAATTAAACACATAAAAAACCCGTGGTATTTTAACTGCCGGGATTTATTCCTATACCTGAAAACTGTCCACCGCCACATACGCATCGATCAACGCCTGTTCTCCCTCTTTACCCGGTTTTGAATTGCCGTGTTCCATACCGATGATGAATTCCGGATTTTTTTCATAAATATGTTTAAAAATATTCATGTAATTAATTTCACCCGTTCCGGGTTCCTTACGGCCGGGATTATCACCAACCTGAATATAGCCGATTTCGCTTAATGCCATATCCATGTTCGGGATCAGGTTGCCTTCCGTAACCTGTTGATGATAAAGATCATCGAGGATTTTGCAGGACGGACTGTTGACGGCTTTGCAGATCATATAAGCCTGCGGAATTTTGGTCAGGAATAAACCCGGGTGATTTGTCCACGGATTCAACGGTTCCAGCACCATCACCAGATTGGCCGGTTCGCAAATCTCGGCGCAGCGTTTCAGATTGTCAATTACCAGCGCCGTCTGGTAGTCCCATTCCAGGTCTCTGGTATAACATCCGGGCACGACCGTACAAAATTTCGCGTTTACACGTTTTGCCACTTCAACAGAGTCCTTTATGTCTTTTAAAAATTTGTCCCGGACATCCTTTTTGTCACAGGCAAACGTGACATTGGTAAAATCGACGGTGGCGACAAACACGCCCATTTCCAGTCCCAGCCGCGTCATTTCATTGGCGATTTTGTTTTGCACTTCTACAGGCCGGCTTTTCATATTATTATCTTCAAAAGCGCGAAAACCGGTATCCGCGATGAATTTTAACTGGTCGATGAAATCATCACCGGCGTGATTATTAAACATGCCAAAATGCGGAGCGTATTTCAGCTTGAAATTATTTTTCCCCTTTAATTGAGCAGTTAATTTTTGTGTGGAAAGCGCCGCGACTCCCGCAGCAAGTCCTGTTGCCAGAAAATCCCGTCTTTTCATGAATGGCCTCCTTTATTACCAATAATAATTATATTTTACCACAGGTGTCCGGTTCACGGAACCGCCGCCTGATTTTGCTCAAGTTTAATAATCATTTAAAAAATTTTTTCAAACAATGTAATAAAAGATTTCATTTTCGAATACTTGTGTAGCATCTAATATTTAGAGCGTTGCGTCCGGCTTAAACAGGACACTGTTAGTATTCTACAATAAATATTTGTAATTATCAAGGTTTTTAGCATTAATATTGAATTTATAAATTCAAAATCATTGCTTCCCAGTAAATTTTTACTTATTTTATCTATTAATAGTTTATTAGCTGAGTTAAAGTTTGAATTCATTAAAATAATATAAATATATTTGCTGACAAACAAACCCCTGAAAACACCCGCAAAAGCCGGAAACTGGAAAATGTTCGATCGTATATCGAAACGGTACGATCTGTTAAACCGGCTTTTATCATTAAGGCAGGATGTTACCTGGCGAAAAAAACTGGCTTTACATCTTCCTGCGAGACAAAATTTAAATTTACTGGATATTGCCACCGGAACCGCCGATGTATTATTGACTTTAAGCCGGAACGGGACACTAAAGAAAGGTGTCGGACTGGACAGGGCTGAAAAAATGCTCGAATTGGGCAGGCTTAAGATCAAAGCGAAAGAATTAAACCATAAAATAAATTTGATCCCAGGCGACGCTTTATATCTGCCGGTACAGGACAGTTGCATGGATGTTGTGACAATCGCTTTCGGAATTCGAAATATGCCGGATGTGCAAAAATCGCTGAAGGAGATGTACCGTGTTTTAAAAAAGGACGGCCGGGCGCTTATTCTGGAATTTTCCCTTCCCGGCAACAAATTCGTTCGTTACATGTATTTATTATATTTCCGTTATATTTTACCCGGACTTGGCGGACTTTTATCGGGCGATTCTAATGCTTACGGGTATTTGAACAAATCTGTTGAAAAGTTCCCGTATGGCAGCGCCTTTATTGAATTACTAGAAAAAGCCGGTTTTAATAAAATATCATATCGGCCCCTGACCTTAGGGATTGCGACAATATATCAGGCGGATAAAGCGTAATAAAATTTAGTATTTATTAAGAGGTGTTTTTGTCTACAACGGTAACAAAAAAATTAATCATAGAAAAACTGACTGACTTTTGGGAAAAGAACAGGAACTCTGAAACGACTTTCGGGAAGCTTTGGCGAATAGAAGTCCCTATTCCTGAAATGGACATATTAAACTGGCTTCGGAAACAGCCGTACGACGTGAAAACTTTTTGGTCGGGACGGGACCACCGCTTTACAATGGGAGGAATCGGTACGGCCGATATCGTTACGGGCCGGAACGGAATTGATTTCGATCGTTTGTTCTTGGAAATAAATCGGAAACTAAATTTATCTCATCCGAATCTTAAATATTACGGGGGAATTAAATTCGATCTGGACCAGAAATTAGATGCGGACTGGAAGGATTATAACAATTATCTTTTTGTTATACCACGATTTGAGATGATTCATCAAGATCATGACACTCTTTTCGCCGTCAATTTTTTGTTTTCCGGGGGAGACCACTCTGAAAATATTTTTAAAGATATTATTCAGGATATTTCGGAGCTGGATTTTTCGGATGTTGTTTTAAATGAGAAACTGCCGGTAAACAAAAACAGCAGCAGAATTCCGGATAAAGATCAGTGGCAGCACCGCGTCGAACAGGCGCTTGAACTCATCCAAAAAGAAAAATTGCAAAAAATTGTATTGGCCGGGAAATCCGTATTCGATTTTGATACGAAACTTGATCCGGCCCACCTGATTCAAAAACTGGCTTTAACAAATCCATCTTCTTTTCATTTTTGCTTTCAACTGGCAAAAGACAGGGCGTTTCTGGGTGTGACGCCGGAAAGATTATACCGGAGGTACGGCATGGAAATATTAAGTGAAGCCATAGCCGGAACGCGTCCCCGCGGCGATGAACCCGATGACGATAAACGGCTGGGTGAAGAGCTGATGCAGTCGGATAAGGACCTGCGCGAACACCGCTGGGTAAGCGACATGATCCGTCAAAGCCTGGAACCGCTGTGTGATAACATTGAAATTGTAATACGGGAAGATTTACTAAAGTTGCCGAATGTTCAGCATCTGCAAACGCTTTTCAAAGGAACTCTCAAAGAGTCGGTAAGCGACAGAGATATCATCAAGTGTTTACATCCCACTCCGGCAGTCGGTGGTTATCCCGGCAGGGAATCCCTGTTATATATATCTGAGCTGGAAGCTTTCGACCGCGGCTGGTACGCCGGGCCCGTCGGATGGATAGGCCGGGACGCCGCCGAATTCGCGGTGGCAATCCGGTCAGGACTGGTAACCGGAAAAACGCTGACCCTGTTTGCGGGATCAGGTATTGTGAAGGGATCTGATCCGGTAAAGGAATGGGAAGAAAATGAGGCCAAGAATCTCAATTTCACTAAACTTTTTCAAGTCGTTGATGCCCGGTAAATCCCGGGCGAATCGAACCCCTTTTATTATTTAGTACCCGGTTATTTTACCGTTACCTGACATATTAGGAAGTACCTTTTAATAATAAAATTGAATGAATAATCCGGAACAGGCGGAGGCGCCCGCTAACCGGGCGCAAGAGACTTGTCACTTTGTAAAGAAAATATCAATACGTTATGGGCTTCACTGTTAATTGAGGAACTCGTCCGCAACGGAGTAACGTATTTTTGTATCTCTCCCGGATCCCGTTCCACCCCATTAACCGTAGCCGCCGCCAGACATCCCGAAGTTCAGTGTTTAATCTGTTATGACGAACGCGGAGCGGCATTTCATGCCCTCGGATATGCCAGGGGTGCGGGAAAACCGGCAGCACTGATCTGTACCTCCGGTACAGCCGCTGCAAATTATTATCCGGCCGTTATTGAAGCGTCCATGGATTTTGTGCCGCTGATCCTGTTAACGGCGGACCGGCCGCCGGAGTTAAGAGAAACCGGGGCCAATCAAACGATCCGGCAGCCGCGACTTTATCATGATTATTGCCGCTGGCAGTTCGATATGCCCTGTCCCGACATGAAAATTCCACCCAATATGGTACTCACCACCGCAGACCAACTGGCGTACCGGGCAAAGAATTCACCCGCCGGGCCGGTTCATCTGAATTGTATGTTCCGTGAACCGCTCGCCCCGGTAGAGGAAAATGTTCCGGAATTTTATTTGGGCCCGGTCAAAACCTGGCTTTTATCCCGCAATCCTTATACTGATTACAAAAAAACGTTCCGTAACCTGAACGCTGAAAGCTCCGTTGAAACAGCCCGCGTGTTGAACAACACCCGAAACGGCCTGCTTGTGATCGGACGATTGAGAACAGACCGGGAACGTGACGCTGTTTGTTCATTGATCGATAAATTAAAATGGCCCGTGTTTGCCGATATTTTGTCCGGTTTGTCAATGGGTAAACAAAACAATTATATTATTCCCCATTATGACCGGTTATTAAAATTCGAATTTTTCAACATACCGGCAAAGCCGGATGTGGTCCTGCATATCGGCGGGGCGCCGGTCTCCAAACGATTGATGCGGCTTATTGAAGAGTCGTCCCCCGAACATTATATTGTGATCAACGACAATCCCGCCCGGCTAGATCCGGCGCATATCGTGACGACGCGGATCGAGGCGGCCCCGGAACTCTTTTGCCGGGAGTTGTTAACAAAAGTGAAAGCTAAAAGCGACGAAAACCGGACCACCCGGCTCCTTTCCATTTCGAAACAGGCGGAAACTGTTTTTAAACAGTCGATTGATACGAATAACGACATCACCGAAGCGGGTATAGCGAGGGTTATCTCGCAACTGATCCCTAAAGATCACGGCCTGTTTCTGGCAAACAGCATGCCCGTACGTGAAATGGATATGTATGCCTGTCCGGAAAAGAACAGGATATTTGTCGGCTGTAACCGGGGTGTCAGCGGCATAGACGGAACAATCGCATCGGCGGCGGGCTTTGCCGCCGGCCTGAATCGGCCGGTGACCCTGCTTGCCGGTGATCTTGCCTTTATCCATGATATCAATTCATTATTATTGTTAAAATCCGTCACTCAGCCTGTTGTTATTGTGCTGGTGAATAATCACGGCGGCGGTATTTTTCATTTTCTGCCGATTGCGGAACACAAGGACATTTTTGAAAAATATTTCATCACACCGCACAATTTGTATTTTGAGTCTTCGGCAAAGCAATTCGATATACCATATCAACAGCCGCAAAACCTGACCGATTTTCAAAATTGCTATCAGGCGGCATTGAACAGTCAGAAATCAACTATAATTGAAATTCAATCAAACTCAAAGCTGAATTTTGAATTTCATCAGTTCATTTTAACAAAACTAAAAAGGTTAAAAGGGTAGAAACGCTTATGACGGACCAAAACGGGCTGTATTTTGAAACACATGGGCAATCCGATAAACCGGCTGTATTGTTTTTACATGGTTTTATGGGATCCACCAGAGATTGGGAAGTAGTCGTTGAAAAACTGAAACACAAGAGTATTAACATTTTAACAATCGATTTGCCGGGACATGGGAAAACCAGGATCAATACGGATGAAAAGTCGTATTCTATACCTGAAACCGCGAACCGGATCATTCAGGTACTGGACCATCTTGATATTCAAAAGTGTTCCATAGTGGGGTATTCCATGGGGGGCAGGCTGGCGCTGTATCTTGTTTTAACATACCCGGAGCGGTTTACCCATCTTGTTATGGAATCGGCAGGCCCCGGTATCATCGATCTGTTTGAGCGGGAAAACCGGCAGCGCCATGATGAAATCGTCGCTGAAAAAATGCAAGCCGACGATTTTGAATCATTTGTTTTGAAATGGTATTATCAACCGATATTCCGTTCGCTGATTCTGCATCCGAATTTTCAGAATTTACTGTATTTAAGACTGGGCAACGATCCCGCCGAACTGGCCAAAGTCCTGCGCAATATGGGACAGGGCACGCAGGAACCGATGTGGTACAAGCTGACCAACATTACCATTCCGGTATTGTTAATGGCCGGGGACAAGGACACCAAATATACCGAGATTGTCCAGGATATGGCGCGTTTTAATCCCGGTTTTAAAACAAAAATTTTCAAGGATTGCGGGCACAATCTTCATTTTGAAGTGCCGGATAAATTTACCAGGCTTATTCTGGATTTTTTAAAATAACAGGAGTAGTACATGAGTGTTATAAACTGGAGACAATCCGGAGACTATAACGATATTAAGTATGATAAAGCCGAAGGCATCGCCAAAATAACCATCAACCGTCCTGAGGTGCGCAACGCCTTCCGGCCGCTGACCGTGATGGAAATGAGCAAGGCGCTGGAAGACGCCCGCGAGGACCCGGACACCGGCGTGATCATTCTCACCGGCGAGGGCGAGAAAGCGTTTTGTTCCGGCGGCGACCAGAAGATCCGCGGCGATTCCGGCTACAAGGACGAAAAGGGTGTGCACCGGCTGAATGTACTGGATTTCCAGCGGCAGATCCGCACCTGTCCCAAGCCGGTCATTGCCATGGTGGCGGGATACGCCATCGGCGGCGGCCACGTGCTGCACCTGATGTGCGATTTGACCATCGCCGCGGAGAACGCGGTGTTCGGACAAACAGGACCCAAAGTCGGCTCCTTCGACGGCGGTTACGGCGCCAGTTACATGGCGCGGATCGTGGGACAAAAAAAGGCGCGAGAGATCTGGTTTTTGTGCCGCCAGTACAACGCCCGGCAGGCGCTGGACATGGGACTGGTGAACGCCGTGGTGCCGCTGGACAAACTGGAGGAAGAAACCGTGTTGTGGTGCCGGGAAATCCTGGCCAACTCGCCCACGGCCATACGCTGTTTAAAGGCCGCGCTCAACGCCGACTGCGACGGCCAGGCCGGACTGCAGGAACTGGCCGGCTGCGCCACCATGCTGTACTACATGTCCGACGAAGCGCGGGAAGGCAAAAACGCCTTTCTGGAAAAAAGAAAACCGGATTTTGGCAAGTTTAAGAGGCAGCCGTAAGCCGCAGCCGTAGCTGTAGGTCGGGCCTGTGGCCCGGCACTGCTCGCCCTGGGAATTTTCCCAGGGCGAACCATAAAACAGGACATCCTGTCCTGAAAATATTTTAGCAAAATGTCGGGCGACACGTCCTGCCTACGAAAAAACAAAATATTCCTTGCATATTTTTGCCGGGTTCGTTAATTTGTTCTGAAAAATCAAGGCTGAAACGATAATACCAGGGTGGATAGGGGTTTTTCTGGATATAATAATTTATAATAACTTTTACTAATTGTTGACATTTTGATTAAAAATGGATATCGGATTTTGATGATGTTAGGGAAGGTTATAATAAGTTATGATAAACAAAATTAATTTAACCTTGGAGAAGAATTATGGAACATTATAAAAATTTGGATGGGAATTCTGGTATTGAAGCTTATGAAGAAGGAACAGATTTTATCAGAGTTCAGTTTTTAGATGGTTCAATATATCTTTATACGTATGATAGTACAGGCTCGCAAAATATAGAACACATGAAACAATTAGCTAGAAGTGGTCGGGGTTTGAACTCGTTCATCAATAGATCGGTTCGCAAAGCATACGCACGAAAAGAGCGATAAATCAATATTTTAAATTGCTAATGATATAGAACTTACAGCATCTGAATAAAAAAATTAGACTATTTCCTAATCTTCAGGAACTCAATTGACACAAATCTTTGATTTGGTATTTTAATGCAATAAAAAATTTTCACTCTTTGACTTAATTAACGGGAATCCGAGATTCCCGCATATATTCGCGCCAATTTGAAGATTGGATCGAGAAAAAAATTCTGTACACTTGTTAAAAAAGATTTTGTAAAGCATTTTTTATTTGTAAACAAAAATATTTTTTTTATA
>JAFGSB010000173.1 GCA_016934825.1 Candidatus Zhuqueibacterota bacterium
AATATTAATAGTAATTTAATATTATAACAATAAATGTCAAGAAAAATTTCATGAAAATATAAAAAATGGATAACAATGGGTAGATTCTCCCCTGCTATAATTGAATTTGGAGAACAAATAGCACTCACAATAGTAGAGTACGCCTCGGCGCAACTTTGCATGTGCAAATCGATTTATCTAATGGTGCGCTAAAGCTCACCATGCTTTACCTAACTGAAATATACTATCTGTTCTACCGATACAATGGTCCCTGAGTAGTCCCGCTTTGCCGCTTGGCGGCACGGGACGTATCGAAGGGACATTTCTAACAAGATATGACTGTAAACCCGATACGTCCCGTACTCGAGCTTTACTAGAGTAAGGTCCTACTCGATGACCGGGTCCAAAAGTCCAATCCCCTTATGTGGTCTGTTATTTCAACTCTATATTGCATCCCCTTTGCGTTCTTCGCGTCCTTGCGGTTCATAATCCCACATTTTTCTTGAAATTTTTGCCCTTTATGCTTATGTTTATTGAAAAAAACATAAGAATGAAAAACATAACATATATATTCATAATTTTAATATTAACCTCTCTTCCCTGTCGGCCCGATTCGTTCATCGAATCCCGGCTGCGCAAGGACATCGAGGACAACCGTCTGGACAGCTTTTCCAAACCCAAAGCTGCCTTTATCCTCTCCGGCGCTACCCATCCCGATTCGTTGCGCTATTACCTGGACTGGTACAATCAACTGGTGCAGACGCTCAAGGACTATAATTTCGATCAATTCGACCGCATCGGCTCCGCCAGCAAGGTTTTCGGTTACCTGCACAGCAACTGGCTCGTCACCTACAAGGAAAAAGCCACCACCCTGCTCAATATCGTCAAACAGAAACAGTACAACTGCGTCGCCGGGACCATCCTGTATAATCTGATCTGCGAGGACATGGGCTGGTCCACCGAGGCGTTCGAAACGCCCACGCATACCTATACCATTTTCACCGATTTTGAAAAACAGCTGATGGTGGAAAACACCTCACCCATGGGATTCAATATCATGCAGAACCTGAAAGAATATTCCCGGTACCTGCTGCAGTTTTATCCTGAAAACCAGGCTTACCAGATAGGGCTAGAACAAATATACGCCCATGAAAACACAAAAGGCCGGCAGATCAACAACACCGAACTGCTCGGCCTGCTGGCCTATAATCGCGCCTATTTCGCCATGGAGATCAAGGACTACAAGACCGCGTATGATTTCGTCACCCTGGCGCAGAAATTCAACCGGGATTCCCGCTCCAACTATAATTTCGAGATTGATCTCTACCAGAAATGGGGCAAAAAGCTGTTTGACGAGAAAAACTATGCGCGGGCTTTTGAGGTGTTTGCCGACGCCTATCAACGTTACTGGGATTTTAACATTTTCAAGCAAAACGCCAAAGCGTCATTTTACAACGCGCTCAGCGTCAACTGGATCAACAAAGAGTGGCCCTCCTCCAATCAAATGATTGTCGTCATGCTGGATCTGCAGGTACTGGATGAAAATGAACAAAACAGACTCGTACAAATGCTGGGAAGCTGGGCTGAGTATTTTTACCGGACACAGCAGAAAAAAGAGTGCCTTGAAGTGGCAGCGCTGTGGGCGAGTGTCACACCGGATGATCCGCAGCTGCAAAATTTTAAAAATGCCATTATAAGCCTGAATTAACAAAACATACAACCCTTTTCATTCTCACAAAAAAAATTACAAATTTTTGAAAAAAACACTTGACAAGTTCTTATAATTTTAGTATACTTACTATAGATATAGTAGATAACTTATAATCATAGGAGTTAAAATGTCAACCACTAACAGTAAACTGACCCCGGTCGAATGGGAAATTATGGACGCCATCTGGAGGATCGGCGCATCGCCATCGGTTAGGGATGTGCTGGAACATGCCTATCCCGGCGGCGAAAAGGCGTACACGACCGTGCAAACCATTATGAACACTCTGGTGAAAAAGGATCTGCTGAAAACCCGAAAAATCGGCCTGGTCAATTTTTACACCCCCGTAAAAACAAGAAACGATATTGTCAAATCCGAAATGAAAAACATGGTCTCACGGGTATTTAACGGTTCGGTGCCGGCGCTGGCAAACTATCTGATCGATTCTGAGGACCTCAGCCTGGAAGAAATCCAGAAAATTAAAGAATTACTGAATAAAAGAGAACAACAATTAAAGGAATAGTGTCATGTCCGACTTTAACTATTACAGTAGTTTATGGATACAATATTTCGGATTCGCGGTATTGCAGAACACCCTGTTTCTGGGACTCGTTTTTCTGGCCTTTTACCTGCTCAAAAACGCAGACGCCCGGATAAAGTACATCATCGGGGTGCTGGGGATGGTCAAACTGCTGCTGCCGCCGTTTATCCCCGGTTCGTTTGCCTGGTTTACCGGCATCGGCAGGGGCGGAGCTGGTTCAGTAACCATCGGAGAAATCATTCCCGTCAGCGCCGAACCGCCCCCCATTACAGAACAATTGTCCGCCGGCAGTATAATATTTATTCTGTGGTTGACAACATTATTGGCCTATCTGCTTATATCCGTTCTGTCAACTATGATTCTGAAAAGACGTCTCAAATCTTCCATCAGGATCAACAATCCCGGTGATTCCAGGATCAAGCTGTATTTTTGCGACAAAATCCCATCCCCGTTAAGTATCGGGTTATTTCCGAAAAAAATATTTTTACCGGCTTACTGGGACCAGCTGCCCCGCGAGGGACAAAAAGTTCTGCTTGAGCACGAACTGGCGCACATCCACAGAAAAGACGGATTTATCCTTTTATTACAAACCATCGCACAGGCGTTGTACTTTTTCCACCCGTTCGTCTGGCTGTTGAATGAGCGTATAAATGTTTACCGGGAAATGGCCTGCGACGATTATGCAATACGGGACGCCAAACTGACACCGAGTGCTTATTCCCGCCATCTCATGAGTATCGCGGAAAAGATTGTCGATCCGCAATGGAGTTATGTATCTGTATCGGCTTTAATCAAGCAAAAAAATAAATTATTAAATCGTGTATCGTACCAACTGCAGGAGGGAGGTATGAAAACATTATCAAAACCCAAAATAACGGCTGTGCTGGTGTGCCTGGCCGCGCTGATTGTACCGTTATCCTGGTATTGCAGCACGGACAAAACATCGGCGCCGGAAGAAATAATTACCCAGGGCGATAATGCCCCGGCGGCCGAAAATGTCGGTAAAATCTGGGGCACCATTACGGATGCCAAAACCGGGGAACCGATCCCCGCAGTCAACATTTTTTTAAAAGGAACATCCATGGGCGCCGCGACGGACAGGGACGGCAATTATTATCTGGTACAGGTCCCGCCCGGGATATATGATCTCGAAGCGCAAATGGTCGGTTTTAAAAATGTGATATTCAACAACGTTATGGTTGAGGTGATGAAATCGAAAAAGGTGGATATTAAATTATCTCCGGTTGTGATGGGTTTACAGGACGATAATCAGGAAAAGTTTACCGCTTATGATGAAGCGCCGAAACCTGTCGACGGTTTTGCGGCCGTCCAGAAAAATTTGGTCTATCCTGAAATAGCAAGAAAAGCCGGTATTGAAGGGCGCGTCGTTGTCAATATTCATATTGATGAAAACGGCAACGTGACGGAGACAGAAATCATGCAAAGTCTGGGCGACAACGGCTGTGATGAATCGGCCATAAACGCCCTGAAATCCGTCAAGTGGGAACCGGCCAAACAGGACGGCAAACCGGTCAGCGTGTGGATTGGTATACCGGTGGTGTTCAAATTGAAATAATTTTCTTCCGTATGAAATTCAATGGGGAAGGATACCGGCCTTCCCCTATTCATTTCTCACTCACACAGTACAAATTTTTAACATAATCATTATTAAAATAACTCTATATTTATCCCTTCTCACTTCTACCGTCTCACATCTCACTTTTGCCATTTCACTTTTCACTTCTGCTGTCTCACTTTTCACTTCTGACAACTTTCAGCTCACAACTGACAGCTGACAACTATTCCCTACCTGTTCCTCACCCACCAGATGAAGAACAAATACAGGATCCACACGATCACAAAGGTTTTCATGCCCCACCAGATGTTCTTTTTGGTCTCGCGGAAGGATTCTTTCAGGGCCCCGGGTTCAAACAGTTTTCCGCTCAATAACAGGTTTAAAATTTTGGAACCAAAAAAAACCAGAATAAAAATGAATATTAAATAAAAAAACATTCTCATGATAATTTACCGTTCGATTGCGTTTTGTTCTTTATATAAATGAATTGAAATAAAATCAAAAAAACAACAAGAAACAATGCCACAAAATACGAAAATGTGAAATCCGCTGTTGCCGGTTTGATATGTATGAGTTGTGGGCCCAGTAAAAATCCTGTTCCCACAAACGCCTCATTTACGGCAATATAGCGAACGGATTTTACCGGATGCGACAAACTGTGAAATATGGCGGTAAACGCGGTTGTTGACAAAAACATACCGAACAGGACGGCGCCAGCGTACAATCCAAACGTGTTCCTGGCAAAATAAAAACTCAACAGCGCGACTATCCCCAAAAGATTGATAAACGGCGCAACGGTATGCCTGTACACCCAGTTATGATGTCTTGCATATAACTGAACATATACAGGCTGGACAATATTCAACAAAAATATGACCAGCCCTTTGATCAGAGGACGTAACTCCATCTGCTCCGACTGTCTGGGAAATATTGTTAGAAATAATGACAGAATGAGAAAACCCGTTAAGGAACCGGCCCAGCCGGATATCGATAAATCGGGTTTTTTAGCATACGAATAATCGACGAAATTTTCCTTTTTATCAGATTTTACCGGACTGCAAAACATAGCGCAAACGGCTACGAAAAACGCGATCCCCGAAGCAAAAAAATACGCTGTATTCCAGGATGAAATTTCCCGCAGCCAGCCGCTCAACAAAGGGCCAAAGGCAAACCCGAAAGTCAAAGAAGCGATATAGGAACTGACGGACCATGAAATCGGCCTTGCGGTTAAATCATGTACATCCTTCATTAAGGCTTGAAACGCGTTAAAAAACAGCGATGCGCCAAACGGTAATATCGAATAAATCACGATCATCCAGATTGGATTATTTACCGCACCGAGAATCAGGCATAATAATGAAATAAACAGAGTGCCGCCGATTATCTGGTATTTAGCCAGATGGGTTCTGATAATTTTACCCATTAACAATGAAAATAATATGTAACCCAATCCATAACCGGTTATCATCAGGGAAATCATGGTCAAACTGGAGTTATTCTCAGCGGCGCTCATTGGTCCGACAAACATGAGAACTCCTACAATCATGTTGATGAGTAGCGGATAGGTATAAATAAACTGAACCGGCATTTCTTCCCTTGTGACTATATTTTAAAATTAAATATCTAATTTAAAAAAATAACCGCATATATCAAAATAAAGATTTGTTGGTATTTGCATTTAATTTACGGGAACAAAGAACTTTTATTCAAACAGTACGTTTTATTAGTTGTACAATTAAAAAAGGAGAACGTAAAAATGAAAAATCTAATTGGCGTCATTTTAGTTCTTTTCATGGGGTTTTTATTTACAGCGGCAACCGGCAGTCTTAACTTTTCAGGGGAATGGCAGTTAAACAGGGACAAAAGCGATTTCGGCGAAGGTGGACGTGGATCAAGAATGACGGCTACCAAGTTAATCGTCGACCAAAAAGAAACCCTGAAAACTGAAAGATTTTCGGTAAACAGAAACGATGAAGAGGTTACTACAGAAGAAACACTCACCCTGGACGGCAAAGAATGTAAAAGTGAAACAAATCGAGGTGAAAGACTTTCAAAAGCAAAATTTTCCGATGACGGGAAAAGCCTGCAAATAGAGTCTACGATAACGTTTGAAAGCCCGAACGGTGAATTTAAAATGAACAGTAAAGAGGTTTGGTCTCTTGAAAATGATGGAAACACCCTTGTCATTGATTACACGATGACAACACAGCGGGGAGAGCGGACCATGAAAATTTATTATGACAAAGCCAAAACCGAGAAAAAATAAATTCTCAGGAATTCCGTTTCGCTATCGTGTCAAGTAATTCATTTAAATGGTGTTTAGCGCTATTATCAGGTAATGGTAATAGCGTTTTTTTTGCATCGTTCAGGCAGTTTTCGATTATATTCCGGGTTGCGGTTATGGTATTGGTTTGCCTGAAAATATCGATCACATCTCTTACGTCTTTAGCGGTTATTCTTTTTTTATTCAAAATAAAATGTAATTTTTGTTTCTGGTCTTCATCAGCATTTTCAAGCGCGTGAACCACAAGAAAAGTTTTTTTGTTTTCCTCAATATCACTACCGATATCTTTACCTAAAACCGCTTCTTCTGAAATAACATCCAGTAAATCATCCTGGATCTGAAAAGCGCGGCCCACTTTTTTACCGTATAATTTCATGGCATTGATCTGCTCTTCGCTACCGCCTCCCAATATGGAGCCGACATAACAGGCAACAGAGAACAACTCCGCCGTCTTTTTATCGATCATCTCATAATATTCTTCAAGTGTCACGGACTCTCTGGTCTCGAATTCTTTATCCAGTGTTTGTCCTTCGCAGACCTTGAGAATTCCCCTGGAAAAATCTTTCAACACTTCGGGTAATATGGGGTACGGATTGCTGTGTAAAGCCGAATAAGCCAGAACGAGTAATGCGTCTCCGGAAAGAATGGCGACATTGGCGTCCCACTTTTTATGGACAGTCTCCCTGCCCCTTCGCAAGTCGTCATTATCCATTATATCATCATGTACCAGCGTAAAATTATGGACAAGTTCCAGGGCTACGGCCGCATCAAGTGCATTTTCAAGAGTCCCCCCGACGGCTTCATTAACCAGCAGCAACAAGACAGGTCTGAGTCTTTTACCGCCTGAGGATATTGCATACCGCATGGGTTCGTATAAAGTGACCGGTTCGTTTTTATTTACAATTTCATATATCCGGTTTTCTACAACCTTTTTTAATTCGGAAATCTTTTGTTCAAAAGTGTGAGACAATTTTTTACTCCACGGTTATTCGAAAATCACTTTTAAACAAAATACCACGCGTGCCCGCATTATGCCGGACATAATACAACTCTTCCTGTATGATTAAAGTTTTGTGATATTTTATTGTTATTGTACTTTCCGCTGAATGAGTATTTTATTTTTAAATATTATGCTGACATTATCATTCAGTTAAATGAGAGCCCGTAAACCGGACACTCAAAACAAAATACAATATAGGTGAAAAAGAATCAAGAAAATTCTAAAAAAACCCCCATTAAAATTTCAACGGGAGGGGAAAAAGAAATGTTAAAAATTTTTACAACCCGATCACATCTTCCATGTTTGAACCGGTAAAATCCGCATTATCGACAATTGCATTCGTCAAAGTTGCATTCTTAAGGTTGGCATTAACAAAAGAAGTACTTGCCAAATTGCTTCGCACAAGATGGGATTGTTCCAGGTTGCAGCCATCGAGTTTGGACCCTTTTAAACTCGCCCTTTTTAAACGGGCCCGGCTCAGGTTTGCTTCACGCAGGTCCGCATTTTCAATACTCGATCCCAACAAGGCTACATGATACATATTTGCCTTTTTTAGACTGGCATTGTCAAGGTTTGTATCCTGTAAATTTGCCTCTTCAAGGTTCGCATCATCTAATTTAGCTTTATACAAATTACTTCCGAATAAAAATGTTTCTTTTAAATTTGCACCGCTAAAATTTGCACCTTCGAGGTTGGCGTTCTGCAAATGAGCGCCTGATAAATCCGCGTTCGAAAAATCCACACCTTTCAGGGTTTCGTATGACAGATCAACACCGGATAAATCCTTCCCTGCTAAAGATTCACCTGCGTTTATCCAGCTTAATATCTCGTCTCGGCTATATTTTGACATAAAACTCTCCTTACCTGAGATCCATGATATTTAAAAAAATTTGGTATTGCTTTATGCAGCTTGAATAAATGATTTGTTCAAAACAAATTAAACATAACTTTGTACCGCATCTGCTACGGAATCGAAATCCTGAAAAACCTTATCTAATTTGGTAATCTGCATGGGTCTTCTTATTCGGTCGGATAAATTTGCCAGTCTCATATCACCTTCGCTGCTTCGCAAACTCGTTAAAGCACTGATCAACATACCCAGTCCGGAGCTGTTCATCCAGGTCACTTCTTCCATATCAACAACAACATTCACATTTTCAGCTTTAATAGATTCATCGACAACTTTTCTCAATTTTTCAGAATCATGTCCGGCCATTAATTCTCCGGTAATTTTAATTACATTTACATTCCCTTCCATATGTGTTAGAATTTGCATATGTCCTCCAATAAATTAAGCAGGTTTTGATTCTTTATTCGTATCTGAGCGCTGTAATTGGATTTAACTTTGCGGCTTTACTTGCCGGATAAACACCAAACACTATGCCGACGAAAGAGCAGAATAAGAGTCCAATTATTACGGTCCAAACAGGCACAGCGGATGGAACAGGTGTCAGGCTTTTAACAAGAAAACCTATTCCCAGCCCGATAAAAATACCGATCAATCCGCCAATTTCACTTAATATAATTGCTTCAATCATAAACTGCCATAAAATATCGCTTTTTTTTGCTCCGATGGATTTGCGTATCCCGATTTCTCTTGTACGTTCCGTTACGGAAACCAGCATGATGTTCATTATTCCGACTCCGGCCACAATAAGCGAAATTGAAGCAATAACAATGGCCACTATTTTTACGCTTTTGGTTAAATTATCAAAAAATTCCATAAATTGTTCATTGGTACGAATTTCAAAATCATTTTCCTTGCCGGGGGGTACTTTACGTGCTGTACGAAGCACTCCAATCGTTTGATCAATGGCTGTCTGGTACAATTCTGCGCTTTTCGCCTTTATCGTAATGTTAATGGAACGTCTTTTACCATAAATTTTTTCAAAACGAGTAATGGGTATAACGACACGGTCATCCCTCGAATTACCGAAAATACTGCCCATTTTGGCAAACACTCCAATAACTTCGAATCTCTCTCCTTCAACTTTGATGTCCTTACCCATCGGGTCTTCATAAGGGAACAGCCGGTTAACTATTTCCACACCAATTACGGCTACCCGTCGTCCGTAATCGACATCCTGGTTTGTAATAAAACGCCCATCGCCCATTTCATAACTGTTATTCTCAAAAAATTCAGGTGTTCCGCCGGCGACAACAATAATTGGCAGGGTCTTTTTATCCTTGTAACGTATTTCCCGACCGAATTCCCATACTTCAGCGCCCACATTTTCTACTGTCGGCACTTTTTGACGAATGATATTCGCCTCTTCAACCGTTAGATTTTTTCGGTTCCGGTATTTCTGCCAGTCGCCTCCGCCAACCGCCGGGAATTTTTGCACCTGGAAAACATTGGAACCGAGGACACTGGACTCATTCAAAACGCTGTTTCGCATACCGGTAATGAGAGACTGCATTGCAATAATAGTCATAACGCCGATAATAATACCCAACAACGTCAGGGCCGATCTCAATTTGTTGGTCAAAATTGAAGTGAGCGATATATTAAAACTTTCTCCAAAATGCATAGTCGGTCTTTATTTTATTATTCATACCTTAATGCGTCAATCGGATTCAACCTGGCGGCTTTACTTGCCGGGTAGATTCCAAAAAACACGCCAATTGTAATGACAAATCCCACACCCAGGAAAACAACCCACAATGTAATTGCGGCCGGTATCGGCGTTGTTGCCGCGACAAGCTTTGCGATTCCAATTGCAAACAATATCCCGATAATGACGCCAATCGAACAGATCACCATGGATTCGATCAAAAACTGTAATAAAACATCATGATTTCTTGCGCCCAGAGCCTTGCGAACACCAATTTCCCTTGTCCTTTCCGTTACGGAAACCAGCAGGATATTCATTATCCCAATTCCACCGACCAATAAAGAAATCGATCCAACACCGATAGCCACCGCCCAGAGTGTGTTGGTCAATCTTTTATAGGTGTCCATTAACATGCTTTGCTTATTGATATTGAAATCGTTATCTTCCCCGGGCTTCAATCCGCGTAATCGTCTCATAATACCGGTCAACTCGATTTCCGCGTCATCCATTAATTCCGGAGAATTAATTTTAATTTCAATATCACATGACCGCCAGCGCACTCCAAATGTAGACTGAAATACGCCAATAGGGATACAAACGTTGGTATCCATACTGTTTCCAAACATTGCTCCCTTTTTTTCAATTACCCCAACGACTTTAAACTTTTTTCCTCCCAGCTTAATCTTTTTGCCGATAGGATCTGAATTGGGAAACAGTGCCTGATAAACATCCCAGCCCAGGACACAAACCGAGCGCCGATGTTCCACATCAGTATCTGAGAGAAATCGTCCGATCTCGGGCAGGGTATTGGAGGTAACCAGGTAATCGGCATTCGTTCCGATAATCAGCACCCCTTCGCTGCTGCGCCCCTTATATTTCGCAGTCTGGCGGCTATATAGTGTGGGCGCGACCGCCTTGGACAGGCTTGATAATTCTTTAATCCTAAAGGCATAGTTAACCGGTATATTTCGCCGGTTTCGATAGCTAAAGAATTCGGTATTACTTGTAATGATCCAGGGATACTTGTCAATAAAAAGAGTATCAGTTCCTATAGCAGAAATTTGTCTCTCGAATGACTTGTTTAATCCCTGTATTAAGGCAACTATTGTTATGACGGTCGTCACTCCGATAACAATGCCGAGTGTTGTTAATATGGAACGAAGTTTATAAGAACGCAGGGCATTTGTAGCAATTTTAACACTTTCCACAAAATATATTAATATTCTCATAATGCCGTCGCTTTTTTTAATTGACTGACTCGTCTCTTTCTACGAGGCCATCCCTTAACCGGATTATTCGATCAGAATGTTCAGCGATATATTCCTCATGGGTTACGAGTACAATTGTATTACCGGCATCATGCAAAGTTTCAAAAATCTCCATAATTTCTTCGCCGGTTTTACTATCCAGGTTGCCTGTTGGTTCATCGGCCAAAATAATGGAAGGATTATTTACCAACGCCCTGGCGATGGCCACACGCTGCCGCTGACCGCCGGACAATTCATTGGGTTTATGATCCATTCTGTCAGCCAGGCCCACTTTTTCCAGGGCTTCCTTGGCCTGTTTTTTCCTTTGGGTAGATGAAGTGCCGTTATAAATAAGAGGTAATTCAACATTATGCAGAGCATTCGCCCTGGGTAATAAATTAAAAGTCTGAAAGACAAAACCGATTTCCCGATTACGGATTTCAGCCAGTTCATCATCAGTCATATCACTAACATTACTGCCGTTTAACATATATATACCTTCGGAAGCGGTATCGAGGCACCCCAAAATATTCATCAGCGTCGATTTGCCGGACCCGGAAGGTCCCATAATAGCTACATATTCATTTTTTCCTATTACAAGATTTATACTTTTTAACGCCGGTACTTTTACCGTTCCGCCGATTTCGTATATTTTTTTAATATCTTTTAGATCGATCAACATGGAACTCATCCTTTCTTATTCAGATTTTTCATTTTCTTTAAAACTCATATCTTCTTTTGCCTTCACTTGGCTGCCGTCTTTTAACGTTTGCGAAATGGCTTTATAGCTGCCGGAGACTATCTCCAATCCCTCTTCCAGGCCGGACAGTATTTCAATATTTGTATCATCACTGATTCCGGTTTTTACCGCAACAACCTTGGCTATACCATCCTTAACAACAAAAACGGCTTCTTTCATTTCTTGTTTTTTATTATTATTTTGTTCTCCTTCTTCTGCTTTCTTCTCGTTGTTATCCGTTGAATTTTCTTTGCTCTCCTCAGATGATTTGGTACTGTCGGTTTTTACTGTATCCTGTTTCACATTCTTCATTGTAACGCATTGAATGGGTACATATAATACATCATTATGAGTTTCTGTACTTATATCGACCGTTGAAGACATTCCAGGACGAAGTTTGTCGACCTGTGATGTTACCGCAATCTTTACTTCGAAATTCGTAACCTGTTCCTGGGTTCCCTGGCCCCGTGTTGTAGCCGTGTGGGCAATCTCGGAAACTTTTCCTTCAAAAGTCGTATCAGGAATGGCGTCAATTTCTATTTTCGTCTGATCACCCAAATGTACCATTACAACGTCGTTCTCGTCCACCTCGGCCAATACTTCCATTTTACTCAGTTCAGATACAGTGATTACCGGATCAGCATTAAATTCGGACCCGACCGCAATTTCCCCCTCTTCCTTGAACAACTTTGTTACAACGCCGTCAATTGGCGCCAGCAAATTTGTTTTTGCCAAGTAGTCCTGTGTTTGCTTAAGATTTGCCTGTCTTATTTTCACATCGCTCTCGGCCAGCATTTTATTTGCTTCAGCGGCGTCGAGTTCAGATTTGGATGTCAGATTTTGATCAAATAAATCCTTTACCCTGGAATAATCGGCTTCCGCTTTCTTCAATGAAGCCTGTGCGGATAATACCTGGGATTCGGCCTGTTCAACTTGTGCCAGGTATCTCTGCCTGTCCAGTTCTACCAGCAATTGACCTCTTTTAACTTTATCGCCTTCCAGTACATGTATTTTAATAATTTCAGCGGAAATTCGCGCGGCAATTTGAACATCGACTTCGGGCTGTATAAATCCAGAACCGGATACGGTTTTGGTAATGTCTCCTTTTTTTACTTTAATCGTTGTCACATCAATCGTTTTGCCCCTGCTTTTTTTTATATTTACAAATACCATAACGGCAATGATTACAGCAAGGGTAATAAAAATGATCATTTTTAGTTTTTTTGACATTCCCACTCTCCAAATTTTATTTGGTTTACATTTCGATTACTCAAGAATCCACAATGCGTAACTCCGGACAAATGTGCCATCGATATGTACTTCTGCGGTCCATTTACCGGTAGGCGAAGAATTCGTCGTATCGATATAAAAATATGTTATCCATTTCCCATTCTTCGAATTAAAACTCTTTTTGGTCTCTGTAACGACGTCATCATCCGGGTCCAGCCAGATTATTTGAACCTCATGTTCCCCAGATACCTGTTCCCAGCTTAACCATATATATATTACATCATCAGGGAAAAAGTTATTATCGATCCCGTAGGGTTTACCATCTAAAACATCGGAACATATAAATCCTTCAATAATTTCAGGATCACTGCTGCCGGGCTGTAATCCACCGCTTCCCTCGCCTTCCGACTTTTCACAGGCAATTGAAAATAATAAAAGCAGGTTTATAAATAAAAACAGGCCATTTTTTTTCATTTTACAACACCATTACTTTTTTTCGATTATTCCTAAAGCCGCTTCAAGCTGAGCTCTGGCAACTTTGGCATTATATTCGGCCTGTACTAAATTGCTCTTCGCCTGGGTTAATTCGTATTGCGCCTGAGACACCTCCAATTCCGTGCCCGATCCTACTCGACGCTTCTCCATCTGCAATCTCAGGTTTTCCTGGTAGGCCTCGATGTTCTGTTTATTAATTTCAATAATATCTTTAAAGGCCTGCAACTGTAAAAAGTATTGTTTCACATCGGACAATAACAGCCTTTTCGCCTCTTCAAAATTTTCAATGGCGATATTATAATTTATAGTATTTCTTTGTACGGCGGCTTTATCTGAAAAGCCGTTAAAAATATTTAAATTTAAACTGGCGCCAATATTAACTGAATAATCTTTATCCAGTTCCGAGGTGTAAACCCGGCTAATGTCATCATTATTCCGGCTGTATGAGACCGAACCGCCGATTCTCGGCAGATATGCGCTTTTCGCATAACGGATATTATACAGGTTGGCCTTTACTTCCTGTTCCATTGATTTTAATTGTTCATTGTTCTGGAGGGCCATCTCAACAGCCTTATCAAAATTATAATCGGGGAATAAGGTCTCCTCTTCATCCCCAACGACTTCCAAAGAAGTGCTGGGATAACGCCCTAACGCGTTGTTTAAACCGGCTTTATAAATTTCAATATTGTTAATCTGGTTGATCAATGTTGTCTGACTCGATCCAAGCGTCACTTTGGCCTGGTAAACTTCCGCCTGCGAAGCCAAACCGATTTCCATCATGGTTTGTACCCGGTTAACCTGCTCCTGAGCCACTTTGACCGCTTCTTCATATACCTCTTTCAGACGGTACTGTTTCAGCAGATCATAATAGGCCTGTTTAACATTTGAAATGACCTGGTTGCGGGTATTCATTAAAGAATGTTTGGCCGAATTTTGATACGCTTTTGAAGATTTTAAATTATTAAAACTGCGTCCAAAATCAAATATATTCTGTTCCAGGGAAATACTGGCGGAGTGACGATTCGATTCATAACTGTCCTGTAAAATTTCTCTGCGCTCATAGATTGTCCGGCCGGTTTCCGGATCAATACCAACGGGAACGTCGTCCAGAACAGTTCTTGCGCCCTGAATCGTTTTGCCGGAACTGAAAGAACTGTTTATTGAGGGCAATAAATTCGACCTGGCGGTGGTTACGTTGGTACCTGCGGATTCTACCTGGTAATCCGCTATACGTAAAGATGAATTGTTTTGCAACGCGATATCAATACACTCCTGTAATGTTAAAGCTTTTGATCCCTGAGAAAAGCCGCTTTGTGCATTTAACAACAGCATCAAAATAAAGCAACCAATTATACAGATTTTCTTTATCATAAGTGCTCCATTCTAAATCTTTTAATTAAAAACGATTTCTGATAACTTTATAAAATTAACGTCCCAAAAGGCCGGAAACCGCAGATGTACCGACAAACCATAATAAATAAATTATTGCCACCCAGGGCCAAACCTTTTTAACATTTAGTTTACTCACCACTGCAATACCTATACAAAGAACGATTATGGACCACACATTAAACAGTTCGATCTGCGCAAGTAATTTATATAAAAATGTTTCTTTCGCTTCATCTGGCATAAATGTCGCCAGACTAAAATGTATATTCAGAGTTTGCTGTGAAATCATAAGCGGCGCTTTGATTAATCCACCAACAAGAGGGATAAATCCCCGGTAAATACTGACACCGAGCATCTGATTAAAAGTCGCCTGCCCTCCCAATACAATATTGGATACAAACAACCAAATTGCCGCAACAATCACAAACATTACGGCCGTGGTAACCAATACACCGGGATACATGGCAATTTTCGTTATTTGTTGATTTTTATCCAGAATGGTTTCCATTTGAGCGCTATCGATGCCTCTTTTTAATAATTGCTCTTCAGTTTTGACCCTTTGCTCCTGTAAAATCACATCCCGCAATAAAAAGGTAGTCCCCAGACTTAATAAAATTATAATAATTCCCGGCACAACCCATTTGGGTTTTTCTGCTATGGCGTGAAAAGTCGCCCCGGGAGATGTAAATATTCCTATTATCCTGTTTAATAAATTCATTTCTTTTACGGCAGACGGATCATTTGATTGTGAGTTATTCTCAGTCATTTTATTGCCCTCCATAAAGATATTTTACATACATAACTAAAAACAAAGACGTGACTTTTATATAAAAGTTTCAGAAAATAATGAATTTATTCATTTTTTTGAAGCATATAACATTATAAATAATAGATACTTTATCATATTACTAAGGGAGCTTTACCCATCATTCAAATTCATCCAATTTGAAATAAATAAAATTCTAAATAATCCAAAATAAATTTTGTTCAAACTTTTCAAAAAACAAAATTCGCATCAGGAATGGGCGGTCTTGGCGGCAACCTAAAATCAAGGTATCGGATGTACAAAATAAACTGATATTTACTTATAAAGTTTCCAACTTTTTCAATATATATAATTAAACAAATTACTGCCGAGTAATCAAATCAGGGACAATATAATACCAAATCTTTAAAATATAAATTGTCAGGAATACGTGTCCGGGTTTACCGGACACGTCGGTAATTCAACAAAAAATAATAAGGGCCCTTTACGGACCCTCTTTGATTATGCTAATGTTTCCAGTATCTTTACCGTATGATGATAAAATACCTCCACCGAAGCGATATTCACTCTTTCATCGGGTGAATGGGGATATTTAATCGTCGGTCCGATCGATATCATATCCATGCCGGGATATTTTTCACCGATCAATCCGCATTCCAAACCGGCATGAATGGCTTCATATCGCGCGTCTTTACCGGTTTGTTCTTTATATGTTTCCATGGATATTTTAAGAATTTCCGAGTCAAGGTTCGGCATCCAGCCGGGATATCCCGGCGGCTGTTCTATTGCAGCACCGGCAAGCCAGGTTATGGCGGCAAGTTTATCCAGCGTTGCCTTTAATGCCGCGTCATTCGAACTGCGGCTGCTGCAGTGTATTTTCGCGTTATCCGTATGACATTTTATAGAAGCCACATTATTCGATGTTTCCACAAGATTTTTAATTTCACGGCTCATAGCCAAAGGTCCATGGGGTAATGCGAATAACAGGGAAAGTAAAATATTTTGAGATTTCTCGTCCAGTACTTTCGGAACACCCTCGCCCTTTGTGATATTGACGCTAATATCCTTTTCAACTGGTTTGAATTCAAACCGGATATCTTTAATCGCTTTTTCAAACCATTGATTAATGGCATCCGCATCGGAGGAATTTACCACAATTTTTACTACTGCTTCTCGGGGGATTGCATTGTGTTTATCGCCGCCATCAAAGCAGTTTATCTCAACAGGAATTTTCTTGTTTAGCTGATAAAGCAATCGGTTCAGAATTTTTAACGCGTTACCGCGACCTTCATGTATATTTACGCCCGAATGTCCGCCGCGCAATCCGGATAAATGTATTTCAAGTAAAAGGTCACCTTTTGGTTCTGTCCGTATCAACGGCAGGGTCAGATGGGAATCTGCACCGCCCGCGCAGCCGATCGAAAACAAACCGATATCCTCGCTATCCAGATTGAGCATGGTTCTGCCCTTTAACCACGACGGATCGAGGGACATAGCCCCGATAAGCCCTCTTTCCTCATCTACGGTGAATAACGCTTCAATGGGACCATGAACAAGATTATCGTCTTCTAAAATGGCAAGCGCGGTTGCTATACCGATACCGTTATCCGCCCCTAATGTTGTTCCATCGGCGGTCAGCCATTCGCCGTCGATTTTGAGTTCAATGGCATCCTTACTAAAATCAAATACCTTATCTGAATTCTTTTCGCATACCATATCAAGATGGGATTGCAGAACAATAATTTTGGCATTTTCATGCCCCGGGCTGGCGGGTTTGCGAACAATAACATTTCCGGTTTTATCTTTTTCGAAATCAAGATTAAATTTTTGAGCAATCGATACAATATAATTGGAAATAGCTTCTTCATTTCCGGATGATCTTGGAATTTTTCTTATTTCATCAAAATACTTCCACAGTAAACTGGGTTCCAGCGCTTCAATCACTGACATAAGAACCTCCTGAATTATTTAGAATCGTTTCTATTTCTTATCCCCGAATATACAACATGTCATTTGAAAATTCAAGTAAAGTCTTAACAGAATTATTATCATTATTGAACAATTGTTTTGATGAAAAAATAACCCCTCTAACTATAAAACCGGGAATAAATTATTCCCGGTACCATTAAAACGTTTTATAAAAGAATGATTTGTTAAAAAAACCGGTCATACCTTAAAAGACAAACAATTCTATTTGTTGCTGGTTTTAAAATCCTCTTTTCATTACTAATTTAACGTTCAAATAAAGAAACACTGCCGTTGACGGTTTTCAAGTTTATACATTTTCCTCCGCCGTTTAACGTCCCTTTTATCGATTTGGGGCCCCATTTACCCTGCACGGTTAGCGGGAAATCAGTATGCAGGCCTCCATTTACCGTTGATATATCCACATCTGCTGATATATTTCGCGGGACATATAAATTTATACTGCCGTTAACAGTATGAAAAAACATATTATCGGTAAATTGTAAATCATCAAATTCCACATTAATTCCGCCATTTGTTGTTTTAGCTTCGACAGTGCTGCGCATTTGTTTGGCAACGACTTTGCCGTTTACCGTTGAAAGTTCGGCGGGGCCGCCGATATTGACAACCTGTACGGATCCGTTAACGGAATTCAAATCTATCTTTGCATCTTCCGGCACTTTAATACTAAAATCCACCCGGACAGACGGCTTTTTATGGCCAAATATCGAATCCAAAAAACCTTTTTCATCTTCGTTGGGATAATCCGGCCGTATATAGATTTCATCAGCATTACGATCAATCTTGATATTGACTTTATCCAAAAATCTTTCAGCATCCCGTGAATTGGCGGCTTTGACTTCAATATCGGCAAATATCTCAACTTTTTCGCTGTCCCAGGATTCGACAAAAATTTCACCGTTAACATTTTTTATTTTGACTTTTCCATTGGCATGCAGTTGCAGTGTTTTTTCAAACTTTTTTGTTATTGTACCGGCAAATGTAACACATGAAAAAACAATGACAATCAACGTCACAACAATTGAATTGTTTCTCATTTAGTATCTCCTGTCAGGTATATGATAATTCATTTTACGGCACAAATATAAAAATGTTACATATAAAAAAAGCCGGCCAACCAATGGTCAACCGGCTTTTTTTATTATTTATTTTTTTTATGCTTTTTCAAGCGCCAACTTTGCTTTTGCTTTTGCCTTTGCTTCTCTTTTATTTTTAATTTTGAGGGCCAAAAGTTCCATTACCGTATATATGACGGGCACGACAATCAAGGTTAAAATAGTTGCAACAGTCAAACCACCCATAACGGCTCTTGCCATAGGCGCCCATGCTTCACCGCTTTCACCGATACCCAGGGCAAGCGGCAACATGGCTAAAATTGTCGTCAAGGCAGTCATTAATACCGGCCGCATTCTCACCCTCCCGGCCTGGATGATCGCTTCAACCAATTCCATTCCTCTGTCCCGCAATTGGTTTATATAGTCAACGAGCACTATACCATTATTTACTACAATTCCGACCAGCATAATAATACCGATCAAAGCCATAACACTCAATGTAGTATTGGTTATCAGCAGTCCGATAGCAACACCGATAAAAGACATGGGTATTGTGAATAAAATAATAAACGGATCCACAAAAGATTCAAACTGGGAAGCCATAACCATATAGGTAAGAACAATCGCAACCAGCATGGCCAGAGCCAGGTACATGAATGATTTTTGCATATCTTCCGCGGTACCGCCGATTTCAATCCGAAAATCATTGGGAATGCTAACCTGTTTAATTACATTCTGTACATCACGGGTCACACTCCTTAAATCACGGCCGGAAATATCTATATTCAAACTGACAACTCTTTCCTGGTCTTCCCGCGTTATCTGCTGTGGAGCTTTGATATAATCCACATTCGCAATAGCCCGTAGAGGCACCTGTCGTCCGGTGGGGGTCATAATAAGTATATTTTCCACGTCCTCCTTCTGGGTTCTGTGTTCCTTATCAAACTGCACGCGGATATCAAACTCATCGCCCTGGTCACGATAGCGGGTTACAACAGTCCCCAACATACTGGTGCTGACAACATTGCCAACCTGGGCGGTGCTGAGCCCAAGATCTGCAATACGCCGCCTGTCCAGATTGATTTTTAATTCCGGTCTGGCTTCCTGTACGCTGGTTTCCGTATCTGCAACACCCTTGATATTTTTTATTTTCTCTTGTATGTTATTTATAACTGCCTCGGCAATTTGCAGATCATGACCGATCACTTTGATAACGATATCACCCGCATTGCCGAACATGGTCGCTTCGCCGCGATCGGCAAAGGATATTTTTGCATCGGGAATTTTATCCAATTTTTTTCTTAAATCTTCCTGTATCTCATCAATTTTTCTCTTCCGTTTGGTCAATGCGGGTAAACGGATAGTAATATCGCCTTCGGCGGACGCTTTGGATGAAAACAACGCCATAATCCCTTCCCCCTGACCAAAATTGGAATATATCATTTCTGCTTCCGGCACATTATCATTTATGATCTGGTTTATCTGATGCATCGTTTGTTCCATTTCATCCAGGCTTGTTCCGGGAGAACGATCTACTGCAAGCGACAGGAATCCATTATCCCCTTCTGGAATAAATTCACCGCCGCGGGAGACAATCAAAACTATAGAAATAATGAAAATCAAAAAAGTTCCTATCAGTATCGTTTTACGATGGCGCAGCGACCAATCCAGTCTTTTTATATAAAAATTCTGTAAATTCTGGAGCCAGTCGCCTATTTTTCCGCTTAATTTACCAAATTTACTTTTCGTCCGGCCCGAATCTAAAGATGTAATGAACCGTGAAGAAAGCAACGGAATCAACGATAACGCAACAATTAATGATACGGCCAGCGAGAAACAGATTGTGATAACCATTTCTTTGAATAATTGACCGGCAATTCCCGGCACGAACAATATCGGTACGAAAACTGACAACGTCGTTAACGTTGAAGCCGTAATGGCCATGGCAACTTCCGACGCACCCTTGTTGGCGGCCTCAATAGCGCCAACCTTTTCTTCCCGGAACCGGAAAATACTTTCAAGCACCACGATCGAATTATCCACAAGCATACCGACCGCAAGGGCGAGACCCGCCATGGAGATAATATTCAATGTTAAACCTGCCTGGTCCATTACCGCGAATGTAACAACCATGGAAACAGGTATTGAAACGGCAACGATTAAAGAACTGCGCATATTTCTTAGAAAAAACAACAATACAAAAAAGGTCAGAATAATAGCTTGTATTGCGGTGTTGCCAAGATTGGACATGGAACGCTTGATAAAATCGGACTGATCCCAAAAAATTGCCAGTTCCACTCCTTTGGGTAATTCCGATTCGATACTGGAAAGCTGCTTAATGACATTCCGACAAACGGCTACCGTATTCGCATCAGACTGTTTTTGTACCATTAGCATAACAGCCGGTTTGTTGTTTTCCCATATCCGCTGCCGCTGTTCCATAAAACCATCCACTACGGTTGCAACATCTTTAATGCGAATATTACTTCCGTTAAGCGAAACAATACTGGTATTTTCAATCTGCTCTATACTATCAAATTCTCCGGCTGTTTGAATGGTAAATTCCTGTTGCTCGTTTTCAATCCAGCCCGACGGAATTTGCATATTATTCATTTGCAATGCCGCTGTAACCTGTTGAATGGACAAATTATATGCGCGTAACTGGCTGGGATCAACAAGGATCTTGATCTCCCGCTGCATTCCGCCGTTTGTAAAAGCGGATGCCACTCCCGGTATTCGCTCCAGCCTGGGTTCGATTTCATGCTCGGAAATATATCTCAATTCCGCCTGGCCGTGTAATGGAGAGGTTACCGCAAAATATAATATAGGCTGAGATGACGGATCAAACGCAAACACCATGGGTTCCGTTACATCTTCGGGTAACACATCGCGAATGAACTCCATATTATTTCGCACGTCAATTTCCGCCTGATTCATATCGGTACCCCAATCAAATTCGAGCAACACGAGCGATAAACCCTGTGACGTGGTAGACGTTATGGTTTCCACATTTTCTACAGATGCAACCACCTCCTCTATCGGACGTGTTACGACCGTTTCAATATCAAATGGCCCGACCCCGGTATATTGGGAAATAACAGCCATAATCGGGAATTCCATCTTGGGATACAGGTCAAGTTTCAGGCGTATCAGTGAAAATAATCCAAAACCCACAGCGATGAGGTAGATCATCGCAAAGGTAACGCCTCGCCTGACCGATACTTCGGTAATTTTCATAACTCACCACCTTCCTGTACAACAGCAATGGCGCTCTGGTCTCGTAAATTATTGAAACCTTCGATAACAATATTTTCATTTACAGTTAAACCGGAATCAACGGCAATATTCACGTGGTTTATATAACTCACACCAAGCTTACGTTGTTCGGCAACACTGTCTTTGGCAACAAAGATATAATAATTTTTCACAACTTCATCCTGACCTTCAACACGCCGCAAAGTTGTGTTTTCAATAGTCGCGTATCTGGGAACCACTATAACGTCATTTAAAACGCCGGTTATAACATTCACCCTGGCAAACATACCCGGTTTTAATTTCCTGTCAGGATTATTAATAATCACTTCTACTTCAGCCATACGCGTTAGAGGGTCCAGAACCGGACTGATCTTGCTCACTTTACCTTCAAAAGTCGTGTCCGGGAAACTTTTAACGGATATTTCTGCTGTTTGGCCGAGCGCCAGCTTGCCAAGGTCTTCCTCGGTTGCGTCAAACTTGATTTTCACCTTCCCCATTTGCACAACCGTTACCAGCGGCTGAACCATATTTGCCATATCACCGGCCTCATAATTTCTGATGCCGATAATACCGCTAATCGGAGCTTCAACAACCGTATCGTTATAATTGGTTTTTGCCGTATTTACTGCCGCTTCTGCCTGCTGAAGCTGCGCTTTAAGGGCTTCATACTGGGTTTTTACTCCGTCATATTGCTGTTTGCTCATGACATTTTCCTGATACAATCGTTCGGCGCGTTCGAACTCCACTTTTAAATTTTGTTCCTGCGCTTTAACGGCCATTAGGGATGCTTCAGCCTGTTGCAGACCGTTTTTAATTGTCGGGGCATTTATTTGCGCAATAGGATCACCTTTTTTCACATAATCACCAACATCCACAAAAAACTTTTCAATACGATCCGGGACTTTGGAAAATACTTTAACCTCAACTTCGGCATTGATATCACCATTATAATTCACGGATTTTACAATGTCCCCTAACCGGACTGACTCAATTTTAACGGGAATTTTTGTTTCATTTGCAGCATCCGTATTTTTTTGACTGCAATGAAAAGAAAATACGGTAATTAAGAATAACAGTAAAACTGAATAAAATTTTTTCATGAAACGATCTCCTCTTCGGTTATTTACTTTAATACACCTTCCAACAACCCGGCGCCTTTACGTAACTGATACCGGGCCATCTGATATTCATAAATCGAGGAAACATAATTCAATCTTGATTGTCTCAGGGCAAGTTGAGAATTTAATACATCAAGCTGGGTATTGGCTCCCTCTTTATACATCATATTCGCAAGTCGAAGCGCTTCCGTAGCGAGTTCAACCGAGTGCCTGGCGGCAATAAATTTTTCCTTTGCCTCCCGGTACTTGTCATAGGAAACCTCGACCTCCGCCATAATTCCATCCTTTACCTGTTTTTCCGTATCCAGCATAATATTATGATCCAGCTTTGCTTTTTGATACTGTTTACTGTTTTTAAAACCGGTAAATAAAGGAATTTGTAAACTGATTGCGGAAGTAAAACCTTTGCTAAAGTCCCTCTGCGCAATATCGTAATCATCCTTCATTGCGAGATAGGAATAATCGGTTTGAAAAAACATTTTAGGTAAAAAATTACTTCTGGCAATACTGATTCCTTTTTGGGTAATATATTTTTGATTCTGCAAAGCTATTAATTCCGGGCGATGCTGCAACGCCAGATTCTGAATTTCTAATAGAGACATACTGGCGAAATCATCTTCAGAATATATAAATACGCCTTCGACTTTGATTTCCTCCATTCGGGGTAGCCCGAGTATCATTCTGAGCTGCGTCAGAGCGGCTTTATAATTATTTCGTGCGGCAATTACCTGCGGTTTCAGGTTCGCAACTTCTACTTCAGCGCGCATTTTGTCAAAGCCGGAAGCGGAACCCACATCAAGTTTTTTGGACACGATTTCCAGGTTGGCTTCTGTCTGTGATAACGCTTCCTCCTGCACATTGATAATTTCGTTTGCCAATAAACAGGTATAAAAAGCATTGGTTGTATTATATATTAAATTTTGCTTTTTAGATTTTAAATTTTGCTCAGCGGCCTGCTGTGCGGCATCGGCGATCTTGATTCCGGCAACACCGGCGCCACCCAAAAACAATGGCTGGGTCAAAGTCGCGCCA
Source organism: Candidatus Zhuqueibacterota bacterium (assembly GCA_016934825.1). GTDB lineage: Bacteria > Zhuqueibacterota > Zhuqueibacteria > Residuimicrobiales > Krinioviventaceae > Fontivivens. The sequence goes on from JAFGSB010000173.1 coordinate 23,956, forward strand.
TATCGAAAAGTGTTTTCCAAACCAAATGCAATTTGCACATAATCCGGCATATTCGCAAACTGGGGTATGATCTGGCTCAATTCCGCAGGCAGCATGAGCTTGATAAAGTTCGGAATTGTACTGGTCTGTATTTCCCATGCATGCTGTATGCTGGCTGAAGCACTGAGTTGCGGCATAATATTGGAATATGCTTCCCATTCACTTGCTTTGGCTTTAGCCAACTCCTTTTCGGCCATCTTAATTTCCGGATTATTTTTTAGCGCCAGTTCAACACTTCCTTCAAGTGTCAGCGTTTTCGTCTCCTGGGCGAAAATTTTCAAGCCGGACATTAAAACAATAAAACCAACAATTAAGATTCTGTTAATCTTTAACGGCATTACTTCCTCCAGATTTATAATAAGTGATTCCACATAATTACAGTTTTCTCATCCCGCTAATTAATGTATTGAGAATATTGTCTGCTAAATCATCCGACAAAACAATTTCTTTGGTAGCAAGCTGTATCATAATAAAATGCATCAATACACCTGTATAAATATGAGCGGCTGTTTTGGGATCTAATGACGAATCCAATTCGCCCGATCTTATACCCTGTCGAAACAGGTTAATTAAAAATTTTTCCTTTCGATTGGTCTGTGCTCTAAAATTAACCATGAAATCCATTTTTTCGGCTGAGCACATTAAATTTGACATAAATTTTGTAAATTCAGGAAAATTTTGACAGGCATAAAAAAATTTTTTTAAAATTAAATTTAATTTTTCTTTCACCGATAAATCTAAACTATAGGTACTTTCAATCGCCGAAAGAATATGAGAAACTCCGGTTGTGACCAGTTCCTTGTAAATTCCTTCTTTACTACCGAAATAATAATAAATTGTCGGTTTGGATAATCCGGCTTGTTCCGATATCTCCCGCATTGAAACGGCGCTGTATCCCTTTTCCGCGAATAACCGGGCGGCTACGATGAAAATTTTTTTCCTGGTGCTTTGCTCAATATTATCTGTAACAATCATACTATTCAAATACTCCAAACGGGTTAATAAAAATTTCTACCGAACGGTAGGTATGTAAAACGAAGTTATTTTAAAAAAGTTTCATTATTTCTCAAAATAGTTATGTTTTTTTTAAATTATTTCACGTCCTTCACAATCCGTATAACAGCATAACTATTTTTTTAAGGCCGCCCTGGTAAAAACATAATCCGGTATATTCACATTAAATTCAATGGATTCGACAATAAATTCAGTTCCTTTTCCCTGTTGTAACTGATCCTTGAATAACATTTCGACGGGCACCCAGCGGTCACTCATCCATTCTACTTTATTGATGACCAGTGACTTTAAAAGTTTTCCGCTTTTCGCGAACCGCTCCTCTTTTAATGGAATATAGCGTTCCTTATCAACCCAAATTTTCCTGCTATGATAAGTGATATCCGATTTTTGGGCTTCAAGTTTTAAAACCCAGCATGCCCGTTGATTAAACATTTCTTCCGCAATGATTTCTGCATTATATAAATTAACTAATTTCGGATCTTCCGTGTAATCCTCATAGGACAGATCCGAACCCATCACAGATTGACGTAGCATATGCCCGGCAATTCTTATGGTTCTGTCGGTTTGAGGTGAATAGGTCCACAATTGATCCTGCAGTTTTAACATTTTCGTTCCTTTTTCCCGAGCCGGGGACAGATATTCCGTGAACGATTTTTCAACTCCCTGCACCCAGGTTTTGGCTTCGATCGTTCGACTCCCTCTTCTGCCGTGAATTATCATTTTGGATATTGCGATCTTGTTATCCGAAGTAATTGTGTCGTCAACTTTTTTCAGGATTTCATTTCCCGTAACAGCAAAAATATTTGTGAACGGTATAATCATAATGAATAAATAAATAAATAATTTCATACTTCAAGCTCCTTGAATAATTGTGAGGTCTGGCGCTTAAAAATTCCGATCCCGGCAATGGACGCTCCAAACACGGTTGCCATAACTCCCGGCGCAAAACCGATAAAAAAGCTGCCCAAAGTTACCTGCGCTCTCAGTTCGTTGGATATCATCATAGAAGAATTTTTAAACAAAAAACCAAAATTCATTCCGTAAACCTCCATTAAATAAGCAACTCCTACTCCCGCAAGCGTTCCCAACACAGATCCAAATATACCTATTATTACGGATTCCATGACCAGGGTTTTATATACATGCCCTTTATCTTCGCCGACCGCAAGTCTGACGCCAAACTCTCCGTAGCGGCGCAGGCTTCCGATCAGACCGGCATTCCATAATACGATAGACATGGCAATTATAAATATCGTAATAATAACAAAAGACATCGAATCCATCAAAACAAGATAATCCGATAGCCCGCTTTCGTTCGGCAGCGTTCCCATCTGCGATGAAAATTGGTCATCCGGATTTTTATATATTTTATTGAATGATGAGGCTATTATATTTGCTTTTTCATCGTTATAAAGATCATCCGGGAAAAACCCCAAAATTTCTCCACATGCATCCTGCATATCCAAAGCATATTGAATGTCTGAAATATCGGCAATTATAGTGCTCCTGTCCATTGCCGCAACTCCAAACTGAACTGTGCCGGCAATCTTAAAATTTGCCATTGCCATACTTCCGTACATCGTCGAACTCATCAACGTTGCGATATCGCCCGGCTCCACGTTTAATTTTCTTGCGAATTCATCGGCAATTAATATTTCACCAGGATTAACCGGGATTTGCCCGCGTATTACCGCATCTTTTATATTTAAAATTTCTCTTTCGGGACTGGATTGCGAGAACAAATCGACCGCCAATCCAATTACCGGGCCCTGAGTTTTTGTTTCCCCATCTTTATCGGGAATATCGAGCAAACCGCCGAACTTGATTCGCGGTGTCCAGATCATTTCGGGATATTTTTTATTTAAATTTAAAAGTAAACTATCCACACCAATAAAAGCAAGATCGTTAGGGATCTGGTCCGACTCTTCCGCATACGCCTGGGTCATTATTCTTAAATGCCCGGTGCTGTAATGAGCGGAAGAATTTATCATTTCCGATACAACCCCGTTCAGGTACGAATATAAAAAGACAGTTAAAAAGACACCTGAAAATACAGTCAAAATCGGAAATAATGATCGTGACCGGTCCCGAAGCAGACCTTTTAATAAAAATTTTATCATGTCAATTTCCCTCTCAAAGCATCCGTAGGTTTCAGTTTGGCAATTTTCCTGGTCGGTAAAAAGCTGACGATGGTTGTCACAATTAAAACAAGTAAAGTTGTTCCGACGACAAGCCCGGCAGTGTACGACGGGAAGATTCTATTCCCTAAAGCAAAACCGTAACTATCGGTTGCTTCAGGCAAACCATAGCCGTTTGTGGCGACCCATGTTAGTAATGGAATTCCATAAAGCGCGGCCACGACCGCCGCCAAAACCGCGTGAATTGCACCTTCCAATGTGAATAGCTGGATTAATTTTGAACGTGTCATTCCCAGCGCCATCAAAGTACCCATTTCCTTTTTCCTTCGGAAGATGGAAAGAATTTGCGTATCAAAAATCGCCAGCATGGCTAAAAATAAAAGAACCAGATAAAAAATGCTTCCGCCGATTGATTTCGTAAGAAAAAGAGCCTTTAAATCCCGCATTAAAAAATCAAGATCCTTATATTCCCAATTTGCAATACTTTTGTTAAACTGCGAATCTTTTTCCAAAACGATCATCGTCGCTTCATTCGGCATTTCGGTCATTATTCGCATTTTATCCAACGGAATCCAAAGCTGAGCGTTATCGATCTCCGGAACATTGGTTTTCATCACTTTGACTATTTTTACTTCATTGGCATCAAAAGTGCCATTTGTGTCGCGCCATCTGACCGTAATATAATCTCCCTCTTTCAATCCGGTACTTTTTGCCATTCTGTTACCGATTAATGCCGGAATAGTTTCTTCATCTGTTTTTAAAAATAAAGATGGAACAGATAAAACAACTTGCTCCGGCGGAATTCCCTTAAGCAGTACGTTTTGAAATCTGCCGTTTGGATAAATTGTAGCCTGTCTGATTAAAATCGGCACTGCTTTTTTATCGTCAACTAGTTTTAAAAGATCATCCGGAATTACCCCGTGTGCCTCATTTAGAGTCAAAGGGTCATAGGGATCATAGCTGCTTTGCCAGTATTGTCCGCCGCCATATTGGGCGTCCGCGGTGGCCTTTTCCATTTGGTTATTCATACCGTTATAAAGTCCTTGTAAAAATATGATAGCGACAAAAGAAAATGACAGGGCAACCACATTCAGCCAGGTCCGCAGACCCGCCCCCCAAATATTCCTAAAGGCTAATTTTGGAATAACCATGATTTATCCTTTATGATTAATTATTTCATCTTTAAATACTTTTCCATCCATTAATGTGATTTTACGTCTCAAATATTGTATAACCTTTTCATCATGCGTTGAAAACAAAAAGGTTGTGCCGAGTTCCCTGTTCAGATTTTCCATAATTTTTAAAATATTATGAGAATTTTCCGCGTCAAGATTTGCGGTCGGTTCATCCGCCAGTACTATTTCCGGCTTTTTTACAATCGCCCGTGCGATAGCGACACGCTGACTCTGACCACCCGACAATTGGTTGGGTTTGGATTTCGCCCTGTCCGCAAGATGCACCCACTCCAAAGTACGCATAACCATATTTCGGCGTTCCTGGGCGGATATTCCCAACAGCAGTAACGGGAATTCAACATTTTCAAAAACCGTATACACCGGCAGCAAATTATAGGTCTGAAAAATGAAACCCAAATGTTTGTTGCGCAGGGCCGCAGATTGTTTATGCGACAATTTTTCCACTTTCTTCCCCAAAACCGAGGCGCTGCCCGTTGTGGGCGAATCGAGTGAACCGATTATGTTCAACATGGTTGTTTTGCCCGAACCGCTGGGACCGACAACACCGGTAAATTCACCTTTGACAAAAGTTAAATCAACATCATCCAGCGCCTTGATCTTGGTGTTACCTATCGGATATTCCTTTACCAGATTTTCCAGTTTAATGAGTACTGAATTCTCCATATTGTCCTCTACTTGTTTTAATACCACTATTAATAATAATAAATGATCATAAATTGAAATCCCTTACCTGAACCATACGAGGAAGTATCCCTGTTTTGCATAATCGCTAACTGACTTTTGTCCGGATTAAGAAAAACAATCGCGTTGAGCGACCAGTTATCGTACCTGCGCTGCCAGGAATAGAAATTATAGAAATCCTCATGTCGAATGTCAAAATAAATTAGTCCCATGAGCTGATCCAATATATTTAAAGGGTAATCCACCATAAATGCGGCAATGTCATAACCGTTTTTAAACTCGATCTTTTTGGAAAAAGTCAGGTAATAATATTCAAAAAGAGCGTGCAGTCCGTTACCAACCGAAAAAGTATAATCCATGCCGATATTAAATTGATTACGATAACGGTAGTCGAAAAAATCGGTTCGCTGGTGAATGACCGCCGATTCGACCCAGAAGCCGATCTCATAATCCCATTTGCCGTCAACAGCAAAACGGTTCTCACTGACCGGTGCAAAATCTATATTAACCGGTGGACTATCCAATAAAATATCGATAGATTTATTCAAATCGATGTTCCGGTGATGCCAGGTTGCGGCAATTTCTCCATGCCCCAGAGGGTGCTGAATCCGGCCGCCAAATTCAGCGGTTTTCTCGCGGGTATAGAGTATTTCCGAACCTTTCAAATTGTTGTTTCCATATAAACCCCATAACCAGATATTCGCGTTGTTTAAAAAGTAATATCGCAGCAGCAGTCCGTATGCACCTTCCGTTATCTGTTGAGGATCACGGGGATCAATCGTGTCGAACCACATCAGAGGACGCATCAGCAGCGCCGAACCGAAATTGATCTTTTGCAGTCCGATTCGGGCCTCAAAGCGGGAGGACGAGAACCGCAGCCAGCAGCGATATAATTTTTCTTCACTCTCATGGGCGTTGTTTTGAATATCCCTGTACGAAAAAAAATTGGCAGACACTTCCGAATCGATCAGTATATTCCCTGTCTTGTGAAAATTGATATTCACCCCGGGAATATAGCGAATGCCCAATTGCGGATTTGCAGCGTCTGTTTCACGAACCGCGGCCCAGCCGGATATCTGTCCCCTCCAGTCCGGCGGGCATGCAAATATATAACCGGTATAAATGAAAAACACTATTACTATTTTTGCTCTCAAAGACATAACATTTTTTCTTATTTTATTAATTATTCTTATCGTGACACAATACCATAAAAATAAAATTTCATCAACTCTTCCGCCAGGGCCTTGGGAGTATCATATAGCTTTATCAAATTTTCGTCTTTGGCCGTTCCCATCAACAGGTTCAGGATGTAAAAAATAAATTCCGGTTTAATATCGGCCCGGATGTCCCCTTTTTTCTGCGCTTCAATATAGATATTTAATATTTTATTAATAAAATACTTTTTTTTCATTTCAATATAATCATTTACTTCGGGGATCGGATTCTGCAGCATGTCGATCCACAATTCCTGTCCCATATATTCTGTTTGTCTCTTTTTCATTTCAATCATCAGTTTTACTTTTTCCGTGAAAGGGATATCGGAATTTGTA
>JAFGSB010000174.1 GCA_016934825.1 Candidatus Zhuqueibacterota bacterium
AATGATATGAAGGAACAAATTAATGAATAAAAAATATAAACCATAATTGCTAGAAACGTATGATATAAAATTAAAACAACCGCAAAGATTATGATCCCGAATATCATATATAACATGACAATAATGTTTAAAGTAATATTACCGGTTTCGTTCAGCATTTGTCTTGGATTTTCCCAGTCAAAATTCGCGAAAACCGACCCCGCGAAAAGACCTATCGACGTTGATCCCAGAATGTTAAAGATATTCAATAATAGAATATTCAACACAATATAAACGGGGATTTGTTTGTTCATAAAATTTATCAGTAAGCCGATCAATGATGCGGCCAGTGTTAAAGAAAATCCTGTGAAAATTTTGGAAAAAATATATCCCCTTGTTGGCTGCGGTAAAATTTTTGTGTAACTGAATGAATATTTTTCCAACGGGATCAACCGCGATGTCAGACCGCCTGCCATTAGGGAAGATGCAAATGCCAAATTAATAAACGGCTGGTAAAGTATAAAAGTTTCATTAATATTTGGAACGGGAATTTGGAATACAAACGGTAAAACAATAAAAAGACCTGCGTAAAAGAAGATCAGGGTAACAAATCTGCTGTCCCGTAACAGACATTTTAAATCCCGTTTCATAATTGCAACAAGAATATGAAACCTGTTGACCCGGACTGTTGAAACGTTTTTATTGCCGGCCGTTTTTGAATTTTTTTGAATGGGCTGGTTCAATACGGGAACGAAATCTTTGGTGTAGATACGGCATAAAAACCAGGAAGATACCTGTAATAATAATAATGATACAGACACGAGAAGAGCAAAACTTATCAATATTATACCCACATTCCCCTGCACGAACCCTTTGATGATGTTCACCAGCCAGTTGGAAGGCAGCAGGAAACTTGAATAAGTAGCGTCGGTTTCGGCAAGCTGGTTAAACAGGATGTTATCAAAATCGGTTGAATATGGGTCCAGTCTTGACAATTTGAAAAATTGTAATCCACCCCAGATAACGATAAAAAAGACTCCCATAATAATCGAAGTCAAATTTCTGGTCCGTTTGACAGGCAGGATTATCGCGAGGGCAATACTGATTAAGGAGGCCAGCCCGGAAGGAACGGCTAAAAAAACCAGGGAGATACAAATAATCAGGGAAAACGGCAGCAGTGATATTTTAAAGACGACCAAAGCGGCGATTATAACGGGCAATCCAATTAAAATATAAAGCATGCTGTTTGAAAACACAATTTCAAAAAATTTATTGGAGAATAAAACGGATTTTTTTATCGGCAGAGACAGCAGTAACGGCAGATCACTCGACAAAAAATTGTAATGAAGAGAAAGAGTGATACCGCTGATGGTTAATAAAAAAAACAGGCCGGTTATTGTGAAAGAGACAAAATTTAAAATGATATCAAAATTAAATCCGGGGACCATGAACCACGAGGAAAACATTTTGTATGTGGAAATGTAAAACCAGTAGGGGACCAGCAGTAAAATGAAATACCTTAACAGCTTACCTTTGACAAAGGATGTGTTCAAATTGCGGAAATGATAAACTAATATCAGCAGTTTGTTTTTGAGCAAATGAATCAACATGTTTATTCACTCTGCAAGAAAAGATCAACTCCCCTGACCGCGCCGGAATCTGTCAAGTTAAGGAAAATATCTTCGAGAGAAGCGGCGCCGGATTTGCTGGTTTGTTTTAATTCGTCCGGTGTACCCAAAGCCACAAGTTCTCCCTTGTGGATGATGCCGATCCGGTCGCACATATTTCCCGCAATTTCCAGAATATGCGTGGACATGAATACTGTTTTACCTTTCTTGATTAAACCGCGCAACAGGTCCCGAAGATTTCGGACGGCTTTCGGATCCAATCCGACTGTCGGTTCGTCAAGAAATAATACGCTTGGATCGTGTGCCAGTGCAGCGATCAGGGCAATTTTTTGTTTCATGCCGTGTGAATAGTCCTCAATAAAATCATCTATCCGCTCCTCCAATTCAAAAATTTCATACAACTGGGCAAGTCGTTTTCTTGCGATTTGAGGCGGCACCCGGTAAATTGTGGCGATAAATTCCACAAACTCCCTGCCTTTGAGTTTATCGTATAGAAAAACCTGTTCCGGGACGATCCCCAGAGAGCTTTTGGCGTTAATCGGGTCTTTTAAAAGGTCAAAGCCGTTAATAAACACGGATCCGGAAGAAGGGACCAGCAAACCGGTCATCATTTTGATGCTGGTTGTTTTTCCGGCGCCATTCGGGCCGAGGAATACAAATAATTCGTTCCGGATGTCGAGGTTCAGGTTGTTAACGGCGGTAATTGAGCCGTATCTTTTGCTTAGATTTTTGACCGATATCATATGATCTTTATGCTTTTAAAACAGCGAGGAAAGCTTCCTGGGGTACCTGCACAGTACCTAACTGTTTCATGCGTTTCTTACCCTCTTTTTGTTTCTCGAGGAGTTTTCTTTTACGTGTTATATCTCCCCCGTAACATTTTGCCGTTACATTTTTACGTAAAGCCTTTACGGTTTCCCGTGCTATGACTTTACTGCCAATGGATGCCTGAATGGCAATCTGGAACATTTGCCTGGGGATCAGGTCTTTTAATTTTTCACAAACCTTGCGGCCCCATTCATACGCTTTGTCTTTATGTACAATAATAGACAGCGCATCCACCGGGTCGCCGTTAAGAAGAATGTCCAGCCGGACCACCTCGCCGGGACGGTAATCCTTGAATTCGTAATCAAAGGATGCATATCCCCGGGATATGGATTTTAACCGGTCGTAAAAATCAAAAATCACTTCCGAAAGCGGGAATTCATAATGTAAATTGGCCCTGGTCTTGTCAATATATTCCGTGTTCTGATAGATGCTGCGGCGTTCCCGCGCAAGGGACATGATACTGCCGATAAATTCAACAGGTGTGAGTATGCTGGCCTGAATGAATGGCTCTTCAATACGATCAATATCTCCGACTGAAGGCAGATTGGATGGATTATCTACAATCAGTTTTTCACCCTGTTTGGTAAAGACGTGAAATTCCACATTTGGAACAGTTGTTACCAGGTCCAGCAGATATTCACGTTCCAGCCGTTCCTGGATGATTTCCATATGTAAAAGTCCCAGAAATCCGCAGCGGAATCCGAAACCGAGTGCAATAGACGTTTCCGGTTCAAAGAACAGCGCCGAATCGTTTAGTTTCAGTTTATCCAGAGCGGCCCGCAGATCTTCGTACTGATCGGTATCGGATGGGAACAGACCGCTGAATACCATAGGCTTTACTTCACGATAGCCGGGTAAAGGTTCTGTTGACGGGTTGTTTGTGGTGGTAATAGTGTCACCCACCTTGGTGTCTTTGACTTCTTTGGCCCCGGCTATGATATAACCGACTTCCCCGGCGGACAAAGAATCCCGTTTGATCTGCCCCATGCGTAAAATCCCGACTTCCTGGGCTTCGAATACTTTGCCGGTGGAGAAAAATTTTATATTCTGACCGGAAATGATTTTCCCCTCTTTTACGCGGACATAGGCTACGGCCCCGCGGTATGAGTTAAACATGGAATCGAATATCAACGCACGGGTCGGGGCATTCGGATCACCCCGGGGCGGCGGCACCTGCCTGACGATCGCATCCAGAATTTCATCAATTCCCCGGCCGGCTTTGGCGCTGGCGAGCAGGATCTCCTCTTCTTTGCAGCCAAGAATGTCGATGATCTGTTGTTTAACTATCTCCGGCTGAGCGCTCGGAAGATCAATTTTATTGATAATGGGGATAATTTCAAGGTCATTTTCAATTGCCATGTAAAGGTTGCTGACAGTTTGCGCCTCGATCCCCTGGGCAGCGTCGACTATCAGCAGGGCCCCTTCACATGCCGCCAGACTTCTGGAAACCTCGTAAGTAAAATCGACATGTCCCGGTGTATCTATAAGATTTAATATATATTTTTCTTTGTTTTGAGATCGATACTCCATGGTAATCGCATGCATCTTGATTGTAATTCCGCGCTCGCGCTCAAGGTCCATACTGTCCAGCACCTGATCTTTCATCTCCGCTTTACTCAAAGTTCCGGTCGCTTCAAGAAGCCGGTCGGCTAATGTGGATTTACCATGATCAATATGTGCGATGATGCAAAAATTTCTGATATTACTTTGGTTCATTTTTTTATATTCATATCCTGAACGTGGATATTTTCTCCAAAAAAATTATTATATACAAATTATAATAAAGATTATTAATTTATTAAAAAAAAAGCAAGAAAGCAATAGGCAAGACATTTCAATAATACAGTCATTATACGTAAATATTTGGAATAATAATGAATATGTTTTAAGTTTAAATTAAAAATAAACTTTTCGAGGAACGTATGAAAATAGCTATTATTTGTTACCCTACTCACGGAGGAAGCGGTGTAGTTGCAACCGAGTTAGGAGTAAACCTTGCAAAAAGGGGACACGAAATCCATTTTATCAGTTACAGTTCCCCTTTTCGTCTTCAGGGATTTCAGCAAAATGTCTATTATCATGAGGTGAACGTATCGGCTTATCCGTTATTTAAATATCCTCCTTATGATTTGAGTCTGGCGACAAAAATTATTGAGATTGTCCGTGAATACGAGCTCGATATCGTCCACGCCCATTACGCCATTCCACATGCGATAAGCGCTTATCTTGCGAAACAAATATTGCACGGCAAGGGGCCAAAAACCATAACCACTTTGCACGGAACAGACATAACATTAGTTGGAAAAGATGCCTCTTTTTATGAGGCGGTTAAATTCAGTATAGAAAATTCTGACGGTGTAACGGCCGTATCAAAATACCTGACTGATCGTACCCAAAAAGAATTTTCAATAAAAAATTCCATAAAAACGATTTATAATTTTGTCGATACGAACAAATTTAACGGTATCGTCTCCAATTGTGATACCAGACAATTTAAACCGAATAACGAAAAGCTGCTGATCCACGCATCTAACTTTCGAAAAGTAAAGCGGTTGACTGATGTAATTAATATTTTCGCGAATGTGCAAAAGGTCGTGCCGTCCAGATTGCTGCTGATAGGCGAGGGGCCCGAACGCCAGGCTGCTCATGATCTGGCAGTGGAGTTGGGTGTACATAAGGATGTGCTGTTTTTGGGTACGCAGGATTATATTGAAAATTTACTCGGCTGCGCCGATGTTTTTTTGCTGCCAAGCAGCGAGGAAAGTTTCGGTCTTGCCGCACTGGAAGCCATGAGTTCCGAAACCCCGGTTGTCGGATCAAATGCAGGCGGAATACCTGAAGTTGTGGACCATAATATTAATGGCTTTTTACATGATGTGGGCGATGTAAAGTCAATGGCCGACAGTGTTATCGATCTGTTAACGAATGACGGAATGCTGAATGATTTTAAAAAAGAGGCGCGCAAAGCGGCAGTAGAAAAGTTTGATTCGCATATTGTTGTACCGGAGTATGAAAAATATTATCATGATGTATTGACTTTTTAGTTTTATTTGCTATATAGGAAAGGCTGCCAATGAAAATTTTTCTAACGGGCGCAACGGGATTTGTTGGCTCACACATATTAAAACGTCTTGTTAATGAGGGCCACTTTGTATACTGCCTGGCACGCAAAAGCGGAACAGACAATATAATGAATCATAAACAGGTAAGGGCGGTTACCGGGGATGTGACCAAACCGGAAACCCTGGAAAAAAGATTGTCCGGTTGTGATGCCGTCATTCACCTGGTTGCCGTTATTAAAGAGAAAAAAAATAAAAACATTACCTTTGAAAGGCTGAATTATTTATCCACAAAGAATATGTTAGAATCGGCCGTTCGTCAGGGAGTAAAAAGGTTTATTTATATGAGCGCCCTCGGTGCTGATGTAAATGGCGAGACCCCTTATTTTCGAACCAAGGGCCGGGCCGAAATTGCCGTAATACAAAGCGGATTATTATATACCATATTCAGGCCTTCTTTCATATTTGGTCCGGGAGATGGAGTTTATTCCATGCTGGCAAATGTGATCAGAAAAAGTCCGTTTGGACTTTTTCCGGTATTCGGCAGCGGCGATTATTTGCATCAACCGGTTTCGGTTTATAATGTGTCGGACGCATTTGTTTCCTGTATACAAAATCCCAAAACGATTAATAAAATTTATGAAATCGGCGGACCGAAACCGTTGTCCTATAACGAGCAGTTACAAATTTTAGGAAAAACTGTTGGCAAAAAAATCCGTAAAGTCAATATACCTTTATTCCTGGCAAAACCAGTCGTTAAAATTGCCGGGACATTCCCGTTTTCTCCTATAGATGCCGACAGATTAAAAATGCTTGTTAAAAACAATGTAACCGATAATGCTTTATTTTTAAATGATATTCCTGTGGAACTTTTATCTTTTGATAAAGGCCTGACGGAATATATACATAACTCGTAACAAAAATATTTTTGGAGGATAAATGACAACAGAAAAAAAATTAACCGTTGGTGATATAGCGCCTGATTTTACATTACCGGCGAATACGGGTGAAACCATTTCACTGCAAAATTATCTGGGGAAAAAACGTGTGGTACTCTATTTTTATCCCAAAGACAACACTTCCGGCTGCACAAAAGAAGCCTGCTCATTCCGTGATAATTTGAAAAATATTAAAGCAAAAGACACTGTTGTTTTTGGGGTGAGCGCCGACAGTTTGAAATCACATGAAAAATTTACGCTTAAATATGATTTGAATTTCCCTTTACTGTCCGATGAAAATCACCAGGTTGCCGAAGCCTATGGCGCCTGGGGAGAGAAGAATATGTATGGGAAAAAATACTTTGGTATGATACGTAAAACATTTGTTATTGGCAAGGACGGCAAATTGGAACATGTTTTTCATAAAGTCAGGGCCGACGGCCACGGAGAGGAAATTTTAAACTTGCTGAAGGAGAAATAATTTTTTATTTTTTGGTTTATATTAAACTATAAAGGATAAGATGAAATTAAAATTCGGAAGACAGGAGATCAGTTTCGAGCCGCCATCGAATATAAAATGGCAGGTTTTACAAAAAGAAACGACCTCTCAAATTGCACCAGAAACGACAATCATTCAAAATGCCGTTACCCGGCTTTTGGCTGTTTTACAGGACAAAGTTTCTCCCGGATCAAAATTATTGTTAATTGTACCGGACCATACGCGTAAATGCAGGTTACCCATTGTTTTGCCTCTGTTACTGTCTCAATTAAAAAAGTTACAACTGCACATCGAAATCCTCGTGGCAAATGGCAGCCATGTTTTACAACCGGAGCATGTTATTAGAGATCTGGTCGGAGAGGAGGTATACACCTCATATCCTGTTTTCCAGCATGATTGTCATGATAAAAAAGGGCTTGTTTTTTTTGGCACATCTTTAAACGGTACGGTAATTTATCTGAATAAAAAGGTGAAAGAAGCCGATTTTATTATAACGATCGGCGGAATTTTGTTTCATTATTTTGCCGGATTCGGCGGGGGACCTAAAATGTTAATGCCGGGCGTTGCCGGGTATGAATCAATAAGACAAAACCATCGCCTGACTATTGACAATAAAACAGGTCTTTTTCATAAAGAGTGTTTTGAAGGAAATATAAAAACCAATCCGGTATATCTGGATTTATCGCAGATCATACCGTTTGTCCCTCAGTGCACTTCTTTGCAGTTCGCATTGAATTCCCGGGGAAATGTCGTACAGGCAGAGACAGGGCCGATATTGGAAACACAGGGGAGAATATGCCCTACTGTATATGATCTTTATACCACTCCTGTTGAGGAGAAAGCGGAAATTGTTATAGCCAGCGCCGGAGGATTCCCCGCCGATGTAAACCTGATACAATCACATAAATCGATTCATCATGCTTATCAGGCTGTGAAACCGGGAGGAATGATTGTTTTACTGGCGGAATGCCCCGAAGGTGTGGGCTCAGAAACATTCATGCCCTATTTTGAGGAAAATTCTTCGGCCGATATTGGCCGCTGTTTACTGAACGATTATAAAATTAACGGCCATACCGCGCTGTCGTTAAAAACCAAAACAGAAAATTCCCGGATTTATTTTGTGTCAAAACTTGATAAAGAGATTGTGCGGAAAACAGGAATGCTGCCTTGTTCAACAATAGAAGAAGCATTGTCTTTCGTTTTAAAGGAATTAAAAGCAGTTAATCCAAAAGGTTATATATTACCTTTTGCAAACCTGTATCTGCCTTTAGTAAGGAATTAAAAAATGGGGCTAGTAAAATTTTCAGACCGTTAAAAGTTTTTGCCGAATATCAATAGCCCAGCTATCAATAAAATCCCAATCCCGTGTATCGATGCTTCCCTCGGTTGGCAGGCCTGTTTTTTTGAGAACTTTTTTCATGAGGTTTTTCATCACGGGATTCAGTTTTTCAAAATCGATTTTACCGCCAAAAGCTTCAGCCGCTAAAAGTTTTATTTTAGGATAGTTTTCAAATATTGGCATGATAAAATTTTTCTTGATTTTCTCGCGTCCTTCTTCACAATTTGCCGCCAGGCAAACTGCAAAAAAAGCAACTTTTTTCCCGGGTAATACAAATCGTTCTCTGGCAAAAAAGTCTCTAACATTTGCGAGGGGTAAATCTGCCCTTACGGAGCTCCCGACAATGATGCCATCATATTCCAAAATGGATGAAACAAGATCAATTGATGACATTGTTATTTCAAAGGATTTTTCCTCTCCCAGTAATTTGCCAATTCTCTCCGCTACTTCTTTTGTCGATCCGTATCCGCTGCTGTATACGATTAGAATTTTCATGTTAAAACCTAAATTTGATGAATTAAACAGCAATATATCACTTCTGTCCGGTTAAAGGGCTTTTCCACCTGATCCACCTTATATATACAAAAAAATCAAGTGAAATAATAAAAGAAATTATTCTTTCAAACAAACCTGGTAACCATTTCGTACCTGAAAACGTTATAGAAATTAATGTTTTAGATATGTGTCAGGTAATTAAACGGGCACATGTGATAATATATAATTTATTTTTAAAAATCCAGCAAATATTTTAAATTTTAAAAAATCAATTTCATCTATTTACTTGTGTTATTCAGGCCAAAAGTATGTAAGAAAATTTGTTCAAATTAATTGTATCAATACTATTGAAAGATGTAATGTGCCTGTATTATCAGGGTTTGTTTAATTGTATTTTATTAACACGTCTTTATTATTTATGTGCAAGAACTATTGAAAAGTTGCAAATAATCGGCCAAAGATATGTACGAGTAATGTTAACTATATTATTATTATTATGTTTTGTAAATTTATTGCTCTAATTTTTAACTTTAACTCAACAACATTTCAACAAACAGTTTAATATTTCCTTGTTCAGCGATTTTTCTGGTTAATTAAAAAGAATAGTTGTGTATTTTTAATATTTTCTATTTCGTGTTTAACCGGACCCAAAAATTTGGGCAAATAGTAATAATTCTTTTTGAAGTCATAAACAATCGTTTCCCTGAAAAAAATCCTTTTTTCAACAAAAAAGTAATTTTTTTTTTGATATTTTGATTCACTGGTGTCCGGTTAACGGACACCGCAACCTGTTTCGGCTTACAAGTTCAATAAAAACAGGTTATTTAATTGTAAAAGTTCATTTTTTCCAAACAAGTCAATTGATGAATTGATCTCCGAAAACATTAATAAAGTAATATATAAGTGTGTCGTGTCCGGGTTTAACCGGAAATTTTTGATTTTGAATACTATTTTATAATTTATGACCGGTGTTACCTAATTCTGCGGAAACCGGGTTATATGAATTATTCAAAAATGCGCTTTGTTCAAATCATTTTTTTAAATTTGTAAACCGCGTCTGGAAGAATTTTCCATTAACCGTATATTGGAGTGATTATTTTTCTTAATGATAAGTAAAAATAACAATTATAAACGTATATTTTTGGTATTATATTTGAGACATAGTATGGGAAAAAAGAATTGACTTTGCAGGCAAAATTCAATATATTTATCTTTTGTATGCGAGAGTGGCGAAACTGGCAGACGCGCTAGATTTAGGATCTAGTGTCCACAGGACTTGGGGGTTCGACTCCCCCCTCTCGCACAGATTAAATGGATCAGAGTCAGTCGACGAGCAGGAAAATATATCTGGTTCGTCGATTTTTTTTTAATTTTTTAATTAAAATAAATATTAAGGATAACGGTTTGAACTATAACATCACGAAACAGAAGAACTGGCATACAGTTATCGATATCGCTGTTCCCGCGGAAAAGATAAAACCCGAGATGGATTTGAATTTTAAAACATATCAAAAAAATGTAAAACTGGGAGGTTTTCGTAAAGGAAAGGTACCTGCTCCACTTGTGAAGAAAATGTTTGGAAAACAGATCGAGAGTGATACTTTTCAACCATTTATTTCCGAGGCCTGGAAAAAGGTATTTGAAGAAAATAAATTTGAAATTATTAATGAACCAGTTGTTACGAATATTCAATATGCCGAAGCTGATGGTTTGAAATTTAATATAGAATTTGATGTCCGCCCGGATTTTGAGGTTACCGGTTATGACGAAATGCCCGTAGAAAAACCTGTATATGAGATAAAAGATAAAGATGTTGCGGATACACTATCTGATTTACAACAAAGAAACGCCATGATTTATACCGTAGAAGGCGAAGCGAAAGAAGACCATTTTCTCAAAGTCGATTTGCAGGAATTGGATAGTACCGGTATCCCTGTTATCGGCAAAAAGTACACTGATCAACAGATTTGGTTGTCCAGGGATAATGAAGAAATCACCCGGCAGTTGGTGGGTATAAAAGTTGGCGAAGAACGTAAGATCATTTTAACTCCTCAGCAAAGTGAGCAGGAAGAGGAATCGGAGTCCATACCGCAGCCACAAATGTTTCTTGTTACCGTAAAAGAAATCAAAGAAAGAAAATTACCTAAACTGGATGACGAGTTTGCCAAAGATCTCGGTTCTTTTAAAACGCTTGGCGAATTAAAAAAAGATATAAAAGAAAAATTGATTTCCCAGGCCGATACAGAGTCAAAAATTCAATTTAATAACGCATTGGCCGATGAATTAATTAAAAGGATGGATATCGAAATTCCGCCTTCTATGTTAGAAAACTATTTAAATGCTGTGGTGAAGGATTTTAAGAATAAAAATAAACAGAGCGATAAAATCAACGACAACCAAATTCGGGAATATTACAGGACGTCTGCTATTCGTACAATTAAATGGATTTTGATTCGCGAAAAAATGATAGAGCAGGAAACAATTTCCGTAAATGATGAAGAGGTCGAAACAAAAATAAAAGAATTGGAAAGCGGCAATGAACATTCTCAGCAATATGCCAAAGAGATAAGAGAGAATGAGGAAACAAAGCAGGACTTGAAAAATCAATTAGTAGAAGATAAAGTATATGAATTTTTGGCAAACAAAGCAAAAATTAAAAAGGTCAAAAAAAGTTTAAATAAAAATCCCGACGAACAAAAAGTAGTAACTAAATAAAATAAATCCTTTCAATTATTTGTTAAATGAATAGTCTGTAAATTTAAATGAAAAAATACTTACGGAGTAGAATTTTATGGCATTAGTACCAATGGTAGTCGAGCAAACCGGCCGCGGAGAGAGAGCTTATGATATTTTTTCTCGTCTGTTAAAAGAAAGAATTGTATTTCTTGGTACGGCGATTGATGATACGGTTGCCAGTTTAGCGATAGCACAGTTGTTGTTTTTAGAGGCCGAAGATCCGGAAAAAGATGTGTATTTGTATATCAACTCACCCGGAGGTTACGTCTCCGCCGGACTTGCAATATATGATACCATTCAATATATAAAGCCGGATGTCGCGACGATATGTATGGGCCAGGCGTCAAGTATGAGTGCATTATTGCTGTCGGCGGGCACAAAAGGCAAAAGATCGGCGCTTCCGCATGCGCGGATAATGATTCATCAACCGTTAGGCGGCGCACAGGGTCAGGCAAGTGATATCGAAATTCAGGCTAAAGAGATTCTGGAACTACGCGCACAGTTAAATGAAATCCTGGTTTTACATACCGGCCAGTCTATCGAAAAGATCGAGAAGGATACTGAACGAAATTATTTTATGAGCGCGCAGGAAGCCAAGAATTATGGTATTATCGATGAAATTATGGTCAGGAAAACACCTAAAAAAACCAAAATAAGTAAAACTAAAAATTAAGGTAATAGTAAATGGAACAAAAGGGCAAAAGTGATAACAGATTTGCGATTTGTTCGTTTTGCGGGAAAAATTCAAATCAGGTCGAAACAATTGTCACCGGGCCGGATGTAAGTATTTGTAATGAATGCGTAACTATTGCCAATAAAGTCATTGCCCGAGAAAAATCCAAAATTCCTTTTATCCTTCACGGAGGTATCCCGACTCCCGAGGTAATAAAAAATGAACTGGATAAATACGTCATCGGGCAGGATTATGCGAAAAAGACGATTTCAGTGGCGGTTTATAATCATTATAAACGTATTGAAGAGAAAGAATCGGAAGACGATGTAATTTTGGAAAAGAGTAATGTGTTGTTGATCGGCCCGACCGGCACGGGGAAAACATTACTGGCGCAAACGCTGGCAAATTTTTTAAAAGTCCCGTTTACTATTGCGGATGCAACGACTTTAACCGAAGCCGGATATGTAGGCGAGGATGTGGAAAATATTTTAGTCAGATTATTACAGGCGTCTGAGTACAATATTCAGCGTGCCGAGCGGGGTATCGTATATATCGATGAATTGGACAAAATTGCCAGAAAGGGAGGAAATCCGTCAATTACAAGAGATGTGTCCGGCGAAGGTGTGCAACAAGCCTTATTAAAAATGCTGGAAGGAACAATTGCGGCTGTACCGCCAAAAGGAGGCCGCAAACATCCGGAAATGGATTTTATTAATTTAAACACGAAAAACATACTTTTTATCTGCGGCGGGGCTTTTTCCGGTTTGGAAAAAATTGTTTCCGCGCGAATCGGTAAAAAATCTCTGGGTTTTGGCGCCGAAATAAACCGAAACAAACTGAACGAAGAAGATGTTTTGCCCCATGTCGAGCCTGAGGATTTATTACAATATGGTTTAATTCCTGAATTAATCGGCCGGTTGCCGATAATTTCGACTTTATCAGATCTGGATGATGAAGCGTTACTTAAAATATTGACCGAACCAAAAAACGCCTTAATAAAACAATATAAACACCTGTTCAAACTGGATAAGGTCGACTTGAAATTTGATCAGGCTGCTTTACTGGAAGTGATTAAAATTGCCAAAAAACGTAAAACAGGCGCCCGTGGTTTAAGATCGGTTATGGAAGATGTGATGCTGGATATCATGTACAAATTGCCTTCAAGAAAAGATGTTGTTTCATGCAGCATTACAAAAGATACTGTTTTGAAAAAGAAAGAGCCCGTTTTTAGTTATACAGATGAAATTTCTCAAGAGCCACCGACAATCAGAGATGATGCTGCCTGATTAAAATCACGGTTTTGAAATATATAAGCCCGGTTTCCCTTTTTTACCGGGTAATAAATATTATATTGCCTGGCGATATGATTCCGGTTGATTCCCCACATGATCATAGTTTCCTTTAGAAGTTGAAATTCAATTTTGTTAAAAAATATTTATTACTATTTTCCGAATATGTTATTTTGTTTGGAGAACAAATTCTTGTGATATATAAAGTTTTTATTTACCCTGCATTTTTATTTGTGTTGACGAATATTATTTTATATATTGAAATATTAGTATGCGACAAAACGCAAACATTTAACAGCAATTTATGTATTATTAAATTTTCGTTTATTTAATCTATACCTGATAATTCAAAAAAACGATATTAACAATTATTTTATTTCAAAATATTCGGTTTTAATCCGGGCAGGCGTATCTGTCGTTTGCCGGTATCTATTCGGTAACTATTAATGTTTTAGACTTAACATCGAAAAGAAAAACCAGGAAGCCGTCATAAAAAAATGAAAATTACCTCAGCAGAATTTATAAAAAGTATTGCCGATACCGGACAAATGCCACGCGATGATTTCCCGCAAATCGCATTTGCCGGACGTTCAAATGTCGGGAAATCCAGTTTGTTAAATTCATTACTTAATAGAAAAAAGCTCGTGCAGGTCAGCTCTACACCGGGGAAAACCCGGTTGATCAATTTTTTCCTTATCAATAACAAATTTTATTTTGTGGATTTACCCGGATATGGTTATGCCAAAGTATCGAAACAGATATATAAAAACTGGCAAATTCTTTTAGAGAATTATTTGATGCAATCAAAAAAATTACAGGGTGTTGTCGTGCTGATTGATCTGCGGCATTTAATAACCGAAGCGGATTTACAATTAATCGGGTGGCTCGAAAATAACAAAATACCGGTATTAACCGTCGGCACAAAATCCGACAAATTATCCAAAAACAAAATAATACATCAAAAGATGCAAAATGAAATCCTGTTGGGTGGATTTAATAATCCAAAGATAGTGCCTTATTCATCTGTAACAGGTCTTGGAAAAAGTGAGTTATGGTCTGATTTGATGTTATTACTTGATAAAAAAAGACTTGCAATTTAACAAAAAAGGTGTAATAATAACCCTATAGTGGGATATATAGTGTCAGGCAACGAGTGAAAGATAAGGCGATGAAGAATTCTAATATTTTAATTTTACAGTAGTTAAAAGTTTATTTTTAATATTTGGTACATTTTTATAATAATATATTAATTACCACAAACAATATAATACGAAAAATATTATTGTAAGTTACAAATTTTGTAATTATATTGCTTTATATTGAGAAAAAATTCTTGACAATATTTTCAAAAACGGTTATATTTCAAATTACAAACAGATATTTTGAAAAAGTTGAACAGAATTCATGTACTGGTATTGTATATATAAAGAAAATTTTTTATTTAACAAAGGGCGCAGCATCGCCCTTTTTTATTTCTATATAAAATGAATACCGTTCATTTTTACAAGGAGAAGTATTATGTGTAAAAAGATATTATTTGTAGCAGTTTTTATCATGTTTGTTCCCATTTTATTATTTGCCGGGACAACAGGGAAATTAGTGGGAAAAGTAGTGGATAAAGACACCAAAGATCCTTTGCCTGCTGCAAATGTAATTATTGAAGGCACTACAATGGGAGCGGCAACCAATTTGGAGGGTGAATTTTTTATCATCAATGTACCCGCCGGTACGTATACGATTCGCGGTGAGATGATCGGGTATACATCCATGGTGGTCCAGGACGTGAGGGTAAAAGTTGATCTGACCGCCAAAGTCAATTTTGAACTGGAACCGACCGTTCTTGAAGCCGGTGAAACGGTTACCGTAACTGCCGAACGTCCGTTGATTCAGGTTGACCAGACGTCAAGCCGTACAATTACAGGCAGTGATGAAATAGACAAAATGTCCGTTGACTCATTTCAGGGAGTTGTTGCGACGTCTGCGGGTATTGTTGTGGAGAACGGTCAGATGCACGCGCGTGGTGGCCGAACCCAGGAAGTTGCTTATTTACTGGACAACTCGACTAATATTATGGATCCAATGTCCGGCGCTTTTGATACAGACATACCGGAATTGGCCATCGAGGAAACATCTGTTATGACCGGTGGATTTAGCGCAGAATATGGAAACGCCCAATCCGCGGTTGTTAATGTCGTTACAAAAGACGGCGGCCCTGTGCTCACCGGTACAATACGGTATACGACCAGTGCTTTAGATGGCTGGGCTTCGACCATCAGGACCGACGAGGTCAATGAAAATCGTCATAATCCGGAATTTTCCTTAGGCGGTCCCGTGCCGTTTTTTAAATCCCTGGGCGCCCCCGGTGACTTGAGATATTTTGTTTCCGGCTGGTATGAAAATACGGACGGCAGGTTTTTAAACCAGCATAGTGAAGGCGGTACTTATCAGGGTAAATTGACTTATAAAATAACACCCAGTCATACATTGAGAATAAAAGGTTTGTACCATAACCAGGATTATGACTATTTTGATAACCTGTGGAAGAAAACAACCTACGAGGATCTGAATGAAACGTACAAACCATATGGAGATCTGAATAATGACGGAATAGATGATAATTCTTTTTATATCCACGATCCGCTTACCGGTGACTGGTTCAAAAATGGTATTCTGGATACTGAAGACAAAAACGGCAATAACTTTTTGGACCCGGGTGAAGACCTGAACGGTAATAATATTCTGGATCGGGAGGATTTGAATTTCAACGGTTCCCTTGATTCTTTTAATATGCTTGACCATCTTTCCAACAATGAACAAAATAGCAATCAAATTGCTATTACCTGGACGCATCAGTTAAGTTCAAAAACATTTTATGAATTACATTTGGACCGGTATTACACCAAATTTTTTATGAACGCGAATGAATATATTAATGAAGATCGTGATGGTGACGGCAAACTGGACAATATAAGTGAAAATGTGGATATTAACGGCGACGGAACAATTGATGCATGGGAATGGCTTGATTTTGACAACGATGGTTATTTCGACAAAACCCCGGAAGATTTAAACGGTAACAATAAGCTTGATCCTTTTGGTGTGGACCTTTATACAGATTGGGATTCGGATGGTTTTGTTGACGCTTCACAAAAAGCATTCCCGAATGACCGCAGTAAATGGATGTCCACATCCGATATCCCGTATAAAGGGGAGAAAAGTACGGATGGTTTTTATACATACGGTTCAGGATTAACCTGGGACCGCCGTTACTGGTATGTCGATGAATCCACCAACTGGGGTGTGAAATTTGATGTTGAAAGCCAGGTTACCAGTAATCATAATCTCCGGGCCGGTGTCGACGTAAAGTATCGTGAAATTTTCCGTTATGACGCCACAGACAGATACGGCTATGGGGAAAAATTTACAGTATATCCCAACAGCGGCGCTTTTTATATTCAAGACAAAATGGAATACCAGGGCATGATACTTAATATCGGCATGAGGTACGATTATTTTGATGCCAACTGGGACAAATATCCAAATAATCTTTATGATCCGACATGGTCAACAGATGACAAAGGCCATGAAGACCTGAACGGAAACGGTATGCTGGATGCGGGCGAGGATACGGATGGCGACGGATATCTGGATCAGGCCTGGGATCCTAATATATACAATTATCCGGATGCGCCCCAAATTGGGGATATTAAAAATCCTATTTCAATACAATTTAAAGATTATTGGAGCCCGAGATTTGGAATTGCTTATCCCATCACTGAGCGTGATGTATTGCACTTTAGTTACGGAAGTTATTTCCAGGAGCCACTGGGCGGTTATCTGTTCAGAAATCTTGAATTTGATCTTGGAGGTGGTTTCCCGATTATCGGTAATCCGAACTTAAAGCCGGAAAGAACGACCGCCTACGAAGTCGGTTTAAATCATCAGATTTCAAATTCATCTAAAATAAAATTGACCGGATTTTATAAGGATATTTCCGATTTAACAGATACAAGACCGGTATATTTTACTGTAAGAGACTGGTATGGGTTTTACTATAATGCCGACTATGGTAATATTCGCGGATTTGAACTGGAAGTTTTGAGAAGACCTGAAATAATAGGCTTTTTGTATGTGAGCGGACGTGTAAACTACACATATCAGGTTGCCAAAAATAAAAGTTCCCAGGTTGGTCAGGGCTACCTGACGGAATGGGCCGGTCAGGTTCTGCCCCGGTTTGAGTCCTATACGGACTGGGACCAGCGGCATACCATTAATGCCAACCTCGATTTGCGTATTCCGCAAAAGCAGAATCTGTTTGGCACATCCCTTTTTAATGATCTGGGCGTAAATCTGCAATGGTATTACGGCAGCGGTACACGCTGGACGCCGCCCAAAGGTCAGGACAAAGCCGCGCCGGACAATACCGGTCTGCTGCCGTCCCGGTCTTATCTGGATTTACGGGCCAGTAAACGATTTCATGTTGGACGCCTGATACCATCGATTTATCTTGATATTCGTAATGTATTTGATACTAAAAATATTATTGCTATTGCGGATCCGGAATGGTATAATGCAAAAGATGATCCCGAAGGCAAATATAATGATCCATCGGTATATGATCGCGGACGTTTAACAAGGTTAGGCCTTCGTATCGATTTTTAATATTGTTTTTATTAAAGATACAATTAATAATTTAAAATTATTTAACGCTAATGAATATTTTTTAAAATGTGGAGGTGGCTTTGTTGGTAAAAAAATACAAGCTGGAAATTATCCTCGCTGTTCTTTTGTTTTTTACTTTTTCTTTTGTTTATGCAAAAGTAAATCCTGATAAATTATCCGGAAGAAAAACGAGTTTAAGAAAGACTGCAACCAGGCCGGACAAAGAATTCAAAGCGCATACCATTGGCACAATGTGGAATGTCATTACAAATTACGGCAGCTTTGGTGACCCAAATTTTTCAACTTCCGGCAGGCCCTCGATTCAGTGGCCGGGCGGTACCAGAAATGATTATTTGTATGACGCGGCGATCTGGGTTTCAACTATTTTAAATGGTGAAAAACTTTGCAGCTCATATTTTTACTATTATGAAGAGTGGGAACCGTCTGACGGATCTCAATTCCTTATGGGAAATGACGAGGTGGCGGCCGTAGGAACACCCAAATCTATTCATGATAGTTATTGCGTGTACGATGACCTGGAGCCCAAGACTGAGCATGTCCCGCTTGGGCTGAAAGTTGTTGAACGCGGGCTTACCTGGAGTATGCCGGAATTTGATGATTTTGTTGTTTATGAATTTGATATTATCAATACCGGTTTGAACGGTTTTCTTAAAGAGGTTTATATAAGCTGGTGGTCGGATCTCGACGTGTCTTCTATTGATGTAAGCGATACCAATATAGACGACCTTGTTGATTATGACGGTTATGATGGCAGCGATACAAAAACCGATGAGATTGATATTGTCGACCCGTTGGATCTGGATGGCGACGGTTTAACAGGATATGATGATTATGGAATCCCATATGGACATAAAATGGGAGGATTTAATGATAATTATGATGAGACGCAGATTGAAGGGGATGGAATATTTGATGAATATACATTAATTGAGGATGAGCGCGGAGACCCCGTATTTGCCGACGCGGATATCGTTATTGGCGATTACGAAATTGCCGCCGGTGATTCGCTTCGCCGCGCCGACGGGACGGTCATGGTCGGATGGAAGGTACCCCGAAGTATGTCTTATATTTATGATGGCGATAACCCGACGTCGTCCGAAAATGATTTTGGAGAAAGATCATTAAAACCAGATTGTGCCGGATTCGTCGGCGGCCGGATTATTTATGCCGATTCCACTGCTACAGATTATTTTTTCCCAGTCCAGGACAGTTCTCATTCAAGGATTATTCGGGCTTTTTCGCATCAATGGTGGAACTGGGAGAGCGATCCTGATAACGATATTGAACAATACGATTATCAAAAGGGACAACATGAGTTCAGCAAGGGTTACAAATTTTTACCCAATCCGCTTGACGTTGGCGCTCCGACCTTTGATTATCGCTATCTTTTAACTGTCGGCCCCTACGATATTGCACCCGGCGATACAGTTCGTGTCGTTTACGCCGAAGCTATTGGACTTGGATTACAGGGTATGCGTGAAAATGCGGATAATGCATTAAAAGCGTACTACGCCGGAAGTTTAAAGAGCAGCCCATACAACCCGTTGCCGCCTCACAAGGACACGCACTGGTTGCTGCCGGCGCCTCCGCCGGCTCCCAATTTGCGATACAGTCCTTCAGACCGTTCCGTTAAATTGGTATGGGACAATATTGCCGAGATTACCCCGGACACGAAAACAAAAGAAATTGATTTTGTCGGCTATAAAATATACAGAGCCAAGTATACCCCGAGCAACTGGACGATGATTGCGGCGTTTGATAATGTTGATGGTTCGGTCAAAGTCGTAAATACTGAAAGAGATTCTCTGGGTTTTGTGGATCTTCCGAATATTGTCAATGAATTTGTAGATGAAGGTGGGAAGACGCCATGGGGTGATACTGTTGAACCCCCCATTAATGGTATCCCTTATTTCTATTCCGTTGTTGCCTTTGACACCGGTGACGAGACAATCAATTTACCACCCTCAGAGAGCGGAAAATCAAATTATAGTAAAACCGAAAGCGGCGCCCCGCTGGCCGTCATTCCAAAAGGGATGTATGAGGATGAAGTGAAAAATTTTGATATGTCAAAAATCAAGGTTGTCCCCAATCCATATAAAGCAACGGACGTATTTGAAGATATTTATGAAAATGCGATACTGTTTACAAACCTCCCGCCGGTATGCAAGATATCTGTTTTCACGTTAAGCGGTGATCTTGTTATTGCAATTGATCATACCGACGGAAGCAGTATGGAAAAATGGGATTTGATTTCACGTAATGTTCAATCGGTAGTAAGTGGTTTATATATTTATGTCGTCGAAACCGATGATGATAAATTTATCGATAAATTTGTTATCATGATGTAATTACTTTATAAACCGAAACATACTAATGGATTGCAAATTTTATAATAAAGAGGTTTAGACTGATGAAGAAACTAATTGTTGCTTTTATTAGCATTACTTTAATATTTGGACTCTTTCAGGTCACAATGGCGCAGCAATTTGCCAAGGTTGGAACAGCCGGGACTCAATTTTTAAAGATCGGTACCGGCGCAAGAAATGTCGGGCTTGGGAATGCCTGTGTAGCCATAGTTGATGACGCTTCGGCTGTCTTTTGGAATCCCGGAGGTTTGGCTAAAGTTGATAATTATAGTGTAATGGTGTCTCATATACGATGGTTTGCAGATATACAGTTAAATTCTGTCAGTATTGCCAAAACATTACCGGGTATAGGTACAATCGGTTTGAGTGCTTT
The DNA here is from genome assembly GCA_016934825.1 of Candidatus Zhuqueibacterota bacterium. Classification (GTDB taxonomy): domain Bacteria; phylum Zhuqueibacterota; class Zhuqueibacteria; order Residuimicrobiales; family Krinioviventaceae; genus Fontivivens. The sequence continues at coordinate 20,886 of JAFGSB010000174.1, forward strand.
ATTTCTTGGCTCCGGTGAAATGGATATCACCACTTACCAGTTTCAGGAAGGGACCGGAGAAACGTTTTCAAAGAATGACATGATGGTGGGCATTTCTTTTTCCAGGTATTTAACCGATAAATTTTCTTTTGGCGGTACGTTGAAATATGTCCGTGAAGATTACGGGACGATCAATGAGATAACCGGGGATGACGAGATCACTAGCGCCCTTGCTTTTGATGTCGGCGCTGTTTATCAAACCGGATTCAAATCGTTAAGGATGGGAATTTCTATTCAGAATTTTGGTCCGGAAATGCAAATACCCGGAAAATATAAAGATATTATTGGTTTCGATTCCAAAACCCAGGAATATGTAACCGAACCGGAGGATAATTACAGACCTTATCATATACCCCTGCTGTTCAGAGCCGGTGTGGCTTATGATTTACTTGAAACGGCAGCAAACAAGATTACTGTTGCAGGAGATCTCGTACATTTGAATGATAATGTGGAACAGGTCAATCTTGGCGGGGAGTACTGGTTCAACAACCTCATATGCATACGAGGAGGATATATCGGTAATCACGATTCCGCTAATTTCTCAGTGGGTGGAAGTTTGAATTTATCCCTGAGCCAGTTAGGCGCAGCCAGTCTGGATTACAGTTATACTGATTTTGGTATTTTGGATTTTGTACACCAGATGTCAATGACATTTTCTTTTTAGAATATGACTTTAGATAAATTAAATTAATCCGTAATATGAATGCTTTGTCTCTACCGGAGGGATGATATATGTTTAAAAATTTAATGAAAGTATTATTTATTTTCATTCTTATATGTGGAACTCTAAACGCACAGAATTTAGGTGATTCAAAATTTTTATGGGTTCACAATTTTCAATTTTTTCAATTTGATTACAAGATCGGTGCAACCCTTCAGGCAACAGGTGATAAATGCAATGTCTGGGTGGAAAATAATCTTGTGACTGCCATTGCCGTTGATGAAACAAATTCAATTGTTTATGCCGGCACCAAAAACAGCGGCGTTTTACAGAAAAAGCTTGATGAGGATAAATGGATTCGAATAACCAATGGTTTACCCAGAAGTTCTCGTGTTCTGGGACTGGCGCCGATTCATGATCTTTTAATAACAAAGGATAATTTGGTTTTGGCAGGAACGGATGACGGCTTATTCAAATACGATACCCAAATCGAAAGATGGAGAAAAGTATCCATCGGCGATCCGGTATTTGCAATTGTGGAAAACGAGGGGCTGATTTACGCCGGGATAGGCGGTCATTTATGGGCTGACGATGACGATGACGATAGTGATATCGATTTCGCCATGGGTGTATTTGTCAGTAAAGACGGCGGCAACAGTTTTACAAGGAAATCTCGTGGTTTGCCTTTCGACAATGATGATGAATATCTTGCTGTATATCATCTTGAAAAATCAAATGGGAGCGTTTTTGCGACAACCGATGCTGGAATTTTTAAAACCAGCAATGGAGGCGAATACTGGGAAGCTATTGAGAAAAATATTACCGCCGAGGCAGCCAATATTAAAGTAAAGGTATGGGATTCTACTCTGGATGAAGCGGAGATGGCAGCCCTGGGTGAATCAATAGGTCCGCAATACGATAATTGGTTGGCTGTTGAAGGTATCAGTAATGAAGATAGTGTTGTTGTTGTTCAATATGACAGTTCGGATCAGATAATCAGAAAATGGATATGTCCTGCGAATAATACCCCGAACACCGATCCGTTATATCCTGTAAGAAATGTTCCCGGGATCGTTGGTGATAACGGTAAATATACAATAAAAGTGAATTTTTATACCAGAGATCCCTTGACAGCTTACTTACCCGATTATTCGCAATTGGATATCAACGATTTGAAATACCGCGGCGAAGCGGCCACGGCCACAATAGTGGATCCGCAAAAAGAGTTGTTACTTGTGGTTTCATACCCCGATGATCCGAATTTTGAAGTCGGCGGAAAATTCATTACGGTAAAATATATAACAAACAGCGACACCCTGGTATGGAGTGATAAATCCATTACCCTCCGTGGATTAAATAAGGATAAAAAGGGTATTCTTTTAAGAAATGAAAAATTGATTTATGGTAAACCGATAGATAATTATGATGTGTTGAATAATGATGATACTATTTCAAAAATGGAATTTACCACGGCAAGTGGAATTGTTTTTACAAAATTTGCTTATTCCGAAAAAGAAGATGTATTATTTGCCGGAAATGAAAATGGCGTTTACAGGACAATTGATCAGGGAAAACAATGGAGCCTGATAGGTTCGACAACCGAAGGATTGGAAAATATTGATATTACCAGCCTGTTCGTTGCCGATGACGGTAAAATTTATGCGGGCACAAAAGACGGTGTCTTCATGAGTGAAAACAACGGCGCCTCCTGGATTTCATTATCCGTCATAGACCCGGAAACGGAAATTAACGCCTTAACTATTGTAAATTCGATTCTTTACGTTGGCTCACCTTATGGCTTTTTCACCTCAGTTGACAATGGGAATACCTGGGACAGTGAAAATTTGGGTATGTCTGCTTTTGTAACCGACACTGATATTGATAATATTATTACGATTTATGAAAAATCAACACCGAAAGATCCCAGCAAGGGTATTTATCAATTAATAACTGAAGAATTCGGGGCAGAGAGGCTGCCGGATTTTGACAAGCAGGGGAAAATAAATATTGTTTTGCATAATATTGTAGAAAAAGGCGAGACGGAAAATACAACTTCAAACGGGAATAATGGAACAACCAAATTGAACGGTTATTTCCGGGCCGAAGATCAAAGTTTGGTTGGAAATACCAATAAAGGTGAATATATCTATATAGACAGCAAGGAATCTACCGAGGCGGAACGGGGAAGCGCTCTTGCCCATCAATTATTAAGATTAATGATTTGGAACAAAGATTATAATGAGGAAAGATGGTTAAGCGAGAGTATTGCATTTTTCGCGGAAAAAACATGCGGATACTCCTTACCGACCGCTATGCCTAATTTTCAAACATTAACCGGGGCAAATAAAGTTTTTACCCTGATTGCCGGCACGCCTTTAAGTCCATGGGCGGTTGACCCCAAGGACGGAGATATGAATAACCGGTTTACAATGGTATCGATGTTTTCCACATTTTTATTTGAAAATTTCGGTGGATATGATTTCCTTAACAAAGTAATAGATGAACCGGAAAACGGCTGGGTTGGTATTCAAAAGGTATTAGATGAACAAGATATAAAATTTGCAGATATTTTTGCTGCCTGGACGGTGGCCAACGCTGTTAATGATGTTACTGTAAAAGATCCAATTACCGGCGCCGCTTTTGGTTACCAGGATTCCACCTATTCTACAGTATTGAATAATTATATTGCTTCAAAAGGATTAGGAATGAATTATGGTAATCTTTTTGGACATAATACATCATTATCCAATATAAAGGAATATTCAGTAAATGCCGAATATAAAGAAGGCTTAAATAACTGGGCATCCATGATTCGTTACTTTTTCCCCAATCCGGGTTTGTCTGATCCGGTTAAATCTGTTGTGAGTTACTGGGGCAAAGATCTTATAACCGGCGAACCGATAAGTTATAAAATGAATGCCGGCGATAATACGAATTTACGCGTGCAATTAATTAAAGTCAAAGAGGACGGAAAAAAAGACGTTGAAGATTTAACCCCCTTATTCAATGATGAAAAAGAGTTGTCTTTTAATGTTTTATCCAAATATGAGCCCAACGCGGATACGACGCAACTGAAATATCACGAAATGTATGTTTTAATCAGCAACCAGGACTCATTAGGCGGAGCTGCAAAATTTGTACAGGTGAAAGACGTTACACCGCCGGAAGTAAAATATCAACTTGTGCAAAATCCGTTATATCCGGAATTCCTCGACATTTTTATATCTTCAAATGAAAAAACCTTTTCGGATGTCGGCGAACAGTATGAAAATCCGACTGTTGAAATGGTATTCTTTACCGATACGACTAAGGTAGAAGTTGATACTTTTGCCACAGCTTTTAACAGCGCCAATAAGGCACAATACTATATTTATAAGGGCCGGTATCATTTAACTGAAGAAGGTGAAGTAAATCTTGTTATCCGAAAATTACAGGACCTTCCGGGGAATGATACGGATTTGATCATTACACCGCTTTCTGTTCAAAAGGCAAAACCACAATACGTCAATACAATGATCAGTCCCGATAAAAATGCAAGGGTCTTTTTACCTGAAAATTCGTTAAATAATTTTACTTACCTTACTTCCATGGCAAGTAAACCGGAAAGCAGCGACGCTCTTAGAAAAATTGATCCTCAAAAAGCAATTTCTTATATCGGTAATATTTATCAGTTTGGGCCGGTGGGTCAGGAGCTCCTGAAAAATGCGACTTTAACAGTCAATTATGATAATGAATTTAACGGGAATGAGGACAATATAGGACTTTATATTCTTGAAAATAATAACTGGACAAAAGTTCCCGCTGTTTTGGATAAAAAACAAAACACTTTTACCGCAAATGTAAACAAACTTGGTGTTTTTGCGGTTATTGAAGGATATGTTGATGATACCAATAATCAAAATACTACTCAATTGCCGGTAACTTTTGCAGTATCTCAAAACTATCCGAATCCGTTCAACCCGACAACAGAAATAAAATATCAACTGCCGAATGCTGAATTGGTAAGTCTTAAAGTATATAATATGAACGGCCAATTAGTGACAACCCTGGTAGATGGGCAAATCAATGCCGGATATCATAACGTTCGATGGGATGGAATGAATTCAGCCGGTATAAAAGTAAGCAGCGGTGTTTATTTGTACGAAATTAAAGCCGGTAATTTTAGAGAAACAAAGAAAATGATTTTGTTAAAATAATAAATGGTTTTTGATCGTTGTATTATATTTGAATGATTTCGGATATATTGAGTGTAAAGGAGGCATTAATGACCCATATAAAGACAAGTACAAAGAAGATATGCTTTTTTGTGTTAATCAGTCTGGTATTTTTAATTTTAATGATATCAGGATGTTCTCATAAATCTGATAATATTCCCACTAAACCGGAAAGTGTGGAATCTTTAATAAATGACGGCTGGGAAGCATTTCAGGCAGGTGATTATAACAAAGCTATCCTCAATTTTGAACAAACCCTAAAAAGAAATGTAGATCCGGAAATTTCTATAAACGCTTATCGTGGTTTGGGCTGGACTTATAGCCGAATTGAAAAATATTCTCAGGCAATTACTAATTTTAGTTTTGTAATCAGTCTTGAAACTGTTCGAACAAAAAGACTCCCGGTAATCAATTCGGAAAAAGTACCGGCTTTTGCCATACCCGACACGGCAGATGTTCGATTTAATGGTAACTGGCAGATGACAACCGATGCTTATATTGTAAATGTTGAAGATGTCGAGAGTTATAATACCAGAGTAAACCAAAAACTGGGTCCGGCCCCCGCATTTATTCTCGATCCGGGAATAGAATCGATCAATCTTCCCAAATCAGAAATAAGTAACAAAGCCGGTACAGATTTAGGGAGCCCGCTTGACAATTCATTATCGTTCAGTCCGGACAGTCTGAAAACTGCAGTGCATTCGGTGGAAGATATGGCATCTCTCTATGATTTTTATCTTGATGCGCAAAAGGGTGTTGTTGAAATACTGCCGAGGATATATAAACTTGAAAACATAACCGCCAATTTTAAGTACCATGAAAAAGGATATATTATTAAAAGAACTGAAAATCAATTCGTTTCCCTGGAAAAAACTCTGGACGACCTGACCAAGACGCCGCCTGACAGCGTTGGAGATATTTATTATTTGAAAGGCAGTTTTTATAATAAATACAATCCGGATGATCCAACATCCGGTGGAACATTTTTGCAGGCGGATGCTTATGCCGGTATGTCTGCGGTTTATCTCGCACAGGGCGAATTCCAGTTGGCTATTAATGCCGCACGGGCTCTAATTTATATTAACCAGGATTTAAAAACGATGGATGAGACGCATTTTCCATATAAACGATCTTTATATGAAAGTGATAACAGTTTTGATCTGTGGGATTTTTATAAAATATTAGCCATTAGTTGTTTTAATGTGAATGATTATTTAGGTGCGGAAAAAATTGTTGAAATAAATATGGATCAGGGTAAAGATGCTGTTGATAATAGCAAAGCAGAATTCATTTTTGATTTATTAACCAAAATAAATTCATTGCCGGATGACGCACCGGGCGGTTGGATGCCCGTTGATATTTGGTAATAATTGTGTTTAATAATTATAAAATTTAATACAGTTATTCAAATTTAAAGACCAGAACAATTAAAATATCAATGAGGAGGTGATAAATAAAAGCATTCATATTTTTAACACATTTAAATTATTATTAATAGTGCGTTCACCCTTTATATGGGAGGAAATATGAGAAAGCAAAAATCAATTTGGTTACTGTTTTTAATTGTAGCTTTACTTTTTTCAATGGTTAGTTATGTAAGCGCTCAGAAAAAAGTTGTAAAAAAGTATGAGCCTTTAACTCCGCAAAGAAATGTTGCCGATTATACAAAACCGGGTGGTATCGTTATCGGTGATGCAATGCCGAGAGCATTCCATTACGGTGGTCGTAACAGTGCAAGGACATCTGATGGATTAATGCATGTTTCATGGGAAGATCCTACATATACATTCCCTTATTACGCACATTCTTTAGATGTTTTAGGACTTGAATGGTCCGAACCGATCAACATTCCGGAAACGATTGGCTATGAAAACTGGGATCGTTGTTTGATGTCCAGAGTGTCTGTTGATCCAACCAATGACGATATATACCTTGTAACCGCCCCGCAAGTTTCCGGAGGCGTCTGGAGAACTCAAATAGCCCGTTCCACCGACGGCGGCGCGACATGGTCGCCTTTTATGGATCTGGGTTCAAAAATTAACGTACCGACAGCGGAAGTGTCATGGGCAACATGTGCAATTGGAACGGATCGTGTACTGCATATCACATACGCGTACCAGAACCAGGATATGTTCTATACCAAAACAGATCTATCTCTTGCCGATGGAAAAGCGGACCTGGCGGACCTTGTTTTTACAACTTCTGATGGCGTAACAGTCGGCGCCGAAGCGATCTCTTTTGTGCCGAGCGGTGTTGTATTTCAGGGAACCATAGTTCTTGACCGGAACAATGATCCGCATATCATTTTCTCCGGTGACGGTGGGTCAGATACTTTTGGCGATAAAACTCCTTACCATATTTATTATAAAACTGCTGTCCACCAGTGGGGTCCAATTCCGCCGACACGTCTGCAGGAAGAGTTGGAAGAATGCTGGGGAATGCCTGAAATGGTATTCGACAAGAACAACAGAGGTTATTATTTTATGGATGCAACCGCAGACGGTTTATGGTTTGGTACCTGGGAACCGCCGGTAGATCCTGAAAGCCAAACGGATTTTGGTACCCTGAATAACGGCGAGGGTCCTGAAGGCGCCTTAAATTTGACAACAGATAATTATCCTGAAGTTGAAGTCATTCCTGACGATCAGGGTTATTTACCCAACGCAGATGTTGACGATGTAAATGATATCGTTTACGTTGTTGCAAGCACCGGAAGTTTTAATGACGCAACCGGCGCCGGCGGCGATATTTTTGCCTTGAAACTGGAAAACGCTTCGACTTTAACAGGTGTTGCTCCGGCTGATATGCCCTGGAAATTACATCGATGGATAACCAAAGACGGTGATTCTCCACTGGGCGATGTTGGGCCGGATGTGATCTATGATCCCGCTTCAACAACACTGGATATTTTCTGGTCGGGCGCCGGGGCTTTGAATAACGAAGCCAATTACCTGGATGGTACGGCCGTTATTCCAGCCATTGATGCGAAACCACAATCTCTGGATATCGGTAAAACCGTTAATAATCCGATAAACAAAGGTGAAACCATCTTGATCAAGGGAACTGTAAAAAATAATGGTACAAATCCTTTGGGTCCGGTAGATGTAATTGTAACTGTTACTGATTCACTTGATGCCGTTTTATGGTCTAAAGAATTAAAAACTCCACCACTGCTTGCTGATCAGTTAAGTACTGTCTTAACATTTGGTGAATGGACAGTTCCGGATGAAAAGCAGAATTACAGTGTTACCCTGGTTACAGCTTATGAAGGCGATGAAGCGGCTTATAATAATTCGGTAGGAGCGGGATTTTATGCTTATCCTGCTTTAGATGAAGTAACTTATGTTGAAATCTTTCAAGATTCATCATACTGGTATACCTTTGCGAATGGTACAGGCGTCGGTATGTTCCCGACAACATACAGCGGCGGCGTATTATATGAAGAACAAAATGTTGGCGGCTGGACAGTTTATGATAGTACCCACACCGATGCCGATCCTTATTTGAATACCTGGTATCTTTCCGGTGATGCTATTGACGATGATCTTGGCGCCTATATTCGTCATTTAAGCGGTACAACATTAATCACCGACAGTTTATACGGCGATATGAACACCGGTTGGCCGGCTTTACCGCAAAACGAGCTCCTCATCAGTCCGGTTATTGATATATCCGGTCATGTTGGCGGGGAAGATAAAGCAGTATATCTCGAATATTCGGAAAATGTTGACGGCACCGATGGTGATGATAATTATCCGATTTATGCTACCGTTCAGGTTGCCGTTGATAATGGTGATTGGCAGACTGTTCAGGAAATGGCTAAAACTGTTGCAGGTGGAACCGAAGCTTTTAGTCATTCAGTAGACTTTATGTCTTTTGATATTACCAATTTGGTTGCCGGCGGCAGCACAATGCAGGTCAGGTATTGGTGGCGCAACCCGAACAACAGCGGAGAATTTGCTACCTGGTGGATTGATAATGTGACCGTAATTGAACGTGATGCTCCAACCAACGCAATTGAGGATAATTTAAATGTTGCCAGTACTTTTAAATTATCACAAAACTATCCAAATCCGTTCAACCCGACTACAGAGATCAGTTATACTTTGCCGGAATCCGGGAAAGTTAAACTTGTTGTATACAATGTTACCGGTCAGCAGGTTGCAACATTGGTTAATGCGTGGGTAAAATCCGGATCACATAAAGTCAGTTTTAACGCTTCCGAATTGCCGACGGGCGTTTATTTCTATAAATTAACAACCGATAATATGGAAGCTGTCAAGAAAATGGCTTTAATTAAGTAAATTTTATTCTGGAGGCGGTTTTATAAAACCGCCTCTATTGTTACTCTCCTTTAATTAATTAAAGTGAATTCTTTTCATTGACTTATACAAGGAGAACAATATGGTCAATAAAAAATTACTAATAATCTTGTTTAGTTTGACGCTGCTATTTAGTTTTATAGCTGCATCGTTCGCTAAAAATGCGTCAACTGATGTACAGAAAAAAGACAAAGCTTTTAAATCTGTTATTAACATGCCAAATGTCAACTCTGTCGAGGCTCGTAATGCCGCGAAAAAGGCTTTAATGAAAAGCAGAGGGTTGACAAGTCAGCAGGTTATCAACAAGGCCAAAAACAGGAACGCGGTAAAAGCCAACCAGGAACTGGCGCCCGTAACAATTGATGATGTACCGGGCGGCGGCGATATTTTCCCGGTTTTGGAAAATACGTTTGATTCCCAGGAAGATTTCGATCAGTTTGATCTGCTCGATTTAAGTACGGAAGGCTGGGGTAACGACTGGTTCTGGTTTAAAGGCTCTGATTATGGCTGGCCAAATTCGGCTTTCGCGCCCGAACCGGGCGGCGATTTTGGCGGAAATGTCGAACCGAGAGACGAAGTTATGCAGATAAGACTTGGAATCCCAAAAGTTGCGGATAACGGTCTGCCTTATCGTGTAGCAAGTCTGGCCATGAACTTTTATGTCGGCGAACCCGATCCGGATGATTCTCTGGGCATAGATTTAATGGAAGCCCCCAAATGGCATGTTGATAATGACGTTTGGGTTATGACAAGCAATCAATATGGCAGTCAAACTTATGGCGCACAATGGGTTGATGATTTAATAACTGCTCCTATTACTTTGGGATCGGGTCCTATCACTCTTAGTTTCAACCATTTGATAGTATCGGAAATTGATTGGGACGGCGGTAATGTTAAAATTTCAACCGATGCCGGTGCAACCTGGACTGTTATCGTACCGAATGAAGGTTATGATATTGATGATTTATATGCGTTCAAATATCATGGAGGTCTCGCCCAGGGTTTAACCGAAGATGATTTTGATTTTGGTGTACCAACAGCCTGGGATCAACCCGGTTACAGTACCGACAGTATGCATGATTTTGCTGCCGCAACATTTGATTTGTCAGCCTATGCGGGACAGACAGTTCAAATAAAATGGGAATGGGCCTCTGACGGCGGGTATCAGGAACCGGGCGGCGGTTGGTGGATCGATGATATCGTTATTACCGACGGCGGGACAGATATTTTTGCAAATGACGGTGTCGACAACGGCGATCTTGTTGCCAAACGTCTGGGCATTGGATTTGCCCCCGAACGCTGGGAATATCTTGCCTCAATAAGAGGTTACGGCGCCGCATTATTGACGGGAAGCGTTAATCTGACCGAAAACCTCATCGGCGCGCCCGGCGATTCCGTTACGCTTCGTTTCCGCGCCGTTTATGATGACAATGACGAAGGCACAAGCGCTGATCCGAACTGGGGTTTTGAAGTGTATGACGCGACTTTAACCGTTTACACCCGGTTGGCCGAAGATATTGGTCCTACTTTTGTGGATTTGGATTCAACTTTCACAAACGGCGGAACGGTAACTGTTGGCGAAACTTATGATCCCCAGGTTGTTATCAGTAATTTCAGTCTGAGTGATTTTACCATATATAACACCTTTGTCAAAATTATGAACCAGTTCGGTTCGCCCGTTTATGAGCGCTATATTTATACCTACGCTCCGGCGCAGGGCGACACACTGTTTCTGTATCCCGGTTATCAGGAGTTTAACGACGATCAGGGTTTTTACAACTTTCCTGATTGGACGCCCGAGTATGAGGGAGATTATACCTTGCTGGCTTATACCGAAGTGTTCGGCGGCGATGATGAGCCGCTGAATGATTCATTGCTTGTTAATTTCCATGCATATACGGAACAGCCTGTTTATATGGAAAATTTCGAAGGCATGACCGACGATGAATTAAATGCTGAATGGACACAAACCAACGGCACATTTTTTATCGGTGATGTTATCGGAAACGGCGATGATGAACTTTCTGCTTTCGAGTGGCCGTCCGCCACACCGGTTAGTGATCTAATCATGTCTCCCTCGATTGATTGTTCGGCATTAACAAATACCGGTTTAAGAATGGATCATTGGTGGCGGGCTGCTCAGTTGGACCCGAACAACCTTTTTAATATACTTGTCACAACCGACGGCGGCGCAACCTATGATACGGTAATAACAATGGGAAGTGATGCTGTTACTCCTTCAAGTGTTCGTTACGGTATTCATTTATACGATATATCGGAATTTGCAGACGGTCAAAGTGATGTTCGTATTGCCTTTGATTATTCGATCGTGGCCGGCGTTAACTTTTTCCTCCAGGTTGATGATATCGAGGTATACGGCGGCGCGGATTTTGTACCCACCGATGCAGCTGCCAATTTTACCGGCGTATCGGGAGATATGAAAGTTGACCTGAGCTGGGATGCTGTTGCCGGCGCTTCATATTATACGGCTTGGGTTGCACCGGATGCCGATTTGGACAACGCTGTAGCAGCAGTTGAAGTTTCTGCGAAAAAATGTACCGTTACAGGACTAACCAATGATGACGATTACTATTTCTGGTTGACCGTAACTGATTTTAATAACAACATCAGCGACCCGGTTGGCCCGATTATGGTTACCCCAAAGGACGTAACCGCTCCGACAAAGATTACGGACCTATTAGCTGAAGAATTGGATGCACCGGTTAAGAAGATCACGTGGTCTGCTCCCGCGGAATCAGTTCCTGCTGAAGGCAGTACATATGATATCCGTTATGCTTATGAACCGATCACGGCAGAAAACTGGGCAACCGCTACACCTGTGACCAACGACCTTGAAGTTGCCGCGGAAGGCACCGAACAATCATTGGAAGTTTCGGTTGCACGTCCGACATTTGATGTTTGGTTCGCTATTGTGACAGTTGATGAGGCCGGAAATGCTTCTGAAATGTCCAATGTTGCTCTGGCTGATGATACGCCTCCAGGGAAAATTACCGATCTTGAGGTTGTCGAGGTGACGGCAACAACGGTGACCCTGAAATGGCATGCCAAGGGTGATGATGGTGTTCAGGGCGGTCCAGCGGATCATTTTGATATCCGTGTAGCTTATGAAGAATTGGACCAGGCAGGCATGGAAGCAACATGGGAGAAAGCGGCCAAAATGACAGCGCTTCCCAAACCTGCTGATCCGGGAGAAGAACAGGTTTACACGGCTTCCGAGTTTGTATACACAAGTTCAAAAATGACGTTCATCATGAAAGTTATCGATAATAAAGGTACGGAATCCGAATTTTCAAATATTGTTGTTTCGGATGTTTGGGAAGATAATGGTAATTCTGTTGAACAGGAACAAAAACTGCCCGAAACATTTGATATGGCACAGAATTATCCGAATCCGTTCAACCCGACAACCGCTATTTCGTATCAATTACCAAAAGCATCTTTTGTCAAACTGACCATTTACAGCGCGACCGGTCAAAAGATCCGTACGCTTGTAAACGGTACAAATTCAGCCGGTTATCATCACATCAACTGGGATGCAATGGATGACGCCGGTCATAAAGTTGCCAGCGGTATTTACTTCTATCGTATTGAAGCGGATGATTTTATCAGTATCAAGAAAATGACCCTGATGAAATAATCGTATCGTTTCAATCGAACTTGCTATTTGGGCATACCCTTAACGGGTATGCCCTTTTTTATTTTAAAATAATTCTTGACTTATTTTTTTTATTTATTATTTTTATATATCCCTTTTCTTAAATATTCCGATTAGAAATTTCTTTGCTTGTTCACGGGACAACTTGGTGAATTTACTTTTATTGTTATGAATCTTTCGTCATGAGGGAAATAATTTGTTCACACAAAATCCCAGGTTACATAAAATTCAGGATAATTTATTTCGGGTCAAAACAGCACTTGATCATGCCAGTGATGCCATTCAAATTGTAAATGAATTGGGCAAAAGCCTTTATCATAACAAAGTCTTTATTCATTTATTCGGGTATACAGTTGAACAACTCAACGAAGCCGGGGGTATTTTTGCCGTTTTTGCAGAACCCGATATACCCCAACAAATTTTGTCAAGTCTGGAAGAAAAAAATTCCTGGAATGGGTCAGTAAAAATATACTCATTATCCGGCGAATTAAAACTGTTATATTTGAGAATTTATAAAGTGATGGACAATCATTCGACAAGTGTGGGGAATATATGTATGTTTAATGAAAAAAATTCTCAATTATATGTTTATTCTGATAGAGAGAAATATCTGAAAAAAATTGAAGACGCTGAAAAGCTTGCCCGATTGGGATATTTTTCATCTGCAATTTCGCATGAGTTAAATAATCCTTTGAATATAATCCAAACAAAGTTGTTTTTGCTTAAAAGAGGTTTGTCTGAAATTCATATGGATGAAAGCCATGAAACCTGGGAACATATTGACAAAATAAATCAACAGATAATCCGGCTTTCCAACCTGGCGCAAAGTATCTTACAATACGCAAAACCAGCCTTAAAAAAGGATTACCTGGTTAATATTAATCAACTTTTATTGCGAACTCTTGGATATTTTGAAGATTTTTTTTCTGAGACAATTCACCTGCAGAAAAAGTTCGATCCAAATTTGTCCATGATACCCGGAGATGAAACCGGCCTGGAAATAGTTTTTAAAAATATTATTTTAAATGCCATTGAATCCATTCATAGTAAAGGGATGATTGAAATTACAACAAAAAATTTTGACGACAAGCATATTCATGTCATAATCAAAGATACCGGCATCGGTATTACCCAGGAGAATATAAATAAGGTATTTGATCCGTTTTACACAAATAAGGAAAAAGCAGGCGGTTACGGCCTGGGATTAAGTCTTTGTGAAAATATAATCGAAGAACATAATGGATTTATTTCCATTAAAAGCAAAGAAAATATTGGCACAATATTTGTCATTCATCTTCCCAGAGTATGATTTAGTAGATTTAGAAGGGGATTTTTTATGTTCAAAGTTTTATTGGTCGATGACGAGGTCGAAATTCTTCGTGATAATTGCAGGTTAATAGTGGAAATGGGTTATGAATGTTTCATTGCTCATAACGGCAAAGAAGCGTTAACTCTTATACGACAGGAACATCCTGATGTTATATTGACCGATCAAAAAATGCCGGTTATGGGAGGTATGTCATTACTTGAAGAATTAAAATTGATTGATAAAACGATACCGGTTATATTTTTTACCGGATACGGAACAGTGGATACCGCTGTTAACGCTATGAAATCCGGTGCATTTGATTATCTGCAGAAACCTTTTCCGCCGGAAAAACTGGAATCTTTGTTAAAAAAGGCATTTGATTATAGAGAAGCAATTTTAGAAAATAAGGACAATCATGAACCAAACGGGAAAAAAATCAAACTTGAAGGTGTAATTGGTAAAAGTAAAGTGATCGAAGCTATCACCAGTTCTGTTTTTAAAGTTGCGCCGACTGAGTCAAATATATTTATATACGGTGAATCCGGCACAGGGAAAGAGTTGGTTGCGCGGAATATTCATATTTACAGCAAGAGAAAAGACCAGCCGTTTATTCCTTTGGACTGCAATGCCTTGCCAGGGAATTTACTGGAAAGTGAAATATTTGGTTACGAAAAAGGCGCTTTTACTGGTGCAGATAAAACCAAACCCGGAGTGATAGAATTAGCGGACAAGGGAACATTATTTCTGGATGAGATTATAGAGATGGACATTAATTTACAATCCAAATTATTGAGATTCATACAGGAAAAAAGCTATCGTCGGCTTGGCGGACAGAGAACAATCCGGGTAAATGTGCGCATTATATCCGCCACAAATCGAAATCCGATGGAAGCAGTTAAGCAGAATAAATTAAGGCATGATCTTTATTATCGTTTAAATGTTGTTCCCATTTATATCGCCCCTTTGCGGGAACGGAGTGAAGATATTCCATTACTCGCCAAACATTTTATTAACAAATTCAACCCCTCCTTAAGCCGTGAAATTAAAGGGATCACCTCTGATGCCTTGCTTTGTTTAAAAAAATACAACTGGCCCGGGAATGTACGGGAATTACAAAATATTATCGAACAGGCTATGTCCTTAACAGAACAGAATATTTTAGACCTTGCTGATCTTCCGCAAAATATCCGTGATAATTATGAGTTTTATATTGATGAAAAAACGAATGGTTTAACGTTTAAGGATGCCAAAGATAAAGTCCTGAAACAATTTGGGAAAAAGTATTTTGAGGATTTACTCAAAAAATGTGAATGGAACATATCCAAAACCGCGCGTGAGGCAGGGATCAGCCGTAGTTCTTTTTATCGGATACTTGATGAATTCAATATTACCATTCCGGAACAAAAAAAATAAAAAATTAACCTTGTTTAAAATATACCATTTTAAGTTGAAGCAAATTATTTCAGGGTAACGAAATCCATAATGCCCCATATCCGTCAAAACTCATATCAAATATATTAAAAACTTGAGCATTTGATAAAGAATTTATCAACGCAAAAGTTGTGAGAACATTCATCTCTTCATCGTATTGTCTGAGTAAAAATTCATTATTATCATAAGCGTAAATGTATCTATAATATGCCATGGCGCTTAAATTCGGAAAATCAAAATTCCAACTTTGCAGGATATTTCCAGGATTATCCGGTTCATGCTGGTAAATATTACTATTCGAACAGGAATATATACAATTTTTTTTGGGGTAAAATGTTATGCCGGAAATGTTCTGAGACAACTGGTATTTTCCGGTGAGAGTACCGTCAGTTGTGTTGATAATATACAAAGTATCTGGGGCGACACAAGCATATAATCCGTTTCGGCCAAAGGCCATTGAAGTTAGGTTTTTCCTGTAAAAGGGAGAAATATAAAAATTTTCATAATTCCACATTTTATTCGTTTGTTTGTAGATACGGAAAAGATCTGCGTCAATAAATGGGTAAGTATCATTTGCCGGAGAGGAGCCAAACCAGAATTCGTTACACCATGCTTTTGATCCAGAGATGGCCAAAGCCGGATTAGTTGATATCGTATGCTTAAATTCCTGAGCGAAATAAACCTGAGGTACTTTAATGATAGTTGTTGTATCCTTGTGGTGGATTTCAATCCTTTTATTGAAAAGCCAATAGCCATCCTTTTGAAAGCTGTAAAAATAGTAACCGGGATATACAGGATCAAATTCAAAAAACCCGTTACTGTCCGTGGTGTCTATTTGTATTCCGAATTCAACGTCATACAGCATTTTATATTCCGATAGTTTTATCGGCACATGTGCTAATTTCTCCCCGGAATCGTAATCCATCGCCGTACCATTGAATATGTAATTTGGAATAACGGGACGTGTTATATCATGAGATTGTTTTTTCCAACAGCCAAAAATCAGGAGAAGGATAAATAAGAGTAAAATAATTTTTTTCATTTGCCCAACCAGATTTATTTTATCATTACCCAGAGATTATCATTACTATCAATATCAAAATCGTAAATATTTTGTATCTGATATTCAGTATCCCGGTTTATTAATACGAATGTTGCTGTAACATTCATGTTTTCATCATGGAGACGGAGCAGATATTCATTATTATCATAAGTATATATCTTTTTATTAAAAGCCATAGCGTTAAGATACTGGGATGGCGCCGGAAATGTATTAATTATTGAATAATCATCAGGATCGAGAGTGTATATTTCGGTATGTGAACAGGCATACAAATTTTTATCTGTTGTATTAAAAGTCAGACCGAAGAGATTGATGGAAACTTTTTTAGTCCTTTCCGGGTAACCGGTCCATCTGTTTAATGTTAACATGGAATCATCCTTTGTGGAGATATAAATTTTATCCAAACCGATAGTCATTTTACGAATGTTAATATAATTTATGACAGGAGTAAACGGTTTTTCAAAATACCAATTATTCCATTTTGAATAAAAAACGGCAATCGCCGGATTTGTTACGTATCCAAACACCCGGTTGCAATTGATAAAACATTTGCTCCCGTCAATAGCAAAAGCGCCATTTTCCATGGGAAAGTAAAATTCGTTTGAGCTGTGTCCCGTATATTTGTTTAATAAAATATTTGCATAGATAGTTTTGGGTACTTTGATCGTCATGGTTCTGTCCGTATGAGCGATCTCGATTTTTTTGGTGGAATGCCAGGAATCTCCCGATTTCAGGGTTATAATATAATTTCCGGGATAAATTGGATCTATAAAAAAATAACCGTTGCTGTCCGATTCAACAATGGTCGTGTTAAATTCGACATCGTATAGTAATTGTCCCGCCTGAATTTTAATTGTCGTTTTGGGCAGGATTTCTTGCGTGTCAATATCGATCGTTTTACCGCTCAAAATATAGCGCGGAATTTCAGGCCGGTTGATATCATGTTCCTGCTTTTGCCAGCAATTGAAGAACTGTATTCCTATGAATATGAAAAGGATTTTTTTAAAATTTTTGCGTATCATAAATTGTAAGAACATCAAAAATAGTTTACAATCTCATCAAGCCGGAAAAAATTTTATCAGGGGATAGAAACCCACAGGTTACCATAGCCGTCAAAACTCATGTCCCAGATTTTATTTATTTGTGTTTCAGTTTGTTCATTGATCAGGGCGAAGGTTTCAAGTATGCTCATGTCAGTATCATGTTTTCTCAGCAAAAACGAGCTGTTGTCATAAGAATAAATATTTCTGTAATAGGCTATGGCGCTCAAATCCGGGGTGTTTATTTCATAAGTATTTTCAATTTTTTCAGGCAGGTCCGGCTCATGTTTATATATTGAGTTCTTTGAGCAGGTATATATACATTTTTCTGACGGATAAAATGCTATACCATTTACAGTCACCGGGAGGACATAATTTCCGCTTAACGAGCCGTCCCAGCGGTTCAGCACAAATAACGTATCAGGAGGGACACAGGCGTAAACACCGTCCCGGCCAAAAGCCATTGATTTAATTACTTTTTTATTTAGCGGCGACCGCAACCAATCTGTTATTTCCCAGTGATAATTTATATATTTGCTGATGGTGAACCAGTCTCTTTGAATATCCGGCCAGGGTGGATGTAACAGATCTTTTGCCCTGGTGATCTTCCACGCCTCCGAGCCGGTAATGGCGAGCGCCGGGTAAGCGGAACCGCCGCGGGAAAATTGTCCGCCGATAAAAATTTTCGGCACTTCAAGCAGCGCGGAGGTATCTTTATGACCAATGGTGATGCGTTTTTCATTTATATAAAAACCGTCTCTTTCGAAACTGAATGTATAATTTCCAGGATAGACCGAATCAAACTGAAAAAAACCGTTGCTGTCCGTTTTTACAATTCGCGTCGCGAAATCCACATCGTACAGCATGTATTCTTCAACCATTTTGATTGAAATGTCATGCAGGTTTTCCCTGCTGTCGATATCGACCGCCGTACCATTGAAAACATAATTGGGAATTAGGGGTCGTGTGATATCATGGTCCTGCTTTTGCCAGCAATTGAGGAACTGTACAGTAACAAGAATGATCAGTAATGTTTTTATTTTTTTAGGCATAGTCATTTTAAAATTTAGCGTTAAAACCCAAACGAATCCTGTACCGCTCATCCCAGGCGCCGGGATCGCTCAAAATACCGCCTTTCCGGCCTTCGGAATCCATCCAGAGCAGATTTTTCCGGTCAAATATATTCAATAATTCACAAAAAACGGTCACCGGTAATCCGGCAATTTGAAAGTCCTTGTTCGCCCGTAAATCCAGTGTAGTTACCACATACAGGCGCGCGTTATTCGGTTCCGTTGCAACACCCCTATATTCCGTGTATGGCAGTGGACTGTTCCATCTCCATAACAGGTTCAGCCCCCAGTTGTTCGGTTTACGGATGTCGACATTGGCAACCAGGGTGTGGCGCTGGTCCCAGCTCAGATAATATTCATTAATGGGCACTTTGGTGTCCTTGGTCAGCCAATTGAATTTTTCCGTATTTTCCGAGCCGGTCCCTTTAGCGGTCATATATGTATAACTGATTTTCCCGGAAAAAAACTGGCTGACATCCCGTTTTAGATATATTTCTGTTCCCCAAACATTCACGTTTTCCAGGTTCACGTAACGCGAATAACCCGTTCCGGCAAGTGAATTCTTTTGAATATCGAGGTAGGTGTTGTTATCCACCAGATTGCTGACTTCTTTGTTGAAAACTGTAAAATCAAACAAAGTTTTTTCACCGATCTGGTTTTTATAGCTGACTTCATAAGATATTGTTTTTGCGGGTTCCAGGTCCGGGTCGCCAAGCGGTGAAAATCCTTCCGCCAGATTAAGGTTCGAATTTGTGTACAGATAATCAAACAGCGGCATTTGAAAGAACCAGCCGTAATTCACGTGCAATTCCTGATCCGTCCCCATAGGAATTGCCAGGCCAACACGCGGGCTGAACTGATGTTTCATTTTCGCTTTATATTTATTATCCTGATTGATGATCCACTGTTGCCGCTGTCCATAAACTTTTTCTTCAAGGGCCGGTCTTTCGGCTTTCGGGTCTAAAAAATCGTAACGCAGGCCGATGTTGACGATCATACCGTCGTAATCGATTTTGTCCTGAATATAGTACGCCCCGCGAATTGGATAGTATTGATATTCCGTATCATAGGAGATATATTGCGGGAAATCGGGATCATAGGTTTTTACTTCCAGTCTTTGTACATTTTTTTTGTACAGATCATAATATACAAATTCGCCCCCGGTTTTTAGCTGATGATAGTTAGTCAATTGTGAGGTAAAGTCGATTTTGGCCGTGTTATGAATTTCCTGATGGTCCAGCCACCAGGGATAATCACCGGCAGTGACCCAGCTTAAGGGATTGTTATTTTCATATTCCACCCCCGCCATATCAATTGATGAAGCGCCGTAAATGGATTTTAAAACATTGTACTGGCTTAATCTGATTTCGTAAAATGTTTTAGGGTTCAGCGTATGAGTTGCTGTCAAACTGATCCGGTAACTTTTTTTGGAACGGTCCGGCAGTCCCTCGAGGTTTTTGCTCCATTTGTGATCGTACTCTTTCCAGTCCCACAGGGATAGCAAACCCTGCAGTCTGATCTTTAAAGATTTTAACGGCGACCAGGATAGTTTTCCGTTCAGGTTTAAATTTTGACTTGACATATTGTTAAATATCATCAGTCTCTGGCCAAAATCTTCTCTCCGCCAGCGGGTATTGGGAGCGCGAAGATCGGCCGCAATATAAAATTTCAGTTTTTTTGTCAACAGAGGGCCGCCGAGGTACATTTCCGTTATCCAGTCCAGGTCCTGTTCCCTGTCCCTGAACGGATTACGCATGGCCTGGTATTTTTGTGTTGAAATTTCCGCCATGGCGTTCAATTTGTCGTTGCCGTCCTGTGTCAGAATGTTAACCACTCCCGACATGGCATTGCCGTATTCCGCGTTAAATCCGCCCGTTTGTACAGTCATATCGATGATCGAACTCATGGGCAGTTCGGAGCCGACCCGTCCTTCAATCACTTCCTGGATCGGGAAACCGTCCACCAGATACAGCACCTCGCTCTGCCTGCCGCCGCGAATATGACCCGCTGCCACACCGGGCTGGATATTGACGATCTCGGTAAAGGACTGAACAGGCAGCTGGTTGACTTCCTGGCGGCTGATAAAATGAGTCGTTGCGGTAACATCTTTCTGGATCATCGACGCGTTTGCCGTTACGGTTATCTCCTGCATTTCCAGGACCCTGGGATCCAGTTCAAATACCAGGGTGGTTCTTAGATCCATGAGGATTGTCACATCTTCTATGATCATGGATGTATAACCGATCATTTCAGCTTTGACTATATATCTGCCGGCGGGGATATTATTTATGAGAAAAAAACCCTTTATGTCCGCCGCCGCACCAAGATAAGTGTCCACCAGGGTAATATTGGCCCCCGGCAGAGGTTCATTTGTGTTTTTATCCAGTACCTTCCCGGCCAGCGTTCCCGTTATACCGGCAAAAGACATGTTTACGAACAGGAGCAGGCAAAAGATCAGAAAAATATGTATCGGCTTTTTCATTTTTTAATCCGTTTTATTTTAGTCAGGAATATTTGTATAACCAGATTTTCCTTTAACGTGTGTTTGCAGCAAAATAATTGGCAGGAATTATATACCATACAATTTAATACAGTTGTCCGGTTTTAACCGTATACATGTA
>JAFGSB010000175.1 GCA_016934825.1 Candidatus Zhuqueibacterota bacterium
CTGGGTAGTGTGCACAGCTATTCCTTTGGCTTTTTATTCTGATTGACGGTGCCAAAGGCGCTTTTCAAATGTCTTGACTCTGGCAGCGTAGACTCCTCGCTGCCGGAGTCTTTTTTTTAAAAGTTTTCCAGGTTGAAAGTTAAAATAAATTAAAAAAATATTAAATTTTGAGTGTTAATTTCTGTTTTTAAAATCAAAAACTCTGACGTTTTCAACTGGAATAGATAACTCAATCCAATAACCCGAAACCAGAAAATTCTTATGGAATCAATAAAAGTATTCAAATTATTGAGATTCACTTACGTAACAATTATCTTGTCAATTTTTGTTTTACTGATAAACTGCAGTAAAAAACAACCGGAAATATCGGATGAAATTATTTTTGTCAAAGTTGGCGATAAATCCATATCGGTGAACGAATTTTATAAAAGAGCGGAATATACTATTCGTCCTGCTTATTGCAAAATGGATAATTATATTCATAAAAAAATTATTCTGAATTCACTCATTGCGGAAAAATTACTTGCTCTTGAAGCCGGAGATGACAATGAGTTGATTAAAAGCGAAGCCTTTCAAAATTTTATCAAAGGCCGTAGAGAACAGGAAATGCGAAAATATCTTTATCGTAAAGAGGGACTGGAAAAAGTTAACCTCGATTCCAGCCTGATAAACCAAGCATACCGGTATGCAGGCCGAAAATATAAAATTGCCTATTTTTCAGTTGAAGGCAACCTGAGCGCCGATCTCATCAGGAAAAGAATGGACTCGGGTGTCAGCTTTGAAGGTATTTACCAGGAAATAATTGGTTCCGAAAAAATACCCGAACGTGAAGTTGAATGGAGCAAAGAAGAAAATGATATCATTTATAACGCCCTGTTTATGGACAACAAAACTATAGGACAGGTTATAGGTCCCCTGGAAGCACAAGAAGGATTAATAACAACAATTAAAATATTAGGCTGGAAAGATTATCCCGCGATTGGCGAAACCAAAATCAATCAACGATTAAACGATGTAAAAGAGAGATTGACCAGTGAAAAGGCACTTGAAGTTTATTCGGAATTTGCCGGTAGAATCATGGCCGGGAAAAAAGTTGAATTTATGGAAAATACTTTTTTTAAAGTTGCCGAACTTGTAGAACCCTTTTATATGCCGACTCAGGAAGAAAAAGAAAATTCTTTTAATCAACGCTTTTGGAATAAAAAAGAAAAATCGGACCTTAATATCGACGAGCTTGGCTTTGATTTTGAAGACATTAAGGATGAACCCTTTTTGAAATTGAATAATGAAATATGGACCGTTGAAGATATACGAAACGAATTAGCCGTACATCCACTGGTCTTTAGAGAACGTAAATTCAACAGAAGAGAATTTCCAAAACAATTTAAATTAGCTATCGTTGATATGATCCGCGATAAATATCTGGCAGAAGAAGCGTATAAAAGAGGCTATGACAAAGTTGAGCCCGTTGTGAGAAATATTGAAATGTGGACTGACAATGCCAAATCTCTATACCAGATGCAGGAATATCTGAGAAATGCCGGATGTGAATATAACTATGCTAAAGATTATATGAAAATTATCAATGAATATTTAAATCCTTATGTGGACAGCCTGCAAACCAAATACAGCGACGTTATAGAAATCAATACGGATATTTTTGAAAAACTGAAACTCACCAGTATCGATATGTTTGCCGTTGAAAAAAATGTTCCATACCCAATAATTGTACCCGGATTTCCGGTGATTACGGATGATACCAGGTTGAATTACGGCAAAAAAATGGAATAGAATTGTATTTCGGGAAAGTACCATTTATATAGTGGTCCTTCCCATTTATTAAATTTTCATTATCCCCTTAACGATTTTATAACAACCTTTAAATTATATATTAATAAAACTTTTTCTGTAAAAATAAAAATCAGATTGGACAGTTAAGGAGGTCCCAATGAGACGTACTTTATTATTCACTTTTTTGTCAATTATTATCACCTGCTTTATTGTTCAAGCGCAAACGGCAAAACCGGAAGAATTATTAAAGGGTGTTAATTTTATCACAACCAACCAATACACCGATGCGGAAAACACTGAAATTTTAAAACTGTATGAAAATCTCCGGGTTGCGGATGTTTCGGATGGAATGGATATGGTCGGTTTGCCCAATACGGGTCTGGTAGATCCATCAATACACCCGGACTGGGTTGACACACAGACATTAAAACACGTTATTCGCGGAATTGCATTAACTGTCCGTTACGTACCCACGCAGAGACCGGACCGTCCCAATCCGGACGAGGATTTTGCCGCCTGGGAAAGCGACTTTTACAACACCTATTCATCAGGAATATATGCTTCGATCATCAAACCCGGTACCGTTTTAATGATTGACGATGTTGAAGAGGGCGATGTGGGAACGATCGGTTCCAATAATATTTTATCGTGGGTTGCCAGCGGCGCCGTGGGAGTGGTTACGGATGCCGGCGCCCGTGATACGGACGAAGTGGCAATAGAAAAAGTCCCTCTTTATTTAAGACACAAAAGCAGGGGCATCCGGCCGGGACGGAATGAACTCGAATCCGTCAACAGGCCTATATGTATCGGCGGCGTGCTGGTATGTCCCGGTGATGTGGTCGTCGCGGATGGTGACGGTGTTATCGTGGTCCCCAGAAAAGTAGCCAGACAGGTTGCGTTATACGCACAAAAAATTCTGGATAACGATAAACAGGGCCGTCGAAACTTGTACGAAAAACTGGGACTACCCATGGATCAGACGGTGAAATAGTTTTATAAAAACTTTAAAAGCACATTATCTGTAGAGATAATGTGCTTTATATGTTAGCAAAACAAATTAAATCATCTTTATTGATTTATTTGTCTTTTAAGCAATTTGATCCAGGGATTTTTCTATATTAATATTATCAATTTTTATGCTCAACAGATTAAAATTGATTTGTTTTTTTATATTTATTTTATTACATTTCGTTAGTTGTCGAAATGAAAGGACCAATTCTTGAAACAGTTAGCAAAAATATTTAAAGCACTGTCCGACACAAACCGTCTTCGGATTATGAGAATGCTTGACAAACGATCATTATGCGTTTGCGAGATCCGGGAAATATTACAATTGGCCACATCAACCGTTTCCGCGCATCTCTCCATTCTGAAAGAAGCGGACCTGATCGTGGACGATAAGGACAATAAATGGGTGAACTATTCTCTGAATACGAATTCTAAAAATCCGACCGTAAAAAAAATTCTGGCATTGGTTTTACATGAGGGCAAATCCGATCAGGATTTTCAGGAAGATTTGGAGAAAATAATAACCGTTGATCGTACGAATATTTGCGGATCATAAAAATTTTTATCGTTTTTATTTCGTCATTTGGCAAAATATAGAAAGGTATTTTTACACGTGAATTGGAAAACCGAATATAAAAAACTGACCGGAATGTTGGTGTTTTTTCTTGCCGCCTATTATTTACCGGTAAATCAAAATCGATTTATGCATTCAATATACGAATCTCTTGCGTTACTGAAATGGTACGCCCGCGAGCATGTGCTGCTGTGCCTGGTCCCCGCTTTTTTCATCGCCGGGGTGATCAGCGTGTTCATCAGCCAGGCCGCGGTCATTAAATATTTCGGCGCCGGGGCAAAAAAATGGCTTGCCTACATGGTAGCATCGGTGTCCGGCACAATACTGGCTGTTTGTTCCTGTACCATATTACCTTTGTTTTCAAGTATACACAAGCGCGGCGCCGGTCTTGGGCCGGCCATAGCGTTTCTCTATTCCGGCCCGGCAATAAATATACTGGCTATTATTCTTACAGCCCGTATACTTGGATTTGAGATGGGCATCGCCCGTATTGTCGGAGCTGTTTTATTCAGTATCATCATCGGCCTGATCATGAGCCTGATTTATCGTCGTGAGGAAAAAGAAAAAGCGCAAGCTCAGCTTGTTGTACCGGAACCGGAAGCGTCCCGTCCCCTCTGGCAAACGGCATTTCACTTTTTCGTGCTCGTTGCGATCCTGGTATTTGCCAACTGGGGAAAACCGGACGGCGAATCGGGTTTCTGGTACAGTCTCTGGGCCGGCAAGTGGCGTGTAACGTCATTTTTTGGCATCCTGTTCGCCGTATCGCTGGTAACCATATTAAAATTACGGGTGATACCGGTTGTTATCGGCACTGCGGCAACCGTTCTGGCCCTGGTTATATTTCCGCATCAACCGCTGATCTCCTTTTCCACAGCCGTTCTATCCGTTAGTATATTGATCTCCCGTACACCCGGCGAGCCGCAGGAATGGATGTCCGCCACGTGGGGATTTGCGAAACAGATTTTACCCCTGCTGGCCGCCGGGGTGCTAGTCGCGGGATTTTTACTCGGTTCGCCGAATGGCGGTCAGGGCCTGATCCCAGGCCGGTGGATCGCCGGACTGGTCGGCGGTAATTCGATATTCGCAAACTTTTTTGCGTCGATCGTGGGCGCGTTTATGTACTTTGCCACGTTAACAGAAATTCCCATTCTGCAGGGATTGATAGCCAGCGGAATGGGGAAAGGTCCGGCGCTCGCACTGCTGCTGGCGGGACCGGCGCTATCATTACCCAATATGCTGGTGATCCGCCAGGTCATCGGCGCCCAAAAAACTGTAGTGTTTGTGAGCCTGGTCGTTATTATGGCGACAATTACCGGTATGATTTACGGAACATTTTTCTAAAATCGGGGAGGTTACATGAAAAATAAAATTCTTATCCTGTGTACCGGGAATTCCTGTCGCAGCCAGATGGCGGAGGGTTTTCTCAAATCGTTTGACAGCAGTCTTCTGGTTTACTCCGCCGGAACAAATCCCTCCGACCGGGTACATCCGCTGGCCGTACAGGTCATGAAAGAGGCGGGGATTGATATATCATCAGGATTTCCCAAGGATGTCAAACAATTTCTGAATAAATCATTTGATTTCGTCATCACGGTGTGCGATAACGCAAAAGAAACATGCCCGGTATTTACGGGCAATGTCAAACACCAACTGCATATCGGATTTGAAGACCCGGCGGAAGCGACCGGAACGGAAAAAGAGGTCCTGAATATTTTTCGCCGGGTAAGGGATGAAATTAATAAAGAATTTTATCAGTTCTACACAACCCGAATAAAGGAGGATCAACTATGAACGGCACCCAATCATTTGGTTTTATCGGCGGCGGACGAATTGTACGCATACTGCTCGAAGCTATGCAGCGGGAAAACCAATTCCCGGCTAAAATCATAGTCAGCGATCCGGATAATGAAACCGTTGCCCGTTTGATCTCGGCTTATCCGGATGCCGGGATCAGTAAAGGGATCAACACGGACGCCGCGTCGCAGGACCTGGTTTTTCTGGCAGTACATCCGCCGGTTCTGAAAGAGGTTTTGCCGCAAATCGCAGGTACTGTTGAGGGAGCGCAGGCACTTATTTCTCTGGCGCCGGTTTTCACATTTGCTAAATTGTCCGGCATGTTAAACGGATATAACAAAATTGTCCGTATGATACCGAACGCAGCCACATATATTAACAGGGGTTATAACCCTGTTTCTTTTGCTTCGAGCATAGATAAATCGACGAAACAACAGTTGCTGTTGTTATTAAAAATTTTCGGCGAATGCCCTGAAGTGAAAGAGGACAAACTGGAGGCGTACGCCATTGTCACGGCAATGGGTTCCACATACCTGTGGCCGCAGCTTGCGGAACTGCACAACCTCGGTCTTGAATTCGGGATGAGTGAAGAGGAGACCAAAAAGGGTATAAAAGCAATGGTCTCCGGAACAATCGAAACCCTGTATGATGCGGGACTGAATTACGAACAGGTTGTCGACCTTATTCCGGTTAAACCGCTTGGCGAACATGAGGCGCAAATCAGGGACATTTACAAAACAAAATTAACAGGGTTATTTAAAAAATTAAAATCGTAATGCTTCACAAAGCCGGGATACTTGATAAACATGTCCGTAAAATACATTTATCGCCGGTTTAATTTCTAGACAAATATTATATACAAGGAGTTCAATGACCCAGTTAAGTAAAAAACTGACATTTTTAGACCGTTATCTGACCCTGTGGATTTTTCTCACTATGTTTCTGGGCGTAGGCGGGGGCTATCTGTTCCCAAAACTGGCGGGATTCTGGAACCATTTCCAGGCCGGCACCACCAATATTCCAATTGCCATAGGATTGATATTGATGATGTATCCACCCTTGGCAAAAGTAAAATATGAAGAGCTTGGCGATATATTCCGCAACGTGAAGGTTTTGGGATTATCGCTGGTGCAGAACTGGGTCATCGGCCCGATTTTAATGTTTATTCTGGCGGTCGTTTTTCTTCATAATTACCCGGAATATATGGCCGGGCTTATTATGATTGGTCTGGCTCGTTGTATCGCCATGGTAATTGTCTGGAACGAACTGGCAAAAGGCGACACCGAATATGCGGCCGGACTGGTTGCTTTTAATTCAATATTTCAGGTACTGTTCTTTTCCGTTTACGCTTACATTTTTATTACGGTTTTGCCAAACTGGTTAGGTCTCGAATCTTTTACGGTGAATATTACAATCGGACAGATTGCCAAAAGTGTGTTTATTTATCTTGGCATACCATTTCTGGCCGGTATGCTGACACGCCTGGTGTTGATCAAAGCAAAAGGCAAATTTTGGTATGAAGATAAATTTATACCCCGCATCAGCCCAATTACACTGATTGCATTATTGTTTACCATATTTGTCATGTTTTCACTCAAAGGCAAAGTCATTGTCAACATCCCGTTAGATGTGTTACGTATCGCTGTTCCCCTGCTCATTTACTTTATCATTATGTTTTTCCTCTCATTTTATTTGAGCAAAAGAATTGGTGCGGATTATGCAAAATCAGCCACGTTGTCATTTACGGCGGCTTCTAACAATTTCGAGCTGGCCATCGCTGTTGCCGTAGCCGTGTTCGGCATAAACTCCGGCGAAGCGTTCGCGGCTGTCATCGGTCCGCTGGTGGAAGTGCCGGTACTGATCAGCCTGGTTAATGTGGCGCTTTGGTTACGGAATAAATATTTTAACACGGATTCATTAATAAACAATCAATAACCATATTTCCGGTTTTTTACCGGACAAAAAATTAAATTTTCAAAAGGAAAAAAAATGGTAGTCAAAGTATTGGGGACCGGTTGTTCCAAATGTAACGAACTGGAAAAAAGGGTAAATACCGTTGCGGCGGCAAACAATATAGAAATTCAGCTTGAGAAAGTAAAAAATTTGCAGGATATTATGTCTTATAATATTATGATGACGCCCGCCCTGGTCGTAAACGGTCAGGTCAAAAGCGCAGGTAAACTGCCGTCGGAAGCAGAGATATTAAAATGGTTACAGGAGTAAAATGACCGCAAAAGTAAAAATACAGGTTGAATACTTTCATGCTTGTCCGCATGCCGAACAGGCCCTGGGCCTGGCGCGGCAATATAAACAAACACATGAAAACACCGTTGTGGAATTTATAGAGATCAATAATGACCGGCAGGCGCGGGAAACCGGATTCCGCGGTTCGCCCACCATATTGATCAACGGGCGGGATTTGACCGGGGCTCCGGTCCCGGCCGAACCGCGTTTGGCCTGCCGCTTTTATCCGGACGGCTTGCCTTCATTTCTGGAATTTGAAAAAATCGTGCATAAACTCTGTCGTTAAAAAAAGAGAAATATATGAGAAAAACAAAAACAGCGGGATTTATATTTTTAATTTTTCTGGTTTTGTCATGTCAATCGGCGACAAAAGATAAAAAGAATTCAGACAAAGCCGGTAATAAATCGGCAAAAGCCAAAGTGACGTTTATCGAATTGGGTTCCGTCAAGTGCATTCCCTGCAAAGCCATGCAGCCGGTTATGAAAGCCATAGAAAAAGAATACGGCGAACAAATAAATGTGGTTTTTTACGATGTGTGGGAAGACGATTCCTGGGCGAAAAAGTACGATATCAGCGTTATTCCCACGCAGGTCTTTTTAGATGAAAACGGCGCCGAATTTTTTCGCCACCAGGGCTTTTATCCGCAGGCGGAAATCGAACAATTACTGAGCGGCAAAGGTCTTAAACCCCTGAAAGACAAAAAGGATTAAGGCATGTTCTTTGTGAAACTGTTCACGGCAATCAGCGACTTTATGGCGCAGTCATTCTGGTTTGCCGTGGCGGGCGCGTTCATCTGGGGGATGTTGAGTCTGCTGCTCAGTCCGTGCAGCCTGTCCAGTATACCCCTGATGATCGGCTTTATTTCCGCACAGCAGGACAAAACCACAGGGCGGGCGTTCCGGCTGGCGCTGGTCTTCTCGTTCGGGATCCTGTTATCGATTTCCCTGCTCGGTATCGTTACCGCGGCGCTTGGAAGGCTGATGGGCGATATCGGCCGAATCGGCGATCTATTTGTCGCCATATTGTTCATTTTAATCGGTTTGTACCTGATGGACATCCTGCCGGTACGCTGGCCGGTTTCGCCGGCAACGGTCCGGCAAAAAGGCCTGGCAGCCGCTTTTATGCTGGGTTTTCTATTCGGCGTCGCGCTCGGACCCTGTATGTTCGCGTTTATCGCGCCGGTTCTGGGTCTGGTTTTTACGCTGGTGCGGACAAATGTTCCCCGCGCCGCCTTGCTGCTGGGCGCTTACGCGACCGGTTATTGCGGCCTGATCGTCGCAGCCGGAACGCTGACCGGCAGAGTGCAGACCTGGCTGAACTGGACGCAGAAAAACAAAAGTATTTTATGGATCAAAAGGATCTGCGGACTTTTGGTGGCGCTGGCGGGGGTGTATTATCTTCTCTCCTGAAGATTATAAACAAATAAAATCCAAATCAAATTTTTGTAATAACATATTTTAATAAAAGTATCCTGGATAAACCGGACATTGGTGAATTTTAGTAAAAAATTTTTTACAAACAAGCCAGTTAAATATTACCATGAAAAAAAATAACCCGTTTTGTGTAAATACATTTTTATATTTTTGATAATGTAAAACAAATTTCAATTTATTCAAACATTTGGACTATTATTTCGCCGACGGGTCCAGCGCCTGCGGTAACCAGACCCGGAAACGCGACCGGTTGTCCCAGGTGCCGCCCGCAGAAGCGTAATCGCACAATAACAGGTCCTTTGGTTTGCCAAATTCTCCCTCGTGATAATCACCTGTTATAAAAGGCGCGGCAAAAACCATCCAAAAAGGTGATTCAACCGCGCGTCTGCGCACGATAAACAGGCCGTTTTTTTGAGTAACCGGTTTCGCCGTTTCGTCGACGTCAACATCGTCCAGTCTATTTTCCCGGGCCAGTACAACCGGGCCGCGGGTCAGTGCGATGTATTCCGGATCGTTCAGGGGATGCGAATGAATTTTTACGGTCATATCAAGCTGAAGACGGACAACATCGCCGGCTTTCCAGGTCCGGTCGATAATTATATAGCCGTTTTCAATTACGCCGGGCTGTTCCATTCCGTTGATGTCTACCCGGGCGGATTCACACCATGCAGGTTTACGGAGTTTTATCGTAAAAGACTCTTTCCTTTCAGGTGAGATTTGAATATTGATCAAACCGGATTGCGGATAATAACTGCTTTGTGTCAGGTGAATGATGTTGCCCGATGGCAATTCGCACCTTGCCTCCATGTCCCCGTACAAATTGATCACCGGTCCGGCTGAATCTTTCATTATCGCGACGAACGGGATGTGCAGCATTCCCCGCGGGCCGTTTGCCGTACAACAATTCAGGTCCATTCCGCATTGTAATTCACCTAAGTGACGCACACCCACCAGCGGGGAATATTTGGCGAAGGACGAACCGTCCGGCCGCATCGCGCCAATCAGGGCGTTGTACATTGTGATTTCGAACTGGTCCATCAACTGTGAATCGCCGGTCAACTGGTATAACTTGTACAATAATTTCATCCACGTCTGTGTAACGCAGGTTTCGTTCATGTGTTTGGCCGGACGTGTCTGCCGGGCTTTGCCGCCGTACCAGCACTCTATCGACGAACCGGAACCGATGATGTTTATTTCGGTTTCAATTATATTATTGACCGTTTTCCGCACCGCCTGCAGGTATTCAGGATTGCGGGTCACTTTGTACAGTTCCAGCAGTCCGTCGTAACAGGACATCATCTCGTAGGCCTTGCCGCCGTTTTCCCATGACCACCAACTGTCCGGTTTCGGGAAGCGCAAAGCGACCGGTACGCCCGCCAGAGCTTTGCTGATGAGTTGCGGACCGTCCGCTGTTTCCCACTGTGCAACGATATAACGGGCAAAATCCAGATAACGCTGTTCCCCGGTTCGGTTGTAAAGCAGTACCATCGGCTCAAGTACGGAACAACTCGCCATTCCTCGGTAATTGCCGGTTTTGATAATATCGGCTTTGCCCGGTCCGACCTCGGAGAGCAAAAAATCGGCCTGTCGCTTCAGGGATTTTAATACGTTATTGTCTTTAGTGATATCGTAATAGGCCAGCAGGCCGAGCATACAGTATTTCCGGCCCCAAATGTCCCATTGCTGAAGGTGTGCCTCCGGCGCATAGTTGCCGATATAGCCGTTTTCGGATTGGGTGTCCAGCAACCCGGCAACGGCGTTATCCAGTTTTTGCTTTAATGCGGCTTCGCCGGTATAAAGCCGGGCATCCGCGGCGGACAAAAACCATTTACCCCAGAATTCACTCTGCCAGAATCTGGTTTCCTTCCGGTGACGGAACGGTTCCACCAGATCATCTTCATCCTGCGCGGCGATGCGGTTGCGGATACACAGATCGATTTTTTCGCCAAGGTAACCGGATATTCTGATATTACCGGGTCCTATGGACTCGACGGTATTGTGGATTTTATGTTCGACGTTTTTCCGGGGTGTCGCACAATGGAAAAAAGAAAAAACATTTAACAGCAAAAAAATTGATATTGGATTTATTTTTAACATTGTTACCGCCATTCCCTGATTTATTTTATAAACAAAGTTTTGATTTTCTCATGATTGTGCTCAGATTGTAAAACAATAAAATACAATCCACTGCTTTGTTGTCCGGGCCGCCATTTTATTTTGTGCAATCCTTTCGGTAACATCTTTGAGATAATTACCTCAATTTGCTGACCCAGTGTGTTATATACGGACACGGTAACAAGTTGTTCTTTTGGCAATTCAAATTGAATTGTTGTGGACGAATTAAAAGGATTCGGGTAATTTTGCAATAAGGAAAAACCTGATGGTAAAGATACCTCTGCTTTTTGTTCTATTTCATCTTTGGTATCATTCATATATACAGTAAATAAACCATGACTGTCTCCCAAGACCAAATCCATGTCGCCGTCATCATCCAGGTCATATAATAACGGGCTCACTTTACCGGAGATCGACACTTGAGCAAACTCATCGCTATCTTCCAGCCACTGCGGTAATTGGGTCGTACCTGTGTTCACATAAAGACGCAGGGTTCCGTCATATTCGCCAAACAGAACATCAGGGAGGCCATCCCGGTTGACATCGCCGATGGCCGCCTTATAGTGAGGATCGGCACAGAGATTAACGGACAAATCCGCTCTTTTTTCCCAGTTCGGGGCAATATCCGTTGCCGTGTTCTCATAAATAAAATAATGACCTGATTCCTGAATTAATAAATCCAGTTGATCATTATTGTTAAAATCGAACAGGACTGGGTTGTAAAACAGGCTGTCAGCAGAAAATTGGGCAAACAGTGACAAATCATTCTCCCAGTGTTTATCATCTATTGATTTTAAAAAACTCAACATACCATCATGTGTACCAAGCGCTAAATCATGGTCATTATCATTATTCCAGTCAAATACGGATATGGCCGGATCATTTTGGAAATCCCATAATTCTGTCGAAATACCGAATTGATCACGGGGTTTCCAAAGATGATTTTCCTCATAATAAAAATATAACCGGACCCTCTGGTCCCAAACATCTGTTGGTCTATCCACATGAGCCAATATAATGTTCTTTTGGTTCCCCTTTTTCCAAAACGCCATACCCGTACCTAAAAAGCCAAAAGGAATTCCAAGATTACATAAATGTGAATAATTGACTCTTTCGGATGTATACTCAAAATTCCATAAATTGATGAACGGCACGCCATGTGTTGTAATTAGTTCCAATGCCCCATCATTGTTCATATCTCCTATACTAACTGTGACACCAAAGGATTCAAATGTCAATATTTGAGTATATTCGGGAAAACTGAAAAGCAACGAATCGGAAAGCCCCTTATTAAGCCCTATTCGTACCATGGCCCCGGAATCATGTGGGCCACCCCAATCATATGCACCAATAAAATCCTCATAACCGTCGTTATTTATATCGTGAAACCTAATATTTTCAAGTCCTCCTCCTAAATTAATGAAATCCTCCTGACTGATTTTTGAACTATTATTTTCCCACCGGGGTAAAGTCGCGTTACCGGTATTCCAGTAAATGTAAAGAGTAGAATTGATATAGGTAAGCCCGTCATAATCATTATCCCTATCGAGATCGCCGCAAGCGAAAAACTGCCGACCCTTTACGTTCTCGAAAACGGAATCGGCCGTAATCCATCTTGTTCCGTTTTGCCCCGAATTGATCCAGAATCTGATCATTTGAGACTGATCATCCGGTATCAAAAGGTCGGCCAGATGATCTCCGTTCAAATCAACAAGAGTCGGTTTTTCATTATAAGATGATTTTGATTTTAGGGAAATGTTTTCCCAGTCCGGCTGTCTTTCAAAACGGAAAACCGAATCGTTGGACAGGTTTTTATAACACCGCAATCCCAGCGAATCGATCACGATCAAATCCGGTAAACTGTCGCCGTCAATATCGCCTGTCTCACATTTTGCTTCACCATAACTTTGCACACCGCTGTAATTGAGCAGATAATCATTCCGAATCCAGTTTGCGGCAAATAAAAGATGAAATCCTGTTAATAATATAATATAAAGCTGAATATAAAATTTTTTATTAATCATTTTGATCACCCTGAAAAAATTAATAACTATTATTTAACACCTTTCATATTCGCGGTTTAAAGTTATCCTGAATTTTGTGCTGAAATTGATTAATGATTAATCAGATCATGGTTACGATCAAAGAATTTTTCGGTTCACAATCCTTTACCAATATGAACACCTACCATATAATGGGTATCCTCCGATGATAACGCCATCCCAACCACCGGGCCGATGCCGATTTGCCCGAGATCAAACTCGTAGGTCAATTCGATGTGCGTCAGATACTCCCTGATACTCTCGTCCTCTTCTTCCACGAACAAAATCCCCGGAGACACATCTATAATAAATGCGGCAAACGGATTATAAGAAAAAGAAGCCAAAAGGCTGTAATGTAAATGTTCGGTGAAAATGGTCTCGACACCCAAACCCACCGAAAGGCGCTGTTTAAAATTTTCCGATCCCAGGCGTCTATGGGCGTGCAAATGTAAACTTGGAGCGGTTTCATCTTCCGGTTTTATCAATGTTATGCTTGGCGAAAAGCCCAGTTCGTAAACATGTCCCTCATGGTGATGCGCTTTGTGATCGTTATCGTGATCGTGTTCCTGGCCGTAAATAACTTTCGAAATGAAAATAAAACAAATAAAAACTCCCAAAATCCGGATATCTATTTTGCTAAAACTCATAACACTTCAACGTTATTTATATAGTTGGGTTATTGATTTTAATTTTCACATCCTCACAAATCAAAATAATTATTTTGCATAACTACTTTTTCGGAAAACCCACCGTTTGCGCCAAAACAATTTTTTGCTCCGGTCGAAGGTTCATTGCTTTTGCCAGCTCCTGCTTGTCGACCAAACCGCGGACGACGGTCCCGAGTCCAGCAGACGCGCAGTACAGGTAAACATTCTGGCTGATAAAACCCGTATTGGCGGCCGAATAAAATATTTTGTTTTCCTCCGGGTCGTCGCCCATTTTGCCAAAGTCCGCCACATACACAAGGTTGAGCGGTGCTTCTCCCACGTATTCCTGAGTTCCGGTCAAAGCCCGGATGTCCCGGGCAAGTACCGGTAAAAGCGAATGTGTTTTGGCGTCATACAGATACAGCCCGTCGGCCAGTACGACGTAGATATCGATTTCCTGTCTGTTCATCGCCGACGGCGCAGTGCGTTTGCCGGACTCCGGACGGTTAATGCCGAACGCCGCCCATAACAGCTCGGACAATGTCTGCAGGGACAGTTTTTCACTGCTGTACTCGCGGGTCGAGTGCCGTTCCTGTAATACATGCATGAGCGGTTTGCCGCCGTCCATCCGCGGTTTCAGGAGTTGGATCGGCTCCGGTTCCTGTGCAAAAGCAAATAATGGAAATATGAAAATAACTGTTAATAACAGACAGCCTTTTATAATGACTATTCGTTTCATGAAACACCTCCATTACGATTTTACATCATACCGTTGTCCTAAATCAAGTGTATCATTCATAACCACATCCCCTTGATGAATATAAATAATAATACGGAAAATTTATAAATTCAACAGGTTTTTTATGAAAACACAATTTATGAAAGGAACCAGTGTACAACTGATAGTAATCAGACCATTTATACATTTTCATTACGGACGGCTTTTCTGACCAACTGCCGCGCCAGTTTATCCACCGCACGCAACCTGTCACTTTCAAGACTTGTTCCGGGACGCTGATGCGCGGCTATTTTGTGGAATCTGATATTATTTTTGTCCAGATACTTATAAAGTTGTTTTACCATTTGCCAATTGGGCAATTTATCGCCGCGCCGATTGCTGAAATTCCTCTCTTCCAACACCTGACACCGTTCCGGCAGCCGGTAAACATACTGGCTGTCGGTAAAAACGGTTATTTTCTCCGGTGCAAAGTTTTTTTCGATCAGATACTGCATCGAAGAGATAACCGCCGTCAATTCCATGGCCTGGTTTGTGGTCTCCCTGACCACGCCGCTTATTTTATACACCTCATCTTCGATGTAAATAAATGCCGCCCATGCTCCCAGACGCTTTTTTACATGACAACTGCCGTCACAGTAGATATCTACATTCATGATTTTAACTTACAGAACCGGATTAAAGGGAAAAATCTGTGAATACATTATTTTCAATTCACATTAATTATGTGACTATTTTTAAAACATCTTCCTTATTCGGAATCACGCATAAAAATTCAAAGGCTTCGTCGCCCAGCGTCTTGTAGGAATGCGGCACGTTGGCCGGTATAAACACCACATCGTTCTTTTGTACCGTGAAATTTTCATCCCCTATTTTCACCAGGGCGCTGCCGTTCAGTACAAATTGTTCGTGTTCGACGCTGTTGGTATGAAACGGCATTTCGCCGCCGGGCCCGATAATAAACCGGCGCATGGCAAAATTGGGCCCCTGATCCGGACCGATCAGCACCTGTTTATAGGTATTCTTTGCCGCTTTGATCTGTTCTTTTTCAATATTGTCAATTTTTATTATGGACATACTTTTTCCTTTATAATTTACTATATTACCAATAAAACTGCTCCTGTCTGAAATTGATTCCCTTGTTATACAAAAATAAAAAACCGGGATCATTTCCCCTTTACGGTCTCGTCCGGCTGCATATTCAAATCCTGGTAATGCCCGGCGCGGCTTTTCTCGTCTCCTAAATTAATGTCCCGGGCAAGTTTACCGACGGTCAGGGCATGTTCACGGGGGACTACGATTACCCCGTCACCGTCCGCGACAATGACATCGCCGGGATAGACCAAAACACCGGCGCAGTTAACGGGAAAGTTCACCGATTCGGTGATCAGCCTTCCGGGACGAACGCCGCGTGTGCTGTAACCGTCAACACAATAGACCGGGGGATTTTTCACTTTGATGATTTCATCCGTGTCCCGGGCGCCGCCGTTGGTGACCACGCCCACAACGCCTTTTTTAACCCAGTTCAGACTGTTGTTCGAACCGATGTTGCCGCATTCAAAAACACCACCGACATCCATCACCAGGACGTCTCCCTTTTTCACCATCGCCATCCAGTCCTTGTCGCTGGCGCGGCCGTACTGTTCGCTTTTGAATTTGTTAAAGCCCTCCGTGTTCGGAAAAGAATTCTGCCCTACACGAACATCCGTAGGGACATAGCGGACTGTGATTGCAAAACCCACAAAACGGTGCGTGAAATTTTCCGTATCGCGCCATAAAGGCCGGATATTGTTGTACATCAGGCCGACATCCTGCAGACCGATCAGATCCATGCCGTCGCAGACATCCGTGAGTCTCAGATCACGATACAGGTCCAATATCTCCCGGCGGGCTTCTTCACTGTCATCAAATGACTTGTTTTGTAAAATTCGAATGCCCTGCGGAGTTGTCAAATCCTCCGCGAAAATTGATATGGAAGAGAGAATACAAAATATAACAACCATAACAATATAAAACTTTTTCATATTTTTCTCCTTTTGCTTTTCGGAAGTAATCTTGAAATTTGTAATTATAAACTGAAATCAGATAAACTTTTCAATAATAAAAGCCGGATCAATGTCTTATTATTTTAATCGGTTCATCCGTTTCTGGCACAACAGAAGGTCAATTTTATATTATATTTATTTATTTCCATTCATACACCCTCACATAATCGACCAGGAAATAATCCGGGAAAATACTGCGTTTCGGATCACTGGCCCAGTACTCATTAATGGCCCAGGGTTCAGTGGACAGTTCCCCGGTAATTTTCACATACGCGGGCACTTTTGACACCCCGCCGGCGTTTGTGCGCCATGTCTCCAGGCTGTCAACATAAAACACATATTCCCCGGCATACCACTCTAATGTATACACATGATACCCCTCGCGGATGCCCTGCAGCGTCACTTTTTTTGCGTCAGATTGGTGGGCGTCTCCGTAACCGTCCCAATGCAGGGCCTGGTTAATCTGGTCCGTCCAGCCGAATCCTTCCATAATATCGATTTCCGTACCGTCCTCGCCGGTGCCGTCAACGTTGCCCTGCGAGGGTGACATGAGCCAGAAGGCCACCCACCAGCCGGGCTGTGTCGGCAGTTTGCACCTTATCTGAAATTTGCCGAATTTTTGCTCAAATTTACCAAAGGAACGGACGGCCCCGGTGGAGTAATCAAAAACATCCTTGTCATAATTGCGGTTGTTGATCTTTTTCGCCCTGATGACCAGGTTCCCCTCTCCATCCAGGTAGGAATCCTCTTTTAACCACCAGCCGTCCGGCCCGTCATCATTATTTCTGCGGTTGTATTCCGGCCGGTCCCATTTGTCGTTATCCGGTTCGCCGGTTCCGTTAAACTCGTCTCCCCAGGTCAGCACCCAGCCTTTTTCATTCGGGTCCTTTTTCTTTTTTTCATCAACGGGATTTTTACAACCTGAAATAATAATAGCAAGAAAAACAATAATTAAAGTATTCTTTTCCCGCATGTCTTTCCCTCTATTTATCAAAATTGTATATAAAAGCATGAAAAATCAAATCATATTTTTCCCTATCACTCCATCGTATGCCGGATTAATAACATATTAATAATAATTCATTGATAAAAAATAATCAACCATTTTATAAAAAATCCTCAATCAAATCCTCTGCCTGAAAAATATTAAACATCCAGTTCGTCCGGTTCATGATCGGATAGAACAACCCGCCATTCTTCCTCGTCGGCATCCGCAGCGGTAATCCTGTCAATAGGCAGTTTCATATACTTGCCGCCGGCGCTCACGGCCAGGTCGCCGTTCGGCAGCTGGATCTCGGCGGTTCCTTCATAATAACGGTTCGCGTTTTTGGTTACACGCGCGACTACCTTTAACTCCCGCTCCAACGGGATCGGTTTTCGATATCTGGCCTCAAAATTTATGGTCACGCCCCAGGTGTCCTTTTCCGTTACCATGATAACCCGGCCGATGGCCTCGTCCAGAATGGTCCCGGCAATCCCGCCGTGCAGCCGGCCTGGATAACCCTGGTGCTCTTCTTTGGGCGTGAACAGCCCGACCAGACTTTTATCTTCCATTTCATAAAAATCGGCTTTCAAACCGAACCTGTTGCTTAAACCGCAGACAAAACAGTTCCTGCTGTTGGGCTGTTTACCATTTACTTTGACTTTCATCTTTTTCCTTTTCCGTTTTCAGTTAGTCCCACACGCGAACATCGGCATTCAACAGGGGATCGTTTTACAATTTTGATTCTGCTTTTTTCTTCTTAGAGTTTACGGTACGCGCTTTCACTTTTAAAACTTTACCCACACCCATGGGAACATAATTATCGCCAAAGGCATCCCTGATCATCTGAATGGCTTTGTCACCGGTACAATGGGTTGCGCCGCATTTTGTCACGTCCAATGCTTTCAATTCGTTAATAATATTAGCTATCTCCGCTTCCGGTGTTTGCGGCAAATGAAAACCGCCGAATACCAGGTATACATTTTTACCGGTAATTTCTTTAGCTTTTTTGACGATCTTGACTATGCCGGGATGGGAACAGCCGACTATAATAACCAGGCCCGGTTCGGTATCGATGACGAGTCCCTGTTCATTCACGGGACCGGTGACCTCTCCGGTCGAAAAAACATACCGGCATATCTTGACGGGCTCTTTAACGGATACAGGGACAAGATTGTTTTCAGCGACCAGATCAAACAAACTCAGGGGAAAGGATTGACACATATATACCGTATCGCCGGGATTAACCCGCATCACAGGCGTCAATCCGCCGGTGTGGTCCTGATGCAGGTGGGAAAGGACAACGGCATCGATCTCTCCGAGATCAACCCCCAGTTTATCCGCATTACTTTTCAACACGTCGCCGTCCGAGCCGGTATCAAAAAGGATTGTTTTTTCAGTCCCTTTTACAAAACAGGAAAATCCCCATTCCGCTTGCAGACCTTCCTGATGTTGGTAATTGTCGAACAAGATGGTCATGGTAATATCTTTGCCGGATGCAGCGGCGGAAACAATCAGGCAGAAGAACAGAACGAAAAATAATTTCCCCGATTTGGATAATTTTTTCATGACACATACCTCTTAAATATGAAAAATTTAATTTTCCCTATTTAATCGGACCGAATATCTGATTGTGCTTAAAATAGGAATTTAATATCATAAACAAAATCAATAAATAAAATTCACGCCCCCCAAAAATCTGTGTTCCATGCGTGTTTTTTCGCGGCCCTGAATGAATTCTGTTCAACCGGAACATATTACCCAAAGCTAAAAAAACAGCCGCGGATTTGCACAGATCAAACACGGAAACGACTATCGGCGAAAACCATGTTGTAGATGCCCAATATATTTTGGGCAATCCTTACTTTAATAGAGTTATCCTGTGTATTTTTACACGATCATCAAACTCCATCTTGATAAAATAACTCCCGGACGGAAATTGCTGAGAATCCCATGTTACCCGGTGTCTGCCCGGTTGAACAGTTTCATACACAAGATTTGCAGACTTTTGTCCGATTGAATTGTAAATATTCAGATCGACAAATCCCTCATGCGGAACATAAAATTCAATGACCGTATTACCGTTAAACGGATTCGGATAATTGGAAACAGACAACTCCGGTGAAAGAGGCAGGCCGGTTTGCTTTTTATCCGCTATAATTGTCGGCTCTCCGTACACACGGCCGTCGAGTACAACCTGTTTTAATATTTCAATTGAATGAAAGTTGGGCTTGTATCTTACAAGACCGACATTTTTTTGGAAAGTATATTCCTCTTCTTCATCAACAATATCGGGCCACCAATCAACATAAAAGTGTATTTCTTCATTAACGGTGCCCCTAAAAGTTGTCACTGTTTTCCTGTCCAAACAACAGCAAAAACCGCTGTCAATGGCGAATGTATCGCCAACCGTCATTTTGAAATCGAATAATACAATTTCCTTACCGTCCCGGTACTCATAAAACAGACCGGCTGAATCCTCCCTGAAAAACCTGTCGTGGTGCATATTTACATGGTAGTATGTTTTATTGTTTATTTTCACCGAATCGGAGACGAAATGCGTATAAAAGACCTCCTCTCCCCACATACCGGAATCCCAATCCAGCATTTTCCAGGAGTTGCCGATTTGTATCGGGAAAAAAGAATCCTGGACCTGTGAAACAGATTGAAACGGACAAATAAAAAATAGGAAAACAAAAACAAGATTACGTTTTTTAAAAAGGTTCATTTCTCTGTCTCCCAAAATTAGAAACAGCAAAATACAATTTATTTTTGTCCTAAAAATATAAAACAATTTTATTCATCCCACCAAATAGCAAATCCCTGGAACCCCTTATAAACTATTCTATATATAAAAAGTAAACTGAAAAAAATTAAAATTCAACAACTTTTTAAAACATCTGATTTAATTTATTCGAAAGGAAATCTATCAGGTAAGCCAGGTTAGGTAAAATATCCGTGTTTCATCCGTGAAAATCCGTGGCCTGTTTATCTCCTAAACTTTTTCCCCTTGCCCCGGGGTGCTTTGTGTTGTCTGTGAGACGTCGGTCGGGATTTCCGTCCCGGCGCTTTAAGGGCCGGCCTCCCCCCTTTTTCTGTCAATATCCGTTTTTGCCGTTCCCGGCCGGACAAACTTTTTTCCACAAACAGCTTTTCCCCGGTAAACGGATTCTTTTCCGTATAGTACATCAGGCTGGACCAGGTGGACGGTGCGGGCGTGAATATCTGCACCTGTTCGGGGGAAACGGACAATTTTTCCGACGCGTATTGCTTTAATTCCAGCATCTCCCGGTCCGTGCAGCCCGGATGCGCGGCGATAAAATAATAGGTTAAAAACTGCCTCTTTCCCGTCTGTTTTGAATAACGTCCGAACAACTCCTTGAACTCCAGCAGCGAGGCCGTACCTGACTTTCCCATCAGCGCCAACACACGGTCGTCCGTGTGTTCCGGCGCGATTTTCATTTGTCCCGACGTATGATAACACGCCGCCTGTCTCAGGTATTCTTTGCCGTGCCGCTCGTCATCCAGTACCAGGTCATGGCGCAATCCCGAGGCGACAAACACTTTGTTCACTCCCTGTATTTTTCGCAATGCCTTCATCAATTCTATAAGCGGCAGGTGGTTCGGCTTGAGTGTTTGACAGGTCTGCGGATAAACGCAGCGCTTGTCCGTACAAACGCCGGATTTCAGTTTTTTGGCGCATTCGAATCCGTACATGTTGGCCGTGGGACCGCCGACATCAGCGATGATGCCCTTAAACTTTTTATTTTTAGTAAAACCTTCCGCCTCTTTGAGAATGGATCGCGGACTGCGGCTGATCACGGTCCGGCCCTGGTGTACGGCAATAGCGCAAAAGTTACACTCGCCGTAACAGCCCCGGTGCGTGGTAATCGAAAAGCGGATGGTGTCCAGCGCCCGCACTTTGCCGGCTTTTTTGTGACCGGGATGGACGTCCCTCTCGTAATCCAGTTCGTAATATGAATCCAGTTCCCGTTCCGACGGATTCGGCTGCGGCGGGTTCTGCACCAGGTAGCGGTCACCCGTTTTTTGACACAGTCCTTTTGCCGTCAGCGGATCGTTGTTGTCATAAAACAGGCGGAACATGTCCGTAAAAGTGTCCCTGTCCCGCGTACATGCTTCATAAGACGGCAGTTCAACAAAGTCCTCTTTTCTGTCGCGGGAAATATAACACAGTCCGCGGACGCCGTTAACCGGTTGCCGGTTTTTCAATTTGTCCGCCAGTTCAATTATTGCTTTTTCCGCCATGCCGTATAAGAGATAATCCGCTTTGGCGTCGAACAGAATTGGCCGGCGGAGTTTATCGTCCCAGTAATCATATTGCGTCACCCGGCGCAGACTGGCCTCGATGCCGCCCAGGATGATGGATTTTGTGTTCTTGTAGTAACGCCGGATCAGGTTGGTATATACGATCACGGCCCGGTCCGGCCGCCGGTCGTTCACGCCGCCGGGGGTGTAATCGTCCTGTTTGCGCCGTTTTTTCGACGCGGTATAATTGGCGACCATGGAATCGACGCTGCCGCCGCTGACTCCCCAGAACAGCTCCGGTTCACCCAGACGGGTGATGTCGTCCGGCGAATTCACGTCCGGCTGGGCGATGACGCCCACCCGGTATCCCCGCGAGGTCAGCAGTTTGCCGATCACCGCCACGCCGATATAGGGACTGTCGATATAGCTGTCCCCGGTGACGAGGATCACGTCCAGTTTGTTCCAGCCCAGTTCCCGGGCCTCATTTTTGGTTGTGGGTAAAAACATCTGTTTTTTATTTTAAAAAATGTCTTTTTTTATATACGTCCCCAAATGTACGATATTATTTACAAAAAATCAGGAGAAAAAAGCGGAACCGCCGGAATCATTACGGCAGGATGTATTTAAACAGCAATTGGGAAAAAATCAAAAATTCTTTAATCGGAAGTCAAAAATTTATTCAATTCGTTTGCAAAAATTTCCCGGTCTTTATTATTCAGCCGGGACGGGCCGCCGGTTTCCACGCCGCTGCCGCGAAGTTCGTCCATAAAGTTACGAATGGACAACTGCTCTCCGATATTATCTTTGGTATAAACCCTACCCCTGGGAGTAAGAACAACCGCGCCTTGTTCTATAACTGCGGAGGCAAACGGAATATCTGCCGTAACGACCAGGTCACCTGACTGAACGAGTTGAAGAATTTGCTCGTCCGCCACATCGAGTCCGGACGGTACCAGGATGGTTTTAATATAATGAGACGCGGGAACACGCATCGTCCTGTTAGCCACAAGGGTTATGTTTACTTTTACTCTTTTTGCCGCGCGGAACAGGATGTCCCGGATCACTTTGGGACAGGCGTCGGCGTCAACCCATATTTGCATACAACACTCTTTTTCCGTATGGCCGGTAACTCCCGGACAAAATTTAAAATTAATACCCCCTGTATGATCAAAACAATTTTCTAAACAGTTACAATGTTTGAACCGG
The DNA here is from genome assembly GCA_016934825.1 of Candidatus Zhuqueibacterota bacterium. Classification (GTDB taxonomy): domain Bacteria; phylum Zhuqueibacterota; class Zhuqueibacteria; order Residuimicrobiales; family Krinioviventaceae; genus Fontivivens. The sequence continues at coordinate 22,885 of JAFGSB010000175.1, forward strand.
ATTTAAGTGTTTATTTATCCTTTTCCGATACGACATCGCCATCCGGGTGACCGCTCATGTTATTTTCTTTTAACGAAACAGGCAGACCGTTTTTATATATACACACGCCGGCTTTTTGCGTGCCCTTGCCGGTATTGCGGATAATATTATATTCCAGCACAACGTCTTTGGCCGGACTGTTGAAAGAAAATCCGTAGCCGCCGTTTATCGCGCCGTTATTTTCGACCACATTATTCCGGAAAACATTCCGGTGCGGGGCATTGGATTCCCGTTCGCTGCGGAAATTCACACCGTCCGAGCCGTTTTCATAGATATGGTTTTCCTCAAAAAGCATGTCGGTGTCTTTATGTCCCGTACAGATGCCGTACTGCCCGTTGTTATAAAAACTGTTGTTTTTTACCACACCATTTTGCACCCGCCAGCATACAAAAAGCCCGTTCACCCTGTTATCATGGCTTTTGTTGCCCTCGATTAAAGAACGAAAAGAGCCGGTCCCCGGATGCAGGCCATAGTTGGAACAGCCCAACACCTCGTTATAACGGACTGTAACGTCTTCGGTGATCTGCCAGCTAAATCCGTCCCCGTTAAAGTCCTTTAACAGCACATTTTCAACAATCGCGTTTTTCACTTTGTGCAGATAGATACCGCCGCCGCGGCATCCGTTCAAAAAATCATTGGTCTGTTTGTTGCCGTCCACGGACAGATTCGAAATATGGACATTGTCGGCGCTTACCGCGGAAATGATGGAACAAGCGTTGGAGATCACGCCGTTCTGGTCGGCCCGGTAATCGCGAACCAGGTAGGTGTCGATATAAAGGTTATTATCCTGAATATCGATTATTTTAGCCGTGGTGACAGCCCAGCCGTTGTTCTGCTTTTCATCAAAGATCTGGATGCCCATACCCGGCGCGAAAACGGACGGGTCCTTGACGGTCAATACCAGTTCGCCGTAATCCGCGTCGATGATGAAGGAAGTTTTAAAACCGTCGATTTTATGCAGAACGGTTTCCTTTCCCTCGCCGGTCAGCGTGACATTGGAAAAAAGGCTCACCGGCGCGCTGATCTCGAAAACTCCGGCGGTGAGTTTGACCGTACCGCCGTTATATGGAATAAGGGCTTCGATGCCCTTTTGAATGGCGGCCGAAGTGAACCCGCGGATGTCCGCGCCTTCACCGCCTACGGTGACGACCCGGTCAACTTTGAGGGGATGAACGATGGGTCTGGTAAACTTGTCGGCGGCGAATCCGGTCGCCGCAATAATCAACGGGAACATCAGGAAAAAATAATTCATGTGAAATTTCATTTCAACTCTCCGGGTTAGGATAAACAGTTACTAACAGATAAAATATTTAATAATTAATATCGATACCGAAATGAAACACTAATTGCATGGTATCGAGTAATGGTATAACAAATGAAAAATAAATAATAGGGTCTTTGTTGTCAATATATTTAATAAGGAAATGCATGAAATATATATTTGGTTTACGGTAATCCGATCGGATGACAAAATAAATACATTTATGATGCCGAATTATGCTTCAGCCGTTCGGCAATCCATACTTTTATTATGGATTGTCTGGTCACGCCCAATCTTCGGGCTTCATTATCCAAAGATTTAATCATCCAGAGGGGAAAATCGACATTTACACGTTTTTGCTCCTGTTCCGGTCTCCTGGCATTTTCAATATCAAAATATTCGGTCACATCCTGACCATCATCAAATTTTTTATCAAATTCTTCAGCTTTCATATATTTCTTTTTCATTTTTTCTAGCCCTTCTTACCGATATTAATCTCACCTTATTGTTACGGTATGTAAATACAGCCGCCCAGTGTTTATTATTTATTTTCCCGATCAGTACATACCGTGGTTCATCCAAAAACTTTGTCGGGATCTCAATCCGTTCAGTATCTTTCCATAATTGTTGCGCTTCGGTAAAATCAATACCATGTTTTTCTTTGTTGCCTTTACTTTTCAGTTTGTCATATTCAAACATCATAATGGTATAAAAATTAAATAAATTTTATACAAAAATCAAGTTTTTTTTACATCAAACAAATCAGATAATTGCCGGCGCAAACACTAATTCGGTTCGGATCAGAAAAAAAATCAGGTCACGGACAAAATGAAAATAATTTGCGGATCGTTAACTCTATAACGTCAATATCAAAAACAGGGCAATGCCCACCGCCATAATGGAACCGGCGGCAAATACCCCGCTTATTCCCCAGAGCACATATATGGCGCCCATGACCAGCGGACCGATTGTCTGACCCAGCCGCAGGATCATACCGTTCAGGGACATAAACACGCCGCGGTACTGCATGGGGGATTCGCCGGCGATTAAAGCCTGAATAATTGGGATATTGGTGCCGTGCGCCAGACCGAATAAGGCTATGGGCAGTATCATAAACCATAACGTATGCACAAAAGGGATGAGCATCAATCCCGTTGCGTACAGGAAAAAGGATATTTTTAACAGTCGTTTATCGGAAAATATCCTTATCAGCCGGCCAAGCTGCGATGATGTAACGGCCGTGACCACGGACATGGCGGACATGACCAGGCCAATCAAAAACGGCGATGTGCTGAACCGGCTGCCGATAAAAATGGGCAAATACGTCAGGAACGCGCCGTATAGAATGATGAATGTGAACAGGTTGGCCGTAAAATAGGAAAATACCCGGATATTCTTCATACTTTTCCAGGCGGCCCGCAAATATTTAAAAAAATCCTGCTGGTTGTCCGGTTCCGGATTTTTGAGAGAAAACAGCACCAGCAGTCCGACCGGTATCGCCAGCATCGGCAGTAAAAAGGGATAATTCCAGCCGAACAGGGCGATGGCGCCGCCGATGGTCGGGTAGGTGGCCGTTCCGACGCTCAACACGCTGGCGTTGTAACCCATGGCGACCATCCGGTCTTTACCCGAATAGAGATCACCGATAAGCGTCGCGTTTAATGAACCGATTGACGCCGCGCCGACACCCTGAAAAAAACGGAAAATCAGTAACAGGTGAAAATCCTGTGCAAAAACACATGCACCGCCGGCACATCCGAACAGCACCAGGGATGGTACCAGTATCTTTTTCCGGCCGAACCTGTCCGCCAGGATTCCCAAAATGGGGGTCAGCACAATTCCCGGCAGGGTAAATACGGTAATCAACAAACCAATGGATTGCGGTGAAACGGACAATTCTTTCGCGATTTTGGGAAAAACCGGTGTCAGACTGGCCACACCGAGAACGGCCATTAAAGTAATTAAAAATATAATCTGCAGATTATGATCCAGGTAGAGCGGTTTGGGATACCCGTTTTGCGGATTCGCTTCATTGACTGTCATGGATTATCATCTCTCATAATAATATAATAATTTGTGATTTATATTAGCGTTGTTTACACTTTTAATTGTATTGAATCCGATCCTTTATAGAAAGTAAGGATTCAATACAATTAAAA
>JAFGSB010000176.1 GCA_016934825.1 Candidatus Zhuqueibacterota bacterium
AACGGTATTTGAGGAAGCTGTGGATCAGGTGTTAAGTAATTGAAAATTTTTATTATAAATTTTAAATTGTGTTTTAGTATTCGTTCAAGATTTAAAATTGGTATAGAGATGTATGTTTTTCGACATTATTAATGAAGTCTATTTTTATTTGCTAAATTTATTTCAGGGCACGTATACTCTCCGAATTTTAGAGTCATTTTTTGAATTACTGATAGATATTGCTCCTTATTTTTTTATCAGTATACTTATTCAATGTCTGCTGAACCGGCTTATTCATAAAAAGAGTATCACTATAAAAATTAAGTCCGAGAACCTTTCCATATTTGCTGCCGGTATATTGGGACTTTTATCCCCAATGCCGACCTACGCAGCCGTTCCGGTTGGACTTTCATTCGTTTCCCTGGGAGTGCCTGCCAGCACAGTTATCTCTTTTATTATTGCATCTCCTTTATTAAATCCCAGTGTGTTTTTTTTAACACTCACCCAGTTGGGATTTAAAATTGCTATTGCCAGGCTTGTAGCCGCATATATGCTGGCTGTTTTAGGGGGATTTTTATTCGGGAGATTTATGCGATCTTTTGTAATAAAGCAAGAAGTTAAATTGAAAGATCAATTCACTCCCCGGCGGTCGTTTATTAAAAATTTTTATCGTGCATCTGTGTTCCTGGGAAAATATTTTTTAATCGCACTCCTTATCAGCGCCTCAGTAAAGGCACTTGTCTCGCCGGCATGGATATCAAAAATAATGGGCCCATATATACAAAAAAGCCTTATAATTGCCATTGCACTTGGAATTCCATTCTACAGTTGCGGCGGGGCAGCAATACCGATCATTGAGGTTTTACGGGATATGGGCATGAATGACGGGGCAATTCTCGCTTTTTTTATAGCAGGCCCCGCTACAAAAATTGAAACAATATATATTTTTAAATCTATGTTAGGCAGCAAAATATTCATATTCTATCTTTTCGTAACCATAATCGGCGCTTATTTTTCAGGTTTGATAATGTATTTATTGTTTTGATTATTTTATTTTATTTGTTTTGAAATTGAGTGTCACACGGATAATTCTTCAAATGTTTTTTTGGCGTACATTTTCAACCTGCCTACCGCCAAGACAACCTAAATGCCCTGAATTCTATTTTTACAATTACCATGTCCGGTTAAACCGTACACGATACTCTAAAAAGCGCATATAATTATACAGATATAATTGAAAAATTTTTCGACCAAGTGTGCCATATTTGTGCCAAAATAAAGGTGAAAAAAGGTCAAAAAAAGCAAAATTATAGAGAAACTTAAAAATATATAAATCAATAATTTGATACCGTTTTATTAGATTTATGATTTTGGAAGCATCTGCCTTCTAATCCGTAAGTCGTGCGTTTGAATCGCACTGGGCATGCCAGTAAAAACAATAATTTAAAGACCCTTGTTAAAGGGGCTTTTGTTGTTTTAGGAGCTCAGGTGGCAGATAGGTGGGTGATGAAAATGTCCCATTCAGGTTATTTACCATTTTTAGTTTATGTGCTGATGCACGTAATTGATGCCTTTCCATTTCGAAAACGTCAGCGCCTTGCCGATTGTCCCGGACGCGTCCAGAGATAACAGCGGTCCATCACCTTTAGCCATAGTGAACTCCTTTCGTGTTTAACCGTTGGCTATAGAATACATCGAAAGATACTATATATAGTTCCTGCAATGCAAGAAAAATCTATATATAGTGGTGCAAGGGGTGACAGAATGGGGTGGGGAGTGGTGGTAAGTTAAGGAAAAATATACAGTTTAGCTTTGAGGAGTATAACCTTTGGTGAGAATTACCTAATATTACAATATAATTGAATTAAATGCCGGGCCAGTGGCCGGACAAACGAACTACCTTTTTACCAAACAACATTTTCACTTGTCCAGTTCTTATCATAACTTGAAAATATTACTGCATCCATAACACACGGTTTAATATTGCATGCTTTGCATAATTCCTGAAAACCGTCAGAAATTAAGTTGTAATAATTTTGATCTGAAAGGGCCTGGGCAGTTAATTCTAAAGGAAAACCAAATTTATTGAGCCATTTAGTTATTCTACTGTCAATTGGTATTTCATATTGAGTTAGTCCGAGAGATTGTAAAAGATTGCGGGATTGTTTTGGACCAAAACCCTTCAGATTATCGTTAATAAATTTTGCAGCTTCTTTTTCAAGTTGTGCCGAATCATTGGATGTAAGATTATTAATATAAATGAATACCTTATCCCACAAACCATTTTCTAATTTTTTCAAATTTGTAGTGATTTCATTGGTTATCACATTCTTTCTTCTCAGGCCGTTGAAAGCATTTAATATGTTGAGAATATATATGTCTGATTGTTTATGCTTTATGCATTCTTTATACTGGACCGGGAAAGGTTTTGTATTTATGAATTTGGTAACGGTGCTATCTGGACCTGATCTCTGTTGAGTTGTCAATAAACAGGATACCATTGCTTTAAAAAACAGATCTTTGGTAATTTCATCGAACGTTTTATGGATATTCTTTTTAATGCGGAATGTAACAAACGGATTATCTTTATTACTCTCGTAAAATTTCATTACCTTTTTAACATCATTTTCTTCAATTTTCCAGAGTATTTTCATTTAACATTGTTCCCAAATGGTATTAGCAATATTGTTCACTCAGATAAATGCTTCCTACTTAAAAATTTTCTTTCAACTTAATAAATCTAATTCATAATAATAATTTGAAGCATATCCTTTTTATTGTTGGTGGGTTGAAACGCACCCTACGAGCTATTGTGATTTTCTATATTACCGAAGATAATTTTTTTGGATAGAATATTGAATACATTTAGTAGAGAATTTATTCAGAAGAATATTCGAATTGCAACACAAAAGAACTTTGACAGACTATTATCAATAATAAAATGCTATGCACGATAAATATTTTTATTTGCTGCTCCAAAAATTTAAAATATAACGCCGGCATGAGGGCAATTTTCGCGGCTTTGCCGCGGGAATTGTCCCTCTCGATGCATATGTTAGGCGGTGCGCAACTCTCTCGGCTGGACCTCAATCTCTGATCTGGGACACCCACCACTAGGTCTCTCAGTATATCCCAGGAATCAACCGATAGCGAACGCGCTGTGCATAATCTCGATAGCCAGACAACTCTTCCTGTAAAGTCTGGTCTTCAAGTGCTGTTCTAATCACCCCGATGATTGTTGCTACCGACGCAGGTATCAGAGTCCATACCGAATCCAGAGCAAGAACAATTCCGAATAGTGGAAGCATACTTCCAGTATAACCTGGATGACGTACAAACCGGTACGGACCAGTATCACACACCATATGCCCTCGATCTGTCTGAATACGTACCACACCGGAAAAGAACCGGTTCTCTGCCAAGGCCCAGGCAGCGAAAGCATAACCGAATGCGATAAAACTGAATCCTACAACGCTGAGCCATAGCGGAAATTCGGGGGACCAGTTGAAGCGATGGTCCAACCCTGCGACAATGACCATAGGGAACATAACACTCACCGCCATCAGTGGAGCAAGCACTTTATCCCAGGCCTTTGCGTTTTGGATATTTTCAATATTTTGTCTTTCGGCTGTTAATCCGGGATGCCGTTTTTCTGCCCATATGCGCCCACCAATACCAGAGGCCAAGATCAGCATGGAATATAGCCACGCCTGCCACCAGCCGAAGTCCCCACTGCATATAAATAAAATCAGCGGGATTAGGAGATACACTACAACTAATCTGATCCACTGACGAGGAGATACTGTTTGAGCTGCCTCCTCACTAACCTTCTCCGCTGACATGTCATTCTCCAAAATAAAATGGATTTGAGTGTGTACCTAACATAATATTTAACGAGTTTGATAACTATTTATAGACTGCAAATACGATTTGTATAATAAAACTTGAAAAATCATCACAAGTTTTATAAAATTATAAGGTTATTATTGAAAATAAATGCCAGCAAATTTATGTTATACGACTTTTATAATATAACTGCGTTTCACTGCTACAAATCATCAATCGGACTGCGAATACCTTTGCCCCCTTTGTTAATTGAGTATATGCAAAAATCTATATCTTTCATATGCAAATCAAGGCATGCACTTAGTCCTAAGTTCTATATAATGGAATCAAAAGAAAAATCTTCCACCCTGAAGATCCCATATCAGTTTTTATTGAATGTAGTAATGAAGAAATTTTTGCAGAAATATGCAACAAAAAAGTGAATTAATTTATAAAAAAGCGAACAGAATATCTGTTCGCCTGTAAATGTTAATTTAATTTTCGGAGGCCACCCCAAATCCTTCCTATTGCGCCCCGGAACTCTTTTTCCCAGCGGTACCAGGTCTGGCGGGAGATGTGCAGGTCCCGGCAAACCGCCGAGACCTGTTCACCCAATACATACACCCGCACCATTCAATACCTTGTCGTTTCCGGGAGCCTCCCCCGCATATTCGACACCCAACAAGCCTGTCAACACCAGGCCACCGATTAACATGATTTCTTTCACTCTAAATATTTTTTTCATAACCGAATCTCCGACTAAATATTATATATGTACGCCTTTGCCTATGTACATTTAGGGGACAACTGTCGTCGAACCAATGAAGTTTGCGCCAAGGTCAGCATTCCAACCATTTCCCTTATTCGCAAACCGTATACAACGCTTGTTAGCGCTTTTTTCTTTAGGATCATTGATCTTCAGGTAAATATCATAGTCCCCGGCAGGAACACTGCCCAATTCGGACATTTTAACCGAGAAGTTCAAATCACGCCATGCAGCCGTATTGTCCGGCCTGCCGTTGCCACCCTCATCATTCAGCCAATCCC
>JAFGSB010000177.1 GCA_016934825.1 Candidatus Zhuqueibacterota bacterium
GATTCAAATACTTAGATTCCATAATATATGGGTGGTACACTTTCAACTGCCCACGAGTGGTACACTTTCAAGTGCCCGATGACAATATAAAACAGTATGGTAAAAATAAACAAAATATTTATTTTCAGTTATTATCTGATATTTCAGTTACAGAATATTCATGTCTGTGATCAGATTTCCTTGATCAATATTGATGAAAAACCGGGGGAGCAAATTATTAAAATTGATTCCGGGAATCAATATTACATCCATAAAACTACCGAATCACAAAAGAGCATCAGGATATTATCCCCCTTTACCAAAATTCTTTCCTACAACAAGCTGATCCAGAAAACATCCCCTGTAAAATTACAGATTTTATACAGTAGGAATAATATTAACCTGAGTAGTAATTTACCGGAACTATTATACAAAATACTCCCCTGTGAAAAGACCGAAGACAGTTAGCAAACAAATTCCCCTAATAAATTTAATTTTCAATTCATTTCCTGCACTTTTTGCTATTGTATAAAATCAAGTGCGGGTATAACGTAAATTTAAGGAGAATTTGTCATGAGTGACATTTTATATTGGGCCATGATTATTATTTTGGGCGGTTTCTTTGCGGGACTGTTGATATACGGATTTTATATCGTTTTAACATCCAAGAGTGTATCTGGAGAAAATAAAAAATCCACACGTAATATATACAAACCCAAAATGAGTTAATCCCCTTTTAGTAAATAAAAAAACGCTGACCGGAATTGTTACACCGGTCAGTGTTTTTTTGTTAAAACTAAAATACTAAATATGATGGTATCATCGGCTGGTAATAACGCAAGAGTTATATAATAATTTAAGATATTGAAAATTTACAGATGAGATATTTAAATTAGAACCCAACCGGCTTTCCCGATCCCCAAAAATACGGGAAATACCGGCCAAATTATTACGGTTCTAACTCGCGTCCACCTCCACAGATTGTGCCAACATGTCAAAAACCGCGACTCGTAACTCCTCCCTATCGCAGGACAATTCCGTTCCGGGTAAATGTAAATACCCGGTCTCCCATAGCAATCTGTATAAAAATCCGTTAAAAACACAAGGGATAAAAACGGTTATTTCCAACGGTTTCTGTAATAAAGCTGACTTGACTAAAATCAATATTAATCAGCTTTTTATTTTAGATGTACTGCCTGCCTGTTTGATTCAAAAAATTTTCTTTTTCCCGAAATGAATTCACTCAAGATATAACAAGATCAATCATAAGCCTTTATTTCGAGGCAATCCGAATTGTGCGTAATAATACAATATTTAGTATATATTTTTTAATATTACACTATATATGGGAATAACTTGTAATGTCTGGTCGTTACATATCTTTACCATAATATCTTATCGGCCACACTGGCTTGTCCGGTTTTAAAATCATTCAAAAGGTTTAATTTTAACAACGAATTAATATACATAATAAGTAAATAGTGGTACCCGCAAACGGAAGGAGTTGTTATGCATAAATCAGGATTAATCGGGAAAACATCGGTCCGGGAAAATATCATCATCAGTGAAAACCCGGTCTTTCCGGTTTTTAAAGAACTTTATAGTAAACAAAAAAAGGCGATCTGGTTCCCGGAGGAGCTGAATATTCAGCAGGATGTACTGGATTATAAATCCCTCTCCCCTGCTGAAAAAGATGTATTCGACATGGCGGTGGGTTATTTCGCCTCCTCTGAACTGCTGGTGGGCAATGTGCTGGTCAACGGTTTTTTCCCCCTGCTCATTGATCCGTACGCGAAAATGTCCTATACCACACAAATGTTTGTGGAAAACATTCACAGCGATTTTTTCGAGATTATTATGCAGACCTTCGAAATGGACCGGGACAAATTATACAGGATCACGCAAACCGATAAACTGCTATACGAGAAACAGGATATTATCATACGCGAAGTGGACAAGCTCACCTACGGCAAAGGCGATCCTTACACGGTGGAAGGCCGCAAACAGATATTGAAAAGCATTCTGTTGAACAATATCGTCATGGAAGGCATTTTCTTTTACTCGACGTTCGCGCATTTTTTTGCCATGAAGGACACCGGTAAGATGAAAAATGTCGTCTCCGGTGTTGAACTGGTGCTCATCGATGAAAGTCTGCACCTGTTGAACGGCATCGAGGCGATCCTGATACTGCTGGAAGAGACGCCGGAAATCGTTGAAGATCAGGCTTTTGTGGAAGAGATCCGCAGGATTATCACGGACAGCACGGAACTTGAATTCAAGTACATTGAGCGCATGTTCGGCGGTAAAACCATTTACGGTTTGACCTACAAAGAACTGGAACGCTATCTCAAGTATATCACGGACCGGCGTCTTGAAGAACTGGGATTCGAACCGGTTTATTATGTGGATGAAAATCCGCTCAAATTCCTGCAAAAGGAAGACCTGAAAAAACTGACCAATTTTTTTGAGGTCTCTTCAACCGAATATACCAATTATTAAATTACCGGAGGTTGTAAATGGAAAGAATTGTCGTTAAACGGGACGGTGCCGAGGAAAAATTCCGGACACGAAAAATTGTCAACGCCATATTCTGGCTGTTAGAGGGACTAAATATCAAAGACGATTACGGCCTGGTGTACAAGATATTAAAGGAACTGGACTTAAAAGTCCCGGACAGGGTGACCACGGAAGAACTGGATTACCTGGTGCTCAAGGCGATTGAACAGCTCATTCCCCGGAATACGATTTACGACCGGCTGGCAACCCGGCAGCTTCTCAAGATCATCACCCGCCGGATTGATATACGTTTCAAATCGTTTATCGAATATATCAAATACGGCGTGAGCGAGGGGATACTCAAAAAGAAACTGCTGGATTTCGACCTGAACACACTGCAAAAAGCCCTTGATGAATCCGCAAACGATGTGCTGGATTATTTCGGCCTGTCCATTTTACAGGACCGGTACTTCTCCCGCGACCGGAACTTGAAGATTATCGAGAAACCGCAATGGTTCTTTATGCGGGTGGCTATGGGCATCGGCGAAAATGAGGAAAAGGTTATCAAAATTTACCGCAAGCTGTCGAACCTGGAGTACCTGCATTCCACCCCCACGCTGTACAACTCCGGTACGGTCACCAGTCAATACAGCAGTTGTTATATAAATGTCGTGGAAGACGACCTGCAGTCCATAATGGACAAAGTGAGGGAAACATCTCAACTGGCCAAATACGCCGGCGGCGTCGGCACGGACGTGACCCGTATTCGCGCGACCGGTTCGCGCATTCATTCGCTGAACGCCAGATCCTCTGGTATCATCCCGTTCATCAAAATATTCGACTCAACCGTCAACGCCATTCAGCAGGGCGGCCGGAGACGCAGTTCGCAGGTCGTTTATATCCAGCCATGGCACATGGATGTGGAAGGGTTTCTGGATTTAAAGGAGACCACCGGTAACTCGTATTTGCGCACGCCGTCACTCAATACGGCGCTGTGGATGCCGGACGAGATCATGCGCCGGATAGATAAAGGCGAACCGCTGTACCTGTTTGATCCGGCGGAATGCCCGGAACTGGTTGAAGCAACGGGTAACGAATTCGGCAGACTATCCAAAAAATACATCAAAAAAGCCGAAGCGGGTCAACTGCGGTTGTGGCGCAAGATCGACAGCCGCGAGTTCTTTAAAAAGTATTTGTTCAAGCTTGCTAAAACCGGACACCCGTGGCTGACGTTCAAGGACGCGCATAACAGGTTTAATCCCTGTCCCGAATACGGCGTTATCAACAGCTCCAACCTGTGTACGGAAATATCGATCCCAAACTCTTCGCAATCGACGGCCGTCTGCACGCTGGCGTCGGTGAACCTGTCCCGGCATGTGAATACGGAACAGCACGATATCGACTGGGACAAGCTGCGGGACACGCTGGAAACCATGGTCGGGGCGCTGGACAACATCATGGACCGGAATTTCTATCCCTCGGAAGAATCGAAAAGGAACACCATGGATCTGCGGCCGATGGGAATCGGGCTGATGGGATTTGCTGAGGCTCTGCTGGATATGGGTTTACCGTACGATTCGGACCAGGCGGTCAAACTGGCGGGCAGGATCGGCGAATTTATGAGAGAGACGGTTTACCGCAAATCCGAACAACTGGCGGAAAGTAAAGGCGCGTTCCCGCATTATATTGACATGCAGGAGCAGGGCAAGCCATACGATTACATGCCGCGCCGCAATGCCTTACTGCTGGCCATCGCGCCGACGGCTTCCATTTCCATCATTGCCGGAACCACGTCGACGATTGACAGCTATTTCAGTAATATATATTCGCGCGACACGTTGTCCGGTAAATTCATTGTTGTTAACAAAAAGCTGATGGCGGAACTGGAACAAAAAGAGCTGTGGAACGACGATATGTACGAGTTGATCAAAAGCTGGAACGGCTCGGTGCAGCACATTCCGGAACTGGACGGTAAGATCAACAAAGAGCTGTACAAAAGCGCCTACGAGATCTCGCCCTATCGGCAGATCGGGATTGCCGCGGCGTTTCAGAGATCGGTGGACCAGGCGGTGTCCAAGTCAATTTACATCGAAGAGAACCTGCGGGACAAAATGGAGGATATTTATATATACGCCTGGAAGCAGGAATTAAAATCTACTTATTACTGTTTTATCGACAAGACCGTCAAAGGCGAAAAATACACCTCGAAGGTGAACAAGCGCGGCGAGCGGCGCGGGTTCGGCAAACACGCCCCGGTTACGACGGACGCCGTTTCCGCTAACGGCAACGGGTCGGCTGACATTGAAAATGGTCCTGAATCGCTGGAAGCCGAGGCGCGGGAAAAATACGGCGACGAGGTAGTGGACAGGGTCATCAGCGGCGACATGGACGGCTGTCCCACCGATCCCCTGCTGGCGAAAATTTGTCCCAGTTGTGAGTAGACTCCTCACTAACAACATGCGCGGCGTTCTTAGGGGGGACGCCGCGCATAGAAATTTAATTTGCCCACAGATTGACACGGATGGACACATATTAAAGGTAAAAAGTCAAGTAAAAAAATCCTCCAGGGCAATAAAATTATAAAAAGAAGATTATTGCATACAAAA
>JAFGSB010000178.1 GCA_016934825.1 Candidatus Zhuqueibacterota bacterium
AGGCAGTTTTTTTGTATCACCATGTATCATTTGACCTGGATAATCTTTGTTATACCGTTTAGCCTGGCGTTTAAGTTTTTCTTCGATTTCTTTTTCAATTATAGCCAGGTGCTTAACGCCATATTTCAAACAACGAAAGCGTTTGTTAGTGCTTTTATGTATAGAAAAATCTTGCAACCGTCCTCTTTTAAAAATTTTATAGATTGTCGGGCGGCTGACATGATATTCACGAGCTAAATCACATATGCGTTTTTTATGTTCGTAATAGGCTTTATAAACTTCTTCTCATTGTCGTGGTGTTAATCGTGTTTTCTTGTGAATTACCATAAGGATCTCCTGTTTTAATCATAAATAATAGGAAATCCCGATGTACAATACAATATTAAAATCGATTTTAATTGTATTGAATCCTTACTTTCTATAAAGGATCGGATTTAATACAATTAAACCTTTTGAGATTAAAAGTGTAAACAAGGCAAATATAAATCACAACTAATATAAATAAAATTGTGAAGACCAGCGATCACATGAAAAAACGGGGTGCATTCCGAAAAACCTTATGAGTAGGAAAAGAAGGAGTTTTACATGAAAAAACTGTTAATCCTAATTATTGTTTTTACGATAGCGGTTAAATCTTTTGCTCAGACAGAAAAAACGAGATCAAAATGGGGTTTCGGAACAAGTATAACCTATCCACTGGCAAATATCTACTTAGTTCATATCAATTTCAAGCTAAATGAAAAACATAAAATATTTTTTGGACCATGTTTTCAGAATTTCAAGCATGAAAGTTTTAAAGTCAATGCATACACACTCTTACTTGGATATAGATATTTCTTTTGGAAAGGACTTCATGTTGAAACAGAAGTTTATCCAGCATACAACAATATTTTTTCGAATGTAACACAAAGACATTACCCAGGTATTGAAATGTGGGGCGAACTTAAGATAGGGTATCAGTTTAATTTTTATGGGAATCGACTATTTATCCAACCTGCACCCGGAATTGGTTTTGGTTTTTTTCAAACCAATAAGCCTCCCAATTTTGATGAAGAAATAAAATATCCAATTTTTACTCCTCAACTCCTGATAGGTTTCAGACTATAACAAATATAAATTAAATAGATTAGTGAGATTGCATAAATTGTAACTTTAAGTATGTAATAAAAAATGAGAACAATAATAATTATTGGTGGGAATTATGCAAGTTTGACAGTGAGAATTTTTCTTTAGAATAACAGTTTTAAAATTTTATTCTTGAAAAATATCAATACGTGGCAACTAAAACCAGCCTATAACACGCAGTATAGTTAATTGCCGGTGCAGTGAACATTCGAGCGTCACAGCTCGTATTAAAGGTAGTTGTAACTTGATAGGAAAGTGCTTCGAAATCGGCAACTAACCATACCACAATCATTAGAAAATCAATATTAAATAATGTATAACATATGCGTGGACACGAACGCCTTTTGGGGTTGTGCTAAATTGTGGGCGGGCACTCGTTTTGGTGATTTTTCGTTAAAAGCGTCTGTAGAAAGACGATTCGGCGTTCGGCGTTGGTCACGCTTGATCGTTATGCGGATCCTACGGGCTTTGGGAAAAATAGCTTAAAAAGAATTTTAAAATACGAAATATTTTTACAGAAGGAATTTAATATGAATGACAATGCAAATATTCTAGAGTTCGATAATAGAGAAATGTTTAGGGCTTGGCTTGAGAATAATATTGATAAATCAAATGGTATTTGGATAATTTTTACAAAGGGAAATAAAGCGTTTACAGCTAATGACGCTTTAGAAGAAGCAATTTGTTTTGGTTGGATTGATGGATTAATGAAATCGATAGATAATAAAAAATATAAAAAGTATTTTTCAAAAAGAAAAGATATGAAAAAGTGGTCTAAAAAAAATATAATGATATATCAAAAAATGATTGAAAATGGATTAATGACAAAAGCTGGTATTGGTGTATTTAAAGTGGAAAAGAGAAATCAAGAAAAAACTATGGATATAAATGAAAAAATAGAAATTTTAAGAAACGTGATAAGCGACAATAATGAAATATTAAGTCTTTTCGATCAGAAATCTCCATCAAGGCAAAAACAATTTGCTGGTTTTTATTGTGATGCAAAAACAGAAGAAACACGAAATAAAAGAAAAGATAAAATAATTGATGCATTGAAGAATAATTACAATGGAATGTTGTGGTGATTATCGCATAACATCTGGCTCAAGTTAACCCGAAGGGCTCTGCTTGAAATCTAATTTTCAGAGCTCCGAATCACTTATTTTAAAGTCCATCGTTCTGTACGCCGCATCCTTCGGTCAACTTAGCCAAACCGTTAGGCTGGATGTATTCAACAGAGTATTACAATAATTGACAAATTAAAAACTTGGAGGATTTGTATGAAAAAATATTATCATTGTTAATAATAATATTATTATCTTCTTCTGTCTTTACAAAGTATGGGTGGATGTTTCAATATCCTTATCCTACTAATGATACTTTCACTTCAATTCTTATCTCTGAACGATCATAGATTTATCAGTGCGGAGGCTCCCTCCTCATTGTTTGCGTTTAATAAACTTATTAATTAATACCAATATTAGGTGTTTGCAGCGAGGAGGCTATTTAATTATAGGAACTCCGCGAAACTAATGATTTACAAACCGGGGCGAGCAAATTATGTTGCTCTGGATAGAAATATTTGCTATTTTCATTAATACACGTAATCTTTTGTCAGGTGGGCGCCTTCGACGCGAGGAAAATATGAATACAATGAAATTTGGCATACTTTATTATACAACATGCATAATTTTTGGTTTCATTGTTGTCTCCAGTATAACATGCTCGAATAGGGCCACTATTGAAAAGGAGAACTCTGTTTCAATGAATGATGTATTAATTATTGACTCACCTATCCATTCCGTATGTATAACACCTAACACACCAGGTAGTAAGATACCTAGTCATGGAACTACAAAATATGGTGAAATGTATGCCATAGACTTTGTTGTCATTGATAAAGCCGGAAAGTCGAAGAAGCCATATAAACCAAGTCTTCTTACCTATTTATTACAGGGAATCAATTTAAATGATTTTTATGGATGGGGTGAAAAGGTATACTCTCCTGTTGGAGGTGAAGTAATTAAAGTAATAGACGGCATAGAAGAGCGAAATCCGGTAAATGTATACAGAGATATAAGAAACACAATTAAAGTAACAAAAGGTTATGAAAAAGGTATATTGGAATATAGCTCAATTACCGGCAATTGTGTAATAATAAAAAGCGAAAATGGTATTTATGCTTTAATGGCCCACTTGAAAAAGGGTTCAATTGTAATAAAAGAAGGGCATTATATTCAAAGCAAAGAATTAATTGGCGAATTGGGACACTCGGGTAATTCAACGATGCCGCATTTACATATGCAATTTATGGATAATCCAGATTTCAAGAAAGCAAAAGGTATTCCATTTGTTTTTGAAGAATATTATTTATGTAAAAATGGTGAATGGGTAAAATACACCAACTCACTGCCAACTAAAGACGATTTAATACGTTTTGAATAAAGTGAGTCACATAACAACCGCTTCAACCGGACACGGGGCCACAAGGGCCTTTCGCCGGTTAAGCGAATGTTAACACTTGATAATTCTGCTCGCTTCGGGTTGAAATCGAAGATCCGCCTTTGGAGGGGATCTTTCCCGGGGTATGAAGTGTTTGTGTCGATAACAATCTGTCATTTCGAGTCGCGAAGCGACGAGAAATCTGTTAATTCTGGAGGGGTTCCTGCTCTTGCAGAAGATTATTTATTTTGAAAGCTTTTTCAGCGCGGAGGCGTGAGCCTCCGCGAAACTGAAGATTTCTCCCTCCGGTCGAAATGACAGACTTGCGTTTTTGCAAGCCCTGATCGGAATCAAGAACCGGGTCCATTTTAACAAAAAATCCCACCCCACCCATTTCCATTCTTTTGTTTAAAGTTTAAAATTATTATATTATATTCTTTTTGATTTCAGATACAGAGGATTTTCATGTCAACCCCTTTTCACGCAAAATATTTCGCGCACGAGTTGTCCCGGCATCATAACGCCGGCAGCCTGCAAAAACTGACCCAGTCGCTGTTCGACGCCTGCATCGACCTGAACCCGCACCAGATCGAAGCGGCGCTGTTCGCTTTGCGCTCGCCGCTGTCCAGAGGCGCGATCCTGGCGGACGAGGTCGGTCTCGGCAAGACCATCGAGGCGGGACTGCTGTTGTGCCAGTACTGGGCGGAGCGGAAACGCAAACTGCTGGTCATTTGCCCGGCCTCGCTGCGTAAGCAATGGAGCATCGAACTTCAGGAAAAATTCATGCTGCCCAATGTGGTCATCGACGCCCGCAACTACAACCAGGCGATAGCGGGCGGCGAGCCGAATCCGTTCGATACCGACTCGATTGTGATCGTGTCCATCCATTTCGCCAGCCGACACAGTGCGAAAATACGCACCATAAACTGGGACCTGGTGGTCATTGACGAAGCGCATAAACTGCGCAACGTGTTCCGCGCCAAAAACAAAATGGCGCATAATATTAAATGGGCGCTGGAAGACCGCAAAAAAGTACTGCTGACCGCCACCCCCCTGCAAAATTCATTACTCGAACTGTACGGCCTGACCTCCCTGATCGATGAACATATCTTCGGCGACCAGGAAGCTTTTCGCGCCCAGTTTGTCAATAAAAATGACGACTATGCCGAACTGGAGGCCAGACTGGACCAGATATGCAAGCGCACCCTGCGCAGTCAGGTCACCGAGTACATCCGTTACACCGAGCGCCGCACACTGACCGTACCTTATGATACAACTGAAAATGAACATGTCCTGTACGAGCGCATCTCTGACTTTATCAGCCGGGAAGAATCATATTCCATCCCGCGGCCGCAGCGGCATTTAATGACCCTGGTGCTGAGAAAGATACTGGCGTCTTCTTCCTATGCCATTGCCGGAACGCTGGAAATTATGCGAAACCGCCTGCTCGCCATGCGCGCGGGACAGGACGTTTCCTATGATGTGATCCTGGACAAAATATTCATCGAGGATGAGATCGAAGACGATTACCTGGACGAAGAGACAAACGGCGGCAACGGCAAAAACGGCCGAAAAACGGAGATCGATCCGGAAATACTGAACGAGGAAATCGCTACCCTGGAGAGTCTCATCAATCTTTCAAATTCGATCCCGGTCGATACCAAAGCCAAAACGCTCCTGCAGGGGCTGGAAACCGGTTTTGCCGAACTCGAAAAAATGAAAGCGCCGCGTAAAGCCATCATCTTTACCGAGTCGCGACGAACGCAGGAATACCTGCTGAAATTTTTGTCGGAGAACGGCTACAGGGACAAACTTATTTTATTCAACGGGACCAATAACGACGCCATATCGAACCGGGTGTACGAAAAATGGCTCGGGGAAAACCGGGAAACCGGGCGGATAAGCGGCTCACGTCAGGTGGACATGCGCACGGCGATTGTCGAGTATTTTCGTCAGCACGCCGAGATTATGATCGCCACAGAGGCCGCCGCGGAGGGCATCAATCTGCAGTTCTGCTCGTCGATGATCAATTATGACCTGCCGTGGAACCCGCAGCGCATCGAACAGCGTATCGGCCGCTGTCACCGGTACGGGCAAAAATTCGACGTGGTTGTGATCAATTTTTTGAACCGGCGCAACGAGACCGACTGCCGGGTGTATGAACTGCTGGAAGAAAAATTCAATCTTTTTGAGAACGTGTTCGGGGCCTCCGATGAAGTGCTGGGCAATATCGAATCCGGCGTGGATTTCGAAAAACGGATTTTGGGTATATACCAGACCTGCCGGTCGACCGATGAAATCGATAGGGCATTTCATGAGCTGCGCCAGGAACTGGACATGACCATTCAGGACAAGATGGCGCACACGCGGCAAACCCTGCTGGAGCACTTTGACCAGGATGTGCATGCCCGGTTTAAAATTCAACTGGAAACCGCCAGGGAACAACTGGACCGGTACGGTTCCTATTTCTGGGAATTGAGTAAATTTATCCTGTCACAAAACGCGCATTTTTATGATTCGACGTTAAAATTCGACCTGTTACAAACCCCGATGGAGAGCATCAAAACCGGCCGGTACCAGCTTGTGTCAAAATCAAAAGAGAACAAACCTGGAGAGTATTTGTACCGGCTATCGCATCCGCTGGGGGAATATGTTCTGGCGGCGGGCAAAAAGGCGGAGACGGCGGCGGCACATTTGTATTTTGATATCAGTAACTATCCGCAGAAAATTTCGGTCATTCATTCGTTAAAAGGGAAATCCGGCTGGCTGGCGCTGAGTTTGCTGAAAATTGTGTCTTTCGAAACCGAAGAGTACCTGCTGTTCACCGGTTTTACTGATAACGGCAAAAAACTGGACCGGGACATTTGCGAAAAATTCTTTTACTGCCGCGCCGCCGCTTCCAAATTAAAAGAGGTCCCCGCGGAGGTGAAAAAAAACATCGACATGTATACGGAGGAACAGGTCCTGGAACAGTTAAACAGATCCAGAGAAATTAATAATACTTTTTTTATGGAAGAGTGTGAAAAACTGGATAAATGGGCCGATGATATGGTGGTCGGGGTGGAAAAAGAGTTGTTTCAGAACAAGGCGCAAATTAAATCACTGAGTCGTGAAGCGAGAATGTCTGCGGACTCGGTACGGCAGCACAGTTTGCAGGTGCAGATCAAAAACCTGGAAAGCGAAAAACGGCAGCTCCGGCAAAAGCTGTTTGACGTTGAAGACGAGATTATGAACAAACGTGACAACCTGATCGACAGGCTGCGTCAGCGTATGGCTCACGAAAATGATCTGCAACAGTTGTTTATTATCCGGTGGACGGTGATATAAAAAAAGCGGAAAGCAAAATGCTTTCCGCTTTATAAGATCATTTGACGAGGATCATTTTATTCGACAGCGTTAGCCCGCCAAAATCAAGCTTGTATATATAAATGCCCGAAGCGACGGGAGTATTTTGATTATTTGTCCCGTCCCATACCACGGAATGGAATCCATCCGTTTGTGTGGTGTTGACCAAAGTTTTGATCTGTTTCCCGTTAATATCGAAAACCGACAATTCTACAACTCCCGTTTTATCAAGCCGGTATGAAAGCGTCGTGACCGGATTAAACGGATTGGGATAATTTTGTGAAAGCGAAAAGTCAAACGGTCTGTTCTGTTTTATCTGATTTATTGTCGTTGGAATTGTGCCGGTAATACGAACTCCGTAAAGATCGTTGCCGCGATGCTGTGCAGTATCCTGAAAGGCGTATATCAGAAAGAATTCGTTCCGGTAACTGTTATGCGCGGCGCCCACCAGGTTACCGCCGGTCAAATATTCAGATGTATCGATGGGCGTATTTTCCATAGATGTTGTCAGGTTGATCCGGTCTTCAGCAAGCCAGACAAATTCGGAATCAGGATTGACAAACAATCGCTGGCAGTAAAAATCCGGGTCGTTCCAGCCGCCTTTACGATTGTCCTGCCAACCTAACATAAATTCATTGTCCAGATCGCTAAAGGCGATATCCGGCGCGTTTTGATAATATTCGGCGTTACACATCGGAAAAGCGGGCTGTGTTTGGATTTCTCCCTTTTCATCCAAAGCGATGGCCACACCGTCTGAAACAAAAGCCAGGCGCTGCGCGAAAATATCCGTATTGTCCCCTGACCCCTGTTGCCAGGTAATCAGACACTCGCACGGTTTTTCAGTGTCCGCCGCTTTACCTAACTTTGGAATGTATTCATTATTAAACTGCGCCCGCGGCTGCACCGGATCGGCGCCGTTTCCCGTACTGGCGATTATGGTTATGGCCCCGGCACCGTCTGATCCATCCTGTTTTCGCAGAGAACCGTCCGGACTCACACGCTGCGCATAGATACCCGAATCATCCCAGTCGCCCCGGGCAAAAACCACAAGCCATTCATTTATTGTATTGCCATAGGCAACAACGGGGACATCCTGGTCTAAAGACTCTTCCACACAAACAGGAAAATTTTCGGCCGGATCGGTCACATACAAAAAATTTCCTTCGGCGTTAACGATCTGACCGTATATATCCGATGTCTCATTACGATAATCCGTCCAGACAACCAAAAAATTCCCGGTTTGGTAATTATAGGATACATCGGGGTAATGGATAGCCGCCGTATTTTTGCCGATACCAAAGCAGGTGTCCGGATCAGAATTTGATGTTGGAATATGTCTGCCGTCTTTGTCCAGCAATGCCCCGTAGACGTCATAATTGTCCAGCCAGCCGTCAGTCTCCGCGTTGCGATTATCGGAAAAAACTACCAGGTACCTGTTTGTTACCGGATCATAATCAACATGCGGCCACCACTGGGATGCAGAGTCCGAACAAACAGAAAAATTCTCGCCGCGTAATGAACCGTCCCCTTTTACAATTTGGCCCCAGATATCGCTTTGTGTCGAATCAAAATTACGCATTTCTTCCCACACCACCAGATATTCATCTTCAATGCAGTTATAAGCAACCTGTGAATATGACTGACACATTGGTGCAATTGATATCTGGGTCGGCGGATCAATTATTTTTGCATAAACAGTGGTTAGGAACATGACGACTGCTAAAAATACCCCGGCTTTTGAAAAGATTTGCATAGTATCTCCCTCTTTGTTATATTCCATCAATTGTGATTTTGTTGCCTGTCAAAAACCAATTTAAAAAAAGAAAAAATTAAATAAATATTGAGCAATATTTGTACCAAATTTATTATATACTCAAAATATACATTTATCAACTCATAAAAGTATTAAATAACTGAACATTAGAGGAGGCGTAAAATGTATCAATTCAAAAGCGGTCAATTCGCGCTAAAACATGTATTGTTTCTTTTGATTTTTGTTCTCATATCAACAGCACTCCCGGTGTCACGTACGGAAATCAATATACCAGACATCCCCGAATATACAACACTGAAATGTGATCTTCACATGCATACTGTTTTTTCCGACGGAAATGTTTGGCCGACAATCAGAGTTGCGGAAGCATGGCGGGATGGATTGGACGCCATTTCCATAACCGACCACATCGAATACCTGCCGCATACGGATGATATCCCGAAGAATCTTAATCGCCCCTATGAAATCGCATTGCCCCACGCAGAGGCTATGGATTTACTCTTTCCTATGGGCGCTGAAATTACCCGTGAAAGGCCTACGGGACACATCAATGCCATATTTCTCAATGATATAAATCCGTTGGATACCGAGGTTGTAAATGACGCGATCAAAGCGGCTGTTGACCAGGGCGCCTTTGTGTTTATGAACCATCCCGGCTGGCGGCAGCCGAATAATATCGGCATCTGGTACGATGAACATACCGTTCTCCTTGAAAACGGCTGGCTGCATGGTGTCGAAGTTGTAAACGGCAGCGATTATTATCCTGAAGCCCATCAATGGTGCCTGGATAAAAAGCTAACCATGATGGCAAATTCAGACGTTCATAATCCCATTGATTATGAATATAATCAATCTACAGGAAAACACAGACCTGTTACGCTTGTTTTCGTAAAAGAAAAATCCTTAAAAGGAATTAAAGAAGCTTTGTTCGGCAGAAGAACCGCAGTTTTCAAAGAGAATTTATTGATCGGCGAAAAACAGTTTATTGAACCGATTTTTTATCAATCTGTTAAAATAAAAAATCCGCAAATAACCATCAAAGGCACAAACAGCGTCAATATTCAAATCCACAACGATTCCGATATCAGTTATGAACTGGTCTCGGACACGACGTTGACCGACATTTTTTACCCTTCCACTATTACCCTGCAGGCGAATAAAACCGTAGTGCTCACGGTAGGCGGGAAAATCAAGGATATCAACGCCACAAAAGAGATTGCTCTTCCCTATGTTGCCAAAAACCTGCTGATTGAACCTGCTAAAGGATTGCCGGTTAAACTGAAATTGCATGTTAATTTTATCCCGGCGTCGGAATAATTCTGCCGAAAGAAATATTTTACGACAGGATCAGGTTATAAAAAATGGCTTTTTCTGTTTGTTGAAAGGATAATAAATGGTTTTTAAAAAATTTGTTGTTTTGTTCACCATTCCGGTTTTATTGTTCAGCCTTGTCTGGTTCTGTTGCCGGGGACAAAAACCGGTTGGTGAATTCAGCGGACAAACCGACATCGGCAAAATAAAGCTCAAGGGTTCGGCGGAATTCAATGCGGCCAAGGCGGAATATATAATCACCGGCAGCGGCGAAAACATCTGGGGCAATGAGGACGCGTTCCATTTTGTCTGGAAACAGGTTTCCGGTGACCTCATCATGCAAGCCGATTTAAGCTGGATCGGGGAAGGGAAAAACGCGCACCGCAAAGGCGGCTGGATGGTTCGCGCGGGTCTCGAAGCGGACGCGCCATACGCGGACGTCGCTCTACATGGAGACGGACTGGTTTCGCTGCAATACCGCAAGGAACCCGGTGGTCAGACCATGGAGGTGAAATCGCCCGTTCCCGGACCGGTTACCATAAAACTGGAAAAAACCGGCACACTGTATTCTCTATATGTAGCCGAAAAGAACAAAAACTTTATACCGGTCGGGACCGTTAATGTGGTGATGAGCGATACCGTTTATGCCGGACTGTTTGTCTGTTCTCATGACTCGACCGTCAGTGAAACGGCGGTATTCACAAATGTTAAATGTAAAAATTTAGGGATCATAGAGGAAGACAAACGGGTTGTCGAAAGCAATCTCGAAATATTCAACATTAATACCGGCCAGCGGCGAATTGTCTACAGCGCCAAAGATCATTTCGAAGCGCCCAACTGGTCCCGGGACGGTCAAACGCTGATCTTTAACAGCAAGGGATTCCTATATTCAATACCGGTGACAGGCGGAGAGTTGGTGCAGATCAATACCGGCACAGCAAATGCCTGTAATAATGACCATGGGTTGTCGCCGGACGGCAAATCCCTTGTCATCAGCAGCCAGCATGACGGCGGCAAATCCATTATTTATATTTTGCCGGCAGGCGGCGGCGAACCGGAACAGATCACGCCGCTGGGGCCATCGTACTGGCACGGCTGGTCGCCGGACGGCAAGCAGCTTGCTTATTGCGCCGAGCGTAACGGCGAGTACGATGTATATACCATCCCCGTATATGGCGGCTGGGAAAAACGTCTGACTTTTGCGCAGGGACTGGACGACGGACCCGATTACTCCCCGGACGGCCGGTACATTTATTTCAATTCCGTACGGACCGGTGCGATGCGCATCTGGAGAATGCAGACCGACGGCAGCCAACAGACGCAGATGACCTTTGACGAAGAATACGGCGACTGGTTCCCGCACCCGTCGCCGGACGGACAGTGGCTGGTGTTCGTCTCGTTTGATAAATCCGTTGAGGGACATCCTCCCAACAAGGAAGTGGTTTTACGGCTGATGCCCGCCTCGGGCGGCGAACCGCGGGTGTTGACGCAGCTTTTCGGCGGTCAGGGAACGATCAATGTGCCGTCCTGGTCGCCGGACAGCCAGGAATTTGCCTTTGTCAGTTACCGGCTTGTGCTTCCGTAGGATAATTGTTTATGACCCACATTCCGGGGTGTATAGTCGAACCGAACAAAGTGGCGCAGTTGCACGAACCTCTGCACCTTACAGCCGGCTTCGGCTTCGAGACACCCCGGGGCGTGGGAATAAAAAATTCTTGCCCTTTTTCAAATTCACCTGCTCCGTTAACAGAACACCCCGGGGCGTGTATATGCCTGTCCATGAGCGGCCACCACAAATTTAATACTATAAAACAAGTATTACTTAACCTTAAAAAAATATTTAAGAAATAATTTTACTGACCGATAATAATTATGAGTAATACGACCTTGTACAAAATTTATTCTTTACTTTAGAGGACGATTCATGCAGATTTCTACCACCACGACATTTAAAAGTCCGTTATCTAATTTCAAAGATATTCAGGATAATCATTCAAATGGATATAGTAATGCAGATTATATCAATGATAAACTGACGTTTACCCGTATGATGAATGAAAGACTGTTCGAGTTTTATAACCAGAAAGGCAAGGTTAATTATAATGAAAATATCGACGATGATGATAATCCCGAAGATATAGAGAAAAGGGAATCAACCCGCAAAGAAATATGGAAACAGACTTATTCCCTGTTACAGGAAGCGATAGCAAAACTCCGGCTTGACGCAAAAACCGTACAAGCGTATGATAAAAACGGACGCCCGGACGAGGAAACCGCGGACCCGTTCGGGGTGGCCGCATATTATGCGGAACATCCGGAAGATCTGAAAAAGGTACAACTGGGTATTATACCCGATTATTTTAATGTTGAAAATACGGGTAACAGGATTTTAAAAATCTGGTTCCCGGAAACCGATTCGGCCAAAGATCAGCAAGATGTCCCCGGGGCCGTAAAAAACATCGGCAAAGCCTACTCCGAAGTGGGCGCCATGTTTGGGGACAAACTGCCGCAATTGGTACTGGATACCAGAGATTATGTACTGGGGAAAGTGCAGGAAATGAAATAGTGTCACCCCTCACGGGTTGTTTTTTCTAAGCTCCTATTGTCTGATTTAACCATACACAGTAATAAAATTAATAAAAAAGTACAAACATCTCATTTCCGCGAAAGCGGGAATCTAAAGTTTTTGTGTTAATCTGTAAAGCGGTATATATTATCAACACCACTCTTTGATCCTCCCCCAAGGGGAGACTGGATTTGGGATTTTTTTCAGTAAATTGCTCATTTCCGGGAACCCGTCCCCCCTTTTGAAAGGAGATTCAGGGGGATGTTAACATTCGAAAGACTCGACATCATTGTTCATGTCCAATAATCTCTTTTAACATCGGACTCCCATTTCTGCGCGCTTTTTTCTCTGTCGTTCCCGTGAAAGCATGATCTTAAAAATTATAACTCACGCCCAGCGACGGCACAAAGGGCAGCATGTAGATATTGCGCTGTATAAGTATATCCTGTTCGCCATATAGAAAAGGTTGTTCCTCTGCAGATTCAATATCATCGGTGACTTTGTACCACGCCTGATCGTAAATGTTCTTGCGGTTCAGTATATTGGTCATGTCCAGGTAAACATTTAACAGGCCCCTGCCGGTTTGTACCTCGTAATTCAGGCGGATATCGAACCGCTGGTAATAGGGATAGCGCCGGACGTTATCGGTTGTTTTGATAAATTTACTTCCATCGAAACCGGCGTTGATATAAGCAATAATCGTGTTATAAGGGAGGCCGCTCGCGTACCGCCAGGTGCCGCTCGCGGTCAGGTTTTTCAGCAGTTTCACCTTACCAAACGCCGTGATACCATGCCGGCGGTCAAAGTTGAACGGCACCCAGGCCGCATTTCGTTCCCGATACCTGGAAATGGACCAGGCGTAACTGAGCATGGCGTTCCAGCGACTGCCGGCGTTTTCTCCTTTTTCGATTTGCAGTTCCAGACCTTTGGCGTAACCGGAGCCGGAATTCTCAGGAATATAATATACATAATCCCGCGGCAGTAACAGCCGGTCGATGTCCTTATAATAGGCCTCGATCCGTGTAAGATAATTCTTTCCCCACAGTTTCGTTATCCCCAGAACAGTGTGGGTCGCTTTTTCAGATTGTATTCCGTCCAGGTTGGCGGCGATATTCAGCGGCCAGTCCCGGTTAAAAACACTGAACACATTGGGATACTGGTGACATACTCCCCAGAATCCGTTCAGGGACAGATTTTCCGTCACATTCCACAACAGGCTGGCGCGGGGACTGATGTCTCCCCGGTTGATCAGAAATGAATAATCGTACCGCGCGCCGATTTTCGCCTGTAAAAAAGCAACCGGCCGCCCGGAATAATCAATATAAGTGTTGAAATGGCCGCTGGTTTTATTAAAATAGACAACCGGCGGTACATCCCGCCGGGCGAATGTGATATTTCTGACATCTGTGGCAAGGTCCATAGATGACCTGTCCAGTAAAAACTGCATACCCCTGTTAATGGAATGATCCGGAGTAATCCTGTAACTGAAATCTTCTTTTATGGTTGTCGTATATATTTTTGATTTAAAATCTCCATATACATAAATATTAGATTCAGACGGATCGTCCCCGTAAAATATTTTATAATCAAATTGTTCATCATAATAAGCAATATCAATTTTTTCAAGGATTTTTTCCGTTGGAAAATAATCCAGCGACAGCGTGTAAAGATTGATATCGGAGTTTTCTTTCAATCCGATATCTTCTTTATCAAGTGAGCCAAGTTCCGTACCCTCCCGGCTAAATAGGGTTTTGAAAGTAAGTTTTAAATTTTTACTGAGAAAATACGTCAATTTTGTATCTACATCAAACGTATGCGGGTAACTTGTCTGATCTTTGTCAAAACGGTTGGCCAGCAGGTCAAAATAACTACGCCGGGCAGAAAAAATCCAGGAGCCTTTGCCACCCGGCCAGGGACCTTCCACATAGGCATTGGCGTTCAGGAAATTGGCCGAGCCGCCGTAACCGATCCGGTCGGTGCGGCCGTCCCGGCTTTTAACGCCCATGACGGAAGATAAAAAATTGCCGTATTCGGCCGGAAAGTTGCCGGTATACAGTTCCACATCGCGGGTGGTGTACTGGTTGAATATACTAACGCCGCCGCCTATGATCATCCGCAGCCGGTAGGGATTGGGCACGACCAGCCCGTCCAGCATAACGATATTCTGGTCGGGACTGCCGCCGCGCACGGCGTAAAAGCTGGTATAGTCACCGGCCGGCACCGCGCTGCCGAATAACTGCACCGCGCGGGTGATATCATCCAGCGAACCGGCAATTTTATTGATATTGCGCGGTTGCAGGGACTGCGACCCGGCGCGGTTGATGTCCTGGCAACGGGTCTGGAACTTGTCTGCTTCCACGCTCACATCGCGCATATTGATCACGCCCGGCGTTAACTTGATATTTAGCGTTTTACTGTCCCCGGCCCCGAGCCGAATATCTTTCAGCACAACCGGCTCGTAACCGATGCGCGTCGCTTTCAACGTATAGGTTCCGGGAGTTATATCAGAGATAATATACTGTCCCCCGGCGTCGGCCGCGCCGCCCAGACCGGTGCCCTCCAGCACGATGTTGGCGTTTTGCAGGGGCGCGCCGGTGGAGGCGTCCGTGACGACGCCGCGAAGCGTCGCGATGGTAGCGGCAGAAAGGATAGCTGTTATTAACAAAGAGATCAGTAAAATAAAACAACTGGTAATTTTTTTCATAGTCGTCACCTTCGTTTTATTGTAAATCCACAAAAATACGGGCAATGTTCAAAGAATAAGTCGGGTAATCCACATGTATCCAGGCGATAGCTTCCGCGTCCGGCGACCAGCACGCTTTTATTTCACCTCGTAAATCCTTGAGTAAAGAACCCCCATTGCCGATGAGCTCCAAAAGTTGTCCGTTTTCGGGATTAAGGGCTTTTAATTTAAGACCATACATGTCATATCGTTCACGCGGCTGGACCAATAAAATAAACGACCCCAGTACAGGGTGCAGTTTTGACCAGGAGATATCCAGATATATTCCAGGCCAGGCTTTTGCCCGGCTTAACTTTTCGTTAGTGTAATTAAACACCATCAGACTGTCCGTATCGTATCTGTTGTAAGCGCAGGCGATCTGTTTGCCGTCCGGCGACCACACCGGATTGTATAAATCATAATTACCGGTATTAATTTTTTTTGCCTGACCACCTTTCGCCGAGACTGTATAAATTTCATCTCCATCATCAAATACCAGCAGGGAACCATCCGGGGAAAAATCCGGGCGAAATTGATTGTAAGGATTATCAATATTCAGCGATTCGGTCTCGCCGTCTCCGGCGTGAATCCTGCAGAGCTTGCGGTCTTGAGTGAAAACCAGGCTGGCACCGTCCGGGGACCAGTCCGGACACGACATTTCTTCTCGTGTTTTTGGCGAAAGAAAAGTGATCTTTTTATCGGTGACTGAAAAGGATGAAAGCTGATAAACCGGATAGTCCTCCTGGAGATAAAAGGAACCATCCGCATCAAGTTGAAATATATTACTCAATGAACAAGGACAATTTAACGAAATGATGTTGTCCGGCAGGGAAACAGCCCATATTCCTCCACCGCTTATATCATTTCCGAAATAATATCCGGTAAAATAAACCGTTTGTCCGTCATCCGACCATACGATCCGGGAAATGTAGCCCGTACTGTCAACTAAAGTACGGGATGAATTATTTTTTAGGGAATAAATGTTAAGACTCAGTTGATCTGTTTTTCTGTTTTCGGTATAATAAGCAATACAACTACCGTCCGGCGACCATGCAGGCAGTTTATAATAAATTGAATCCGCCGCCAGCAGCTTTTGCTGTCCGTTTTCGGGAGTATAATGCCATATTTGATCGTATCGATGATTTTGCGGCCTCCCATACCATACTATGCTTTGCTTGTCCGGCGACACATCATAATCTTGAAAATTCATGATTGAATCCAGAGTAACACTGAAAACCGGGGCACCCCCGGGAGTCATAGCTACTATAGTGTAACCCGATATTTTATAATAGATTACGCTGCCGTCACGGGACCATCTGAAACGCCGAGCAGACAAGGGCAGAATATCGGTGATAATCATACCTGTGTCCTGCGTCACCGAGTATAAATAACTGTTCTTTCCCGTATTGACATCCCAGTCGCTGTCAATATATATTAAGTATTGTCCGTCCGGAGATATTGACCCGTCAGAGGTAATTAAACTTTTGAAAAATCTTTTCACCAGTTCCAGGGTGTCCCCGGCGGCGCTCATTTTATAAATGTCGGTCGCCATTGTTTTAGAGACAAAGGTAATCCGCTCGCCGTCCGGCGACCAGGCCGGATCGAAAATTTCATTCCTGGGAAAGTATACGGAAAATTCCGTGCGGGACAGATCGCCGCTCTTAATGTCGGTTGAAATCGGGCTCTCGCAGGAGAATCCCCAGAGCAGAGAAAACAGCAACAAAGGAAATATCAGTCTTTTCGACATTTTATTGTTCCCCGAATAGTTGTGCTGAATTTTTAAAATGTGATATACTACCCTGAAAAATAATAAACAATTTAAAACCAAAAAGCAAGTATAATTTTAATTTTTTGCTTAATCCGAAAAAAAAAACGAAAAGAAAATTAAAATTCGTTTCAATACATGTTATTGTTCAAAAGTATAATCTGCAAACGTCCCGGTCGTTATTATGACATGATCTGATTACATTTTTTTCTTGATATTGTTCAAAATTTTTGATATTAATGATTAACACCTCATAAGGAACCGGAACATTTTAATTATAAAATATTTATTTTAACCGAAAGGAACGTGAACATGAAAACATGGCGATTTATGTTTGTCGTCCTGCTGGTGTTTGTATTGTTTGCCGCTATGCCGGGACAATCGGCGGACAAAAAGCTGCGTATCATCTGTTTCGGGGCGCACCCGGACGACTGCGAGATCAAGGCCGGTGGCGTGGCGGCCATGTGGGCGGCCATGGGGCATGAAGTAAAATTTGTCTCCGTGACCAACGGCGACATCGGTCACTGGCGCGAGGCCGGCGGACCTCTGGCCCGGCGGCGGACCGCCGAGGTGGAGAACGTGGCGAAAATGCTTGGCAATACGGTCGAGGTGCTGGACATCCACGACGGCGAGCTGGTGCCGTCCCTGGAAAACCGGCGCACCATCGCCCGGTTGATCCGTGAATGGAACGCGGATATTGTAATGTCCCACCGGCCCAACGATTATCACCCTGACCACCGCTACACCGGCGTGCTGGTCCAGGACGCCGCCTACATGGTGGCGGTGCCGTTTTTTATGCCGGACATTCCGCCCCTGCAAAAGAACCCGGTTTTTCTGTTCTACTCGGACCGCTTCCAGAAGCCGAATCCGTTTTCAGCGGATATCGTCGTGTCCATCGATCCGGTCGTCGAAAAAAAACTGGACGCCATGCTGTTGATGGTGTCGCAGTTTTATGAAGGCGGAGCGCTCGGTTCCGCCGACCTGATCCCGCAGGAACCGGACAAACAGAAAGAGCGCACACAGCAGGTGCGGGACAGTTTCGCCAACCGGTTCAAAAGCACGGCGGACAGTTACAGAAAAGAACTGGCGGAATGGTACGGAAAAGAACAGGCGGACAAAGTCGGTTACGCCGAGGCGTTCGAGATCTGCGAGTACGGCCGCAGACCGGATAAGGAGGAGATCAAAAAACTGTTCCCGTTTTTTGAAAAGTGACCCGGAATAATTACTCCCGGGCTATATCAAAAAGAAATAATAGTCATTCCCGCGAAAGCGGGAATCTATATATTTCTCTAACTTTTGGGCCATAATAATGGATGCCCGTTTTCACGGGCATAACAGCTCTTTAATGTATTTTGAAAAATGATAAAATTTGATACAGCGTAGGTTCCCGCTCGTTCCAATCTCCGGATTGGAACGAAATTGCGGGCGAATCTTTGATTCCCGGTTGTTGTCTCACAAGTCGAAATCTTAAAACGCTCAAACGAAAAGCGAAACGGAATTTTGTATTCACTATTCATCCCGGTTTAGAATTCAGGGCGGAAAGGGTATAATCACAGGACAGGATGTCTTTTTTTATGAACCGTCCCGGGAAGGGTTTCCTCCAAAGGCGAATCTTCGATCCAGACGGGCGGAAGAATATCTCAATTGGGAATAATCCTCTATCGTTTGAGATTTTCAGGCTCTGCCTGCGCTTTTACACACCAGGCAGGAGACTTGCGCAAGAAAAACCGGACAATCAATCCCAGTGATAAATTTAAAACCCAAATTAACAAAAAAACTGTTGATTTTTAGGATATTAAAGATTATCATATTATTGTAGATGTTATTTTCTTGAATGAAAATAATATTTCAGCATATCAATCAAAACATTACCATAATTATAATTTTTTTTGGAAATCCAGATTTCTAATACTGGAAAAGCTTAAACTCACAGATGGACTGGTAGTTAGCGCGCCCCGGATTTCCGTTAAGGGGTTGAATATTCAACATGGCATACACTTGAAACAGAGTGTGTTCACTGTTTTAAATTTTAGAATTTACATATTTTTATCAATAAGCATTTTCGATTCAATGTTTTAGGGTAATTATAATCTCCATAATTTACGATCGGTATGTTTTTTCATAAATGATATTTAAACAGAATTCAAGTGGTGGAGAATCCGACATGAAAAAAATTTCTACATCTACTCATGTAACTTTAGTTTTGGTTCATTTACTTATTACTTTTTGCGCCGTAACAATATGCCAAACCATTGAATTTCAATGGACAAAGGACCTTCCTTATTGGATGGGTAATATTGATAAAACCAATGATGGGTATATTGTTGTTTTAAGTGGAGGTATAAGAAAATTAAATAACCTGGGGAATGAGGTGTGGAGTAATTCCACAGGAGGTCAATTTATTCAGCATACAAATGATAATGGTTATATCCTGTGTAGCTCTGATATGATAGATGATCAAGTGATGGCGATCTTGTTAAAATTGAATTCTGCCGGACAAAAAGAGTGGGAAAAATATTATTATAGTAGCAAAAATGATGACGAATATTCATATAGCGACAATGCGAAATATGTCAGACAAACTAAAGATAGTGGTTATATAGCATTGTGTGAATCGGGCGGAGGTAGCGGGATGTGGGATTGGGGTGAAGATTTCTGGGTAATAAAAACCGATTCTCATGGTAACTTTCAGTGGGGGAATGGTATTGGTTCAGACCGTTACTGTTCGAATGAAGCCGTTACAATATTTCAAACAACTGATTCAGGATATATGATTGCAGTGAATCGGGAAAATGGCGAACTGAAAAAAGTTAATTCCAGTGGAGACGACATTTGGTATAAAATCTATGATTCAAGGTTTAAACATGTTATTCAAACGAAAGATAATGGATATATTATATGCGGGAATAATGAGAATTGGGTTGATGGTGGTGGAATGAGTCACGAAGCTTTTGTTTTAAAAACAGATCAGAATGGTAATAAAATATGGAAAAAAACTTTTAGCAATCCACAGGATTATTCAATATTCAATCATATAATACAAACTCCTGATGACGGTTTTCTTGTTGTTGGTGAAACCATAGATGTCATAGATATGGAAAATAATATAACAACTAAAAACGGATGGATTGTAAAACTGGACAAATACGGCAATAAGGTACTGGATTATAAATTAAATGAAGAAATTTCTCTTTTCGATATAATGGCTTACTCTGCTGATGAATTTATAATTGCCGGCAATCGATATAGCAGTAACGGTCGGATTATTGGAGGGTGGATTGGAAAATTCGTTTTTGATACCGGAGGGGCTTTAACAGTACCACAATTGATAAATCCAGTTAATGTAAAAATAGGAACCGGGAATAATTTGTGGCTGGATTGGGCTGACGTCACGAATGCTTCCTCATATATCGTTCAAATAGATGAAAACAGTAATTTCAGCAGCCCCAGGTTTAATAAAACAATAACTGGAGAATCCTGTTGCCAGGCGGAAAACCTGTACTATTCTAATAAATTTTATTGGAGAGTAAAAGCAAAAAATTCTTCAGGTTCAAGTGACTGGTCCGAAACAAGAAGTTTTATAACCATGTTAGATCCCTCCGTAAAGGTAAAGGATAATAGTAAATATGAAATGTCATATTTGCAGGAAGGCGATCAATATTATATTGACAGGGATGCTATAATAAATAATATACCGGTCAATTTAACAAATTGTATTTGGCTAAAAACGGCCAATGATGATAAATCCAATACATCAAATTCATTTATTCAATTAAAGTTTGAAAAAGAAGCTACAGTTTATATTGCCTATGATCACAGAGCTACAGATTATCCGGCCTGGTTGGTAAATGAATATTCAAAAACACCATTTACGATTGAAGTTTCAGACAAGGCAAGCCCTTTGGAGTTATGGGAGAAAAAAGTATCCCAGGGTGATCTCGTACTCGGCGGGAATATGGCAAGTGGAGCTGTAAACGCCAAAAGTAACTATATAGTTTTAATCGACATACCTATAACCATATTGGACCCTGTGGATCATAAAATCGGTACAGGTAAAAATGCCTGGTTAAGCTGGTTTCCAAAGGGTAATTATATCACCTATGATTTACAAATAGATAAAAATATAAATTTTAGTACTTTGCAAAGCATTGAAGATTATTATGGTGAATTTTATTTGCTCAAAGACCTGGAATACCTTACTGATTATTACTGGAGAATAAAAGCCCACAACAGACCTGATGAAGAAGCCTGGTCGGAAATATTCCAGTTCAAAACAATGAAGGAACCTCTTTTAACAATAAATCAACCGGATAATTATGTCCTGGCCTATCTGGAGGAGGGAGATCAATACTACATTGACAGAGATTACACTATTACTGATGTTCCCTCAAATCTTAAAAATCTTTTATGGATAAAAACAGCCAATCAAAATGCTGATAATACGGATATAAATCATATTACCTTTGAGATTCAAAATGAATGTACATTATATGTTGGATTTGACAGCAGAGCGGTTTCCCTGCCAACCTGGGTAACATCGCAATTTTCAAACACCGGCTCGAACATATTAGTATCGGATGAAGCAGGGCAGATGATAGTGTGGTCAAAAACCTTTCCGAAAGGTGTTTATACGCTGGGCGGTAATATGGCGGCCGGTTGTAATGGGGCAGGCAGTCATTATATTATATTGGCGGATATCGCGCCCGTAGAAACACCCGTCGCGAATTTCAGCGCGTACCCCGTGCAGGGGGTTTGTCCTTTAACAGTACAGTTTTCCAATGAATCTGCCGGAGATATAACATCATGGATGTGGAATTTCGGGGATGGAAGTGTCAGTACATTAGAAAATCCAAAGCACACTTTTAGCTATACCGATTCTTTTACTGTCAGCCTTACGGTAAACGGCCCGGGTGGTTCAGATACAAAACAAAAGGATAATTTTATTATTACAGTTAATCCTGCCGGTGTTACGGAAATCATTAGTTCAACACCTGATGAATTTTATTTGACTCAAAATTTTCCCAATCCGTTTAATCCGGCAACAACAATCGAATTCGGCGTTCCTAAAACCGGTCATGTTGATATAAAGATATATAATATGTCCGGGCAACTGGTAGAGACCCCTGTCTCTCAATTTTTTTCACCGGGGATTTATAAGGTTAACTGGGATGCGGCAAAATATCCCTCCGGTGTTTATTTCTATAAAATCCAGGCTGGTGAATTTAGGGATATTAAGAAAATGATATTCACAAAGTAAATAATAAATGCCGTTCGCTTCCACTCTCCGGGAATAAACAAAATTGCCCGGGGTTCTCTGATTCCCGATTGTTGTCTCACAAGCGAATGCTTAAAGCGATCAAACGAAAGGCGAAACAGAATTTTGTATTCACTTTTCATCCCGGATTAGAATATGAACCGTCTCGGGAATCCTTCCCAGGACAAGCGAAAGCATCCCGCCCTTTTCGGAACAATAACGTTTTTAATCCGGTATAATTCTATAAAAATTATTAATTTTCATTTTTCACGGGACTCAAAGCAATTAAAAAAACACCGGACCGGACTGCAGGCATGTTAAATAATCCAATCCGCTTAAATGATTATGGGGTAAATAAAATGAACAGAAAACCAAATATACCGGTTTTATTTTTAATTTTCTTTGTGTTTTGCTCCCGGGACAAAAATCCGGTGGGAGCCTTAAATTCGGATAATGGCAAGGGTGATCTGTGTATACAAACTGAAAATTCAATTTACACATGGGTTGACGGCGGCTCAAACAATAATATAATTATCCATGGTACGCTGGTCAATAATTCGAAAACCCGCTATTTTTCCCAAGTCGGCGATTGGATGGGCGAAGCCGAACAGGATTTGCTGTTTATCGCCGGCAACTCGGCCGCAATGATTGAAAAATTTCTCGAGTCGGATAAAAGCTGGCACAAATCAGATATTACGGCTTTATTGATCGAAGGTTCACGGTTTGTAACTCTTGAACCCTCGAAAATTCACTCTGTTTATGGACATCTTTCGGTGAAACCGGGACAACAGCAATCAGGGACATTCCGGATCAGAATTGATTATTAATACTCTTGAGCCGGGTTCGGATATTAAACCAATGAGGGATTATTCGAATATTTTTGAAATACAATAAATCCAGATGATAAGGGGTAAAAACGGCTTTGAATTAATATGGTCTGATCGTCTTTTACCCCTGAATATAATTTCCTCTTTTCTTCAAAATTTCCTGCCTGTGATGAATAAAGACATTATACTGGCTATTATTGGTTGAATGAAATCCGCGGATATATTACCTCTGGAATATATTCGGGAATTGGAAGATAAAATAATATTATTTAAATTTTTCTTGAATTTGACGAAAAAAAATTATAATATAAAAATGTAATAATCTGGATTTTTTCTCTGTTTTTTTTTATTAAAATCTCCCTTGCTTTTTTTATTTTAAAACAAAAAGGGGAAATATTTCTGTATTTTTAAGAGTACTCTGCAAAGTCGGATTTTAAAAAGGGATGTCGTTTTTTAAGGGAAAAAATTCATACATTCAGTATATTAATATTACCATAAAACTTTAACAAACATTAACAAAACAAAGGAGTGGAAAATGAAATGGTTTTTATGGGCAGCAGCAATTGTATTTACAGGCAGTTTTTGTTTTGGGCAAAGTTTTAGTGGAGCGAGCGAATTTTATGTTGCTCCTCAAATCGGAGGGACCCGTGCAATCGCAATGGGAGGAGCTTATTCTGCCGTTAACACCGGCATTGACGCTTTGTATGGCAACCCAGCGGGACTTGTAAAACTTGATCAGGCTCAGTTCCTGGGAGGCGGCAGGTTAAGATTTACAGGTTCTTCTCAATATGAAGACTCATATTATGAAGATGAGGATTTTGTGACAGATTTCAGCCGCAAGTTCAAACTCAACCCCAAAATTTTAAATTTGGGTGTCGCTTTTCCGGTTAATATTTCCGGTTTTCAAAATAAAGTTGTCGGCGCGGTCGGATACAAAAGTGTATATGATTACAGCAACAAAGTTTCGACCGAATATAAAACTGATAACGGCAGTTTTGAATCGACCAGTACGACCAAAGGATTGTTAAATTATTTATCATTTGGTCTTGGCGCGGAATTTGGCGAAAAGGTTTCTTTAGGTTTATCTTTTAATTTGCCTGTGATGAAAGGATTACAGGAAAATTATGAAAGTAAAAACAAGGGTGAAACGGAAACTTACAACTATGAAAGCGAATCTGAATATGAGGTGTCCGGCGGTAATTTTTTACAGCTTGGCGGAATCATACAAGTAACTCCGAAATTAGGAATTGGTGCGGCATATATGACATCGCATAGCTTTAAAGTGGGAAAAGAGAAATGGAAAGAAAATGACAATGGTGAAAAAAGAAACGGCAAATCAAAAGAAGAAGACAAGATAGAGATCCCCGGTCTCTACAGTATCGGCCTGTCATATAAAGTATCTCCGGAATTGCTGCTAACCGCGGATATTCAAAATCGTCCCTGGGAATCACTGGAAGTGAATGGCGATGAGCTTGAAGATGTCGAGAACGGCAGTGTATATCGTCTGGGATTTGAATACGGTTCAAATCTTTTGATCCGGGGCGGTTTTGCTCTGGAAAGATTGTCAATTATCGATGATGACCTCGATCCTGTCAATGCCAAATGGATAACAGCCGGGATCGGCACAGAATTTAGTAATATGTTGCTTGACATTACCGCGGCATACCGGTTTGCGACTTTTTCGGTAGAAACCTATGTATGGGACCCCGTTGATTTTGACTATATAACAAAATCCTATGATTATAAAATCAATGAACTTGTTTTTTACGCCACTTTAAGATACGCGTTTGACTTTAAGATTGATATGTAAGATAATTTTATTAATAAATCTCCTTCCAAAGCGAAAACTTTGGAGGGAGAATTTAATTGGAAACGCTTGGGTATTAAACACTCTTTTACTACTCCATTAATCGGCATTATAATGAATTCCCCGGAATGATACACGTAATTATTTGAAGCATTCTGTTTTTTTGTCTATAGTAAACCTGTCAAATGCGGGTTGCCAGGCTCTGCAAAAAAACCGGATTATTAATAATTAAGCTCAAATGAGCAGTAACAATATCCGTTATGACTTTTCCAATTTTTTTGCCGGTCCGTTTGGAAGAACTTTATACAACGATAAAAAAATTTTTTCATTCCCCCCTCTTTATTTTACTATACGCAAACTTGTATTTTTGACCATGCCTGGGGAACGGAACTTCATCAACATAAAATATCCTGACTTTCATTGACCGGCCATATCTTTTTTTATAGGCGTCAATGAGTATTTGATCGTCCCTTTTTGTCGATGGATCCATCAGTACGATAAAGAGATTTATTAAAAACCGGCTTTCCTGGATGAGTTGGGCCTTTTTGATCCCGCTAATCATATACATCGGCCAGGCAGGGGCGGAAAGCCATTTACCATTTGAATCCATGATAAAATCGTTGCTGCGTCCAGTCAACCGTTCGATCAGCGGAAGTGTTCTGCCGCAGGAACAGGTTTGATCCGACACGACCGCAAAATCATTCGTGTCGTAACGCAGCAGTGGAAATGCCCTGTTATGCAAACCCGTCGCGACAATCCGTCCCTCTTCCCCCGGCCGGGCTGGCGAATTGTCTTGTTTGAGTATTTCAACGATACCGTATTCGGAATTGATATGATACCCACCCTGAGGACACTGGGTTATCAGCGCTGCATGCTCGTCCATCCCATAATTATCACATAATGGTATTCCCGACCACGACTCGATGAATTGACGATGGTAATCAAGGACAGTCACCGAAACGCTGATGATAGTCCTGGGTTTCACATCATTTATGCCCGCTTTATCCAAAAGCCGGCAAAATTTGTCTATTGATTCCGGGTAACCACGCCAAAGTTTGATTTTGTACTTTCGCAACAGATCCGCATATTTTTCAATGTTTGTCGAGTCTATAATGTCAGTCGATATTTCAAGGCCCCTGCACTTCCGGTTCCACCTGTACCCTTTGGGTTCGTCCATAAACAGACTTCGTATATCCAGGAACGGATCTCCCAGACGATACGCGTTCCAGGAAAAATGTCTGTACTGACAAAGGAGTTCCAGCACATTGGAATGGATATCCCAAAAAATATCCAGCGACGCCCCGGTCGTGCCTGAAGTCCGGATTTGTCGCGGCCTGTGCCTGTTAAAATCGTTTGCTTTGAACTCGTCCCTTCTTTGCAGAAGATCATCTCTGGATAAAAGGGGAATTTTTGACAGATCGTCGATGGATTGAAAATTTTCCCGCTTTAGTCCCCGGTCCCGGAATAATTTTTGATAATAGGGCACTCTGTTAAAACATCGATCCAGCATTCGTGACAACAGCTTCCATTGAAGCTTTTTCAATTCTTCGACGGGGAAATATTGACTTTTCCAAAGTAATCTGCGCCAGTATAAAATTTCTCCCGGGGCAAGGAAATCGGAAAACCGGAATTCTATCATGTATTGCTCATATCATGTAATAAAATTTTTAGTGATTTGACTGTAAAAATGTGTTTTCTGGTTTGAATTTTAAATTTATCCAACTTTTTTTGAACATTCAAGCTTAAAAATTCCATGATATTTCAAATTTTAAGCCTGGTTTAGTAAAGGCAGTTACATGCAGTTAAAAATGTAATCCTAAAACTAAAAAATTAATTTTCAATAAAAATTGCATAAAATATGCCAAAAAACCCCATGTTTTAAACGGATTCCGCTCGCTGCCGGAAAGATTCCCGTTGTAGATTATAAACCGAAATTTTCGCCCCGGAGTCGGAATTCCTTTTGCGGTGACTCTACAATCCCGACCCGGGGTGAACCGGACAGGAAAGGACTTTACACTTTATTTCTTTGTGTAATTAGAAAATAACCAAAACCTGCAGTAAAGAACAAATAAACAAAAACAATTCCCCATCCCAGCACATTCAGCCCGCCTGAAAGCTGGATTGCCAGAGTAGCAATAAGCGCGATGGCATCATAGACGAACAAATCCCAAATGATCGCGCGTCTGGCAATGGAATCTTCAGCATTTCTGGCGAGCCATGTGAGGAAGAGATTTCCAATAAGAGAGGCGCCATATTCTCTTGCTGTCAATGAAGCGCCCGGACCAAATGATGTACCCAGCAGGTTCAGTAATTGAGCGGGGAAAAATAATAGAAAAGGGCCAAAACCTAAGCAGACAACGGCTTTGATGATTAAAAGACTTTTGATTTTCATAGCATATCTCCTGCTAAAAATAATTTAGTTTCTGTCCCAAATCTCCGGAACAGAAACAAAAGCAGCCGGGAATCTTTGATTCCCATTATTTAAGAAAAAGAAAAAATTTTTGTATTAATAGCAAATAATAAATTCCCTATGTGTTTAAAATCTTCAGACAGGGAATAAGGGAAAATACTATCTCAGACTTATTTTCAATCCGGGCGAACCGGAATCCGGCAGATAATTTTCCCTATTTAATGAGCACAAGTTTGATCACCTTTTGAAAATCCTGAACATCAAACCGACAGAAATACACTCCGGCTGCTACGGGCAGGTTGTTATCATCCCTGCCTTGCCAGACGGTTATAAAGTGACCCGGCTGCTGGTTGGCATCCACTAATGTTTTAATCCGCCGTCCAGACAAATCATAAACAACCAGTCTTACATGGACAGCCTTTGGTAAATTATATTTGATTATTGTCGCCGGATTGAATGGGTTTGGATAATTCTGAAACAGGACAAATTCTTTTGGGATTGATGTTGATTTATCTTCTATTCCAATCCCACCGGACACGATAACTTTGATTGGTCTGCTATAAAGTATTAATTCGGCGGCAAGTGTATTGGTTATTTTACACACATAAGAACCTTGATCTGAGGATTCCGCCGAATCTATTACATATGAACTGTTCACAGCATCAGAAATATCAACTCCATATTTCATCCATTGATATTGATTCGCCGTTCCGCCGACTGTTACAGAAAATTGCACATTTGAACCCAAGTCGATGGTCGTATCCTGCTTTTCACCCACACTATCCTGGGGTGAATAGATAAAATTTTCTACCCCCAGGTTTGGCTCAATATCTTCAAAAGTAAATTTATTGTTTTGGATTTGCAGCCCTGTTAAACTGGTGTCGGGCGAAAGGTCCGGTAAATCAGTTAAAAGATTGTTGTTGA
Source organism: Candidatus Zhuqueibacterota bacterium (assembly GCA_016934825.1). GTDB lineage: Bacteria > Zhuqueibacterota > Zhuqueibacteria > Residuimicrobiales > Krinioviventaceae > Fontivivens. Next base: position 28,273 of record JAFGSB010000178.1, read on the forward strand.
CATTCAAATTTTGTAATTGGAATAAATTTGCAATTTCAGCCGGAATTGCGCCTGAGAACTGATTGTTCATTAAATACAGTAATTGTAAGTTGATTATGTTCCCCAAAACCGCCGGAATAGCGCCGGTGAATTGATTGTCGTTAAGCCACAGTTGAGTCAAATTAGTCAAATTACCTATTCCCGATGAGAGTGAATCAGATAACTGATTATCATATAATCTCAAAGCTGTCAGATTGGTCAGATTATAAAGTTCATTCGGAATCGGACCGGTTAGGTTATTACGGTCCAGATGTAAGACGGTCAGTTTACTCAAATGACCGATTTCCGGGGGTATTGACTCCGACAGTTGATTTACGTTTAGATATAATTTATTAAGATTTGTCAGATTACCGATTTCCTTTGGTATGGGGCCTGACAGTTGATTCGAGGCCAGATATAAATACGTCAAGTTTGTCAGATTACCAATCTCGGCAGGGATGTGGTCCGAAAATTGATTCTGCCCCATAGACAATGAGGTCAGTTCTGTCAGATTCCCGATCCAGGAGGGAAAAACTCCAGTCAATTGGTTCTTTGAAAGATTAAGCTCAGTTAATAATGTTAAATTTTGCATTTCGGATGGAATTGATCCAGACAGTTGATTATCATAAAAACTGATCCCTGCCAGTTTTGTTAAATTGCCAATCTGGGCCGGAATAGAATCGGTCAACTGATTCACGTTAAGATATAGTGAAACCAGGTTTGTTAAATTGCCTATTCCCACCGGAATAGGTCCCGACAATTCATTTTGACGCAGGGCAAGATCACTCAGATTTGTCAGGTTACCAATCTCGGCAGGTATGGAACCCGATAGTTTGTTAACTGGAAGGTTTAAATCTTTTAATTGTGTAAGATTACCAATTTCAGGAGGAATTGGTCCCTCAAGATTATTGTTGTGTAAATTTATTTTGGAAACCCTGCCCTCTGTTATTGAGATGCCGTACCAGGACGATACAGGTCCCGTCAGCCAGCCGGTATTGTTAGTCCAGTTTGCGCCATTGGTGCTGTTATACAACGCAACCAAAGCCAGCGAGTCCTGTTCCGGCACTTCCTGCGCCGACAGGTTTTGAGTTATGCCCGTTAACATGCAGAAGGCAAAAACCACTATAAATATTGATATTGTTTTCATAACAGAGCCTTGTTTTTTTATGAATTTTATATTTATTATTTACCCTTAACATCTTTTCCGATGTTCGTTTTTAGAAATGGTTATTATAAATATAATATACAAAAAGCCCTATCCGCCCGGGTATTATCGTGTCAGCTTCAATATCTCTTAATAAATATATGAAACTGGTAAAAACTAACAAGAGTTATTTTTTCAAAAGGCATGTTTTGTGTATGGGTGGGAATTTCTGATTCCTTAATGAAGACATCAAATCAGAAATTTTGCTCAATTAGGGGATCCGGATTCGGTCCCGCAAGGGCTCCTGCCCTTGCGGTGTATACATAAAATATATTGATAAAATATGCGCAGCGGCTGGAGCCACTGCGCAACAGAAATACTTTTTATCTGCCGGACCACAGGCCCGACCAACTGACTGTATGTCCTAATTAATTGTCCGCCCGGGAAAAGGGGAAAATAGGCGGACTGAAATTTTTTGATCAAAATTATAAATAAATATAATCTAT
>JAFGSB010000179.1 GCA_016934825.1 Candidatus Zhuqueibacterota bacterium
ACTATTCAAAATATAAAGATTAATATATTATTTATAGTTGAGCCAATTTTAATAATCAGTGTTGTATTAATCGACAGATTACTCTGTAATTATTTTTTTTGAGTATAAATTATACTTTAATAATTATTGTAATCAAAATTTTATATTCAATCGGTATTAGTTTTGAAAATTAATTTTTTTGCTCAACAAAAATATGTATATTGATAATATAAAAAATCAACAATTAAAATATAATATGGTCAAAAATGTTTACAAAACATACCTGTATTATAGGTGATTCAAGAAGAATGGATGATGTGAAGAATTCTTCTATTCATCTAATCGTTACTTCACCTCCCTATTGGCAGCTCAAAGATTATGGAACAGAAGATCAAATAGGATTCAACGATTCATATGAAGATTACATAAATAACTTAAATCTTGTTTGGCAAGAATGTTACAGGGTTCTGCATCCCGGTTGCAGAATGATAATCAATATTGGTGATCAGTTTGCCAGGGCAGTTTACTACGGCCGATATAAAATTATCCCAATCAGGACAGAAATTATTAAGTTTTGTGAGATAATCGGTTTCGATTATATGGGCGCGATCATTTGGCAAAAAAAGACGACAATGAATACGACCGGCGGCGCGACGGTAATGGGTTCTTATCCATTTCCAAGGAATGGGATTGTTGAAATTGATTATGAATTTATTTTGATTTTTAAGAAACCGGGTAAACAACCATCAGTAAGTAAAGAAATAAAAGAGAAATCCATCATTTCGAAAGTAAAATGGAAAGAATACTTTTCCGGTCATTGGTACTTTAATGGTGCAAGACAAGACAACCATATCGCCATGTTTCCGGTAGAATTACCTAAAAGAACTATAGAAATGTTTACATTCGTAGGTGATACTGTTTTAGATCCTTTTTTAGGTAGTGGAACAACTTCTTTGGCCGCTTTACAAACCAACCGAAACTCAATAGGGTATGAGATTAATAAACAATATCTTCCCATCATAAAAAGTAAATTAAATATTGAAGATAATACATTATTCGAAGACTGTACATTTTTTGTAAAAGAGCAAAAATTCAAGGAAATAAATTGGCAGCAAATGATCAGCAAACAGAGTTATATTTTTCGCGACCCAATTAAATTTGATAAAAAGATTAATCCCAATAAACTCAAATTCGGTTCGAAGATTAATCAAAAAGATGCACAAACCGGTTCACATCGTGAATCTTATTTTATTGTGAAAGAGATTATCAAACCAAATTTAATAAAATTGAACAATGATTTATTAATACATTTAATTGGAATTAAACCGTCTCCTCAAAAAGAAAATCAGGCAATAGATTTTTTGAACAATAAAATTTTAAAAAGACAAATTTTTTTAAAGTATGATGATATAAAATATGATAAACAGAATAATTTAATGGCCTATGTTTTCATGAAAAATAAAACTTTTATAAATGCCCATCTCCTAAAAAATGCTTTATGTGATATTGAAACTAACTATGATTTCAAATACAAACGTAAATTTGAATCCATACGACAGGAGCATTTCATTAATGAAAAAACGGGTAAAGATTCATAACAGTGAAATTAAAGAGTTAATAGGTTCAAAACCGCATGACTTTCCAAAGTATGCGACCCAAATTATTAATTTAGCAAATCAAAACGCACAGGGTACTCGTCCTGCTGTTGTTGGTCAGATGAGTGATTTAATTCAGGAATTCACCGGTAGTTCGATAATGGAATGGGAAAAATGGTATTTGGAAAAATACCCGGATGCTATTGAAAATGCTTCATTAAAAATATCTAATATGGTTGATAATTTTCGTAATGTAATAAATAAAATAGATCATAATATGATCCATGAATGGGTTAAAGATTTGGTTATCATAAAAACGTTTATCGGGTTAAAATTTCAGGAAGCAATTTTGAAAAAGACAGCGCAAATTTTTTCTCAAAATTACCGGTTAGCAAATCCTGAAGAAGAATCGAAAGGTATAGATGGCTTTATAGGCGAAAACCCCGTTAGCATTAAACCTGAAACTTATAAATTCAAAAAATCTTTACAAGAGGATATTAAATTTAAATTTATTTACTATGCGAAAGGTAAAGATGGATTAACAATCGATATTGAAGAAATTAGTCATTCCTTTGAGAAATAAAATAACTTTTATTATATTCCCACATTAAAATATTTTTATTTTATCCATTTTTTTTTGTAACTTGCTTCAAAATTTACAAATCCAAATAATTCATATTGCATGTATTTTATAATTTTATTATCATCACCAAATCCTAATGTTTCGGATCGCATTCGGTTCTAATTTATTTCCCTCGAGGCAGGCTCTATGGATGTGCTTATTAAAGAAGTTGTAAGTCTAAAAGATATAAAATCGTTTGTCCGTTTTCCCAATACATTGTACAGGGGAAATCCCAATTATATTCCTTTCCTTTTTATTGATGAAATGAACACTCTGCGCCGGGACAGGAATCCGGCGTTCGAACACTGCGAGGTCAAATACTGGCTGGCTTACAAACAAGGACAAATAGTCGGCCGGATTGCCGGCATCATTAACCGGCTGTATATTGAAAAATGGCGACAGTCCTACGCCCGGTTCGGCTGGATAGATTTTATCAACGATGCGGACGTTTCCGAAGCGCTTTTAAGAGAGGTCGAGTCGTGGGCAAAAGCAAGGGGCATGACCGCGATTCACGGACCGCTGGGTTTTACCGATCTGGATCCCGAGGGTATGCTTGTGGACGGCTTTGACGAACCCGGTACACTGGCCACGATTTATAATTATCCCTATTACCGCACACATTTGGAAAAACTGGGGTATCAAAAAGATATCGACTGGATAGAGTATGAGATAAAGGTGCCGGACGAACCCAACGAAACCATTGCCCGGATCGCCGATATTGCTTTGCGGCGTAATAAGCTGAAACTGCTGCATGTGCAAAACAAAAAAGACCTGCTTCCCTATGCACGTGAATTATTTCACATACTGGATGAAGCCTATCAGCATTTGTATGGTTATGTGCCGTTGACGGAAAAACAGGTCCAATCATATATTAAACAATATTTCGGTTATGTCTCGCCCGATTTTGTGCCTGTGGTTCTTGACCAAAACAACCGGATGGTGGCTTTCGGCATCACCATGCCGTCGTTGTCCAGAGCGCTGCAAAAATCAAAAGGCAAACTGTTCCCGTTTGGGATTTTTTATCTGATGAGGGCGCTTAAAAAAAACGACCGGGCGGACCTGTATCTTGTTGCGGTCCGGCCGGAATTGCGAGGTAAAGGGGTAAACGCGATCCTCATCAACCAGATGAATTATGTTTATAACAGGATCGGTGTTACAAAGGTAGAGTCCAATCCAGAACTGGAGACCAACCATCATGTCCAGGACCAGTGGAAATATTTTGAAAAAAGACAGCACAAAAGAAGGAGATGTTTTATCAGGCGTTTGGATTTATAAAATATTCTCCTGAACGGGATTTTGAATTACAACATATAAAACCCGGATGATGATTTTACGATTTTTTTCATGGACACTCAGCGGGGATTGAACAGGAGAAAGCACTATTCCCAATATTGTAATACGACAAATTAAAGTTTTAAGTGCAAAAAATATAATTTTTGTGAGTTTATCGGTCTTTATAATTTCTCAAGTCGTTTTATTTATTTGGAATATTTACCTGTATTTGTTTTGTTCAAGTTTTTGTTTAAATTGAATATAAATAAAATTTAAAACAATCAAAAATATCATAATAATATTTACAGGGAAATTTCATGCATATTCTGGTCACCGGCGCGACTGGCTATATAGGCGGGCGGCTGATCCCGTTACTACTTAAAAAAGGTCATAAAATCCGTATTCTGGTTCGTAATCCCAAACAAATTGCCGGACGTTCCTGGGCAAAGGATGTCGATATTGTTAAAGGCAGCATTGAAGAGTCCGATACTATTGAAAAATGTCTGGCAGGTGTTGACGCCGCTTATTATTTTATTCATTCCATGTATGCGGGGCGTGATTTTGACGAACGCGACAAACAATACGCGTTATCATTTGCCAAAGCGGCAGGAAACGTTAAACATGTTATCTATCTCGGTGGTTTGCTGCCCAAAACCGATAAAGTGTCAAAGCACCTTGCCAGTCGCGCCGAGGTCGGGGAAATATTACGTCAACATTGCCCTGTTACCGAATTCCGCGCCGGACCGATTATCGGTTCCGGTTCAGCCTCGTTTGAAATGGTAAGGTATCTGACGGAAAGGCTGCCCGTAATGGTTGCCCCTAAATGGATCCTGAACCATGTGCAAACCATATCCATTAAGGACATACTGCTCTATCTGGTGAACGCGCTGGACAAAGAACCGCTCGGTGTTGTGGAGGTCGGTTCTTCCAGTCTTTCTTTCCGGGACATGATGCTGGAATACGGGCGGATCAGGGGATTGAAACGGATCATTTTCCCGCTGCCGGTCCTTGCTCCCAGACTGGCCGGTCTATGGATCGGCCTGATCACGCCGGTTCCCAATAAACTCGCCCTGCCTTTGGTTAGAGGTATAACGCATCCTGTACTGGCGGATACAGCCAAAGCCAGTAAGTTTTTCCCGGAAATACATCCCGTTTCCTATCAAAATGCGGTAGAGTTAGCGTTACAGGAAACACTGGCTAACGCAGTTGAAACCCGTTGGAACCTTCATTTTAATGATGATGTAACTTTCGAACGTATCGATAAAGAAGGATTGCTTTACGAAATTCGTACTCTGTATACGGAATATCCTCGGGAACTGGTGTTTAAAAGTTTTTCATCCATCGGCGGGGAACGGGGCTGGCTGACCTGGAACTGGGCATGGAAGATCAGGGGAATAATGGATAAACTGGCGGGCGGGCCCGGATTACGACGGGGCAGGAGGGACGCCGTTGAAATTATGGTTGGTGAGGCACTGGATTTCTGGCGTGTGGAACGGATCCAAAAACCGGAAATATTACTGTTGCGGGCTGAAATGAAAGTGCCGGGAACCGCGTGGTTGCTATGGGAAACCAGGCCGGATAATCATGGCACACGGCTCGTGCAAACCGCTATTTTCGCGCCAACCGGACTGCTGGGATTTTTGTACTGGTATTCACTGTATCCCATTCATAAAAAAATATTCAATGATATGATCCGGGCGATTGTAAATGATATTCCGAATTTAAAATAATATTCGGATTTCTCTTAAAATTCAAATAAAATATTGGTATTTTAATACTTATTTTTTTCTGAACCTGATTAATTTTAAGTTGATATCGAATTAAACCGCTTCCATATTATTTATTTTTTCAGACCTTTACATTTGATTTCTATCTCCTTTTTATTAAATTTGCTCATTCATGATTTGTCTTTGTGATTTTGTTCTTTTCAGGAATTTTCTTTTTTCAAAAGTCAATTTCAAGAGGGACAATGGAACCTGTTTATATCAAAACGTATAAAAACGGACTGTTACAGGAAAAAATAAAAAAAGCGCAAAAGATATTAAAATTCTGTACATTATGTCCGCGACATTGTAAAATTAACCGTTATTCGCGGGAACGCGGTATTTGTAAAACCGGTATATTCGCACAGGTTTCCAGTTACCAGCCGCATTTCGGAGAGGAGCATGTACTTGTCGGCAGCGGGGGCTCAGGGACAATTTTTTTCACCAATTGTAACCTGCTCTGTAATTTCTGCCAGAATTATGATATCAGCCACCTTGGATACGGCGAGGAAATGACGGATGAACAAGTGTCAAATTTAATGCTGTTGTTGCAGAATAAGGGATGTCATAATATAAATTTTGTCACGCCGTCGCACGTGGTTCCGCAAATTCTGACCGCTTTAAATCTGGCGATAAAAAAAGGACTGAATATACCACTGGTTTATAATACAAGTTCTTATGATAAAGTATCCACTCTCAAACTTTTGGACGGTGTGATCGATATCTATATGCCGGATTTTAAATTTATGGATAAAGCCAAATCGGAACTGACCATGAACGCGCCGGATTACCCGGATGTTGCCAAAAACGCCGTTAAAGAGATGTTCAGGCAGGTTGGCGACCTGGTGATTGACGAGGATGGCATTGCCGAACGCGGTTTGTTGGTCAGGCATCTGGTCATGCCGGGAGACCTGGACGGGACGCGGCAGATTTTGAAATTCATTGCCAGTGAAATCTCGCTCAATACATACGTAAATATCATGCCTCAGTACCGCCCGGCAGGCAGGGCCCGGGATATAAAACAATTTTCATTACCGCTTTCCGGCGTTGAATATGAAAATGCCCTCAATATTGCCCGGGAAGAAGGTTTTGTTCGTCTTGACAAACCATGGTATATTCGCAAATATTGATTTTGGCTTCCGAAATAATATTCCTCAATGTTATATGAGAAAAAATTTCTTCATGTTTCATGGATTGTAAGATGTTTCTGTAATTTAAAATATGCCGAAACGAATTGAAAAAAATGTCCCTCATAATATTGTTTTGGTTTCGTTTATTTACCTGTTTTCAAATTGTTTATTCATCATAAAAAATGATTCAATTACCTGTCGCCGGTCTGTTATCGATTCCGGTTGTGATTCTGTTTTCAGTTCAAAATTTGTATTCAATGATTATGGAATAAAATTTGCTCAAATGGAATGATATTTCATAATTGCTTTTATTTAAAATATTTAAAAGTAAGATAATAAATTGTTTTTATTGAGATTATTTTAATTTTAAACAGGTTTGGAATTCGATACAAATCAAAAAAATTTTAAAAAATGTCCAATGTGTGGTTTAAATTGGAACACTCGTCAGGAGTTATTAAGCGACCCGTTTGTCGAAATTACCGGTTATCTTGTAAATTTTAAAGACCCTGAGCAGGGTATTTTTACATTTAACCACATGTCCTGCAAGGGCACATTTGCCGTCAAAGTTTCTTTTTTTACTGATTTATATAAGGGGGAGTTTTTTGAGCAAAACATAGCCGGCGATGAGAAGTGCCCGAATTATTGCCTGAACAAATTTGAACTTGATAGCTGCCCGGAAAAATGTGAATGCGCTTATGTCCGGGATGTCATTCAACTTATAAAGAATTTCCCAAAATAAAAGTAAATGTAAAAATATAATTTATCACGGTTGATCACAAATCCTGATCGCAGTTTCGGAACAAACAAGATGTCGATTTTGTTATCGGTTAAGAAAAGAATAATAATTTAACAGTTAAATATTGAAAAATATGAATTGGACAAACAGGGAGTCGACGAAAATGGGAGAGCCAGTAACAGTCAAATATACCTTTACTATGAACGACGGATCGTATGAAATTTTCAACATTAAATTGGACCCCGATACACTGGATTCAATCGGCGATACACCCGACGTATTACCGGAATGGACCAAACTTGAATTCCATAAATGCCCGCATTGTCCGCTCATAAAAAAAACATATTGCCCGCTTGCTGTAAGCCTCATTAGTATCGTCAACAAGTTTAACAGACTGATTTCCTATGATAAAATCCACCTTGATGTGGAAACAAAGGAACGGTTTATCTCTCAAAACACCACCGCGCAAAAAGGAATAAGCGCACTGATGGGGCTGGTGATAGCTTCAAGCGGATGTCCGCATACCAATTTTTTAAAACCCATGGCAAGGTTCCATTTACCTTTAGCCAGCCGTGAAGAGACGATGTATCGTGCTACGAGTATGTACATGCTGGGGCAATATTTCCTGAGTAAAAATGGACAACCGGTTGATTTTGAGTTCAAAGGTCTGATTATGAGGTATCGCAAATTAGAGGAGGTAAATATTGCAATAGCCGAGCGTTTAAATATTGCCAGCAAGTCCGACTCGGCCGTTAACGCACTCATTCTGCTGGATATATACAATAAGACCCTCCCAATGGCTATCGACTCATCACTTGAACAGTTGAGATATTTGTACAGGGCATTTTTCCCTGAAAAATCCCCGGAAGACGATTAATAAATATAATTATTACTCGTAACAACTGTACATTTTATGGCTGGAACTAACCTGCATTTTCAATAATTATTTTTCCTGAATTTTTATTACCCTTAAACTTTTTCACCGGATATTCGTACACATTACTACAATTGATTTGTTATAATAAGACAAATGATATTTTAATATTTTAACAGGAGATTGACAGGTATGAAAGCAAGTTGCCTTATAAACCGGACTGTTTTGATCATACTCTTTCTCAGCTTTCTTATATTACAAATTATTCCGGTTTCTGCTTCAACACCCGGCGATGATTTTAACAATCCGGCAATGAATGACCAAACCAAAACCCAAACAATGGGGCAAAAATTAAAAGCGACCGGTTTAACAGGACTTGCTCTTTTGGCGATTTCTATTTTTAGTTTGTCCTACGCTTTGGAACGATTTATCAATATTCGTCGTCATAAAATCGTTCCGTTGGGATTAACGTCCACTGTGCAAAAATTGTGGTCTGAAGGAAAATATGATGAGATCGATAATGAGTGTGAAAAAAATAAAAGCACTCTTGGCAGGGTAATCCAGACTTTAACAAAACACCGCGACCTAAAAAATGGTGAAATTTCCACACTCGCCAGCGATATATCCAGCCGTGAATTAAAACTGCATTTGCATCGGGCGTATCCGCTGGCTGTGGCGGCGACAATCAGCCCATTGTTGGGCCTGTTTGGAACTGTCTACGGTATGATAGGGGCGTTTGACGCCGTCGCGCAGGCCCACGAGATGGGCGATCCGTCCATCATGGCGGAAAGTATTTCATTCGCTTTAATGACAACGGCCATTGGTCTTGTCATCGCCGTGCCTTCCCTGGCTGCTTATCATTATTTCAGAACGCGTATCAATATTTTCGCGTTAATCCTTGAAGAAGAGGTAAATGAACTGATTCTCAACCTGTTTATGAAGAAGGAGTAGAGAATGCGCATAAATCTGGATGATAATCATATTATCGGTATAGAAATGGGTCCGCTCATTGATTGCGTTTTTTTATTGTTGATATTCTTTCTGGTGGCGACGACTCTGAAAAAACCCGATGAGGCTCAACAACCGCTCCAGGTGGAAGAGCAGGCGCAGGAGGAGATCATTGAAGAAATAAATATAAATCTGCCCGAGCCTGCCATTTCCGCCGGGCCCGCTACGGAAACGGGTCCACTTGTTATTGCTATTGACGAAAAGGGACAGTTCTTTTTAGGCGGGTCTGCTATTGGCATTCGTGAAATGCATTCCCAATTAAGAAAATATTCATCTGCCGATCCGAACAGGCATATCCGAATAGATGTCGACCGGTATTCCGATTCACAATACCTCATCCAGTTACTTGATTTGTGCGCTTATGAGGGATTGACAAATTACGGCATTCATACTCAAACCAAAATTGATTAAATTCAAAATTCCATGAAAAAATATATCATATATTCCATATTGATCCATTTTTTTATTATTAACTGGATAGTTACTTTTATTAAAACACCAGCGACGGCGCTGGATAAAGCTAATGAATCAAGAAAGTTTGAAAAAGAGAAAATTCGTTATGAGAGAAAAACAATAACCAAGCTGGATGATCAATTAAAGGAGATCCGGGAGATCAAAAATGAAATGGTCCGCATCCGCAATAAAAAGATTGAGCAGTTACTGGAATTCGAGGAATGTATGCATGAACAGTTGCCCGGCAAACTAAAACAGAGTTTCGAGAATAATCTGAATACTCAGAATTTTCTGATACAGCAGACAAAAGAGATAACCGGAAACCTCGATCATTTACAAAAGCTGCAAAATGAACTGGAGGAAATCTCGGCAAACGAGGATTTTCAACGGTCCATTCCCAAAGCGGATTCCATCGCGGATTTATTATCAGAGATCAGAACACATTTGAATGTTTCTGTTGATGAGTCACATTATGCGGCTAAAAATTTTGAGGACCTGAAAAACCTGTCATCCTGGCTTGACAATGATTTGTTGCGCCAACAGGTTAATATGGCTCAGGAAAAACAGGAATCCGTAAATGAGGTACTGCGACGGAATCAAAACGAAATTAATAAATATCAATCTAACGTAGAAAAGTCCCGGGCCCGTTTACATAAAAATGTCAGTAACTGGGACAACTCTTCCCAAAAATCTTTTTTTAAAAAATGGCAGATACGTAACAATATCAGGGGAATAACTAAAAAAAACCGCCACTTGGAGCAACTCAATACGTCACTTGAATCCCAATATCAATCGAATAAATTGTTAAATGAAATAATGGAAATGTATGAAAAAACCGCTGAGCAGGAAAAATTTTATTCGACAAATCTGAAGGAAATAAATCAGGATACCTTGAAAGCCGATAAACATACAAAGGTGTCCGATGCTTGTAAGACTGTCAATGAACTGCAGCGGGAAATCGACCGGGTGTATCATGAAGTCAGGGCTGCGGAACTGGCTATCATAACCGAAACGACATTTAAAAGCGTGTTTGACCAATTTGCTGATTCACTGAATAATTTACAGGTTTATGATGATTATACTTTCCCTGAAACTGTTACTGATGAAGAACAATTTGAATCTTATAAGAAAACTGTCGATAAAATAAATCGTGAAATAAATGATGCTTTTGCGTCTGTTCATCAAAAAAATAAAGTACTTGCAGCTATGCAAACGAGCCGTTCAGAAAAGGGGGTTAACGCTCAAATGGACGGTTTAGCAACGCAGGTTGCCAATTTCCGAAATTTAAGAAGATTATCGCAGGAAAATACGGGCCCTGTGCAGGATTTATCCGGGGCCATGAGGAACGCGATTTACACGAACTTTACTTCAGAGCAGAACAGGTCCGGGAATCCTCCGGGCTCCACATCCATTTGGGGCGGAAATCCGCCCTCATTGAACACCTTTACGAACATTAGCGGTCAAAAAATTACATCTTACGGACGCGGCGCCACATGGTTTTATATCGGAAACTGGTATATCATCGGCCCCTTCCCAAACAGGAGAAGAGAAAATATCAATAAACCATTTCCTCCGGAAGCAGTTATCGACCTGGATGCCGCTTATACCGGCAAGGATGGAAAACCCGTTAAATGGCTGTATGTATCATCTCCTTCATGTCTCATTATTCCGCCTCAATATGACGAATATGCAATTTTTTATGCCTATACGGAAATTTACTCGGATCGCCCCCGCGATATCTGGATGGCGCTTGGCAGTGACGACCGCTCGGACATGTGGATCAATGAACTGCCTGTGTGGAAAAGCTCAAACCAGTTAAAACCATGGCGGATCGATGAAGGCTTTCGTAAAGTGTTTATTCAGCAGGGCCATAATAAAATAATGGTACGTATAGAAAACGGCTGGCGGGAATGTTGTTTTTCTTTAATATTAAGTACTCAACCCTCCTGAACAGAATAACTCCGGGACATACCTGATACGTCCCGCCAATTTTTTTGAAACTTCAACTCCATTAATTCCTGAATTTTAATCCAAAAAAAAAATATTTTTTTCTTGACAAATTACGAAACTTTTTGTATACTGTATATGTATACTATATACAGTTATAACAGATGAAACAGTAATGACGGTATAAAATTTAATAGTCATAACAGTTTACGATTTAAGGTGTTCAAAATGAAAATTATCATCGCAAATTCTTCTCCTGACCCGATTTATGAACAAATATCCAGGCAGATCAAAGCGCAGATCATATCGGGTGAACTGGCCGAAGGAGAAGGGCTGCCATCGATACGTAAACTCGCCAAGGAGTTGCAGATCAGTGTTATAACGACCAAAAGGGCGTATGAAGAACTGGAAAAAGAGGGCTTTATTGATACGGTAAGCGGTAAAGGGTGTTTTGTCGCAATGCAAAACAAGGAATTTCTACGGGAAAAAAAGATGAAGATCGTGGAGGAAAAACTGGGGGAAGCAGTCAATGAAGCCAAATTTTTAGGTTTGAATATCAAAGAATTGCAGGAAATGCTTTATTTATTATATGAGGAGGATGAATAATGTCGGCACCTGAAAGTATTTTAAAAGCTGAAAATCTTGTTAAAAAATACAGGGAATTCACGCTGGATCATGTGTCCCTAAATATTCCAAAGGGGTATATTATCGGTTTGATCGGCCCGAATGGCGCGGGAAAATCCACGACCATAAAGATACTGATGAATATAGTCAAGCCCAATTCCGGTGACGTGAAAATATTCGGGCTGGATTATAAAAAACATGAGAAAGAAATAAAAAACAGGATCGGTTATGTGGGCGAGGTACAGTATTTTTATGAAAATAAATCCGTTACCTGGACAGGAAAGTTTGTCTCTCAATATTATAAAAAATGGGATGAAAACCGGTTTACCGCCCTTTTGAATGATTTTCAAATCAGCCGTACCAAAAAGGTCAGGGAATTGTCGAAGGGTATGCGGGTCAAGCTGGCGATGGCAATCGCGCTTTCCCATGACGCGGAGTTGATCATTCTGGATGAACCGACTTCCGGGCTCGATCCGGTCGTTCGCAGGGAAGTGCTGGACATACTGATGGATGTTACCCGGGATGAGAATAAATCGGTAATCATTTCGTCACATATCACGGAGGACATAACCCGGATTGCCGATTATATCACCTTTATGATTAACGGCAAAATTCATTTAACCATAGAAAAAGATGATTTGTTGTCCAACTGGAAGAAAATCCATTTCAAAAAAGGAGCTCTCAACCAGGAAATCAGCCAAACATTATCCAACGTCAAAGAAGGTATGTTCGGCAGTTCAGGGATTACAGATAATTATCTGAAAATCAAGGACAAACTTTCCGCCGCTATTGAAAAAGAAGATATTAAAGTTGAAAATGTGGGTTTGGACGATATTCTGATTTCATTTGTGAAAGGTGAATAAGATGATTGGTATAATGAAAAAAAATATCACGTTTTTTATTCAGTATATCGGATTTTTATACCCTTTAATGGTTCTGTACTGGTTTTTAAGAAAAGACTCGTTCGATCTTCCCGCAATCATGATCAGCGGTTTTTTCTTTTATTTACTGATCTCAGGCTCGGTCAATATTCTGGAAAGCTACGAGTTCAAGAACAACGTCTATCATTTTTTCAAAACACTTCCGTTAAACGCCGGGGATATTGTAAGGGCCAAATTTTACAATGTGCTGATAGCTGTATTCTTTTTATTCACGGCAAATTCAGTGATCTACTCCATCATTATCCCGGACAAAAACATGCAGGTTTTCAGTTATATTTTTATTCTCTGTTGCATGCTTTTGACTTTGAATATCATCGCGGTTTTGTATATCGGATTTTTTTCTATCGGTTTTAATAAAATGGGAAAATTGCTATGGATTACTTTAATTTTATGGCTGGTTCTCACGATATTATCAGTGGAAATGTACCTTATAAAACTGGATGCCAATTTGCTTTACGCTTTCATTAGCAGGATAAACCGAATGGTCTGGGTTATTGTTACATTCGCCGGTTTTGCTTCTTATTACGGATTGATGCGTATTGCTATTCGTCAGCTTGAACAAAATTATGATAATGTATAATATTTTAATTTGAGGTTAAATTCATGCTTGGAATTGCAAAAAAAGACAGTCTTTTTTTTCTGATAGCACTATTTATAATATACCCGTCCATCATTTTGTTATGGATATTATTTGGAAGGGCTTTTGATATACAATTTGTCGTTATCGCCGGTCTTTTGTTACATTTTTTAATATATGGGCCAATGATTATAAATGAACAGGACGAGGATAAATCAAATGGTTATTCTTTCCTGGCGACGTTACCTGTGCAATCCTATGAAATAGTGATTGTCAAGTTTGCGAATACATTTGTTTCCGTTTTATTTTTTGTGATGGTCAATATAATCATATTTTCCATAGCCCCGGGATCAACGAATTTGCCCGATATTACCTGTAATCTTTTAGTAACAAGCGGAGTGTTATGCCTGATATTCTCGGCGTTATTTTACATCGGCGTATTTATGTTTGGTTATACAAAATTTTTTCGCTTTGGTGTTTCATTGTTTGGTGTAGTTGTATTATCCGCCGGAGTTGTCGCTCAATTTTTATTTATCAGAAAGATCAATATCCTGAGTATCTTTTTAGAACGGCTGTTAAATTTTATCGATAATGTGGATACATTTATACTGTCCTTATCGGGTATTGTGATCTATGCCGGCCTGATGCTGACGGCAATTAAAATCAAAAGTGTTGCCGGTATAAAATAGGAATGAAAAGATGTTGTATATAATTAAAAAAGACCTGCTGTTACATTCTGTTATGTTTGTTATTACAGCGGTGGGTCCTGTATTGGGACTCTTAATGGATGGCCTTGATTCCAGTGCTATCATGATGGTGTCTTTTGTTATGTATGCAACCGTGCTGGTATCTTTATACAGTAATGAAATATATCACAGTAAAATAAAAAGTTATGAATTCCTGAACACGTTACCGGTTTCAAAAATCAAAATTGCCGCTGGAAAGTTCCTGGTTCCATTTGTGTATGTTGTTTTATATGTCATTTTTGGTTTTATTATTGTGCATTCTGCACCCGCTTCCGACAATTTTATCATTTTGAGTAAGATTTATATAACAGTAAATGCCGCTTTTTGTTTGCTGGTTTCAGCGTTCATGTTTATATCAATTTTTCACTTTGGGTTAAAGGGTATTTTGAAATTTGTATTTCTTTTCTTTCCATACATTGGAATTATTCCTGCGCTGGTGAAAATCCGTTTCAGGACACAAATCTATAATACTGACTGGTCTTTTGTTATCAGGTTCACTGACAATTCAGTCTGGCTGTTATTTATTGTAATAATCATAACCGGCTACTGGCTTTTGGCAATTCTTGCCGCGCGGTCTTTGGAGGCAAGAGAGTATGATTGAGGATAAAAGATGATTGGAATAATAAAAAAAGATATGATGAAAAGTTTGATGTTTGTTGTGTTGATCGTTGTATTGGAATTTATTTACGGCTATGCGGCATGGGACATGGTGCAAAAATACGCCGCCAGTTCGATATTACTTGTATGCAACACTATCTTTGTTGTTTTGTTTTCACATTTTTTTATGGTTGAACAGGCGGAAGCCAAAAATAACGGCTATGATTTTTTAAAAATTCTTCCACTTAAAACCAGTGAAATTGTGACGGGTAAATTTTTGCTGGTTTTATTCATCGATATTCTTTATGTGTTTTTTACTTTTTTTGTTGTCGGATTGTTTTCAGGGTCGGCTGAATTTTCCGCCTTTTGGCGTGCTTATATAATTGTTTGCGCGATTGTTTCACTAAATGTTACCGCTGTCCTTTATGTTATTGTGTATAAATTCGGATTTAATGCTTTATTTAAAATTATTGTCCAGTTGCTCGGCCCCTTATTTCTGATCGTGACATTTATATTATGGTTTGTCTTCCGTGATGTGCTGACTCAAAATTACCATACTCAAATTGTGTCTCTTTTTAATCATACAAACTTATTTTGGGCAGTAATTTCCGGGTTGATTTTTTTTATCGGTTTGATGAATGTATCGATCAGAGTCTATAATAATCGCTAATTTTAATCATTTGAATAGGTATTGGGTAAAATTAATGGAAAAGAGATTAGTTTTAATATTTATTTCATTTGCCATAATAATTCTTTTGTTGAACCTGTTGAATTGCTCCTATCCGTTATTTTATTAAGGCAAATTTTTGGATATAAAATTCAATTTTTATGCGAATCCGGGAGTACAACTTTTTAACGGGAATGCTGTCGTTAACAATAACGGTTTATGCTTCTGCCGCGGACTTTAACCGGGGAATAAGTTTATTTTAATTTTGTTTCGTAACACTTAAAAATTCAGTAGACACC
>JAFGSB010000020.1 GCA_016934825.1 Candidatus Zhuqueibacterota bacterium
AGGAGTCATGTCCAGCCTGATCGGAATTGCGGCAAGAAAATCCATTCAAACAGGCAAACGGATCAAAATTGCGGATTTGGTAAATTTTCCTTTGCAATGGAAGTGGTAAATAGTGTACTTGACAGGTTTCCGTATTTATATTCAAATTCAGTAAAGAATATAAATACCAGGCGGGATGTATAACCTGGAAGGTTTTTACAAAACAACTTAATTGTTAATTAAAAAGGTGAATTATGTCATTCTATAATCGAAGAGAGTTTGTAAAAACGCTGATCAATACCAGCGCTGCGGCGACTTTAGCGGCTCCGGCAATAACAAGATCGTCGCGGGTTATCGGCGCAAATGATACCGTCAATGTTGCCATTGTGGGAATGAACGGCAAGGGGAGAGGTCATATCGGCTCATTTCGTGAATTGCCGAATGTCAGGGTTATTGCTCTTTGCGATGTCGATAATGTAGTGTTGAGCAGGGAAGTAGAAAAATTAAAACAAGAGGGTGAAAAGATCGAAACATATACGGATTATCGAAAATTACTGGAAAACAGGAATGTCGATGCCGTTGTCCTGGCCACCTCGAATCACTGGCATGCCCTGCAAACTGTCTGGGGCTGTCAGGCGGGTAAGGACGTATATGTAGAAAAACCCGTGTCCCACAACGTATGGGAAGGACGCAAGGCCGTACAGGCTGCCAGAAAGTACAAACGTATTGTCCAGGCCGGCCTTCAGGGCCGTTCGGATGAAGCAATGAAAGAAGTATTTGAATATATTCATGGCGGAAATCTTGGCGTTATCAGAGCGGTTTATGGACTGTGTTATAAAAGAAGAAAAAGTATCGGCAAGGTAGACGGCATTCAACCTATTCCTGAATCTATTGATTATAATTTGTGGACCGGACCGGCCGCATTAAAACCTTTAAGAAGGGAAAATTTACATTATGACTGGCATTGGCAGTGGGCTACTGGCTGCGGAGATATCGGAAACCAGGGAGTTCATGAAATGGATCTGTGCCGCAGGGCTGTCAATCAGGCGGGTTTTCCCAACCGGGTTTTAAGTTTCGGCGGACGTTTCGGCTATGATGACGACGGCGAAACGGCAAATATGCAGGTCGCGATTCTGGAATACGATCCCGTACCCGTTATTTTCGAAGTTATGGGTCTGCCTGATCGTAAAGATAGTGATGTTATGAGCAATTATAAAGGTTCGCGGATTGGAATCGTTATCGAATGTGAGGATGGGTATTTTGCCGGTGGCAGCGGCGGCGGCTGGATATATGATAATAAAGGTAATAAAGTCAAACAATTCTCCGGTACGGGAGGAAAAAAACATGCCGCTAATTTTATTGAAGCTGTTCGTTCAAGGAAAATGAGCGATTTAAACGCGGATATCGAAGAAGGGCATGTCACATCGGCATTATGCCATTTATCCAATATATCCTATCGTCTGGGTCGGTTGGCCGCGCCGGATCAGGTTAAAGAGAGCATCAAAAATTTTCCAAACGCATTGAATTCATACTCACGGTTCGACCGGGTGCTGTTTTCAAACTGGATTGACTTGAATAAAATAAAAGCGGCAGTCGGTCCCCTTCTTGAGATCGATAAGAAAAATGAAGGCTTTAAAAGCGGAATGGAAGAATATGGCGTGCAACGATGGGCAAACGACATGCTGAAAGAAAACTATCGTGAACCGTTTGTCATACCTGAAAAAGTGTAAATTCATGTTATTGCTTTTTTATAAAGTTTAATCGAGTAATTTAACATTATGGAAAATAAATGAATAGACGAAAGTTTTTATCAAAATCTGCAAAGGGTATGATATTAGGAGCTGTTTCGGCCGGAATGGTTATGTCGGCAAAAAGCGCGTCAAAAGTATATGGGGCAAATGAGCGTGTGAATCTCGCGCTTATGGGCTGCGGCGGCCGCGGCGAATTAGTGGGCAGGGGCTTTGCTGAGGACGGCGTGGAAATAAAATATGTGAGCGACGCGCATTCCGGCAGGATGGATAAAATGGCAACATTATTAACCGAGTTGCAGGGAAGGACGCCTAAAAAGATCAAAGATATCAGGACGGCCCTTGATGATAAGGATATAGACGCTGTTGCTGTCGTAACACCGCATCATTGGCATGCGCTTCCGACAATTCAATCTGTGCAGGCCGGGAAGGATGTTTATCTTGAAAAGCCGCCGTCCCTGACCATTTGGGAAGGGAGAAAAATGATCGAAGCGGCCCGGAAATATGACCGGATTGTGCAGGTCGGAGCGCAAAACCGAAGCGCCCCGTATGTTCATGCCGCAAGGGATTATATCAAGAACGGCAAACTGGGAGATATTCACCTGGTTAAAGTTTTTAATATGAAGCCCAATGCCTCATTTCACCGACGGGGAGAACCGTTTCATCTTGGCGAACCTGAAACACCGCCAAAAGAACTGGATTGGGACCTGTGGCTCGGCGGCGCTCCTTCCCGGCCCTATTATCCAACAATCTTTAACAATTACGGGTGGACAGCTTTCTGGGATTTTTCTACGGGTGATATTGATGATGCTTTACATCAAATTGATATTGCCCTCTTTTTAATGGGAGAACCGACACCCGAAGCCGTAGCCAGTTCAGGCGGTCGATTGCATTTCAAAAATGACGACGCTCAGGCGCCGGACATTCAGGTATGTTCGTTTGATTTTAA
Organism: Candidatus Zhuqueibacterota bacterium; assembly: GCA_016934825.1. Classification (GTDB taxonomy): domain Bacteria; phylum Zhuqueibacterota; class Zhuqueibacteria; order Residuimicrobiales; family Krinioviventaceae; genus Fontivivens. The sequence continues at coordinate 2,677 of JAFGSB010000020.1, forward strand.
GAATTTTGTCATGACTCTTGAAATGTCGGGATATCCGACATATATGCGCAAGACGACCACCACCATTAGACAAAACGATGAATTCCCTTACTGGACACAGAACGCGACAAGAATTGAATTGTATGGTTCAAAGGAATTGATGATTCTAGGTCGTATGGGAGGCGGCTGGGTAACAATGACTTCCGGCGGTAAAATTGTGGAGAAAATGTACGGCAGGGTACCGGATGCGCTTCACCGGCAGAATTTTATCGAATGTCTGAAAAGCCGTAAACGTCCATACGGAGATCTCGAGATTGTAAATAACAGTATGAATGTCGCTCACCTGAGTAATATTGCCTATCGGACCGGAAATCAGAAATTATATTTCGACTCAGTGAAAGGACGATTTATCAATAATGATAAAGCGAATGGGATGCTGCAGCGTACCTATCGTAAAAAATATGCGGTGGCGGATAAAGTTTGAGATGTAAAATGTTTTGTTCATTATTGCTTAACCATTTCGAAAAAAAGATTTTGTGACTGACGATTGCGCAAGTTTTTGGAATTGATCCGGTGACAAGGAAGAATAAAGATGAGTATCTAATTCCGAGAAAAAATCAGAATGTTTTATCTCTCAGAGTGAAGTTAAAAGTAGTAAAACATATTATAGAGAGCAAATTATATATATAGCAACAAATAAATATTTAAGAGTGAAAAAAATTAATTTTGCACAATTCAATGAGTAAATTGTCCCGGTAGGGACAATTTGTTTATAGTAAATGGGAATCCATAGCAAATTTAAGTTCCCTTTTGGACCATATTAAAGGAAAATCTACAAACAACAGGTGAAACAATGATGACTCGAAAAATATCCTGCCTGGCAGTTGTATTAATATCAATACTGCTTGTTTATGCCAATGCCGAAGAGCAGCAGAAAAAGACGGCGCCAAGCGAAAAATGCATCAAGACATTTATGGTCAAATTACGGGGAGGAGAGAAAATAGATTCCTCGGCTGTGAACAAAATTGCTAAATTTGACATGCTTGTGATAACACGAAATTGGTATGATGCTGTTAATCATGACACCTGGAGTGCAATTAAAGATATCAATCCGGACTGCGAAATTTTTATTCAAGTCGAAGGCCCTACTATTTATAGAAAACATGATTTTGAAGATATCAGGTTTTGTAAAGGTATTGCCCGTTACTCCAATCCGCGCGGACATTCAATGGGTAACCTCAATGATGATCATCCCGAATTTTTTCTGCTTGATAAAAACGGAAACCGTTGTTGGGCTTACAGGAATACTGGCTATAAAGAAAGATATCTTATGGATATCGGTAATCCTTCCTACCAGGATTACTGGGTCGAGGCAATTCTGACCGATGTAGTAAATGGTCCATTCCGGGCAGACGGCCTTCATATTGACAACGTAGGACCGGTGAATACTTTTAATAGTGATGATCCGATAAAATATGATACTCCTGAGAAATGGAAGAATGCGGCCAATAGTTTTGTTGATAAAATCACAAAAAAGATGCATGAAAATAATACAAAAATCTGGATTAACGCCGGCGGCACACATTCAGAAAAGGGATGTGTAATGTTAATGACTTTAGACGGTCTGGAGAATCCGCCTGACGTGGTTGGAGAGGAGGGCGCTTTTGTTCATTCGTGGGGAAAAGCCGATGCGACTTTTGAACGTGAAGATCAGTGGAGAAGCTCTTTGGACTTTATGAGCAGACTCAAAAAATCAAGCCAGGCATATTTTGCTCACGTCAAGATTGATCCTGGTGAAAGCGGAATTGACAATTGGGGCAAACCGTTCACTTTCCGCCAGGCTCTTTGGTACGCGTTGGGATCATATCTTCTCGGGAACGATGGCAACGATTACTTCTTTTTTTCCGGCAAGTCCCGTTATGGAAAAAAAGACTGGTGGTTTAACGAATATAGCTCAATTGACCTGGGTAAGCCGGCCGGCCCGTACCAGGTGAACCTCCATGATGGAAATAACATATACTATCGTGAATTTGCTAATGGTTACGTTTATGTTAATCCAACATCCAATGATGCTAAAGGTATTAATCTTCGCGGGAAATGCCGGCAATTATCGGCTGAAAACCTGAATAAGAAACGTTCCGGCATTTCATTGACTAAAAAGATCGATGTGCCTTCACATCGGGCGGTTATACTTTTAAAAGATAAAAAATTGTAAATCCGGAAGAAATTTAGCTAACGTCGGCATCGATGGCGTTCGTTTTGGGTAAATCTTAATACTTTTGCGCATTATATTACGACCGATGCCGTAATTGATTTAAGAGATTTACTACACGATATCATTATGATAATATCGGAAAGAGGCTGTGTTAAGAATAAATAACATTTTTAAACTATTATTCATCATCGCAATAACGCTGTCCAATCTCTCTTACTCCAAAGATGACGGACTTGTCGTATGGTGGAAATTTGATAGTTTGGGAAAAAAGGAAAATATAAATCCATTAACACGCAAGGGTCGGCCCACGCCCGAAATTGAACGGATATATTCTGTCATAAATAATGTCTCCGGTAGTAAGGATCGTGTATTTGGCACTTTTTTTAAACTCGTTCCCGGAGTTCAGGGGAATGCCATCCTTTTAGACGGTAATACCAGTTTTATTCAAAGAAGGAGCGAATTCGTTCCAAAACTTTTAAATGAATTTAGTGTAGATGCCTGGGTTGCGTTGGGCGCGTATCCGACAAACTGGTGTCCCATAATCGATCACAACAGCAATTCTGATAATGGATTTTTCATCGGAATTGATGCATACGGACGACCGGGGTTCAGGATAAGAACTGAAGATAAATGGGTGGAAATTGTATCGGATAAGAAAATCCGGCTTCGTAAATGGGTGCATATAGCCGGCGTATATTCTCCGACAAATGGAATTACCCTATATTTGAATGGGGACCCTGTTTCCAATCTCAAAGTTGGAAAGCCCTTCAAGCCTGCAAATAATGCCGAACTGTTCATAGGAAAACATAGTGTGAAAGAGAGACCCGAAGGTACAATTCGTCCAAAAGGGACCGCGCCGGTATACACTTTTTTTGATGGTATATTGGATGAAATAAGAATATATGATAAAGCCGTATCTGCATCGGAAATAAAGGCATATTATCTTAAATGTTTACCGAAATCTGATCCGCAACTTGCAATCAGAACCTTGCCTGCAGGACCAGCCGGGGGAGAATTTAGCGCCGTATATACAACTCTAAAATATTATCCTGCTTGGGATGCCTTATGGCCCGTGGGTGATTATGCAGATGTTGTTGTCAGGTTTGATGAGTTTGACGGCCGCTTTGTTTTTTGGCGGGGAACCGGCTATGTTCCACATTGGATTACGGAGAATGGCATTTGGTATAATAACGAGTTCGCGGAAACCTGGAGCAAGACAGGTGGACATGAGCCAATGTCTGACAAAAGATGCGAGTTCTCACATGTCAGGATTATTGAGAATAATAAAGCTCGTGTAGTTGTGCATTGGCGTTATGCGTTAATTGATAATTGGTATGGCATCGCCAGAAAAGATACGCTCACCGGATTCGGAGAATGGGTCGATGAAATTTTTACAATTTATCCCGATGGAGTTGCAGTCAGAGAAATGACCCTGCACAGTATTCAGCCGCAGTCGGCCCATGAATGGCATGAATCGATAATTGTTATGAGTCCGGGACAGCGCCCGGAAGATGTTCTTGAACCGGAAGCCCTCACATTAGCAAATATGAAAGGTGAAACCTGTACCTTTTCCTGGGCAAACGGCATACCAAAAGAAGCCGGCGATATGGGGTTGGTTCATGTGCTGGAAAATCCGAATATTCAATTAATTAATACAAAATCGGAATATAAACCCTTTTTTATTGTCTCTTCCCAAAGCAATCCGGTCTGTGAAATTTTCAGTAATAATGAACTCAGGCCGGATGTCAGCATGTTTCCATGGTGGAACCACTGGCCTGCTTCTCAAAAAGGTTCTGATGGAAGATTTGCTCTGGAATCGGATTGTGCCTCCCATACCTCGCTCTCAAATTGTCACTGGGATGCTTATAAAATAACAGAAAAAACACAAACAAAACTCATGTTAAACGGATTAACTAATAAAAAACCGGAACAACTGATTCCCCTGGCTGCTTCATGGTCAAATCCACCGGCGCTTTGCGTAAAAAGTAACGGGATAGAAGAAAAAGGATATGATCCGTCTTCACGTGCATACCTGATAGATGTTAACGGGGCGGAAATTTCAAATGGATTGGAAATTGAAATCAAGGCGACTATGGATTCCCCGTTAGTAAATCCGGCATTGATTCTTAAAAATTGCAGATTTTCAGATCTTGTTTTATCAATAAATGGAAGAAAATTAGTTCGAGACAGCCAGTTCCGCTTAGGATACGTTCCTGCTTTGGAAGGCTCGGATCTTGTTGTCTGGTTAAAATATGAGTCTAATCAACTGGTAAATATAAAAATACAGCCAAGTCAGCAATGATAATCATTATTCAAAAGTGACATTTGGCGGAAAAATATCACCACAATCCGGATCATTTTTGAATATTAACTGATAAAATTCTCTATATCGGTATCCGGGAAAAACTGAAAATGCATACAAGATTTACACTTTTAATCATATTAATAATCGGTATCAGTGTTTGTGAGGGTAAAAAGCGTATCGATGAGTCGGGCCTTACCCCTCCCGCAAATATAAGTAATGAATATCAAAAAACAGGTATAAAAGACAACCTCCCCGTATTCTATGAGAAACTGAAAGCGCGGCAGAATTTTCCATTGTCCTGGCTTTCAGGGAATTATGATAACTTTGAAGAGTGGAAAATAACTGCACGCCGGAAGGTTTTGGATTGTTTAATTTATGACCCGCCGGAGGCGCCGTTTCATCCTGTGGTCATTGGCGAGGAAGACCGGGGCAGTTACGTTGCCCGGCGGGTGGTTTTGAATATTACCAGTGACAGCAGAATTTTGGGGTATATGCTCATTCCCAAAGGAACGGGCCCGTTTCCCGCCGTACTGCTTTTACATGATCACGGCGCCCGTTTTGATATCGGTAAGGAAAAAGTAATCCGTCCTTTTGATGAAAGTCAGGAACGTTTGCAGTCTTCCCGGGAATGGGTGGCCGAATGTTATGGCGGGCGGTACCTTGGAGACGAACTGGCCAAAGCCGGGTATGTTTGTTTTGCTACGGACGCGCTGAATTGGTCGGATCGGGGCGGCGGGCAATACGCCGGTCAACAGGCCATTTCAAGTAATTTATTGCATTTGGGTTCATCACTGGCCGGACTGATAGCCTATGAGGACCTGCGGGCCGCGGAATTTCTGGCAACGCGCCCTCAAGTCGATTCCTCAAGAATAGCCGCGATGGGTTTGTCGATGGGCTCTTTTCGCACCTGGCAGGTTGCCGCTCTATCGGATCATATTAAAGCCGGTGTAGCGGTCTGCTGGATGGCAACCGTTAAAGATTTAATGGTGCCGGGTCAAAACCAGGTACGCGGCAATTCCGCGTACACGATGACCCATCCGGGAATTTTCAATTATCTCGATTATCCTGACATCGCCAGTATTGCCTGTCCAAAACCCATGTTGTTTTTCAATGGATTGCGTGACGAACTTTTTCCGGTCCCTTCCGTCAAGGAAGCATATAAAAAGATGCATAAAGTGTGGACATCCCGGAATGCTGATTCCAGCCTGGTAACAAAAATATGGGACGTCGAACATGTATTCAATAAAGAAATGCAGGAAGAAGCATTTATGTGGTTGAATAATATTTTATTAAAAGAAAAATCAAAATGAAATTACTCTTATACCTCCGACATAGAATGCAGTTTTGGCTTTTTTGTTTTTATATCATGTTTTATATTTTGGTTTTTGGAGAAACCGGATACTGTCAAACAAACGCACCCGTCCCGGGAAAATCGGCCCCGGAATCCGGGATAGTGGAAATAATTGCGGATTTATATCACGACAATTACTCTGCTCAAACCATTGATAATACTCATATTGATGCCGGAGTGAACGACAGGTTGTATCGTCGTTCGGGTAACATTATTTTTGTTCAACCGGGAGATGATTTTACAAAAATTGAAAACGCCGGAGCAGGCGATATCGTTGAAATTGCCCCCGGGACCTACCGGTTCCGGGTTCGGCTGTCAAATCACGGAACAGAATCGGAACCCATCATTATACGCGCGTTGGATCCCGACAATCCTCCTGTTTTTGATCTCGGCGGCGACTGGTGTGGAGACTGGCCGGGAAGCTGGTCAAATAACCGGGCAATTTTTCATATAGACGGATCTTTTTATAAAATATCAGATATTGTGTTCCGCGGGGCGCATCAGGCAGCCAATTCCGCCGATGCCTCAGGAATTCGCTCGGTAGGTGCACAAAATATTACGGTGCAAAATTGCCTTTTTGAATACAATGACAACGGCGTTCAGGGAACCGGCGAAAATATTTTATATGAATTCTGCGAGTTCAGATATAATGGCAAAACAAACGGTCAGACGGGAGACGCGGCGCACAATATTTATACGCATGGCGGAACGTTTACCTTTTGTTATTGTTATATTCATGATCCGCTGGAAGGACAGAATATCCACTCCCGCTCACGGTACATGCTGGTAAAAAGTTGTCTTATTGAATATGCCCGATCATATACCGCCGATATTATGGTGGATGGCAATGAATGGGTGAGTGGACAGCCGCTATATCAAACACTTACTATTTCGGGCTGTATTATTAAAGAAAGTCCAAACCAGATCAATAACACAAAAGCTTTTACATTGTACAACTCCCCTTCTCATTCGGGAGTGTATATGAAACTTTTACTTTTTTACAATACCTTTATCGGTAATGGTAATAACGGATCGGTTATACGTTTTACGGATAGCGGCCTCGCAGGACATGAAGTGTATATGGTCAACAATATTTTTTTTAAAAAACATGATCCGGCCCGTTTTGATGGAAACAGTGCACAATCGGCAATAGTTTTATTTGACAACAATTGGTGGCCGGAAGGGTATGATTATTCGTCTGACAGCTCATTCATGTTCAATTCGATTTTCGGGATAAATCCCGGTTTCCGGGATGCTGCAAATAACGACTTTGGATTAACCGGGAACGCACAGGTTAATGGTTTGGCTAATCCGGCTTTATGCGCCGCGCCTCAATATGAATTTGATCTGGATTATATGCGGCGGGGAGAATATAAATTAAGAAAAAGCGCTCAAGATCTGGGCGCGTATGAACATTGCGATAGCTCCGTTCTTGTACCGGAAAACTCTAACCGGGATATTTATCACGATCAGGTAAATCAGAATTTTATTTTACGGCAAAATTATCCCAATCCGTTTAATGCGACGACACAAATTCAATGTGATATTTCAAAACCATCGCGAATCAAACTGGAAATATTGAATATCAGAGGTCAGAATGTAATCACACTAACGGACAGACTTTTGGGAGTGGGAATATACACATTTGACTGGAACGGAAAAGATCAAAAAAACCGGCATGTTGTATCAGGGCTATATATATGCAGGGTAACTGCGGATGAGCATGTTATGATCAAAAAAATGTTATTAATCCGTTAGAATCATATTAAAACAGGAGAATCCTATGAACGATAATAAAAACTCAATTTCGAGAAGAAAATTTGTCAGAAATACGGCCATCGGCACAGGTCTGTTAAGCGCCGGTATTTCACAGTCAGTACATTCTTCCCCCTTGAATAATTCCGGTTCTATGGAAGGGTGTAATTCACCCAGAGAGATACTCGTTCAAACCTTGTCAAATCAGGCTTTTGATATTAAAAAAGATAATGTAAAAGTTTTACTGGAGCGACTGGAAAACACATCCTCATATAAACCGGATATCATCTGCCTGCCGGAGGCATTTGCGAATACCGTGCAAAGCGGCGTTGAACCGGTGCCTGGTCCGATCACCGAAGCGTTTTCCGCCTATGCCCGAAAGCACAATTGCTACATTATGTGCACTCAATATACAAAGAGAAATGGCAGGGTTTATAATTCTGCTGTTCTCATCGACAGAAAGGGACAAATTGCCGGTATTTACGACAAAATCCGTCCAACGGAGGGCGAGTGTGACGAGGGAGTGACACCCGGCGCGTTAAAACCACCCGTATTCAAAACGGATTTCGGAACGATCGGTATACAAATCTGCTTTGATATTAACTGGCCAGACCAATGGAAAATGTTAAAGGACCAGGGCGCGGAAATCGTTTTTTGGTCGGCTACATACCCGCAGAGAACTATGCTTGCGACCTACGCGAGCCTGTACAAATACTATGTCGTCGGTTGCTCCCGTATAGACCCGTGCTATGTTTATGATATGTCTGGGGAGTTGATAGCCAAAAGCGGAAGGTATGAAGGCTGGGCGTTTGCGGATTTGAATCTGGAAAAAATATTTTGTGAAATAGATTTTCATGTAAAAAAGGTCCGGGAGATCAGAAAAAAGTACGGACGAAAAGTTAAAGTCGTTTATTATCACGATAATGATTGGGTAACAATTGAAAGCAAGTCCCCCGACCTGAAAATCCAACAAATAATAGATGAATTTGGCCTGACAAGTCATCCGGATTATATAAAGAGAGCGGAAAAGTACATCGATAAATTTAGAATTTAACGGCAGAGAATTAATATTTTTGCAGAACCGAACTTTTAGTAATTTGAGGAAGAATGTTGAAACAATTAATATTTTTTATTTTTACTGTTCTACAATTTTCAGGGTTTGCTGCCGAGTATTATGTTGATCGCAACCATTCTTCTGCGGATGATGCCAATCCCGGAACTGCAGAATTGCCTTTTGCTACGATTCAATGTGGAGTTGAAAAGGCGCAGCCCGGAGACACTGTTCTGATCAAAGGAAGCCCGGAGCCCGATTCTGACCATGCGGTATATATTGTTTCCGGAAATGGTATAACAACAGTTCGTAACGGCTCTGCAGGAAATGACATAATTATCAAAACATATCCCGGACACTCTGTTATTATTAAAGGAAATGGAACAGGTGTCGGTATAGAGCTGGAACATGCATCATATCACCAGTTTCACGGTCTGACTTTTAAAGAGTTTAAAAAAGCAACGGAAGGGTATTCGAAAACAACCCATTTGTTGTTTGAAAACTGCGAGTTTTCGAATACCTATGAGACAGGCCTTCGACTGCGCAATATTGAAGAACTGGTAATGCGGGACTGTTATGTGCATCATTGCTGGGAAGCCGGGATTTCTTTGCGGGGCGGTGTTAACTGTTTATTTGAACGGGTTGAATCGAGTTATAATAGTGATGGAAAAGGAGCGTCCGGTGATGGAGATGGATTTCATACCTATGGCGGCGAAAATATACAATTTATTGATTGTACTGCTCAAGAAAACTCGGAAGATGGTTTTGATTTAAATGCAAATGGAATCATGAAAAATTGTAAAAGTTTTGGCCACACCGCATGCAATGTTAAATTATGGAGGCGGGACCAGGATGGGTATGCCCCCAAAATAACAACAATTGTAAATTCGCTTATATATAATGCCGGTGAAGCCGGTATTAAAATTTCAAAAGGCGCCCAATTGCGGTTGTTTGACAGTGTCATTTACAATAATGGAGAAGAAGGGGTGGCGTTTCGCGGTGTAGACATTTCCCAGGAACCATCGGTTGTAAAATCCCAAATTATCAATAATATTTTTGTTGGAAATGGGTATGGCGGGATTGAGGTGCGTCAATCTGGACCGAATGTAAATAAAATATCAGCAGATTATAATCTTTATTATAACAATGGCAGGGAAAATACAGGACTCGACCAGGATACAGATATGGTTGCCGGTAAAGACCCACTGTTTGTTGACGCTGCAGAAAGCAATTTCCATTTAAAGTCTGAAAGTCCCGCTATTGATGCCGGAATGACAAAGGATGTATATCAATCAATCTATTATAGCTATGGTGTTGATTTGTCAGTTGATCTCGATGGTAATGAACGTCCATTCAATGCTGTCTGGGATATTGGCGCTTATGAATATTGCGGAACTACAAGGGTGCAACAGGAAATACACAAAACCCCAACGTCAATAATGTACCAGAACTATCCCAATCCCTTCAATCCGACGACAATGATTCAGTTTGATATCCCCAAACGATCACGAGTTAAACTGGAAATATATAATGTGTATGGACAATTAATCATCACTCTTGCGGATCGATTTTTTGGTGCGGGCTCACATGCTATACAATGGGACGGCATGGATAAAAATAAACAATATGCGGCGTCAGGTGCTTATTATTATCGGTTAATTACTGATGATCTTTTTTTATCAAAGAATATGTTATTGCTTCGATGATATTACATATTCTGTGAAAAGGAATATAATCCGGCGACCTAAAAAAAGGAGTATTTGTATATGAAATTAAATTTATACAGAATTTTTAATTTCGAAAATAAAATCGAATTCTCTTTTCTGTTTTTTTTAATCATCCTTGGTGAAACAGTTTTATGTTTTGGGCAGGATACTTACAAGCCGTACATGGAAGGATATCTTGATAAAAAGCCGTATCAATACAACAGCAAGCCGTACGCGTTAAAAAGCCATGAACAGGTCATCGAGGGTAAAAATGAACTGGTCTATGAAATAAATACGGACGGGACCTTGAATCCCCTAAACGACGAACTGGTTATTGAAAATTGCGGCGATGTGGATATTATTAATCCGCGTATAACGATAAACGACAAATGGAACTGGTATACCTGCGAGGCGATGGCAAATGAAATAGTCCGCGATGCCGCCACAGATCGGGAAAAAGCGATTGCAATTTCTCAGTTTGTGCATAACAACCGTTATCATTTCCAACCCCCGGGAAAGCCCAGCGGAAAAGATTATGTTTCCGATCCGGTGATCGGTTTGAATATCTTTGGCCATATGTATTGCGGCATGGCCGCGCGAATTACATCCACCCTTGCTAAAAAGGCGGGTCTGGATGCAAGATTGTGGGGTTTGTACGGCCATATCGTATCGGAAATATTTTATGACGGCGAATGGCATTTATTTGATTCGGACGCGGGAGTATTTTATTTAAATAAAGATAATAAAACTATCGCCGGTATGGATGATCTTGTTAAAGATCCATGGCTGGTCGAAAGGACATATCACCCGGGTCTGGCCGGATGGAAACAGGCGCACCCAAGACGCACATCAACAGGCGCATGGTCTGATGGTATGAAGACGGTTATAAACTTTTATACCACAACGGAAAATAACGAGGTGGAAGAAGTAGAACCGGGAGATCTGTATGAAATGGATCTAACATTGCGGCCGGGTGAAAAAATTATTCTCAGATGGGACAATGTCGGCAAGTTTTACAACAAGTATCTTTTCACGGAGCCGCTTGTCTATGCCAATGGAAAAATTGTGTATAAACCGGACCTGACCGATAATTCTTACCGTAAGCATATTGAATCCGAAACCAATATAAAGTCTGTTGCGGACGACGGCAAAAGGCCGAATATTCATGTTGATTCCTGTATCACGGAAGACACCTGGAGAAGTTATGAAGCAAATATTATTTATAAAGTAAAATGCCCTTATGTGATCGTTGGCGGATGCTTAACGGGAAATTTCTACCGGAATGATAAATACGGTGATTTTTGCCAGATAGAACTCTCATTTGACGGAAAACAATGGATACCTGTATGGACCGCACCTACCACCGGATGGATAAATCATAATCAGGTTTTGGATGGACTTATTTCTCCGGTCGGTAAGGAACCAAAATATGAATATTATGTAAAAATGAATTTCGCCGCGGCTGGTGCCGGTTTTGACAGGCCCCAGGAACCGGGTGACAATACGCAGGCCGGAATTGACAATTTTACATTGACAACGGATTTTCAGGTCAATCCGTTATCCATTCCCGCATTGTCGCTCGGGTTGAATAAAGTATCATACACCGACCAAACAGAAGGCCGGGGAAAGGTGAAAATAACCCACAGGTGGTACCGGAGAGACGATAATCATTATCCAGACGCCCCGGTAAAACCGTTGTACCCGGCTGATAAGGAGGTCATTGATTCATTGACGCCCCTGCTGAGATGGGAGGAAGCAAGGGACATTGACAAAAATGATAAAATAATTGATTATCACATCCAGTTGAGCGCCCGGCCGGATTTTAAATGGCCCCTAAGCGCCAATTTTGACCGGGACGCCGGTTCCGGTGCGGCCGAATGGCAGGTCCCCAAAGGCTGGCTGAATCCGGATCAAACATATTACTGGCGTGTAAAAGCAAAAGATAAAAACGGCAATTGGGGTGGGTACAGTAAGGGCTGGAGTTTTACAACCCGTTAATAATGATTTGGCTTTGGTTGTTTGAAATTTTAATAAAAATGGTGGTTAACATGAAAGATCATCAGATTTTTGGAGGAAATATGAAGTTGTTATTAAATATTAAAACAAATGTTTTCATTTGTGTTTCAGGTTTTCTGATAATCATATTCAGCAGCTTTAATTTTTTATTCGCTCAGGAAGAAAATTTAAAAGTCCTGGACCGCTGGATCGAATGGAGTAACGCTGAAAATATGCTCACGCTGTTTCTCAACCGGCAGGCGTACTGTTATCTCGATATCCGGGAAAGTGAAATAGCGCAGCTGCGGACAAAAGCCGACTGGGTGAAACGGCAAAAGCACGTCAAAGAGACACTTTTTAAGATTGTCGGGCCCTTTCCTGAAAAAACGCCGCTCAAACCGCGGGTAACGGGTATCATCCAAAAGCAGGGTTACAGGATCGAAAAGATCATCTTTGAATCCATGCCGGAATATTATGTTACGGGATGTGTTTTTATCCCGGACGGAATAAAAGGTAAACGCCCCGCGATTCTTAATGTCATAGGCCATTCGATTGAATCGTTCAGGAAGGAACCTTATCAGATACTCATTCATAATCTTGTTAAAAAAGGTTTTATAGTATTTGCCATCGATCCGATGGGGCAGGGTGAGAGGACTCAATACACGGACGAGGAGAAGAAACAGGTTGGGTTATATGGACAAAGTTCGACAAGGGAGCACTCTTATGTCACCAATCAATGCTTCCTGTCCGGTTCTTCAACTGCGAAATATTGGACCTGGGACGGTATAAGAGCTATTGATTATTTATTGACCCGCAAAGAAGTTGACCCGGAACGGATCGGACTAACCGGCCTGTCCGGCGGCGGAACACAGACCGTGTACATTGCCGCGTTTGATGACAGAGTCAAAGCCGCTTCACCGGCCGGCTATATATGCGGTTTCAGAAGGCTGCTGGAATCCATCGG
>JAFGSB010000021.1 GCA_016934825.1 Candidatus Zhuqueibacterota bacterium
AGGAGTCATGTCCAGCCTGATCGGAATTGCGGCAAGAAAATCCATTCAAACAGGCAAACGGATCAAAATTGCGGATTTGGTAAATTTCCCTTTAAACTGGAAATGGTAAATAATTTGTGTACCCGGGTTTCCATATAAAATTAAAAACCGAGGAAGGAGAAAAGTAATCAACGAAATGATTTAACCGGATGATATTATAAAATTTTATTTTTAAATTATTTTCGGGATTGTTATGATTAAAGAAGAACCTGTGATTTTTTTGTATAAACAATTATTTTTTATCAACACAAGGAGATTCTGTTATGGACGATAAAAAAAATGTCGATAGAAGAGATTTTTTAAATCATACCGCTAAATTTGTTGTTGCCGCATCGGCTGCCGGATTAACATCCAAAACGGACAAAGTATCAGCAATGAATGCGAAATCCTATTCGAGAATAAAAGGTGCAAATGATCGCATCAATATTGGTTTTTTGGGATGTGGCAGCCGCAGCCAGGGTCATCGCAGGATGGTTGAAATGTCCGCCAAAGAAAAGAACCTGGGTGTTGTTGCAGTTTGTGATATCTGGAAACTGAACCGGGAAAAGGCCGCGGCCGACTGCAAGGAAAAGTTTGGCAATGATGTAAAACAATTTAAATATTCGGAAGATATGCTTACAATGCCCGAACTGGATGCCGTAATGATCGCGACCGGAGATCATCAACACGGATATATACTGGCCGAGGTTGTCAAAGCCGGTAAGGATTGTTACTGTGAAAAACCGATGGCCCAAGATGTTGAGGAGGCCAAGGTAGCACGGAACGCTGTTCTCAATTCCAAGCAGGTCGTACAAATGGGTTCGCAGTGGGTCAGCGATCCCTATCAGTTGAAAGTCAGGGAGATCATACGGTCCGGGAAATTGGGAGAGATTTCAAAAATAGAACAATGCTGGAATGATAATAATCACCGCTGGCATGAACCGAACGATCCAGATGTTGCCGCAATTCGTGAGCAGGACACCGACTGGAACCGATGGCTGCTGGGTAAACCCTATCGTCCGTTCAATCCGTGGATGTACTTTGAATTCCGTATTTTCAGAGATTTTTCCGGCGGTATAACCAGCCAATGGATGAGCCACGGTATTGGTCTCGTGCATTTTTACACGGATACGGCCATACCAGACACCATGGTTGCCAACGGCGGTATTTTTTCCTGGCCGGACATTCGTCAAAATCCGGATACGTTTCAGGCCCTTGCAACCTATGAGGATCATAATCTGTTATATTCCTATACCTCAACGTACGGTAATCTGTTCGGTGATTACACATCAATTCGCGGAAAAGAGGGAACATTGTTTTCAGATGGCGGTGAAGGTTCTCCCCGCTGGTTTTTCATCCCTGAGCGGAAACAGGGCAGATTTCGATATCATGAAGGATTTGCCGAGGCCATCAGGAGCGGCAAAGCGGAACCAGTGACAATTCCGGGCAACGATGAATTGCCGCCCCCGTCACTGAGCGACGACAGCAAATACCACATGGATAACTGGGTTGATTGCATACGGGAAAGAAACCTGAATACAAATGGACATATTCATACCGGATTCTGGCATTCAATCGGCTCGACAATGGCAACCCTGGCTTATCGAACCGGTAAGAAGCTTTACTGGGACCGTCAGCGTGAGGAAATTGTCGATCAGCCGCCGGCAAAATAATGTGATTTTTTTCATCTTGCAAAGGATGTATTGTTATGAAAAATAAAAGTAATTTAGCCAGGAGAGATTTTTTCAGCCAGACCGCCAAAATAGCCGTCGCCGCTTCTACCGTCGGTCTGGCAGTTAAAACAGGCAAAGCCGATCCCGGGGAAACAAAAAGTGAATTTAAAAAACCGGCTTTTATTATCGATTCCCATATCCATTGCGGAGGTTCTGAGGAGTGGGTTGAAGATATGGTCAGAATTTACCGGCCCAATAAAGCCATGGCCTGCGTCCTGACATGGAGGCAGGACATGGAACTGATGATCGATGCCATAAAGCAATATCCGGACTTGTTTATCGGTTATGGACGCGTCAACCTCGATGATCGCAACTCTGTCCGGGAGATAGAGGAGTTTAAAAAGAATGGTTTTGTCGGCATGAAATTTCACAGTCCGCAAAAGAATTATGATGATCCGTCCTATTTTCAAAATTACCGGCTATGTGAGGAATACGGCCTGCATATGATATTTCATACCGGAATTTCGAGCCATAAAATAATGGATGAACCGCAATGGGGCTCGTCATCGCGGATGCGGCCGATGTACCTGGATACCATTTGCCGTCAGTTCCCAAGAATTACGGTTCAGGGTGCGCATCTCGGAAATCCGTGGTACGAGGAAGCCGCCGAGGCGGCGCGATGGAACCCCACTCTGTTTTTTGATGTAACGGGATCGACTTTGCTCAAGTTTATCAAACTGGGACGCCTGGAGAGAATGAGCGAAATTTTATGGTGGGCCGATGATGAGTCGGAAAATAATCCGCATACGTTAAAGGGCGGTCCGGGCGCCTGGGAGCATATCGTTTTCGGTACGGACGAAAAACCAACCGGTCTGGAAGCGAATATCCAGCGCTTTCAAAATATGCTGGACGCCAACAATGTGCCGGATAATGTCCGAAAAAAAATGTGGGGACTGACGATTGCGGAAATTTTGGGAATTGATCCGGTAACACGTAAAATGAAAAAATCCTGATTTTTTACGCTTTTATTTGTTCTTGTGATTTTAGTTATATATCGTAAAGTAATACCCGGGAATAAAAAAATAAACCCGGGTATGTTTTTTATTGCTATGGACGCTTTGAATGCGGGAACTTAACCATTAATTGGCCGGAGATATTTAACTAACAGATATGTTGTGTCTGACATTTATTTATATCGGTAAATAACTGATGGGCTGGTATTGGTCTATACAATGTTATTGATCAGGCAGGTCAACGTTCAAAAAGGAGTATCCTATGAACGAAAACAAAAGTTCAATTTCGAGACGAAAATTTGTCAGAAATACGGCAATCGGCACAGGACTCATTGGTGCCGGTATTGCATCGGCAGCAGGGCCTGGGAACTTGAATAATTCGTATCCATCGGAGGGGATTTGTTCGCCCAGGGAGATACTTGTTCAAACCGTGTCAAATCAAAAGTTTGATATAAAAAGAGATAACGTGAAATTTATTCTTGATCGTTTGGAATCAACGTCGTCATATAAACCGGATATTATCTGTATTCCCGAGGCTTTTGCAAATACTTCTAAAAGTGGAGCGGAGCCGCTTTCCGGACCAATTATTAACGCATTTTCTAATTATGCAGGCAAACACAATTGTTACATTATTTGTACACTCTATACAAAGAGAAATGGCCGGATATACAATACAGCCGTTCTTTTAGACAGAAAGGGACAAATTGCCGGCATGTACGACAAGATCCGTCCAACAGAGGGAGAATGTGATAATGGAGTTACACCTGGCGAATTAAAACCCCCCGTATTTAAAACGGATTTCGGAACGATAGGTGTACAAATCTGCTTTGATATTAACTGGCCTGAACAATGGAAAATGTTAAAAGATCAAGGCGCGGAAATCATTTTCTGGCCTTCAGCATATCCTCAGCGAACAATGCTTGCAACATACGCGAGCCTGTACAAATACTATGTTGTCGGATGCTCCCGGATTGATCCCTGTTATGTTTATGATATGACAGGAGAATTGTTAGCAAAAAGCGGCCGGTATGAAGGTTGGGCATTCGCGTATTTAAATTTGGAAAAGATATTTTGTGAGATTGATTTTCATGTGGAAAAGATCAGGGAGATCAGAAAAAAGTATGGCCGAAAAGTCGAGGTCAATTATTTCCATGATAACGACTGGGTCACAATAGAAAGCCGTTCGCCGGATTTGTTTATTCAACAGATAGTAGATGAATTTGGTTTGATTAGCCATCCGGATTATATAAAGAGAGCGGAAAAGTATATGGATAAATTTAGAAAATAATTAAAATTTTGACAGCGACATGGGTTCTGATGTTGCTGAATAAAGTCCCTAAAGGCTGGCAAAATACAAATTAAACATATTACAGGCGGCCGCAAGAAATAGACAAGAACAGTATTTGGAACGAGTACGGTAATATTATTGGAGGTAACATGAAGTCATTAATAAAAATTAAAACGAATGGTTTCATTAGTGTTTTATGTTTTCTGATCATCCTGTCCGGCAGTTTTAAATTTTTATATTCGCAGGAGGAAAATTTAAATGTGTTGGACCAATGGATAGAATGGAGTAATGCAAAAAATATGCTCGCGTTGTTTCTCAACCGGCAGGCGTACCGTTATCTCGATATCCGGGAAAGTGAAATAGCGCAGTTGCAGACAAAAGCCGACTGGGTGAAACGACAAACGCAGGTAAAAGAGACACTTTTTAAGATCGTCGGGCCTTTTCCTGAAAAAACACCACTGAAACCGCGGGTTACGGGAGTCATCCAAAAGCCGGGTTACAGGATCGAAAAGATCATCTTTGAGTCCATGCCGGATTATTATGTTACGGGATGTGTTTTTATCCCGGATGGAATAAAAGGCAAAAGACCCGCAATTCTGAATGTGATCGGTCATTCGATTGAATCATTCCGGAAGGAACCATACCAGATTCTCATACATAATCTGGTAAAAAAAGGTTTTATAGTATTTGCCATCGATCCGATGGGACAGGGTGAAAGGATCCAGTACACGGACGAGGAAAAAAAACAGGTCGGTTTGTACGGAGAAAGTTCGACGCGGGAGCATTCTTATGTCACCAATCAATGCTTCCTGTCCGGATTTTCATCTGCGAGGTATTGGATCTGGGATGGTATGAGAGCTATTGATTATTTATTGACCCGTAAAGAAGTTGATCCTGAACGTATCGGTGTAACAGGTCTGTCCGGCGGCGGAACTCAGACAGCGTACATTGCCGCGTTTGATGACAGAGTCAAAGCCGCTTCACCGGCCGGCTATATATGCGGTTTCAGAAGGCTGCTGGAATCCATCGG